>CAMMSL010000009.1 GCA_946499505.1 uncultured Lachnoclostridium sp.
AAATCAGGGATATAGCCATTTTTTCTTTCTTAAACTGTCAAAGACGGGAGTATACTATAAAAAGTCATGGATTTACAATATTTTCATAATGTTTTTGTTGATTTATGCAAAACCTGTCTTTATAATAATAATAGCTGTTTTTAGGAGGAATAGAATGGATAATAATAATAAAAATAAAGACCCGAATCACAACCGGCAGGGCTGGGGAATTATCCTCGTAACAACCCTGCTGGTCACTTTTATAGTGATGGGGCTATACTCTATGATGCAAGGATCCGGTCCAGAGGAGATCAGCTATGATAAGTTCCTTTCTCTGATCGATGAAGGAGAGGTCCAGGAGGTAAGTCTTAACAGTGATCGGATTTATATTACGCTGACTGACGAGGCACGCCAGAAAGAGCTTCATGAAACCGGACGGATCAGTAATCCCGGGAATGTCTGGAGCCAGCTGCAGGATCAGATGCATTCAGGGAGCAGTACCGGAGATGAAGGCGAGAGAAATCCGGATTATTACACTGGATATGTCAACGACTACACTCTGGTGGACAAACTCGAGAAAGCAGGGGTTGAGTTCGGAAGTGAGCCCGCTGATACAATGGGGCAGACACTTCTCGAACTGTTTCTGACTGTGATCCTCCCGATCGGTCTGATGGCTCTCATGCTTGTGTGGCTGATGCGAAAGATGACCAAAGGCGGAGGCGTGATGGGTATTGGGAAAAGCAATGCCAAGATGTACATGGAGAAGGAGACAGGCGTTACATTCCAGGATGTGGCTGGTGAGGACGAGGCGAAAGAATCCCTGCAGGAAGTGGTGGATTTCCTTCATAATCCGGGAAAATACAGCGGCATCGGTGCAAAACTTCCCAAAGGAGCTTTGCTTGTAGGCCCGCCGGGAACCGGAAAGACACTCCTTGCCAAAGCGGTGGCAGGCGAGGCGAAAGTGCCGTTCTTCTCTTTGTCTGGTTCTGCATTTGTGGAGATGTATGTGGGTGTGGGAGCTTCCCGTGTCCGTGATCTTTTCAAGCAAGCTCAGCAGCAGGCTCCGTGTATCGTATTTATCGATGAGATCGATGCTATAGGAAAGACTCGTGATTCTTCACTTGGAGGAAATGACGAGAGAGAACAGACACTCAACCAGCTTCTTGCGGAGATGGACGGATTTGATACAAATAAAGGTCTCCTGATCCTGGCGGCAACGAACCGTCCGGAGATCCTGGATCCGGCGCTTTTACGCCCGGGACGTTTTGACCGAAGGATCATCGTGGACAAACCGGATCTGAAAGGCCGTGTGGAGATTCTGAAAGTACATGCAAAAGACGTGCGCATGGACGAGAGCGTGGATCTGGAAGCAATCGCGCTTGCAACTTCCGGTGCGGTCGGCTCGGATCTTGCCAATATGATCAATGAGGCTGCCATCAATGCAGTGAAGCATGGCAGACAGGTTGTGAGCCAGAAAGATCTCTTTGAGGCGGTGGAGGTCGTTCTTGTCGGGAAAGAGAAGAAAGACCGCATCATGAGCAAGGAAGAGAGAC
Source organism: uncultured Lachnoclostridium sp. (assembly GCA_946499505.1). Classification (GTDB taxonomy): domain Bacteria; phylum Bacillota; class Clostridia; order Lachnospirales; family Lachnospiraceae; genus Mediterraneibacter. Next base: position 1,533 of record CAMMSL010000009.1, read on the forward strand.
AGATTGTTTCCTATCATGAGGTGGGACATGCGCTGGTTACGGCACTTCAGAAGAATACAGAGCCGGTGCAGAAGATCACAATCGTGCCGAGGACGATGGGGGCTCTCGGTTATGTGATGCAGACACCGGAGGAAGAGAAATTCCTGAATACGAAGAAAGAGCTGGAGGCTATGATCGTCGTAGCTCTCGGCGGGCGCGCTGCGGAGGAGCTTGTCTTTGATACAGTGACGACTGGGGCAGCCAATGATATTGAGCAGGCGACTAAGATCGCCCGCGCAATGATCACGCAGTACGGCATGTCTGAACGTTTCGGCCTGATGGGGCTTGAGTCCATCCAGAACCGTTATCTGGACGGAAGAGCCGTATTAAACTGCGGTGATGCCACAGCCGGTGAGATCGATGAAGAAGTCATGAAGATGCTGAAAGCAGCATATGAAGAGGCTAAAAAGCTCCTTGCCGAGAACCGAGAGGCTCTTGATAAGATTGCTGCGTTCCTGATCGAGAAAGAGACGATCACAGGCAAGGAATTCATGAAGATATTCCGGGAAGTGAAAGGAATACCGGAACCAGATGAAACAGAGGAGAACAATGTGGGAGAACGTGAAGGACGCATTGTCATGAAACATGGAGAATAATAATTTTGATATTCAGGAAGAATTAAAGAAACTGCCGGGACGTCCCGGGGTATATATTATGCACGACGAGAAAGATCACATCATTTATGTCGGCAAGGCAATCAGCCTGAAGAACCGGGTACGGCAGTATTTCCAGAGCAGCAGGAACAAGGGTGTCAAGATCGAGCAGATGGTGACACATATCCGGCGGTTTGAGTATATTGTTACAGACTCTGAGCTGGAGGCTCTTGTCCTGGAATGCAACCTGATCAAAGAGCATCATCCGAAATATAATACGATGCTCATGGATGACAAGACCTATCCGTTTATAAAAGTAACGACCAGCGAAGCTTTTCCCAGGGTAGTGTTATCACGAAAAATGCTAAAGGATAAGGCCCGGTATTTCGGGCCTTATACAAGTTCTCAGGCTGTCAGGGACACCATAGACCTGATCCATAAGCTGTATCACTTAAGAAGCTGCAACCGCAGTCTTCCCAGAGATATCGGGAAAGAGCGGCCCTGTCTGAACTATCATATCAAACAGTGCGAAGCTCCCTGTCAGGGATATATTTCACAGGAGGAATACGGCAGAGCGGTAAATGAAGTCCTGCGGTTTCTGAATGGAAATTATGACACAGTCCTTGGGGAATTGGAAGAGAAGATGAACGCTGCTTCTGAAGCGCTGGAATTCGAGCGCGCGATCGAGTACAGAGAACTGATCAATAGTGTAAAAAAGGTTGCCCAGAAGCAGAAGATCACAGATTCAAGCGGCGAGGACAGGGATGTCCTTGCGGTCGCTTCCCAGGAAGAGGATGCGGTCGTTCAGGTATTTTTTATTAGAGGAGGCCGTCTGATCGGAAGAGATCACTTTTACCTGCGGATCACAAAAGGCGAGAGTGCTTCAGAGACATTAAACAGTTTTATTCTGCAGTATTATGCAGGAACGCCATTTATTCCCGCTGAGCTGATGCTCCAGGATGAAGTGGAAGACCGGGAGATCCTGGAGACATGGCTTTCTTCCAAGCGGGGACAGAAAGTGACGCTGAGAGTGCCGAAGAAAGGGACAAAAGAGAAACTGGTGGAACTCGCTCAGGAAAATGCAAAGATGGTGCTTACCAAGGATAAGGAACGTCTGAAGCGTGAGGAGGGGCGGACGATCGGTGCGGTGAAAGAAATCGCAGCCCTGCTGGGACTGGACGAGGTTATCAGGATGGAGGCTTATGATATCTCAAATACAAACGGATTTGAGTCTGTAGGTTCCATGGTTGTCTATGAGAGAGGCCGCCCGAAGAGAAATGATTATCGCAAATTCAGGATCAAAGGGATCAAGGGCGCAGATGATTACGGCAGTATGAGAGAGGTATTAAACCGGCGTTTTACCCATGGGCTGCGGGAACGACAGGAAAATGCGGAACTTGGAAAATTCACTGCGTTCCCGGACCTGATCATGATGGACGGAGGCAGAGGACAGGTCAATGTGGCGCTCCAGGTGCTCGAGGAACTGCATCTTGATATTCCGGTGTGTGGTATGGTAAAGGATGATCATCACCGCACAAGGGGATTATACTATCATAATGAGGAAATACCTATCGACAGGTCTTCGGAAGCCTTCCGGCTGATCACCAGGATCCAGGATGAGGCACACAGGTTTGCTATTGAATACCACCGCCAGCTGCGCGGCAAAGGACAGGTACACTCCATACTTGACGACATTGAGGGGATCGGGCCGGCGCGCAGAAAAGCACTGATGAGGGAATATCTCAGCCTTGACGAGATAAAGAAAGCCTCTGTGGAGGAACTGTCAAAAATACCGTCTATGAATGAAAAAGCGGCGGAATCTGTATACAAGTTCTTTCACTAGTGTTATGATAAAAAGAACAGGAGAAAGTGAGGAGAGAATCTATGGGACAAGGGATAAAGTTAAGTGAGATTGCAGAAAAAATGAATCTGAAAAATCTTACACCTGAAGTTGATATGGTTGAAAAGGTGGTCAATGTACCGGATGTCAATCGACCGGCACTGCAGCTTGCAGGATTTTATGACCGTTTTGATTCAAACAGGGTACAGATTATCGGAAATGTAGAAAACAGATACGTTCAGACGCTGAGCGAAGAGCAGCGTCAGGAAACATACGAAAAACTGCTGCAGCATCCGATCCCGTGTATTGTGTTCTGCCGTGATGTTGTGCCTGAGGAAAGCTTCCTTAAAACTGCAGTGAAGTACGGCGTTCCGATCTTTAACACTGCGAAGCAGACGTCGGACTTCATGGCGGAGATCATACGATGGATGAATGTCCGTCTGGCTCCATGCATTTCTATTCATGGAGTGCTTGTGGATGTATACGGCGTAGGCGTGCTGATCATGGGGGAGAGCGGTATCGGAAAGAGCGAGGCGGCTCTTGAGCTGATTAAGAGAGGACACCGTCTTGTGACGGACGATGTTGTTGAGATCAGAAAGGTGAGCGATGAGACACTGGTGGGTACTGCTCCGGAGATTACAAAGCATTTTATCGAGCTGAGGGGTATCGGTATTGTCGACGTTAGGTCTATGTTCGGTGTCCAGAGTATAAGAGAGACACAGAATATCGATCTTGTAATCACACTGGAAGACTGGAGCAGAGACAAAGAATATGACAGGCTCGGCCTTGAGGAGGAGTACACAGAATTCCTCGGAAATAAAGTGGTATGTCACCGCATTCCAATCCGTCCGGGAAGAAATCTTGCGATCATTGTAGAGTCCGCTGCTGTCAACCACAGACAGAAACAGATGGGCTACAATGCAGCTGCTGAGCTCTATAAAAGGGTTCAGGAGAATATTGCAAAAAAGAAAAAATAGGAATGAGAGAAAAGGAGAGCAAAGCCATGAAGTATTGTTTTGGAGTAGACATAGGAGGAACTACGGTAAAGATGGGTCTCTTTGAGGAGTCGGGCACGATTCTTGATAAATGGGAGATCACGACGGATACCTCTGAAGAGGGAAAGGCAATTCTGCCGAATATTGCAGCATCGATTGAGAAGAAGATCGAGGAACATGAGCTGGATAAAAATGATATTGCAGGAATCGGTGCAGGGGTTCCGGCTCCTGTGACCGCGGAAGGTGTCGTAAACGGAAGTGCAAATCTGGGCTGGACATATAAGGAAGTTAAGAAAGAACTTGAAGAGCTGACAGGGCTTACCTCTTATATTGCAAATGATGCTAATGTAGCTGCTCTCGGCGAAATGTGGAAAGGCGGCGGAGAAGGCGAGAAGAATATGATCATGGTAACGCTTGGCACCGGCGTCGGAGGCGGCATCATTATCGATGGAAAGATGCTTGTCGGCGCAAACGGCGCAGGCGGGGAGATCGGACATCTGTGTGTGAACTATGATGAGACAGACCGCTGTGGTTGTGGCAACAGAGGCTGTCTGGAACAGTATGCATCTGCTACAGGTATCGTACGTCTGGCAAAACAGAAACTCGGTCAGGAGATGTGCACTACAATCCTGAACAAAGAAGATATTACAGCTAAGGATGTCTTTGATGCGGTGAAAGCAGGAGATGAGGTGGCAAAGGAGATCGCCACTACATTCGGGAAATATCTGGGATATGGTCTGGCTAATCTGGCAGCAGTGACGGATCCGGCTGTTTTTGTCATCGGCGGCGGTGTATCGAAAGCGGGAGAAGTGCTCATCCCTTACATAAGAGAACCTTATATGGAGAGAGCATTTTTCGCAGACAAGAATGTGAGGTTTGTGCTTGCAAAACTTGGAAATGATGCCGGGATCTGCGGTGCAGCAAAATTGGTATTGGATAATGAATGATCAGCAGATTATCTGAATAATAGCAAATTTCAACTAAAAAATTCCTTTCCGGAGTCGCTTGACCCGGAAAGGAATTTTTTGTTAAAGATTTTTATTGGGCTGGTGTTTCACCGCCACCGGTCTCACCGCCGCCGATATTGCCGCCGCCGGTCTCACCGCCACCGGTCTCACCGCCGCCGGTCTCACCGCCGCCGCCGGTCTCACCACCGCCGGTATTGCCACCGCCGGTATCGCCGCCGCCGGTATTGCCACCGCCGGTATCGCCGCCGCCGGTATTGCCGCCGCCGGTCTCACCGCCGCCGGTATTGCCGTCGCCGGTATTACCATTGCCGGTGTTCGTATCGCCGGTATTAGTGTTACCGGTATCATCAGAAGTATTTGTTTCTGAACCACTGTCAGATGTGTGCCTTTGGACATGTCCCGGACAACTTTCCGTAGGAAGGAAGTCTTTGTCAAAATAATCTGTTATTGCCGGGCAGCCGCTGACTGCAAGAAGTCCGGTCTCCGTACAGATTGATTTTTGCACGACAGAAGTCGGAATTTCAAAATCTTTGTATTCCAGATTCTGGTGGATCCGCTCCATGATGGCATTCCAGATGGTCAGGTGCCAGGAACCGTAACCTGACATGGATTTATTGGCATCATAACCGCCCCAGATACCTGCGGTATAGTAAGGAGTATAGCCCACAAACCAGCGGTCCACATAATCGTCTGTGGAACCGGTCTTTCCGGCTGTGGCCATGTTACTCAGGCCGGCACCATATCCTGTACCGCTGTTAACTACATCCTCCATTGCGCTCGTTAGAAGATAAGCTGTGGAATCCTTGATCGCTTCGTGTGTTGCCGGAGCAGTGTTATCAATCAGAACATTGCCGTCGTGATCGAGAATTTCTGTATAGAGGACCGGCTCCGTGTATGTGCCGCTGTTTGCGATAGATGCAAATGCGGCTGTAAGTTCGAGATTATATACACCTTCGGTGATACCGCCAAGAGCTGTTGCCTGTGCGATATCAGATTCTGTGATCGTGCTGAATGCAAAGTTATTTTTCAAATACTCATAACCTGTTTTCAGACCGACATCATCGGTGAGAGTCTCTACAGCAATCGTGTTACAGGATATTTTGATTGCATCGCGGACTGACATAGCCCCTCGATATCCACTGTAGGAGTTAGGCACATTCTGTCCACTCTCATATTCATATGGTTCATCTACCTTTGTCGTTGCAAGCGTGATCTTACCTTCATTCAGACCGGGAGCGTAAGTCGACAGGATCTTGAACACAGAACCAGGCTGCTGCGGATCATCTGTGGCACGGTTGAATGTAAGGTTGCCTGACTTTTCCCCGCGTCCGCCGACTATGGCTTTTACCTGCCCTGTGTACTGGTCCATGACCACGAAAGAGACCTGAGGCTGCAGTGTGATCGTGTATCTTTCATCCACAGAATCACCGGCGTCAGTATTGATATTGAGTGTTGCTTTATAAGCTTCGATCATCTGTAACGCCTCGTCTTCGGAAGAGAAGACAAGCGGATTCTCACTATCATAATTTTCGCTGATGAAAGTCCGGAGATTTTCCTTACTGTAGTTCTCGGAAGAACCATCTGCCCGGTGTATCGTCAAAGCGTATTCCAGACCGTATTCTGTTGCCGGATAATAGCTTTCGTCCGATATTACTTCATCACAGATTGCCTGGATAGATGTATCCTGTGTGGACTTGATGGTAAGTCCTCCACTGTAAAGCAGGTTGTATGCCTGAGTCTCGGAATATCCTTTTTCATCCCTTAGATCCTGTACGACATCTTCAATCAGTGCGTCTGTAAAATAGGAGTAAGGCGTTGTATCTGCCGTCACGGCAGCGGTCTCGAGAATACGGTCGTATACCGGATCTGCCATGGCCTCGTCATATTCCGACTGATTGATGTATCCCTGATCCAGCATGTTGCCGAGAACGACTTTACGGCGGCTTGCATTTTTATCAGGATTTGTCACAGGATCATAAGTGGTAGGATTCTGAGTTATGGCCGCGATGACCGCACATTCGGAAAGCGTCAGGTCAGCAGCATCTTTGTTGAAGTAACGGGTTGCAGCTGTCTGCACACCAAGACATCCCTGGCCGAGATTGATCGTATTCATATAGGCCTCAAGGATTTCTTCCTTGCTCATCTCTTTTTCAATCTGGAGGGCCAGATACTGTTCCTGCAGTTTTCGCTCAACTCTGTCAAAAAGCGTCTCCTCGTTGACGAAATCCGGGAACACGTTGTTCTTGATCAACTGCTGGGTCAGAGTGCTGGCGCCTTCTGTAAAATGAAAGCCATTGGTAATACCTACAATTCCGGCTCTTATGATACCCTGAAGGTCGATTCCGTTGTGCTCGTAAAAACGTTCGTCCTCGATTGCTACAAATGCATGGGGGAGATACTCGGAATTTGCCGTAATCTCCGCATATGTTTTATAGACACGGTTGGAATCGGAGTCTTTCAGAGTCTCGAGTACGTTCCCGCTCTGATCAGTAATATTTGTTGTATATCCCTGGGGAAGTATGTCATCTGCCGAGACAGCAGGAGTATTGTCTATGATCTTCTTGGCAAAGACCGCGCCTCCTATGAGACAGATGATTCCCAGAAGGAGTATACATATGATAAGAGCCTTAAAGAACCGTACGCCTACTCGTTTCTTTTTCATTCTCTTTTTAGAAGAAATACTCTTTTTTCTTCTGGAAAGGTTTCTTTTTCCGTAATTCACGAATAACATCCTCCTTTTCAACTTCCATGATTATATCAAATATGTTCATATAAATAAAGTTAAAAATAAAATCTTCATATTTTCTACATTTTTTGATAATATATTAGAGTCAGTTTGTGGAGTGCGTTATATGACTGAAAGGAGGGGCTGATGGACAGATATGATACCGTATACAGGGGCGGCACAGGAGAGTACATAGAGAAAAAATCCCGGTTTATCGCAGAGGTTTACCCTGTCGTCTCTGAGGATGAGGCGTTTGCTCATCTTGAAGAGGTAAAAAAGCGGTACTGGGACGCCAGGCATCACTGCTGGGCTTATGTGATCGGGCGCAATCCTGCATCAGAGCGGATGAGTGATGACGGAGAGCCCGCCGGGACTGCCGGGAAACCGATTCTTGAAGTGATACGCGGGCGAAATGTGACGGATGTGTTTGTGGTTGTGACGAGATATTTCGGCGGTACGCTTCTCGGGACAGGCGGACTGGTGCGTGCATATACGGCCGCGACTGCCGCAGCACTTTCGGATACTGTGATTATTACCCGGATTTTTGGATTTAAACTGGATATTTACACAGATTATACAGGACTCGGAAAGATACAATATCTTATCGCCCGGAGAGACCTGTATATTCTGGATACTGATTATACGGATAAGGTAGTTATCTCCTTACTTGTTCCGGAGGAGGAAGAGGGGGCTTTCACAAAAGAAGTGCTTGAAGGAACGAACGGCCAGGCCGTTATGGAGAAAAAAGGCAAATGCTGGTTTGCGCGAACTGAGAACGGGGTGGAAGTCTGGGAGCTATAAAATAGAAACCGCCTGCGAAAGCGGTATTTCATGGGGATTCATGAAGTACGTTTCCACAGGCGGTTTATACTTTGACCTGAATTATGAAAATTCGGGTTCGATCAGTCCGAAGGAACCGTCTTTTCTTTTATATACTACATTGACCTCGTCTGTCTCTGCATTGGAGAAAACGAAGAAGCTGTGTCCCAGAAGCTCCATCTGAATGCAGGCGTCTTCCGGATACATTGGTTTGATGCCGAATCTCTTCGTGCGCACGATGCGGATCTCGTCATCTTCGGGAGATTCTTCCTCAGAATCAATGAATTCTTTCCGGATGCTTCCGGTTGGTGCAGCCGAAGTGGGATGTCCCTGATTCTTTGCCACCAGCTTGTTTTTGTATTTGCGGAGCTGGCGCTCAATGATCTCTTCTACAAGATCGATGGATACATACATGTCATTGCTCGTCTGCTCTGAGCGGATGATGTTTCCTTTGACCGGGATTGTTACCTCGATCTTCTGGCGCCCTTTCTCTACGCTTAAGGTTACGATGATTTCTGTTTCAGGAGTGAAGTACCTCTCAAGCTTTCCTAATTTCTGCTCGATTGCGTCTTTGAGTCCTTGAGTTACTTCGATGTTTTTTCCACTGATGATAAAATTCATACTGTTCAACTCCTTTTTGTTCATATTCTACATAAACATGTGTTAAATATGTGTATGTATTATGTAAATATTATAACATGGAACAGCATTAATGTATAGAACGAATCACTTTAATCCGTGTGATTTTTCCGTTTTTATATTTATTTCATATTTGCTCTTTTGCGCATTCTGGAATCAAGGATTTTCTTTCGGATGCGCAGAGATTTCGGAGTTACTTCAAGCAGCTCATCTGTATCTATGAAGTCAAGTGCCTGCTCCAGACTGAGGATGCGCGGCGGCGTGAGCCGGAGGGCTTCATCAGCACTGGAGGAACGTGTATTCGTCAGATGCTTTGTCTTGCAGACATTGAGCTCAATGTCCTCGGCTTTTCCGTTCTGGCCGATGACCATACCTGCGTATACCCTTTCACCAGGTCCGATAAACAGTGTGCCGCGTTCCTGCGCGCTGTACAGACCGTAAGTGACGGCTTCCCCGGTCTCGAAGGCGATGAGTGATCCCTGTTTGCGGTACTGGATATCACCTTTGTACGGTGCATAACCGTCAAAACTTGTGTTCAGGATTCCGTTACCTTTTGTGTCAGTCAGGAATTCTCCGCGGTAGCCGATAAGTCCTCTGGCCGGAATGGAGAACTCCAGGCGTGTGTAGCCGCCTCCTGTAGTGCCCATGTTCCGGAGCTCACCTTTTCTCTGCCCCAGTTTTTCGATCACGACGCCGGTGAATTCATCCGGAACATCAATATATGCCAGCTCCATAGGCTCCAGTTTCTTTCCATTTTCGTCTGTTTTATAGAGAACTTCCGCTTTGCTGACTGCAAATTCGTATCCTTCCCTGCGCATATTCTCGATGAGGACGGAGAGATGGAGCTCTCCGCGTCCGGATACTTTGAAGCTGTCTGTATTTTCCATTTCTTCTACGCGCAGGCTGACGTCAGTATTGAGTTCGCGGAAGAGACGGTCGCGCAGATGGCGGGAGGTTACATATTTTCCTTCCTGTCCTGCAAAGGGACTGTCATTTACGATAAACTGCATAGCGATAGTCGGCTCTGAAATCTTCTGGAACGGGATGGCCTCCGGCTTCTCTGGAGAGCAGAGAGTGTCTCCGATGGAGATATCGGAGATACCGGAGATCGCCACGATCGAACCGATCGTCGCTTCCTTTACCTCTACTTTATTCAGACCATCAAACTCATAGAGACGACTGATCTTTACTTTTTCCTTTTTGTCCGGATCATGATGGTTGACAAGGACCATTTCCTGATTGACGGCAATCGTTCCGTTGTCTACTTTTCCGATACCGATGCGGCCTACATATTCATTGTAGTCGATGGTACTGATAAGCACCTGTGTCGGAGCATCCGGATCTCCCTCGGGAGCCGGAATATAGTCGAGGATCGTTTCGAAGAGCGGTTTCATGTCTCTTTCTTCGTCTGTGAGGTCCAGTACGGCTACGCCGGCTTTGGCAGAAGCGTAGACGAACGGGCATTCAAGCTGTTCGTCGGAAGCGCCAAGGTCGATGAAGAGTTCGAGTACTTCGTCGATCACTTCCTCCGGGCGTGCTTCCGGCCGGTCGATCTTATTGATGCATACAATGACTGGAAGATTCAATTCCAGCGCTTTTCTGAGTACAAATTTTGTCTGAGGCATAGCTCCCTCAAAGGCATCTACCACGAGGATGACACCGTTTACCATCTTGAGGACACGCTCCACTTCGCCGCCAAAATCGGCATGGCCTGGAGTGTCGATGATATTGATCTTTACTCCTTTGTAATGTACCGCGGTATTTTTGGATAAAATGGTAATTCCACGTTCGCGCTCAATATCGTTGGAGTCCATGACGCGTTCCGCCACTTCCTGGTTTTCGCGGAATACACCACTTTGCTTTAAAAGCTCGTCGACCAGTGTTGTCTTGCCGTGGTCAACATGAGCGATAATTGCAATATTTCTTACATCTTCACGTTTTGTCTTCATATTCGTTAACACTCTTTCCTTATATAATGTCATAAATTGTAACTGTAACTTTCTTATTCTATCACAAAATCAGTATTTTACAAGTAACAGTTCAGCCATCGGGGGAGGAAGGGGACGGATTTATGCTTGCATAAAGATCCGTCCCCTTCCTCCCCCGATGAGCTGAGCGCCAGTATATGAGCAAAGATGCGGCGCAGCCGCGGTAAGCACGGAGTGCGGCTTTGCGAATGGCGTGGGCTGAACTGTTACATATGGAAAGAGAGCCATCGAGAAAGATGTCGAACGAATCATTGAAAAATCTGTTCTAAACATGACGGCTGATTCATAAATTTAGTATTGACTCAAAAATACCAGGAAGAGGAAGGGAGAACTACAGATTATGTCAGATAAGATCATTGAGAACAATCAGGTAACAGTCATAGGAACAGTGGTGTCAGAGTTTACATACAGCCACGAAGTGTTCGGCGAGGGATTTTATATGGTGGACATTCTTGTCAGGAGACTGAGCAGCTCAAATGACAGGATCCCGGTCATGGTGTCAGAACGGCTGATCGATGTGACGCAGGATTACCGTAACCGGTGCATTATGGTAACGGGACAGTTCCGTTCCTATAACCGTCATGAAGAACAGAGGAACCGGCTTGTATTGTCGGTATTCGCACGGGAAATCGAGTTTGTGGAGGAAGAACCGGACGGCGCGCGGACGAACCACATCCTGCTGGAAGGCTATATGTGTAAACGGCCGGTATACAGGAAGACGCCGCTCGGGAGAGAGATTGCAGATCTTCTGCTGGCTGTGAACCGTCCCTATGGAAAATCAGACTACATCCCGTGTATCTGCTGGGGAAGAAATGCACGTTATGCTTCCGGTTTTGAAGTAGGCGAGCACGTCAGGATACTGGGACGGATCCAGAGCAGGGAGTATGTAAAGAAACTTTCCGAGACAGAGACGGAGACAAGGACGGCATATGAAGTTTCAGTAAGCAAGCTGGAATGCGTGGAAGAATAGACGGGCGGCATGCCGGGCAAAGTGTGGACTGAGGTCACAGTGTTTGTTAAGGTTTGTTAAAAGGATATCATGTATTGAGATTAACTCTCAGATATGATATCCTTTTTATATATGGCAAAGTTACAGGAGGTTGAATATAATGGTAAAATTTATGCTGCATGGATGCAATGGTAAGATGGGAAGAATGATCACTGAGATCGTAAAAGGAGAGGAGAATGCAGTCATTGCTGCCGGTGTTGATGCTTTCACAGAAGTGCCGAACGATTATCCGGTATTCGACTCTGTTGAAAAGTGCGACATAGACGTGGATGTTGTCATTGATTTCTCCACGGCAAAAGCAGTCAACAGTCTTCTCGACTATTGCGTGGAGAAAAAACTCCCGGTGGTCCTCTGTACAACAGGTCTTTCAGAGGAACAGCTCAAAAAAGTGGAGGAGGCGTCAAAAGAGATCGCAATCCTCAAATCGGCAAATATGTCACTGGGGATCAATCTGCTGCTTAAACTGCTTCAGAGTGCGGCGAAAGTACTCGCACCTGCCGGATATGACATGGAGATCGTGGAACGGCATCATAATCAGAAGCTGGACGCTCCAAGCGGAACGGCGCTTGCACTGGCCGATTCCCTGAACGATGCACTGGATCAGGAATATCATTATGTATATGACAGAAGTCAGGTAAGGCAGAAAAGGGAGAAAAAGGAAATAGGAATCTCAGCTGTGCGCGGAGGAACCATCGTCGGCGATCACGAGGTGATCTTTGCGGGAACAGATGAAGTGATCGAATTCAAGCACTCGGCATATTCCAGAAGTGTATTTGCAAAAGGCGCTGTGGAAGCAGGCAAATATCTGGCTGGAAAAGCGGCCGGCATGTATGATATGGGAGATGTGGTCGGCCTGTAGAACAATGCTTTAATGTTAAAAAGAAGCAGCCCTTTAATATGTGACTACGGAGAGAGTCAGGAGGAAGAAATGAAAAATCTTGAAACCAGGTATCTGGAGCGGCTGTCTGATCTTTATCCTACGATCGCGGCGGCGTCCACGGAGATCATCAACCTTCAGGCAATACTGAACCTGCCGAAAGGAACGGAACATTTTCTGACAGATGTGCACGGAGAATACGAGGCTTTTTCCCATGTGCTTAAGAACGGATCGGGTTCTGTCCGCCGTAAGATCGATGACGTGTTCGGAAATACAATGAGCATCCGGGACAAGCGGTCGCTTGCAACGCTGATCTATTATCCGAAACAGAAGATGGATATGATCAAAAAGACAGAGGCAAATATGGACGACTGGTATCGGGTCCATCTCTATCTGCTGATCGAAGTGAGCAAGCGGGCAGCGAGCAAGTATACCAGATCGAAGGTAAGAAAGGCGCTTCCAAAAGATTTTGCCTATGTGATCGAGGAATTAATTACTGAGAAAGCAGAAGTGAGCGATAAAGAGTCCTATTATAATGAAATCATCTCTACCATCATAAGAATCGGCAGGGCGGAAGATTTTATCGTGGCGATCTCGGAGTTGATCCAGCGGCTTGTGGTCGATCATCTCCACATCGTGGGCGATATTTATGACAGAGGTCCGGGACCGCATATTATAATGGACAAGCTCATGACGTATCATTCACTGGACATTCAGTGGGGAAACCATGATGTCCTGTGGATGGGAGCGGCTGCCGGACAAAGAGGATGTATTGCCAATGTGATCCGAATCTGTGCAAGGTACGGCAACCTGGATATTCTGGAAGAAGGGTATGGCATTAATCTGCTACCATTGGCTACATTTGCCATCAAGGTGTATAAAGAAGATCCATGCACCTGCTTTAAACTGAAAGTGCCGGACCGGCCGGATACCGATGAGATGCAGATGAATCTCAGGATTCACAAGGCAATTTCTATCATACAATTTAAAATTGAAGGACAGATCATTAAGAGACAGAAATCTTTCCACCTCGAGAACCGTGCGTTGCTGCACAGGATCGACTATGAGAAGGGAACAATAGAGCTGGAGGGAAAGGAATACCGTCTCCTGGACACGAATTTCCCAACGATAGACCCGGAAGATCCGTACATGCTGACGGAAGAAGAGGAAGATATCATGGAACGCCTGGAAAAAGCGTTTGTCAACTGCGGGAAGCTCCAGCAGCATATGCGTTTTCTGCTGGCAAAGGGCGGCCTGTATAAGGTGTATAATGATAATCTCCTTTATCATGGATGTGTTCCCCTTGATCAAGACGGCGGTCTGAAAGAGACAGAAGTCTATGGGAAGCAATACCGGGGCAGAGAGCTCTATGATGCTCTGGATGCTTATGTGAGAAAAGGATTTTTCGCTCTTGATAAAAAGGAGCGGGAAGACGGCAAGGATATCATGTGGTATATCTGGCTCCATCCGGATTCACCGCTATTCGGTAAAAATAAGATGGCGACTTTTGAACGGTATTTCATTGCTGAAAAAGAAACACATGTAGAGAAGAAGAATCCGTATTATTCGTACATAGAAAATGAAAATGTGATCGACAATATTATGAGAGAATTCGGACTTGATCCGGCGGAGGGGCATATTGTCAACGGACATGTGCCGGTCAAAAGAAAAGATGGAGAGAGTCCGGTGAAATGCGGCGGCAAGGTCATGGTCATCGACGGAGGGTTTTCCAAAGCGTATCAGAAGCAGACCGGGATTGCGGGCTACACGCTCATTTACAATTCTTACGGACTCCTGCTGGTGGCACATGAGCCGTTTGAATCCACGGAGGACGCAATTGAAAAAGAAAATGACATCCACTCTGAACTTACAGTTGTCCAGAGGGTCCATGACCGTATCCTGGTCGGTGATACGGACAACGGAAGGGAGCTTAAGGAACAGGTAAAAGATCTGGAGCGGCTGCTTGCGGCTTACAGAAACGGCGAGATTATTGAAAAACTATAGAAAAGGTGCAATTGATTATGGAAAAAGAACAGCTGACCCCGGAAGAAAAAGTGTCAGAACCTCTGCAGATCTATCTGAATGAGATCGGGCAGATCCCGCTTCTGAGCGAGGAGGAAGAACGCAGTCTCGGAGAGAAGAGTGCCAAAGGTGATGAGGATGCCAGAAAGAGACTTTCAGAGGGAAATTTAAGATTGGTGGTCTCTCTGGCAAAGCATTATACCGGCAGAGGCATTCCGCTTATGGATCTGATACAGGAAGGAAATATGGGGCTGATGCGCGCAGCCGAAAAATATGATTATACGAAAGAAAACCGGTTTTCTACTTACGCATCCTGGTGGATCAAGGAAGCCATGCAGAGGGCGATCGACCAGCAGTCCCGGGAGATCCGTGTTCCGGTACATGTGGCTGAGAATATGAAGCGTGTGCAGAAAACAGCCAGGGAGCTCCAGCAGTCACTGGGACGCGATGCAACCCCCAAAGAAATCGCGGAGAAACTGGGCGATAAGACAGAAGAGGATGTGAAAAATATTATCAATTACCTGCAGAGCCCGGTATCTCTGGAAACACCCGTTGGTGACGACGGGGAGAACAGTCTGGGAGATATGGTAGAGGACAGAACAGAAATGACTCCAGAGGAGGCGATGAATGCTCTGGTGCAGCAGGAGGAAGTAAAAGAGCTTCTGGAGACGCTGGGAGACAGAGAGCGGCAGGTTATCCGCCTGAGATACGGGCTCGATGATGAAAAACCCCACACGCTGGAGGAAATCGGTGAAATTCTCGGTGTTACCAGAGAACGGGTGCGGCAGATTGAAGCAAGGGCATTGGAAAAGCTCAGAAAAAACGCAAAATAGTTTTTGTTAAAAAGATCTCTTTCGTGTATAAATATTGAAAATGTGCAGATAGTAGAAGTACAACAATATTTATGGAAAGGGAGACTGCTTTTATGAAAAAAATGAAGAAGCTTCTGCTGCTTATGACATGTACATTCGTACTTTTGGGGGCAACTGCCTGCGGCAGCAGGGATAATGCAGACAACGGTGCTGACCAGTCCACTACAGATACTGAAAGAGATGATAACAATGGCACGGACAGCAGCAATAATGATACTACTGAAGATAGAACGATGAATGATGCGACAGAAGGAGACGGAATTCTGGATGACGCTGTGCACGATGTAACGGACGGCGTGGACGACGTCACCGATGATGTGACAGACGGAATCGATAAAGCAGCGGATGATATGACGGATAGTAATGAGACTCAGGATAATGCGCAGAATAATCGATAATATGTTGCAGTAAAATTTGAAGAGAAACAGATACTGCCGCAGGAGGATCAGGTCTTCCTGCGGCAGTATCTGTGATGAGGGAAGTCAAAAGAACAGCAATAAGCAGAAAGAGAGAAAAAGATGAGATTCAGACCATGTATCGATATACATAACGGAAAGGTAAAGCAGATCGTCGGAGGCAGCCTGAGGGATGAAGGCGATCAGGCCAGTACGAATTTTGCTTCAGAATTTGGAGCGGCATTTTATGCAGAACTTTACAAAAAGGACAAACTCAGCGGAGGCCATATTATTCTGCTGAACCCTGCCGGCTCCCGGTATTATGAAGATACAAAGCGGCAGGCTATGGAGGCTCTTGCGGCATATCCGGACGGCATGCAGATCGGAGGAGGCATTCACGCAGGAAACGCACGTGACTTCTTGAATGCGGGAGCCAGCCATGTGATCGTGACTTCCTATGTGTTTCAGGACGGTGTCTTTCAAAGGAACAATCTGGATAGGCTGCTCTCGGCAGTGGGAAAAGAACATATCGTACTGGACTTAAGCTGCAGAAAGAGAGAGGACGGCTATTATGTGGTGACGGACCGGTGGCAGAAGTTCACGGATATGAGACTGACAGAAGATGTGCTGACAGAGCTGGCGGACAGCTGCGATGAGTTCCTGATCCATGGCGTGGATGTGGAAGGAAAACGATCCGGGATGGAGGAAGAGCTTGTACGCATGCTGGGAGAGTGGCGCGGAATTCCGGTCACATATGCCGGCGGCATCAGTTCTATGGAAGATCTGGAGCACTTTGCGGCAGCAGGCGGTGGAAACGTTGACTTCACCGTTGGGAGCGCCCTGGATCTGTTCGGGGGAAAACTGCCTTATGATAAAGTGAAAAGATATAGAGGCTGAACTGTAAATGTAAACAAGTTATGAACTTGTTGAATTAGCTTTCCGTTAGTGTTAAAATGGAAAACGTAAGTGCATCGGGGCTGTGCGCCGGTGCAAGACTATTTATAAGGAGTTAATTGGGTAATATGGGTATTATAGAGAAGATTTTCGGCACCCACAGCGAGAACGAACTGAAGCGGATCTACCCGATCGTTGACAGGATCGAGTCCATGGAGCCTGAGATGAAAGCACTCTCTGATGAGGAACTTAAAGGCAAGACCAGAGAGTTCAAGGAGCGTCTGAGTGAGGGAGAGACCCTGGACGATATTCTTCCGGAAGCATATGCAGTCGTGAGAGAAGCTGCATTCAGAGTCCTCGGGATGCGCCATTACAGAGTACAGCTCATCGGCGGAATCATTCTTCATCAGGGACGTATCGCTGAGATGAAGACCGGTGAAGGTAAGACACTTGTGTCTACACTTCCGGCATATCTGAATGCGTTGGAAGGAAAAGGCGTCAATATCGTTACAGTCAATGACTATCTGGCAAAACGTGACGCTGAGTGGATGGGAAAAGTCCATGAATTCCTCGGACTTACAGTGGGCGTTGTGCTCAACGGAATGGACAATAAGGAACGCCGGGAAGCATATAACTGTGATATCACGTATGTGACAAACAATGAGCTTGGTTTTGATTACCTGCGTGATAATATGGTCATCTATAAAGAACAGCTGGTGCAGAGAGGACTTCATTTTGCAATCATCGATGAGGTCGATTCTGTCCTGATCGATGAGGCAAGAACACCGCTTATCATTTCCGGACAGAGCGGAAAATCAACTAAGCTGTATGAGGCATGCGATATTCTGGCACGTCAGCTCGAGCGGGGCGAAGCCAGCGGAGAATTCTCCAAGATAAACGCGATTATGGGCGAGGAGATCGAGGAGACCGGAGATTTCATTGTCAATGAGAAAGAGAAGACGGTCAATCTGACAGAAGACGGTATCAAGAAAGTGGAACAGTTCTTCCACATTGAGAATCTGGCAGATCCGGAGAATCTGGAGATCCAGCACAATATCATACTGGCGCTGCGCGCGCACAATCTGATGTTTAAAGACCAGGATTACGTGGTGACGCCGGAAGGCGAAGTTATGATCGTCGATGAGTTTACCGGACGTATCATGCCGGGACGCCGTTATTCCGACGGACTTCATCAGGCAATCGAGGCGAAGGAGCATGTGAAGGTCCGCCGGGAGAGCAAGACACTGGCAACGATCACATTCCAGAACCTGTTCAATAAATTTGATAAGAAGAGTGGT
This sequence comes from uncultured Lachnoclostridium sp., assembly GCA_946499505.1. Taxonomy (GTDB): domain Bacteria; phylum Bacillota; class Clostridia; order Lachnospirales; family Lachnospiraceae; genus Mediterraneibacter. The sequence goes on from CAMMSL010000009.1 coordinate 19,506, forward strand.
ATGACTGGTACGGCTCTTACGGAGGAAAAGGAATTCCGTGATATTTATGGAATGGACGTTATCGAGATCCCGACGAACAAGCCGGTACAGCGTGTGGATCTTGAAGATGCTGTTTACAAGACTAAGAAAGAGAAATATAAGGCTGTTATCGATGAAGTGAAGAGAGCTCATGCAAAAGGACAGCCGGTGCTTGTCGGTACGATCACGATCGAAGTGTCTGAGCTGTTGAGCGGAATGCTGAAAAAAGAAGGCATCAAGCACAATGTACTGAATGCGAAGTATCATGAGCAGGAGGCTGAGATCGTAGCCGACGCCGGTGTTCATGGTGCAGTGACTATTGCTACCAACATGGCAGGCCGTGGAACAGATATCAAGCTGGACGATGAGGCAAGGGCAGCAGGGGGATTGAAGATCATAGGTACAGAGCGGCATGAGTCAAGGCGTATCGATAATCAGCTCCGCGGACGAAGCGGACGTCAGGGCGATCCCGGAGAATCTCGTTTCTATATCTCTCTGGAGGATGATCTGCTGCGTCTGTTCGGTTCTGAACGTCTGATGAGCGTGTTTAATGCGCTTGGCGTACAGGAAGGTGAACAGATTGAACATAAGATGCTTTCAAATGCCATTGAATCTGCTCAGAAGAAACTGGAGATCAACAACTTTGGAATCCGTAAGAATCTGCTTGAGTATGACCAGGTTATGAATGAGCAGAGAGAGATCATCTACGGAGAGAGACGCCGGGTGCTCGATGGCGAGAGTATGAGAGATACGATCTATAATATGATCACAGAGTACGTGGAAAATATTACAGACCGTTTTGCTTCTCCGGAGGCAGACTCAGAAGACTGGGATATCAAAGGCCTTGATGTCAATCTCCACAATGTGATCCCGCAGCTGGAGCTGCCGACAGAGAAAGAGTGCCAGGATATGCGCCAGAAAGAGCTCAAACATCTGTTAAAAGAACGTGCGGTCAAGGCGTATGAGGCGAAAGAGGCAGAGTTCCCGGAGGCAGAACAGATCCGTGAGATCGAGCGTGTCGTTCTTCTGAAAGTCATCGATGCAAGATGGATGGATCATATTGATGATATGGACCAGCTCCGCCAGGGAATCGGACTTCAGGCATATGGCCAGAGAGACCCGCTTGTGGAGTACAAGATGACAGGTTACAATATGTTCGGTGAGATGACGAACATGATCGCAGAGACAACGATCCGTACGCTCTTCCACATCCGCGTGGAACAGAAAGTAGAACGTGAAGAGGTTGCGAAAGTGACCGGCACGAACAAAGACGACACTTCGGTTCGCGCACCGAAGAAACGTGCGGAGAAGAAGATTTATCCTAACGATCCGTGTCCGTGTGGAAGCGGAAAGAAATACAAACAGTGCTGCGGCCGTAAAAAAGTCGGCTGAGGCCGAAAGCAATTTTCAAAATGAAATTTGAGAAAGAGGTGAATAAGGTGGTTTTATTAGATGAATTAAAGTCAAGACTGACTGCATATGAAGAACCGCTGAAAGATCTGAGGGATTCACTTTGACTTAGCGTCAAAGAAGCTTAGAATCGAAGAATTACAGAAAAGACTGGAGGAACCCGGTTTCTGGGATGATCCAGAAGTTTCCCAGCAGGTGATGAAAGAACTGAAGAATCTTCAGGATTCTGTCAAGCAGATCGAACAGTTATGCTCAGATTATGAGGACATGAAGCTGCTGATCGAGATGAGTGAAGAAGAACCGGATGAGGATACTTCAAAAGAGATCGAGGAGGAACTGGAAGCATTTGAGACGACGTTTGAAGAGCTTCGGATCAGTACGCTTCTGACAGGTCCTTATGACAAAGACAATGCCATCGTGACGCTCCATGCGGGAGCCGGCGGTACGGAGTCCTGTGACTGGGCGGGCATGTTGTACCGCATGTATACAAGATGGGCGGAGAAAAAGGGATACGACGTGGAGGAATTGGATTATCTGGAGGGAGATGTAGCCGGCATCAAGGGCGTTACCTTTGAAGTAAAAGGCGAGAATGCCTACGGCTATCTGCGCTCTGAGAAAGGCGTGCATCGTCTGGTGCGTATTTCACCGTTTAACGCGGCCGGGAAGAGGCAGACATCTTTTGCGTCCTGCGATGTGATCCCGGATATTGAGGAAGATATCGATATTGAGATCAATGATGATGATCTGAAGATCGATACTTACCGGTCCAGCGGTGCGGGAGGCCAGCATATCAACAAAACATCATCTGCTGTGCGTATCACCCACCTTCCGACCGGAATCGTAGTGCAGTGTCAGAATGAACGTTCCCAGCATATGAATAAAGATAAGGCGATGCAGATGCTCAAATCCAAGCTTTATCTGATGAAACAGCAGGAACAGGCTGAGAAAATGTCGGATATCAGGGGCGAGGTCCGGGATATCAATTTCGGAAACCAGATACGTTCCTATGTCATGCAGCCCTATACTCTTGTGAAAGATCACAGGACCAACACAGAGGTCAGCAATGTAAACGCCGTGATGGACGGCAATATCGATCCGTTTATCAATGCATACTTAAGTGCTGAAACGGGACAGCCGGCAGAAGAATAAAACCGGTTTGAATAAATCAACAAATCAAAGAGTACGTAAGAAGGAGAAAACGATGGTAAATATAGCAGTAATGGGATACGGTACCGTGGGTTCCGGAGTCGTGGAAGTGATCAATACGAATGGAGACGTGATCAATCAGCGCGCGGCCAATGAAATTAATATTAAATATGTGCTCGATCTCAGAGATTTCCCCGGAGATCCGATCCAGGAAAAAATTGTTCATGATGTGGATGTGATCATCAATGATCCGGAAATCCGTATCGTAGTTGAGGTGATGGGCGGCATTGAGCCTGCATATACATTTGTGAAACGCTGCCTTGAGGCGGGAAAGAGCGTTGTTACGTCCAATAAAGCTCTGGTTGCGAAGCACGGGGCAGAGCTCCTTTCCATTGCCAGGGATAGAGAACTTAATTTCCTGTTTGAAGCGAGCGTGGGCGGCGGGATCCCGATCATCCGCGCACTGAATTCCTGTCTGACAGCAGATAAGATCGAAGAAATCACAGGTATCCTGAACGGAACGACCAACTATATGCTCAGCAAAATGTTCTATGAGGGAGCTGACTATGACGAAGTTTTGAAGGAAGCCCAGGACAACGGATATGCGGAGCGCAATCCGGAAGCGGACGTGGAAGGATACGATGCCTGCCGCAAGATTGCAATTCTTTCTTCCCTTATCTCCGGACAGCAGGTTGATTTTGAGGATATTTATACAGAGGGTATCACAAAGATCACGAAGAATGATATGCTCTATGCAAAGAAGATGGGCATGACGATCAAACTGATCGCGTCCAGTAAACGCCATGATGATCATGTGCATGCGATCGTGGCGCCTATGCTTTTGAACAAAGAGCACCCGCTCTATAGTGTAGATGATGTGTTCAATGCCGTATTCGTACACGGAAATATGCTTGGAGACGCTATGTTCTACGGCAGTGGTGCAGGTAAGCTTCCGACAGCCAGTGCGGTTGTGGCTGACGTGGTGGACGAGGCAAAGCATCTGCATAGAAATATCATGACAATGTGGAAGAATGAGAAACTGACGCTCCTTCCTATCGAAGATACAGAAAAAAGATTCTTTGTCCGGATCAGCGGCAGTGCGGATGAGCGCATCGGAGAGATTGAAAACGTATTCGGACTGGTTCAGAAAGTTACGGTTGACGAACTTAATGACGAGTTTGGTATTGTGACAGAAGTGATGACGGAAGGAGAATATCAGAAGAAATCTTCTCAGATTGATGGAATCCTTCATATGATCCGTATTGAAGACTAGGATGCTGTAGACTGATAACAGGAGGAAAAAATGAAATATATTGTGATCTTATGTGACGGGATGGCTGATGAGCCGCTTGACAGGCTGGATGGAAAAACTCCGCTGGAAGCCGCCCGCACTCCGAATATGGACCGTCTTGCAAAGTCCGCGGAGATTGGAATGGCGCGTACAGTGCCGGAAGGAATGGCGCCGGGGAGTGATACGGCAAATCTGTCAGTGATCGGGTATGATCCCCGGATATACTATTCCGGACGTTCTCCTCTGGAGGCTTTAAGTATCGGTGCGGACATGGGGAAAGATGACGTGTCTTTCCGATGCAATCTTGTCACTTTGTCAGAGGGCGAAGAGCGATACGAGGATCATACAATATTAGATCACAGTTCCGGAGAGATCAGCACGGAAGATGCCGCTGTCCTGATTGAAGCTTTAAAGAATGAGTTCGCACATGGCAGTGTATCTGAACGCCCCTGCTATGCACCCGGATATACGTTTTACGTGGGAACAAGCTACCGCCATCTGTTGATCCAGAATAACGGGAAGGTAGTGGATTTGACAGCTCCTCATGATATATTGACAAAACGGATCGGAGACTATCTGCCTTCAGATCCTGTGCTGCGGGATATGATGGTCAGAAGCTACGACATCCTGAAAGATCATCCGACCAATGTGAAGCGCCGTGCGGAGGGGAAAAATCCTGCTAACTCTGCGTGGTTCTGGGGAGCGGGAACACGGCCTGCGCTGACCTCATTTGAAGAGAAAAATGGTGTGAAAGGGGCTATGATCTCTGCAGTTGACCTGTTGAAAGGAATTGCAGTGGGAGCCGGGATGCACAATATTATCGTAGAGGGTGCTAACGGCGGCCTTCATACGAATTACCGGGGAAAGGGGCAGGCAGCAGTAAAAGCGCTGACGGAAGATGGCTATGATTTTGTCTATGTACATATCGAAGCGCCCGACGAGATGGGGCATCAGGGAAGTGCGGAAGATAAGATCAGCGCCATTGAGTATATCGACGATCAGGTGATCGGTCCGGTAGTGGAAGCTCTTGAGAACGCAGATGTTGGATTCCGCATGCTCATCATGCCGGATCATCCGACACCGGTGCGTGTGCGCACCCATACATCAGATCCTGTGCCATATATGATCTATGACAGTACAAATCCGGTTCAGGGAAAAGAGAGTTATAGTGAGAAGACCGGTCAGGAGACAGGTATCTTTATTGAAAAAGGATATACTCTGATCGATCATTTGCTTGAAAAATAAAAGATCCGAAGAGAAATATTTCAGCCGGAATACAGGCTGGCGCACAGGAGGCGCTTGCCTGTATTCCGGCTGCTTTGTGTTTTTTGAGAATATCAGTTTCCCGGTTCTGTCAATCCGGCTTCATTTCGATATCGCCGCTCTCCGCGGTGAATTCTATCATTTTATTCCCATCAGCCTGTGATGTGTAGATCATCTCTGCAATATCTGTGGCATCCAGCCTTCCGGGAGCGTTGTCGGGAATGGTGATCACTCCGTATTCCGTGCTGAGATTAAATGTATATTCGTTCAGCGGGTCGTGGAGCAAAAGAGATGTGTCTCCGTATTCATTGACTCCGGTCAGTGTTTCAAGCCCTGCGGCCTCAAGGAGAAGGTCTCCGCATTCGATTGTCAGATCTGCCGTTTTTACATTCATGGAATTAAATTCGGAATCTCCATATTCATTTATAAAACTGAGCTTATCTACAGACGAAGCATCGGCCTCAAAATCTCCGGCTGAAATATCAATATCAGCGCTTGCAAATGTGCTGTCCGTCAAATCCATATCACCGTAGTCGAGATTGATATCCGCATGCTCTGCTTTTATCTGCTGTATGGAGAGATTACCATAATCGTTATAGACTGTAAGATCGGAAAGCTGCAGACCTTCAGGAATATACAGGCGTATTTCAGGGGTTATGTTTTCCGAATCTGTTCCGGGGCCGAAGAAATAAACTCCGTTGACCACTGCACCTGTATCTCCGTGAGTGAAGTGGAGTGTGCCGTCAGAGATTTTGCAGGATGGTTCATTATAATCGCCGTCCAGAGTGTATTCGAGATAGAAGTGATCGTCATCTGACGGTTCAAGTATAATATCAGCCTCGGAACCTATATTGATATCCAGAGAAGAAAAGCTGCCGATCTGTGTTTTCTCCAGGATATACGGCTGCCGCTGGGTGGCGGAAGAACGCAGCCCGTTTCGTGTGATTTTAAAGCCCGGCCATCCGCCGGCGGCCATTCCGGCGCATGTGAGAAGAACGCCGGCGCCCATTAAGCAGGTGGAAAGGATAAGAATTTTTTTTGTGAGTGGTTTCATTTTTTATGTCCTCCTTTCGTGATCTTACTCAGCAGCACGGAAAACTTTCTCACACACCAGCGGAAGAAAAGTATTGCTCCGTATATAAAAAGTATTCCGATTCCCGCACAGAAAAGTCCGAGACCGATGCAGCATACTCCGTCTGCAAAAGACTGGAACAGAAGCGCTGCACCACCGGCCACACTGAGAATTCCTGCTGCAGCTATTCCCACTGCTGCAGCTATGATGCTCAGGATCACAGCACCTAGTGTGAGGAGAAGGGCACCGGCTACGATGATCACGCACAGGGCTAAGGGAACCGCAATAGGTGCCGCAAAAATGGCGAGAATGGCAATCCACACTGCGGAGAGGCCTTTTTTGATCGTTTTCGGCGGCTCTTTTACATTTGCGGCAGCCAGATCTACGATCAGTGCTTTGGCTGCTTCCTCCGGGGAACCAAGGTCTTCTATAGCCTGCTGTTCCTGATCGGGACCTGCCTCTTCAAAATACTCTTCAAAGTACTCCACTGCTCTGTAATAATCATCTTTCGGAAGGCGGCGGAGTTTGTGTGTCAGTATCTTCATATATTCACTTCTGGTCATCTGAGATCCCTCCTTTTACAATGTCATCGATAATGAATTTAAATGTCTCCCATTCCTTAACAAGCTCTTGCCGTCTCTGCCTGCCGTTTGGAGTAATTCGGTAATAACGCCGGTTACGACCCTGATACTGCTGATCATAAGTTTCCACATATCGGTTTTCCTGGAGCCGTTTGAGCACAGGGTACAGGGTGGAATCTTTTGACGGTATGGCGCGTTTGATGATCTGGCTGATCTGATAGCCGTAGGCGTCGCCCTCGGCAATGACAGACAGAACAAGGAAATCCATCATGGAAGAGTTTGCTGTAAATGTCATAAACTCAGTCCTTTCTTAAAATTTATATGTTTGGAGATTTTATATATTAAATCAAAACATATATTTAATTCATTTATATTATATTTTGTATAATATATATTGTCAACACATATGGAGATTCTTTAGAAAATCTTTGGAATTGTTGATAAGAACAGGAAAATAGGATAGTATAAGACCATATCTGTAACTGGAGGTAAAAACAAATGATACGAAAAATGACAGAAAATGACAGGGAATTATATATAAGGATGGCAGAAGAATTTTACAGTTCGGATGCAGTGCTCCACCCGGTTCCGCATGAGTATTTTGAAAGGACTGCGGATGAGGCGCTGAGGTCTGATGCATATGCGGAAATCTATCTGCTGGAATATGAGGGCAGGACAGCCGGATATGGTCTGACGGCGAGAACATTTTCACAGGAGGCGGGAGGACAGGTGCTCTGGATCGAGGAACTCTATATCAGAGAAGAATACCGCTCCAGAGGATTAGGCAGGGAATTTTTCTCCTTTATAGAAGAAAAAAACAGCGGAAAGATTGCACGGCTCCGTCTTGAAGTGGAAGAAGAGAACACAAGGGCGATCTCTCTGTATAAAAGACTGGGGTATGAAGTTCTTGACTATAAACAGATGGTAAAAGAATTGAAATGAATACATGTATACAATTTGATATAAATTCTTTGAATCCGCCATTGCATGTTACTATACAACAATGCTATAATTCATAGTAGCGTATTTTGCCATTCGGGCAGAAGTAGAATTGTGAGTAGGTGACTGATTTGAAGAATAAGATCAAACGTTTTGCCAAAGGAGATTTTCATATTCCTCAGCCGGAGATTATTTTTCCGGAGACAAGGATCATAATGCGCGTCGGCGAGGGTGAAAAATACAGAGGGAGTTTCTCCCTGCAGAATCAGGGGGAAGGCACGATCCGCGGGCTCGTGTATCCCTCTTCTTATCGTGTGCATTGTGATGAACAGGGGTTTGATTCTAATCCGGTGAATATTTACTATACATATGACGGGACCGGGCTGGTCCCGGGCCATGTAGAACACGGTAAGTTTACGATTGTCTGCAATGGCGGAGAATTTTATATTGCTTTTACAGCGATCATAGAGAAGCCATACGTAATGACAAGTTATGGCAAGGTACAGAGCCTGGATGATTTCAAAAAACTCTCTTTTCGAGATGCGGCCGAGGCGGTCAAGCTGTTCCGGTCAAGGGATTTTTATGAGATCCTGAAATATGAGGATAAGAGAATACAGGCTCTCTATGACAATATGCGCCGCTGGGAACTGGATCAGCAGGCACTGGAGGAGTTCCTTGTCGGATGCAAGCAGAAAGAAAAAATCTTCCTGACGCTCGAGGAGGAAAGCAGGGCGTTTATTTCATTGACAGAGCCGCGCAAAGAGACATTTGCGATCAAGAAAAATACATGGGGGTATCTTGAAATCGACGTGAAGACTGAGGGAGACTTTCTGTACGTTGAACATACCCGTATTACTACAGAAGAATTTATAGGGAATTCCTACCGCCTTGAGTACTTTCTTGATACAGAAAAACTGCATAAGGGAAGTAATTATGGACGGATCGTACTGGAGTCGCCTTATGAGACTCTGACGTATGAAGTGGTAGTCGAGAAAGATATTGTCCGCGATGAGGATCACAGAGCGAATGACCGCGAGTTTGTCGGAATCCTCAAAAACTATCTGAAATATGAGGGCGGGAAGATGCAACTCGACGACTGGGTGGAAGAGGCCATACGCAGGATTAAACATCTTCGTGAGATGGATGAGAGTAATGAATATTATCTTCTTGCCCATGCTCACATCTGCCTGATCGGAAAGCGGATGGATGAGGCAAAATGGCTGCTGGAATCTTATAATTATAACAGATTCGCAATCGGGAAAGATATTGAATTGAGTTCTTACTATCTTTATCTGACTACTCTTTTGTCCAATGACACGATCGGACAGCGTAAAGTTGCAGAAGAACTTTCGAAGTCTTTCATGAAACATCCTGACAGCTGGAGGATCCTCTGCATGCTTGTAGAGGTGGATTCTGAATATAAGATATACAGCGAGAGACTGCGGGCTCTTGAAAAGCAGTTCTACGAGGATAAGTCTCACAGCATCTGGTTCTATCTGCAGGCATTCCGGTGTTTCCGGGATAAGAGTTCTTCTCTGAAGAAGCTCGGTATGTTTGAAGTCCAGGTACTGCTCTTTGCGGTGAAGTATAAGCTGATGACAAGGGAACTGGCATTGTATACGGCCAATCTTGCCAGTCAGATGAAAGTGTTTGATCGTCACCTGTATGATGTTCTTGTCCAGGCGTACGATATGTATAATGAATCTATGATCCTGACTGCGATCTGTACGCTTCTTATTAAAGGAAACTGTATGGACAGCTGTTATTTTAAATGGTATGAAAAAGCTGTGGAAAATGAGCTGAAGATCGCTCAGCTCTATGAATATTATATGGCAACTGTCCGTCCGGAGCAGTTCCATAAGCCGCTGCCCAGATCTGTATATTTGTATTTTATGCACGGAAATAATCTGGATTACAATAAGTGTGCATTCCTTTATTCTAATCTCATCACATATGAGGATGAATCCAGTGAGATTTATGCCCATTACCGGGATGAGATGGAAGCTTTTGCATGGAATCAGCTGGACCGTCGGAATATAAATGAACAGCTCAGGATCATCTACAAGAGATTTGTCGTAGAATCAGCTATGAATCCGGAGCGCATAAAAGCTTTATATGATGTCTGCCATGCATATTGGATCACGACAAAGGTACGGAATATGAAATATGTCCATGTGATCGCAGAAGACGGCACGATCACACAGAAAGCTCCTTATACAGAAAAGGGGGCACGAGTTTTTTTGTATTCCAAGACAGACCGACTTGTCTGGGAATCGAAGGATGGAAGACATTATACTGACTCTATTCCATACGAGAGCAAGCGGCTGTTCTATGAACTTCGGTATATGGATATGTGCAGGAAATATATCAATGGACTGCGCAGGAACAGGTCAGAAGAACAGACCCAGGAGCTTACGCTGGAAGTAGTCCATGAAAACGGGCTTGAGAATTATGCGGAGGAAGAGATTTTCGGACTTTGCAGCAAGACAATCCGTGAAAATAATTATGAGAATGACGATTTTCTCACCTATGTCTGCTTTGAACTGTTTAAGAAGCAGCAATATGATAAAGTCATCCTGACTTATCTGGCAAATTATTACTGCGGCGCCACTTCGGATATGAAACTGCTCTGGCGTGAGGCAAGAGACTATGAGATCCATACCCATAAACTTGCCGAGCGAATTCTGACCCAGATGCTTTTCTCGGAGGAATTGTTCCAGGAGGCACAGATCTTTGAACAGTATTATGCGGAAGGAGCTTATTTCAGGCTCCAGCAGGCATATCTGACCTATGTCTCGAGAGAATATGTGGTGGAAGAACGCAAGATTGGACGCAGTGTGATCGATATTATCTGCCGGGAATATGAAAAGGGAGAAGACACGGGTGATATCTGTAAGATTGCCGTACTGAAATATTATTCTCAGAGGGAATACAATACACAGACCCGCAGGACTTTAAAGAAATTTCTTCAGGAACTATGTGGAAAACAGATTTATTTCCCGTTCTTCCTCTCCTATGAGAAAGAATGGCTGATCGAGCTGCAACTCTGGGACAAGACTCTGATCGAATATAAAGGGCAGAAGGGCAGCAGGGTCATGCTTTATTACCAGCTGCAAAAAGGCGGCGAGGAGCAGGCCGATTATTCGACAGAAGTGCTGACTCCGATGTATGAAAATCTTTATGTGAAGAAGTTTGTCCTGTTTGCCGACGAGAAACTAAAGTACTATTTTAAAGAGACAATAGACGGGAATTCTTACCGCAGTGACAAAGAGACGTGTGTCAGGACAGCTGAACCCGGTGAACAGGGAAGATACGGCCGCCTGAACGATATCTTGATGGAGAAAGACGGAAAGGCAAGAAAGAGAAAGATGCAGGCATATGCGTTGGAAGATGCAGTAGCAGTGCATATGTTCACACAGGAATAAGGAGGTTGTCTTTTACATGGGACAAGGCAGTATCATTGGTTATGAGATAAACGAAAAGACATGTCAAATAAGTTTTTACAATGATGAAGAATTGGAGCCGGATACCCTGGAGGTAGATTCCGATAATTACCAGATCCCTCTGATCATCGGTAAACTCAGAGATACATGGGCGTACGGAAAAGAGGCAAAACGACTTGTAAGCATCAAGGAAGGCTTTACAGTTACCAGACTGCTCAGCAAAAGCCTTGCAGGTGACAAGATTGAGTTTGGGGAAGAAACCTACGATGCGGTCTGGCTGCTTTCTCAGTTCATCCAGATGTCATTGCAGTCATTCCCGGTGATTGACGGCATCGTGTTTACTGTCCCGACGCTTACAGAAGAACTGGCACAGATGCTGCGAGGGATTGCGTCCCGGATGAATATTGATAAAAGACATGTTTTTATACAGGACTATAAGGAAAGTTTCTGCAATTACCTGTTTTATCAGCCAAAGGAGCTTTGGCAGTATGATGCGGCTCTGTTTTGCTGTGACAGAAACGAGATCAGAGCCTACATGCTCCGGCGACTTCGTCCGGGGCTGGGTGGTGGAAAGACTACATTTGTGACAGTAGATGAAGTGGCCAGCGCCCACATGAAAGAACTGGCAATGGTATATCCGGTACTCAATGAAGACAAAGCAAAAGAAGCGGATGCCATGTTCTGCAAATTTATCGAGAGTGTGTTTGATAAGAGGATCGTATCTTCTGTATTTCTGACGGGGGAAGGGTTTGAAAACAACTGGTATCCGAAAGCACTCCGTGTTTTGTGTAATGGAAGACGTGCTTTCATTGGGAACAATCTCTACAGTAAAGGCGCATGCTATACTGCTTACAGAAAGCTTTATATGCATATCGAGAACCCGGTCTATCTTTCTGAAGATAAACTGACCGACCAGATTACTGTAAATATGCGCGTGGATGGTCAGGAAATGTGGTATCCGATCGTATCCTGGGGAGCTCACTGGTACGAATCCAATAACCAGTGGGAGGTACTCTGTGAGGATATGGATGAGATCGAGTTCCATATTGAGTCCCTAATCCAGGGCAATGTGCGGACAGAAAAGATCTCGCTTGCCCGTCTGCCGAAACGTTCGGAATATTCTGTTCGTCTGCAGCTTGAGACGATTTTCCTCGACAATAAGACATGCAGGATTACTGTAAGAGATGCAGGATTTGGAGATTTCTTCCCGGCGACCGATTTTCATGCTGAGAAGACGATACATTTAGGAGGCAACGATGGGAAATTTAATTCTTTGTCATGACAGACATGCCACACATCCCTATGAGATCACAAGGATACACTGCCGTATCTTTACGATCGAAGAACTGTGCTACTATCTTTGCAATAATCTCTACCTGATCGACTATACGATCATGAATGCACAGCTCTGTGACTGGCTCGATGAAGAGCTGGGAATGGATAAACTGGCTTCTGATCTGAAAGACGTGCTCCGTCTTCACGGATCCGTGGAAAAATTCGTTCTCACGATCCTGAAAGCATCAAGAATTTACAGGGAGCCGGAGATGATCCGCATTCAGAATGTCCTGGAGCATCTAAAAAATCAGAAAGACATCGAGCGGCAGAAATATAAAGGCGATAATCTTCTGGAGAGCGGAGAAGTGGAAGAGGCGATCCTTGTCTATCAGGCAATCCTTAATCAGGAAAAAGATGAGTCTGTAGACGAAAAATTTTACGGCAAGATCTATGCCGGCCTTGGAGCAGCATACGGACGTTTGTTCCTGTATCAGGAGGCTGCCCGCATGTATGACAGAGCATATCAGATCTGCCAGGATAAGGCGTTGATCAAACCATATCTCTATGCGTCGTATAAATACATGTCGCTTGAGGAATACCATATACTTATCACAAAACAGGATGATTACATGGAAATCAATGCACAGATGCGCCGCGAGATTGACGAAATACGAGAGAATATGCCTGAAGAGACGGATCCTGACCTCATAGAGAAATGGAAGCGCCAGCACAGGAGAAATCACGCATAGTACCCCATAAGAATCCGGATATAGTATCCGCTGAAACTTAGGTTTGACAGATGGATATCCGTGTGATAGAATACAACGGTAACTTTACCGTAGTGCAGTGACTCATTGGTAGAGAGAAAAAGCAATGTCGGATATCCGGCGATGGAGGTAATGTGATTATGAAAAAGAAAGTATTAAGTGTGTTGCTTTGTGCAGGTATGGCAGTTTCTATGCTGGCGGGCTGTGGTTCCGGGAACTCAGATTCTGCATCCGATGCAGGCAAAGATACAGAACAGAGCAGTGAGAGCGAAAGCGATAAGGCATATGTCCAGGATAAGGGAACGCTTGTTGTAGGTATCACAAACTTTGAACCTATGGATTATCAGGATGACAACGGCGACTGGATCGGATTTGATGCAGATATGGCGAAGGCTTTTGGTGAAAGTCTGGGCGTGGATGTTGAATTTGTAGAGATTGACTGGGACAACAAGATTCTTGAGCTCGACAGCAAGACCATCGACTGTGTATGGAACGGTATGACGCTTACAGACGAGGTGACAAGCTCCATGGAGTGTACAGATGCATATCTGAACAATGCGCAGGTTGTTGTTGTGCCGGCGGACAAAGCTGACCAGTATCAGGATGAAGACAGCTTATCTGACCTGAATTTTGCTGTTGAAGCAGGAAGCGCAGGAGAAGAACAGGTCAGCGAGAGAGGTCTGAACTATACTGCAGTGACAGCACAGGCAGACGCTCTGATGGAGGTCGCTGCGGGAACCTCGGATGCGGCAGTGATCGATTCTCTGATGGCAGCAGCTATGATCGGAGAGGGAACAAGCTATTCTGACCTTACATATACAATCAGCTTAAACAGTGAAGAGTACGGCGTAGGATTCCGCAAAGGCTCTGATCTGGCGGAAGAGCTGAACAATTTCTTTGCACAGAGCTATGAGGATGGAACAATGCAGGCTTGTGCGGAGAAATACAAAGTACAGGCTGCACTGATCGAGCAGTAATTAAAAAAGAGACAGAGGTTGCAACATGGATTTGATAATGGAACAGTTTCCTATTGTTTTCAGTGCACTGAACGTAGGATTTTTACAGACGTTAAAACTGTTTTTTGTGACACTTCTGGGAGCAATCCCGCTGGGACTGGTCATATCTTTCGGATCGATGTCACGGTTCAGACCGCTAAGCTATATTACAAAGATTATTGTATGGATCATCAGAGGTACTCCTCTGATGATCCAATTGCTGATTATCTTTTATTTTCCGGGGATCGTTCTGGGCAATAATATCTGGGGCGGAAGCGAGAGCGGAAGGTTTCTGGCGGCGTCAGTCGCTTTTATCTTCAATTACGCCTGCTACTTCTCCGAGATTTACAGAGGCGGCATCCAGGGAGTGCCAAAGGGCCAGGAAGAGGCAGGACTTGTGCTGGGCATGACCAGAAGCCAGATTTTCTTTAAGGTTACGCTGCTCCAGATGATCAAGCGTATCGTGCCGCCGATGGCAAATGAGATCATCACGCTTGTAAAGGATACCTCACTTGCACGTATCATTGCGCTGCAGGAGATCATATGGGCAGGGCAGGCGTTCTTAAAAGGATCACAGGGCATTGCCGGTGAGATCTGGCCGCTGTTCTTTACCGCTGTCTACTATCTGATCTTCAGCGGAATTCTGACGGTCCTTCTGGGACGTCTTGAGAAGAAACTGGATTATTTCAGATAGGAGGGAAGCAAATGGCGATTCTTGAAGTAGAACATTTAAGTAAGAATTTTGAACGTACGGAGGTGCTCAGGGATATCAGCTTTTCGCTGGAAAAAGGAAAAGTACTGTCCATTATCGGTTCCTCCGGAAGCGGTAAGACAACGCTGCTCCGGTGTCTGAACTTCCTTGAACGTCCGGATGGAGGCTCAATCCGTGTGAACGGAGAGACATTATTCGACATAAACGATCCAATCACGACTCAGGAAGCAGAGATACGCAGGAAGAGACTGCATTTCGGTCTGGTGTTCCAGTCATTTAATCTGTTCCCTCAGTATATGGCTCTCGGCAATGTCATGCTCGCTAAAGAGCTCCTTGAGAAAGAACGTCCGGATTATAAGTCAAAAAAGAAAGAAATACATGCGCAGATTGAGCAGGAGGCGAAAAATCTGCTGGATCAGATGGGACTTTCAGACAGAATGAACAATTACCCGCATCAATTGTCGGGAGGACAATGCCAGCGTGTCGCGATTGCGAGGGCACTTGCACTGAAACCGGACATTTTGTGCTTCGATGAGCCGACATCTGCACTTGACCCGGAGCTGACAGGAGAGGTGCTGAAAGTGATCCAGTCTCTTGCAGATCAGGAGACGACCATGATCATCGTCACTCACGAGATGGCGTTTGCCCGGGATGTTTCGAGTCAGGTGATCTTCATGGATGACGGCTGTATCCTGGAACAGGGAACGCCGGAGGATGTGTTTGAAAATCCGAAAGAAGAGCGTACACGGCAATTTTTGTCACGTTACACAAAAGGTTAAAAAATGGCAGATGAATTATAGGCAAAATTGATAAATCTGACATTATTTATTAGACATACTTATAAAATGCCTTGCGATAAAATAATGAGCCGGGCAGATACAAGGCAGGGGGGATTGTTGATTTTCCACCTGCCTTATATTATAATCGAATTTGCAGACGGGCTTATGATCTGCCAGTCTGCACGAAACAGATTACCTGAACAGACCAGTAAGGAGCAGGATTTAGATGACAGAATTTAGCAGGGTATCTACCGGACTCGGTGAGGAATGCGGAGTCTTTGGAGCTTATGATATGGACGGGCATGATGTGGCACCGTCAATTTATTATGGATTGTTTGCATTGCAGCACAGAGGACAGGAGAGCTGCGGAATTGCAGTGACAGATACAAAGGGGCAAAGAAAAGTCCTTTCAAAGAAAGGGCTTGGCCATGTAAATGATGTGTTTGACGAGGGAACTTTACATGAACTAAAAGGAAATCTCGGAGTGGGACATGTCCGTTACTCTACGGCAGGAGGAACCAGGGTCGAGAATGCGCAGCCGCTAGTGATCAACTATGTAAAGGGTACACTGGCGATCGCTCATAATGGAAATCTCGTCAATGCGATCGAGCTGCGAAAGGAACTCGAGTATACCGGAGCGATTTTCCAGACGACGATCGATTCGGAAGTGATCGCGTATCATATCGCAAGGGAACGGTTGAATACAGGGACTGCTGAAGAAGCAGTGAAGAGTGCGATGAAAAAGATAAAGGGCGCTTATGCTCTCGTCGTTAACAGCCCTCGGAAGATGATCGGGGCAAGGGATCCTTTCGGACTTAAGCCTTTGTGTATCGGGAAACGCGACAACACCTACTTCCTCGCATCCGAGAGCTGTGCGATCACGGCAGTGGATGCAGAGTTTGTACGCGATGTGCAGCCGGGTGAGATCGTAACGATCACACAGAAGGGGATTGCATCGGATATGAGCATGGCTGTCCCGGAGGAGAAGCGTGCAAGGTGCATCTTTGAGTATATCTATTTTGCACGAACGGACAGCAGGATCGATGGGGTTGACGTCTATCATTCAAGGATACTGGCAGGGAAAGCTCTGGCAGAGTCTTATCCGGTGGAAGCGGATCTTGTGGTCGGCGTTCCGGATTCCGGACTGGTGGCCGCAAAGGGATATTCTGAATATTCGGGAATCCCGTATGGTATGGCTTTTCACAAGAACAGCTATGTGGGAAGGACTTTTATCAAGCCAAAGCAGAGTGACCGGGAGTCAAGTGTAAAGATCAAACTGAATGTGATCCCGGAGGTAGTGAGAGGAAAGAGGATCGTCATGGTCGATGATTCTATCGTGCGGGGAACGACTTGTGCGAATATCATAAAGATGCTGAAAAGCGCAGGGGCAACGGAAGTACACGTACGTATCAGTTCACCGCCGTTTCTGCATCCCTGCTATTTCGGAACGGATGTCCCTTCCGATGATCAGCTTATTGCCCATTCACATACACCGGAGCAGATCCGGCAGATGATCGGGGCAGACTCATTGGGATATATGGAGATCAGTAAACTGAAGAATATGGTTGGCGACTTAAAGTACTGTGATGCATGCTTTACAGGAAATTATCCTATGGAAGTTCCGGGAGAGGATATCAGCCACGCTTTTGAATGATACGGCCTGTCCGTGTATTAATAATAAAAATGATAAAAAGGAGATTGCAATTATGTCAAATGACCGCTATGTAAGCCCGCTTTCTGAGCGCTACGCAAGTAAAGAAATGCAGTACATTTTTTCACCGGACAAAAAGTTCCGTACCTGGAGAAGGCTCTGGATTGCTCTGGCTGAAACAGAGAAAGAGCTGGGACTCAATATTACGGACGAGCAGATCGAAGAGCTGAAAAGCCACGCGGATGACATCAACTATGATGTGGCAAAAGAGAGAGAAAAAGTTGTCCGTCATGACGTTATGTCCCACGTCTATGCCTATGGTGTTCAGTGCCCTAAGGCAAAGGGAATCATCCATCTCGGCGCTACGTCCTGTTATGTAGGAGATAATACAGACATCATCATCATGTCTGAGGCGTTGAAACTGGTGAGAAAGAAACTGATCAATGTGATCGCAGAACTGGCGAAATTTGCGGATGCGCAGAAAAGCCAGCCCACACTTGCCTTCACGCATTTCCAGCCGGCACAGCCTACAACAGTAGGAAAACGTGCAACTCTGTGGATGCAGGAATTTGAGATGGATCTGGAGGATCTGGACTATGTACTGGGAAGCCTGAAGCTGCTTGGTTCCAAAGGCACGACAGGAACGCAGGCTAGTTTCCTCGAGCTCTTTGACGGGGATCAGGAGACAATTGACAAAATCGATCCGATGATTGCGGAAAAGATGGGCTTTAAGGCATGCTATCCTGTATCCGGACAGACATATTCCAGGAAGGTGGATACAAGAGTACTCAATGTACTGGCCGGAATTGCGGCAAGCGCCCATAAGTTCTCCAACGATATCCGTCTCCTTCAGCATTTAAAAGAAATCGAGGAACCATTCGAGAAGACGCAGATCGGTTCTTCCGCCATGGCATATAAGAGAAATCCGATGCGTAGTGAACGTATCGCCTCTCTGTCCCGCTATGTAATGATCGATGCCCTGAATCCTGCGATCACATCGGCAACGCAGTGGTTTGAACGTACCCTGGATGATTCTGCCAACAAGCGGTTGAGCGTTCCGGAGGGGTTCCTTGCCATCGACGGTATCCTGGATCTGTGCCTGAACGTAGTGGACGGCCTCGTGGTATATCCGAAAGTGATCGAGAAGCATCTGATGTCTGAGCTGCCGTTTATGGCGACAGAAAATATCATGATGGATGCAGTAAAAGCAGGTGGGGACAGACAGGAACTGCATGAGAAGATCCGTGAGCTTTCCATGGAAGCCGGGAAAAATGTAAAAGAAAAAGGACTGGATAATAATCTGCTTGAACTGATCGCAGCGGATCCGGCTTTCAATCTGAGCCTGGAGGATCTGCAGAAAACGATGGATCCGTCAAAATATGTGGGACGTGCAAAAGAACAGGTAGAAGCATATCTTAAAAATGTGATCAATCCGCTCCTTGAAGAGAATAAAGAAGTGCTTGGCATGACGGCGGAGATCAATGTGTGATCCCGGAATTTCCCGGCAGACCGTATAAAGAAAACCGCAAAGGAATGTTGCTAAAGATTGCGACATTCCTTTTTCTCTGGTATCTTATTTTCTGAAGAATCCTATGGAAAATATTTCCATAAGGCTGTTGTGGTGATGAAAGGAAAGGGAGACAATGGAATTACACGAGATACTTTACGAAGAACGGTTTTCTGCAGATGTACTGTCAAGGTTTACAAAAATGATACTGGTATTTCTGGTATTCTTTACGATGGCAGCAAATGTATGTTTTAGCAATCCGGCTGCCGGACAAAACATATCATCTGCCCCTGAGACAGTCTTGCCGATCAGCTCAGATGCGGAGAGTAATGTGGGATTGGATGAAGCAGATGCGCTATTTGTCACTGAACTGGTGCTGCAGCCGATCATTTCTGGATCAGATAAATTTATGATTTCTGCGGATCCGGCATCGGCAGTAGTATTTCCGGCAAAGGTGGAGAATGGTATTTTGGATATGCTGGAAAAGACTGCAGCAGCTGTACCAGATGAATCTGAGGCAACAGTACCGGAAGGGCCTGCATTGTCCGTGCCGGATGGCCCCACAGCGGTGATACCGGAAGATACCGCGACAGTGATGCCGGAGGAACCTGAAGCAATAGTGCCGGAAGATCCTGCCGTATCTGTGCCGGAAGAACCTACAGTTCCGATTCCGCCCGAGAATGCCGTATCCGAAAGTGTAACTGGCGTGATCGATGGATTTCTTGTCAATGAATCCGGTATCATTTACGGGATTTCAGATCCTGATCTGGTTGTAAATGACGGATATCTTGAGTTCCCGGCTGAGGGATGTACAGGGATCGCCGCGGGAACATTCGGCGGCGGGCTTCCATCTGTCCGCGAGATTTTTATCCCGGCTAATATTACATATATTGAAGAGGGCGCTTTTTCAGGACTTACGAATATGGAATGGTTTGAAATGGAATCAACGGGTGCTTATTATACAGAAGAAGGCATACTCTTCTCTGAAAGTGGAACGTGCCTTCTGGCGTTTCCTGCCGGACGGACCGGCAATTATAAAGTGCCGTCCCATGTTGAGCGGTTTGCAGCCGGAGCCTTTGACAGTGCTCAAATCGAGGTGCTCGATGCGACGGCATGCACTCTCACAGATGTTTCCGGTATCCCGGAAAATATCAGCCTGCTTGTCAGAGAAACGCCCTAGTATTGTTGAAGAATCCTCTGAATTGTTTTATAATATTGGGTATATTACAGAAACATGACCTGCTGATGTAGAGGCAGCAGAAGGGAGGGATCTTTATGAGAGAGAAAAACATGCTTCAGATTTTAAAAGACAGCAGATATACTGTAGTCTTAAGCGGAGCCGGACTGATGGTTGAGAGCGGGTATCCGCTTCTGCGCGATGGAAAAGAATCCTATGAAATAGAAGAAAAATATGGATATTCTTTTGAGGAGATATTCAGCAGCGCATTCTATTCCGCGAGAAAAGACCTGTTTTTCCGTTTTTATAAAGAATTCATCCTGAAGGCAACGGAAGTCCCGCCCGGAAAGGGATTTTATGCCCTGAAAACCCTGCAGGATCACGGGCTGATCGATTCGATCATCACCCGGCGGATCGCAGGGCTTGAAGATCGGGCAGGGTGCAGGAATGTGCTGAATATGAAGGGGACGATTTATGAAAATGTGTGTCCTTCCTGTGGGAGAAAATACCCTGTTGAATATATGAAAGAGGCAAAAGGGGTACCGCTTTGCGAAAAATGTATGACTGCCATCCGGCCGCAGGTATGTCTGTTCGGAGAGATGCTCAATAACGCGCTTGTTACAAGAGCTGCGGAAGAGGTCGGGAAAGCAGATACTTTGCTGGTGCTCGGTGCCAATCTGACAACGCCTCTGTGCAGTCAGTTCCTGCAGTATTATACCGGACCAAACCTGATCCTTGTTACAGAGAAAGAGCACTATTCGGATCAGAGAGCGGACATCATCATCCGCGGAAGATGCGATGAATTCCTTGCCGACATGGTATCTGAATATGAAAAGCAAAATAAAGACTGAAATTGGAGAGAAGAAATGAGTAACCGAGTAAGAACAAGATTTGCACCCAGCCCGACAGGCAGGATGCACGTGGGCAACTTAAGAACTGCGCTTTATGCGTATCTGATCGCGAAACATGAGGGAGGAGACTTTATCCTGCGTGTGGAAGATACGGATCAGGAGCGTTATGTGGAGGGAGCCACGGATATTATATACAGGACACTTGCAAAGACAGGACTGATCCATGATGAAGGACCGGACAAGGACGGTGGATACGGACCATATATTCAGAGTGAGAGACAGGCATCAGGTCTTTATCTGAAATATGCAAAGCAGCTTGTGGAACAGGGGGACGCATACTACTGTTTCTGCGATAAAGAGCGTCTTGAATCGCTGAAAACATCTGTATCTGAGGACGGGACTGATATTGTTGTATATGATAAGCACTGCCTCGGCTTAAGCCGCGAAGAGGTGGAGGCCAATCTGGCGGCGGGAAAACCGTGGGTGATCCGCCTGAACGTGCCGAATGAAGGAGAGACTACGTTCCATGACGAGATATACGGTGATATTACGGTCCCGAACTCAGAACTTGACGATATGATCCTTATCAAATCAGATGGTTTCCCGACTTATAATTTCGCTAATGTGGTGGATGACCATTTAATGGGAATTACACACGTGGTAAGAGGCAATGAGTATCTGGCGTCAGCTCCGAAGTACAATCGCCTCTATGAAGCGTTCGGGTGGGAAGTACCTGTGTATGTACACTGTCCGCTGATCACAGATGAGAACCATAAAAAACTGAGCAAACGCAGTGGCCATTCTTCTTATGAAGATCTTATTGACCAGGGATTTGTCTCAGAGGCTGTTGTCAATTATGTGGCTCTTCTGGGGTGGTGTCCTTCTGACAACAGAGAGATTTTTTCACTGGAAGAACTGGTAAAAGAATTCGACTATCACCATATGAGCAAATCTCCGGCAGTGTTTGACACGACGAAGTTGAAATGGATGAACGGGGAATATCTGAAGGCAATGGACTTTGATAAATTCTACGAGATGGCGGAACCTTATATCAGGAAGACGGTTACAAAGGACTACGATCTCAGAAAGATAGCCGCGCTTGTCAAGACCAGGATCGAGATTTTCCCGGATATCAATGACCAGATTGACTTTATCGAGGAACTTCCGGATTATGACTGCGAGCTCTACAGGCACAAGAAAATGAAGACGGATCCGGAAAAAGGCCTGGCTCTTTTAGAAGAGGTGCTCCCCCTTCTGGAAGCTCAGGAGGATTACAGCAATGATGCGCTGTTCGAGATGCTCAAGGGATTTGCCGGCGAGAAAGGATACAAGATCGGATATGTGATGTGGCCGCTGCGCACGGCTGTTTCCGGAAAGCAGAGCACGCCGGGCGGTGCCACAGAGCTGATGGAAGTATTTGGAAAAGAGGAATCTCTGCGCAGGATCCGCAGAGGGATAGAGAAGTTACATGAAGTTTAATGACATGCAGCAGAAAGCGGTCGTTCACAGAACCGGGCCCTGTCAGGTATTGGCAGGGCCCGGTTCGGGTAAGACGCTCACGGTCGTAAACCGGATCCGATATCTGATCGAAAAGTGTAATGTAAGGCCTGAGGAAATCCTGGTCGTTACATTTACCCGGTATGCGGCTGCTGAGATGAAATCAAGACTGGCCGCTCTCATGGGCAGAAAAAACATTCCTGTGACAGCGGGTACTTTTCACGGGATTTATTACGGGATTCTGAAATGGGCTTACAAATTTGACAGCCGCAATATTCTTTCAGAAGAAGAAAAGTATCAGATCCTCAGATCTGTCATATCCGGACAGGATCTGGAGGTGTTCGATGAGGAGGACTTTCTCAGGGATATTGCGGAAGAGATCGGAAAGATCAAAAATAACAGGCTTCCGGTGGACGAATTCGTGTCTGCAAAAGTGAATGCAGGGGCATTTCGGGATATATACCGGGCGTATGAAGAAAGGCGGAAGTCTCTCAGAAAAATAGATTTTGACGATATGCTGGTCGTGTGTTATGAGCTCTTCCGGTCCAGACCGGATGTGCTTGCCATGTGGCAGAAGAAGTTCCGATATATCCTGGTGGATGAATTTCAGGATATCAACCGCGTGCAGTATGATGTGATCCGCATGCTCGCCCTCCCGGAAAATAATCTCTATGTTGTTGGAGATGACGATCAGGCGATTTACGGTTTCAGGGGTGCTGATTCCGAGCTGATGTTTCAGTTCCTTAAGGATTACCCGGATGCTGAGCAGATCGTGCTGGGAACAAATTATCGTTCTACGGGAAATATCGTGAAAAATTCTCTGAAAGTGATCAGTCATAATAAGAGGCGTTTTCAGAAAGAGCTGAAAGCAGTAAAGGACAGCGGAAAATGCCTGCATGTCCAGGAACTTGGGAGCCCGGCAGAAGAAGCAGAGTATGTGGCGGATCAGATTGAAAAGTATATTGACACCGGAAATGCCGCGGAGGAGACTGCTGTCCTGTTCCGGATCCATACAGATGCCCGTCCTCTTGTGGAGGAACTCATCAAACGGCATATCCCGTTTCAGATCAAAGAGCATCTTCCCAATATTTATGACCATTTTATTGCAAAAGATATACAGGCTTATCTGCGTCTGGCAATCGGCAGCAGAGAACGGAGGGATTTCCTTCAGGTTATGAACCGGCCGAAACGCTATATCGGCCGGGACAGTCTTTCGGGGACAAAGATTTCGTTTGAGGATATCAGGAAATTTTACTGTGACAAGGACTGGATGATGGATCGGATCGATCAGTTCGAGTGGGATGTGAAAATGCTGACAAAGATGGCGCCCTATGCAGCAATCCAGTACATCCGCAAGCGGATCGGATATGACGACTTTATCAAGGATTATGCCTATACTCATAATGTGGACCGCGCGGAGCTGAATGAAATCCTTGCCGAGCTGGAGGAGTCGGCAAAGCCCTGCTCATCTATTGAAGAATGGTTCCGGCATATTGAGGAGTACACAGAAACATTGCGCCTGAAAGAACGGCAGAAAAGTATGGACCAGGAAGGTGTGCGGCTGATGACTCTGCACGCCGCCAAAGGACTTGAGTTTGATGCTGTCTGGCTTATCGAGGCCATGGAGGGTCAGATCCCCTATAAAAAGGCAAAGACGGATAAGGAGACAGAGGAAGAGAGAAGGCTGTTCTATGTGGGAATGACAAGAGCAAAGGAGCAGCTTACGGTCTGCTATACAAAAACAAAAAACGGGAAAGCTGCAGAACCTTCCCGTTTTGTAGATGAATTATT
Source organism: uncultured Lachnoclostridium sp. (assembly GCA_946499505.1). Classification (GTDB taxonomy): domain Bacteria; phylum Bacillota; class Clostridia; order Lachnospirales; family Lachnospiraceae; genus Mediterraneibacter. The sequence goes on from CAMMSL010000009.1 coordinate 43,671, forward strand.
GGAAGACGGATAAACGGCTTACTCGATGTCATCCAGGTCAATATCGCCGAAATCCTGATCTTCCATCCATTCGTTAAATGCTTCAGATACCCGGTCAAATTCTTCGTCCTCCAGAATATTTTCAAGCCCGGGTTCCTCCTCTTCGCCATTGTCGATCAGACGGTAGAGATAGATCTGGCCGTCATCGCTTTCCCCGTCATCATTTAAGGGAAGCAGCGCGATGTACTGCTGTCCATCGACTTCAAAAATGGTGAGGACATCGCATTCCAGTTCCTCATCATTTTCCAGTGTCAAAGTTACAGTGAGTGATTCATTTTCATTCATATGGTCTTTCTCCTTTGGCATGCCCGTTGATTTACGGCATTTATGTACCATGATGGTATCAGATAGCGAGGGAAAAAGCAAGTTGCAATCTATTGACATTCCCCTGAAACACGGTAGAATGAAAGAGAAGAGCACTAGAAAAACCGGATCAGGAGGAATACGAAATGAAGAAAGAGAAAACGATACTTGTCCTGATGGCTTTATTTGCGGTACTTTTTATTTCGGGATGTAAACAGAACGTAGGTACTCCTGAGGATAATGCTGTAGTAGAAGAAACAGAGGAAGAAGAGGATCAGACGGGTGGCCATATTTATGGATTCTGCGCTTCGGATCTGTCAGATCCTTTTTATGATGTGTTGAAAGAATCGGTAGGGACCACCGCCAGTGAAGAGGGGAGCCGTATGCTCGTGCGAGATGCGGACGGTGATGCAGAACTGCAGATCAGCCAGATCCGGGAACTGATCGGCAAGGAAGTAGAAGCGGTCTTTCTCTGCCCGGTGGATCCGTCTGCGGTCACGCCCGCCCTGGAGGCACTCGGTGAGGCGGATATTCCTGTTGTGAATCTGGATGTGCGGGTGGACGAGACCGGACTGACGGAAGCGTTTGTGGGCTCGGATGATTATAATGCGGGAAAACTATGTGGTGAGGATCTGACCGGCAGAAAGCCGGACGGAGGTTCGGTAGTGATCGTTGACAGCCTGGATTCTGCAGCGGCCAATGAGCGCATCACAGGTTTTGAAGAGGCGATCAGCAAGGTGGGCTTTGAAGTTATGAGGATCGATACAGGAAATGATTACACCACGATCCCGGGTCAGCTTCGGGAGATCCTTACTGGCGGAGAACAGATAGATGCCATTATGTGCGCGGACGACTGTATGGCTGAACAGGTGCTGGAAACGCTGGATGCAGAGGAGAGAAATGATATTCCTGTATACAGCGTAGGGGGATCCCCGGCGGTGAAGACCGCCCTGGCGGATCTCGCCAGCCCGATGACGGGAGTCGGGGCAAGGTCCCCGATCAATATGGGGAAGACAGCCGTAAAGACAGCGGCTGCGATCCTGGAAAACAGTGCCTATGAACCGGAGACATATGTTGAGACGTTCTTTATCGATAAGGATAATGTAGACATGTATGGAACAGATGGCTGGCAATGAGAAAGGAACGGAATATGAAGAAGATAACAGGAAGACCACAGCCCTTTGGCACTGTAGTCGAAGGGACAAAAGTAAATTTTGCATTGCGTGTTCCCGCGGGAAAGGAATGTGAGCTTTTACTGTACAGAGAGGGAAAGACAAGACCGGAATGTACGTTTGACATGCCGGAGAACGAGGGGATCGGAGAAGTACGCTTCCTGGCAGTTGACGGCATTGATGCCGGACAGTATGAATATAATTTCCGTATAGACGGGAAAGTATGTCTTGATCCTTATGTGAGAGAAGTCGCAGGCAAAGAGGCTTTTGGGAAAAAGAGAGATCTTCAGAAACATGAGATCCGCGGGAAGATCGTTTCACCGGAGTATGACTGGGAAAATGACCGGAGACTTCATCTCCCGTGGAATGAAGTCGTGGCATACAGCCTCCATGTAAGAGGATTTACGAAGCACAGTTCGTCAAGAGTGATCCACAAAGGGACTTATCTCGGACTTATTGAGAAAATTCCTTACCTGCAGCAGCTCGGCATCAATCAGATCCAGTGCATGCCGGTCTATGAATTTGAAGAATGCGGGAAGACAAAAGTCAATTACTGGGGATACGGACCGGCTCATTATTTTGCGCCGAAAGAAGCGTATGCTGCAGGAAATTCGGCTGTCCATGAACTTAAAGATATGGTCAAAGAGTGCCACAGGGCCGGGATCGAGGTGGTTCTGGAGATGCCTTTCACAGAAGGTGTACCCGCGCAGACTGCGCTGGAGTGCCTGAGATTTTATATGCTCGAGTATCATGTGGACGGTTTCGTCGTAAATCCGTACTGTGTGCCATGGGAGATGCTCTGTGAGGACCCGTTGCTCAAGGATATCAAGCTGATGAGGAAGGACGATGCATTCCAGAATATCATGCGGCGGTTCCTCAAGGGCGATGAGAATATGGTAAATGATGTGATATGGGCTCTGCCGCATCATTCCGCTTCAGACGGGAAATGTAACTATATCACTACGCAGACGGGATTTACCCTGTGGGATCTTGTTTCCTACGACTGTAAGCACAATGAAGCCAACGGTGAAAACAATACGGACGGACCGGATTATAATTACAGCTGGAACTGCGGAGCAGAAGGACCGAGCCGCAAGCGCGCTGTCACGACGCTCAGAAAAAATCAGGTGAGAAATGCCTTTGCACTCCTGCTTCTGGCGCAGGGCACGCCCTGCATTCTTGCGGGGGATGAGTTCTACAACAGTCAGAAGGGAAATAATAATGTCTATTGTCAGGACAATGAGATCGGATGGGTTGAGTGGAATAAATTAAAGACTGACGATACGCTTTTCAATTATGTCAGGGAGCTGATCGCTTTCCGAAAGAAACATCCGTGTCTTCACCGTGCAGAAGAACTCAAAGGTCTGGACCGGACGGCATGCGGAGTGCCGGACGTGTCCTATCACGGTGAAAATGCATGGCAGGTAAAATCAGAAGTGTACAGCAGGCAGCTCGGGGTGCTTTATGCAGGAGAGGACCTGGGAGACACAGAATGTTTTATCGCATATAACATGCACTGGCTTCCCCATGATTTTGCATTGCCGTCCCCGGGAAAGGAGAAGAGATGGTGTCTCGTGGCCGACACAGAGAAAGGATTTGTATCTGCGCCGGTTCTGCTGGAAGACCAGAAGAAGATTGCTCTCCCGGAGAGGAGCATCGTTGTCCTTGTGAGTGAAAAGCAGCCGAAAAAGGCAAAGAAGCCGTCTCCGCGGACAAGGGCAAGAAAAACAGTGACAAAAATCGGAGAACAGGAGCAACAATGATAAAAGCACTGGCGCATTTTCATACGATCACAAAGCATAAGATCCTGGTCATGAAAGAATGTTTCCGGGTGGGGCTGTACCGGCAGGGGCTGCTCCACGATCTTTCCAAGTACAGTCCCACGGAGTTCCGGGTCGGCTGTAAATATTATCAGGGAACAAGGAGCCCGAATAACGCAGAGCGGGAGGATAAAGGATATTCCTCGGCATGGCTTCATCACAAAGGAAGAAACAAACATCACTATGAATACTGGATCGATTACAGTCTGGATGGAAAACATGTGCTTGCAGGCATGAAGATGCCGGTCAGGTATGTGGTGGAGATGTTTCTCGACAGGATCGCTGCGAGCAAAGTCTATAAAGGCAGCAAATATAAAGACAGCGATCCCATTGAGTATTACATGAACGGAAAGGCGGGGGAGCTGATGCATCCCGAGACCCGCGCCCTGCTGGAAAAACTACTTCATATGCTGGCAGAGCAGGGGGAAGAGGAGACTTACCGTTATATTAAGAAAGAAGTTTTAAAAAAATGATAGAAGCCCCGGACGGGTACTGAAAACGGCGGACAGCCGGTCTGGTACACGCCCGGGGTTTTATATCCCTCTTGTTTATCTGGATAAAGTTCATTCAGGATAATAGAGACGGGAGTCCTGAATGTCCGTGAGGACTTCTGTGAGGAATCTGCGGGCCATATATTTTTCCATGGGCAGATTCATGTCCAGATAGTTACCGCAGTCCTTTGCAGACGCGCCCGGTATCTCGCCCTCATAAGAAGCCATAAATGAGAACATTTCTTTCATGAGAGGTACGATATCATGGGAGGAGTAATCACCTGCAAGAAGCAGATAGAATCCGGTCCGGCAGCCCATAGGACCGAAATAGATCACCCGGTCCTGCCAGTCTTCATGATTTCTGAGGAAGGTGGCACCAAGATGTTCGATCGTGTGGACCTCTGCAGTATTCATCACCGGCTCATCGTTCGGACTTGTCATGCGGATATCAAAAGTAGTGATGACAGAGCCGTTTACATTATCCTTTCTGGAGACATAGATGCCTGGTTTCAGGCGGATATGGTCAATAGTAAAACTTGCGATTTTCTTCATAATAGACGCTTCCTTTCTCTGTGATCTGTCCTGTTTATTATAGCTGTCCGGGCCGTAAAAAACAAGGATTGCGTCAGTAAATGGTTTGCAAATATACCAGACAGAAGGTATACTTATGTGCACAGGAACGAATCAGTCCTGTCTGCTTTATCAATGATACGAGGAGGAATTACGGTGATATTATATATCGTTCGTCATGGCGAGACAGATTGGAATAAAATGCATAAAGTGCAGGGGAGGACAGATATCCCCCTGAATGATTACGGCCGCCGTCTTGCGGAAGAGACAGCAGAAGGAATGAGAGAGATCCCCATTGACCTCGGGTTTACAAGCCCGCTGCTCCGCGCAAAGGAGACGGCCCAGATCATCCTTGAGGGACGTGATATTCCGCTCTACGATGAGGAACGGATCCAGGAGATCAGTTTTGGGAGATACGAAGGTCTATATTGCGGCGGGGAGAACCGTGATCCGGACAGCGAGGCGTTTAACCGGTTCTTCAATGACACGGGAAATTACATTCCGCCGGAGGATGCCGAGACAATCCCGCAGCTTTACGAGCGGACAGGAAGTTTCCTCAGGGAGATATCGGCAAGGGCGGATCTGGCGGATAAGAATATTCTTGTATCGACGCATGGCGCTGCCATGACATCACTTCTGAACAGGATTCGAGGTAATCTGTCGGTGGAACATTTCTGGAAAGATGAGGTCCCGCCGAACTGCTCGGTCACCATGGTGGAGATAAAAGACGGAAAAGCGCAGATTTTAAAAGAAGGGATGATCTTTTATAAAGAGAAGGTAAAAAAGTGGAAGACAGTGTGATACAATAGAAGAAAAGCGAAAAGGCTGGTGAGACTATGAAACTGACGTTTATCGGAGCGGCCCATGAGGTGACGGGAAGCTGCCATTTCCTTCAGGCAGCGGGGAAGAATATCCTGATCGATTATGGCATGGAGCAGGGACCGGATCTGTATGAGAATCCCGGACTGCCTGTCCCGGCATCGGATATCGATTATGTGTTTCTGACCCATGCCCATATCGACCACTCAGGAATGCTCCCGAGGCTTGCGAAAGAGGGGTTTAAAGGACAGATATTCGCAACATTTGCCACCGTGGATCTGTGTAATATCATGCTCCGTGACAGCGCGCACATTCAGGAATTTGAGGCGGAATGGCGCAACCGAAAAGGAAAAAGAGCCGGAAAACCGGAGTATGAACCGGTGTATGTGATGCAGGACGCTCTGGATGCGATCGAACTTCTTGTGCCCTGCCAGTATGGTGAGAGGATCTCCATCTGTGACGGCATAGATATCCGCTTTACGGATGTGGGGCACCTGCTCGGATCGGCAAGCATCGAAGTGTGGGCAACGGAAGGTGATGTGACAAAGAAGATTGTTTTTTCCGGAGACGTAGGCAATACAGATCAGCCTATCATCAAGGATCCGACTTACACTGCGGCAGCAGATTATGTGGTCATGGAATCTACCTACGGCGACCGTATCCACACAGCAGAGAAACCGGATTATATCGGTGAATTTACGAGGATCATCAAGGAGACCTTTGACCGGGGCGGAAATGTCGTGATCCCGTCGTTTGCGGTCGGCAGGACACAGGAGATGCTGTATTTTATCCGTGAGATCAAGGAGAAGAACCTCCTGCCGGAATATGCGGATTTTGATGTGTATCTGGACAGCCCGCTTGCTATTGAGGCGACAAAAGTATTCACCATGAATATGAGGGACTGCTTTGACAAAGAGGCCATGGAGCTTGTCAATTCGGGAATAAATCCTCTTGTATTCCCGGGACTGCACACATCGACGACAAGCGATGACTCCAAGATGATCAATTTTATCGAGAAACCGAAAGTGATCATATCCGCATCAGGGATGTGTGATGCAGGCCGTATCCGCCATCATCTCAAACATAATCTCTGGCGTCCGGAGTGTACGATCCTGTTTGTGGGATATCAGGCCAATGGCACACTGGGACGGAGACTGCTGGAAGGCGAGAAGAACGTAAAGCTCTTCGGTGAGCCCATCGAAGTCCATGCACGGATCGAGAGCCTTCACGGCGTCAGCGGGCATGCGGATATGAACGGACTTCTGAGATGGGTGGGAGCATTCCGCACGCCGCTTCAGAGAGTTTTCGTTGTGCACGGTGAAGATACGGTGACAGAGAAATTTGCCGACACGGTCCATGAACAGTTCGGTTACAGTACATGGGCGCCGTATCCGTGCTGTGAAGTGGATCTTCTCTCGAATGAGATCATAAGCGAAGGCGTCCGGATACCGGTGAAAGCAAAGAAACCAGCGCAGCGCAGGGCTGATTCCGCATTCGAACGTCTGGTGGCGGCAGGTAAGAGACTGCTTGATGTGATCTACAAAAATGAAGGACTGTCAAACAAGGATAAGGCGAAATTTGAGACGCAGATCAATAATCTGTCGGACAAATGGGATATGGATGACTGATTTGTCAAGGACTAAAAGTTTATAAAATTTTCTGACTTCCGGAATATCTTATCCGTCAGGTGAGAATCATTCTAAATAGAAATTGCTTAGGAGGATTCTTGCTATGATGGTGAACAAGGTTGAACTGTGCGGAGTGAATACGTCAAAACTTCCGCTTTTGAAGGAGGAGGAAAAGGCTGAACTTTTTGAACGGATCCAGGCCGGGGATGAAGAGGCGAGGGAAAAGTACATCAAAGGCAACCTGCGGCTTGTCCTGAGCGTGATCAAGCGCTTCGAAGGCAGCAGTGAGAATGCGGACGATCTGTTCCAGATCGGCTGCGTAGGACTTATGAAAGCGGTAGATCACTTTGATCCGTCCCGGATGGTGAAATTTTCTACTTATGCGGTCCCTATGATCATCGGAGAGATCCGCCGGTACCTCCGGGACAACAGCCCGATCCGGGTGAGCCGGTCGCTGCGGGACACGGCGTATAAAGCAATCTATGCAAAAGAGGGGTATATCCGCCGCTATATGAAAGAGCCCACGGTCCAGGAGATCGCGGATGAGATCGGGATATCCAAGGAGGATGTCGTGTTCGCTCTGGATGCGATCCAGAGCCCCATGAGCCTGCAGGAGCCGGTGTACAGTGACGGCGGAGATACCCTTTATGTTATGGATCAGGTCAGTGACAAAAAGAACAAAGAAGAAAACTGGGTGGAGGAGCTCTCGCTTGAGGCAGCCATGGAGCGGCTGAATGAGAGAGAGCGTTATATCATCACGCTGCGTTTTTTTGAAGGAAAGACACAGATGGAAGTAGCGGATCAGATCAATATTTCCCAGGCTCAGGTGAGCCGTTTGGAAAAAAATGCACTGAAGACCATGCGAAGATATCTCCTGGGAGAATAGACAGTAAGAAAAGATGCAAAAGCAGGGCAAAAAGAATTGAAATTTCCGGTGCTTCATACTATCATATAGGAGGGTTATACAGACTGTTATTCAAAGACAGCATAAGACCGCAGCAGAACATATATGAGAGAGGATGAAGAAAGTCATGTACAGAGCCTGTATATTTGATTTGGACGGAACACTGACTGACACTCTGGAATCACTGACTTATTCGGTGAATGAGACGATGAAGGAGATCGGACTTCCGGAGATAACTTCTGAACAATGCCGGGAGTTTGTCGGAAACGGTGCAAAGGTACTGATAGAAAAGACTTTAAAGGCATCAGGAGATGAAGAGTTGACCAGGTTTGATGAGGCATTTGCCGCTTACCAGCGCATATTTGACAAGTGCTGTACCTATCGTGTGAAACCTTATCCTGGGATACCGGAGATGCTCAGAGAAATGAAAGAACAGGGACTGCACCTTGGTGTGCTCTCCAATAAGCCGGATCGTCAGGCAGTCCACGTGGTGGAAGAAATTTTCGGAAAAGGCGTGTTTGACCACATTCAGGGGCAGAAAGATGGTATCCCCAGAAAACCGGACCCGACAGCAGTGCTTTCTATAGCCGGGGAGTTTGGAATCTCACCGGCAGAAACGCTCTATATCGGTGATTCGGAAGTGGACGGCGCTACAGGAAAAGCTGCTGGAATGGATACAATACTGGTGTCCTGGGGATTCCGTTCCCGGGACGTGCTGGAGGCGGCAGGACCACTCTGCATAGCAGATACGACAGATAAGATACTGCAGATCATTAGAGAAAAGGAATAGAGATATGAGTGATTACAGTGAAGTATGTTTACAGACGTTTTTAAAAGATCAGGGAAAACTGTTTGATGAACCGGTGGCCCGGAATATGGAGGAAGCTGAGGCTTTCCTGGAAGACTGCATGGCAGTCGTAGTGGATTCTATCGATGAAGTAAGAGAGTATTTTGAAGAAGAGGGCGTGGATGTAGACGGACTTGGACCGGACGAACTGGAAGAGGCCTCTGAAGTCTTCCCACTCCCCGATGGGAAATATCTGATCGTAGAAGGGTAAGAAGATCGGGGAAAATATCCGCAGTTTCAGAATATTTGAAAGCCGCAGTTTATTTGACTGCGGCTTTTTCAACGGCTTCCCGTATCGCGTCCAGTATGATCTGGGATGTATAAGGTGCGTCTTCCGGCAGGGTGATATCGTCGAGGGACTGGGTCTCGCAGATCTGTTCGGCAATGTCCTCTATGGCCGGCTGTATGAGCGGAAACATGGTCGTCACCGTCTCGTCAAGATTGGAAAAACGTATGGAGTTGATCCGGGTTTCGTCAACGGCAACCTCTACCTCGAGATTTGTGTTGTTCAGTGTAAGGGCAGAGGTATAAATGCCGGGAGTATAGCGATTTCCCGTATCAGTCTGATCTGTCCTGCTGTCCGGCCGGAACATGATGACAAGAAGGATGATCAGTACGATCGCCAGTGCGGCAAAGATCGCGGTATAGATGATCTCTTTCATATGCAGGACAATGATTTTAGTTCTGGAACCCATAGAGTTACCTCCCGATTGATTTAACTGCCGGTGTACGGCGGTCTGCTTTTTTATTAAGTGTATGACTGAAAACAGGAAAATATTCACGGCTTTTACGTGACAAAGGAGAGCGGATACGGTAAAATAGCTTTTGCACTGAAACAGAAAATGTTTATGACATGGAGGATGAAAGACATGTTTATAATAGCAGGGCTGGGGAACCCGGACAGACAGTATGAAGGAACGAGACATAATGTGGGATTTGATGTAATAGACAGGATTGCTGAAAAATACAATATATCTGTGGATGTTAAAAAGCACAGGGCGCTGCTAGGCAAAGGCGTTATAGAAGGGCAGAAAGTGATCCTGGCAAAGCCCCAGACATATATGAATTTGAGCGGCGAGAGCATACGCAGTCTTGTGGACTACTATAAGATCGACGGCGAGCATGAGCTGCTTGTCATTTATGATGACATCAATTTAGGGGTGGGACAGCTGCGGATCCGCGAGAAAGGAAGTGCCGGCGGACATAACGGGATCAAAAATATCATCGCTCATCTCGGCACGCAGGTATTCCCGCGGATACGCGTAGGAGTGGGAGAAAAACCGTCCCGATATGATCTGGCGGATTATGTGCTCGGACATTTTTCCAAGGCAGAGAAAGAACTGATGGAGGAAGGATATGACCATGCAGTGGACGCTGCAGGCATGATCCTTTCCGGACGGATCGGAGATGCAATGAGCGAGTATAACAGGAAGAAGAAAGAGACGCGGCCATAACGCACGGCGATAGGAAAAGGGGACAGAATATCACATGCAGGCTTTACTTGCACCGCTTGGTGAACTTGCGGACTATCAGGAAATCTTAAAAGGCAGGAAAAAGGGAGAAGGGATCATACAGATCGCAGGATGTGTCGGCTCGCAGAAGACGCATCTGATGTATGCGCTGGGCGATGGCTTTGAATACAGGGTCATCGTTTTTCCCAGTGAGGAAAAGGCAAAAAAAGCCTTTGATGAATATCGTATTTTTACAGACGATGTGTACTTTTATCCTGCACGCGACCTGCTTTTTTACTATGCAGATATCAAGGGAAATCTGCTCACTGACAGCCGGATGGGAGTACTGCGCGCCCTGATCGAGAAAGAAAGAGACAAAAGTATTACAGTCGTTACCACAATGGATGCATTTCTGGACGGACTGGCAAGCCCTGCAGAACTGAAAAATCACAGGATTGAGCTTGCGGGAGGCGACGTGGTCGATCTGACAGAACTTGAGAAAAATCTGGCAGAGATGGGATATCAGAGAGAAAGCCAGATCGAAGGCCCCGGACAGTTTGCTGTGCGCGGCGGTATCATGGACGTATTTCCGCTCACGGAAGAACTCCCTGTCAGAATTGAACTCTGGGGGGATGAGATCGATTCAATCCGAAGTTTCGACACAGAAAGCCAGCGCTCTGTAGAAAATCTGGATAAGGTTACTGTTTATCCGGCTTCCGAGAACTGGAAAGAAGAGATGGAAACGGTACCTTTTCTGGAGTATTTTCCAAAAGAGAAGAGTATTCTGTTTCTGGATGAGCCCCAGCGTCTCCAGGAAACTGCGGAATCTGTGGAACAGGAGTACTTTGACAGCCGCGAGAGCAGGAACGCTTCAGACTTGTCTGATGATGCGGGAGCAGACCTTACAGTATACGAGACAAAAGATATTATCAGCGCAATGAATCTTTACAGTGGGATCGCCATGACCACATTGGAGTCAAAGTGCGGTCTGTTCCGGGTGCGGGAGATTTATAGTATACAGGCAAAAGGAGTCAATCCGTATAACAATAGTTTTGAACTTCTCACCCGTGACCTGAAGCGCTTAAAGAGGAACGGATACAGAGTCGTCCTCTTATCCGGATCAAGAACAAGGGCAAAGCGCCTTGCTGAGGATCTGAGGGATTATGATCTGAGCAGTTTTTACAGCGAGGACATGGAGCGGCAGGTAAATCCCGGAGAGATCATGGTTTCATGCGGGTATGTGGCCGAGGGATATGAGTATCCTATGCTGAAATTTATGGTCATATCGGAGATGGATATCTTTGGGAGAAAGAAAAAGAAGAAACGCAGAAAGAAATATGAAGGGCAGAAGATCCAGGATTTCGCAGAACTTAAGCCCGGTGATTACGTTGTCCACGAAAACCACGGGATCGGAATCTATAAAGGAATAGAGAAGATCGAGGTAGAAAAAGTCGTCAAGGATTACATGAAGATTGCCTATGCAGACGGAGGCGTGCTCTATATCCCGGTGGCACAGATGGACCTGATCCAGAAATATGCCGGAGCGGATGCAAGAAAGCCAAAGCTCAACAAACTGGGGACAATCCAGTGGGGCAGGACGAAAAGCCAGGTAAAGAAAGCAGTCCAGGCAGTGGCAGAAGATCTGGTGGAGCTCTATGCGGCCAGGCAGCAGTCGGAGGGATTTGTCTACGGACCGGATACTGTGTGGCAGAAAGAATTTGAGGAGATGTTCCCCTTTGAGGAGACCGAGGATCAGATTCAGGCGATCGAAGATACGAAACACGATATGGAAAGCACGAAGATCATGGATCGTCTGATCTGCGGGGACGTGGGGTACGGTAAGACAGAAATTGCGATCCGCGCGGCATTTAAGGCTGTCCAGGAGGGAAAACAGGTTGTTTATCTTGTGCCCACTACGATCCTGGCCCAGCAGCATTACAATACATTTGTCCAGAGATTAAAGGATTTCCCGGTCCGGATCGATCTTCTGTGCCGGTTCCGCTCGTCTTACCAGCAGAAGAAGACAGTGGAAGACCTGAAAAAAGGACTGGTGGATATTGTGATTGGGACCCACCGTGTCCTCTCTAAAGACGTGGGATTCAAAGATCTGGGACTTCTGATCATTGATGAGGAACAGCGGTTTGGAGTGACACATAAGGAGAAGATAAAAAAACTGAGGGAGAATATAGATGTTCTGACATTGACGGCCACACCTATTCCCAGAACGCTGCACATGAGCCTGATCGGAATCCGGGATATGAGCGTGCTCGAGGAAGCACCTCAGGACCGTATGCCGATTCAGACTTATGTTATGGAATATAATGACGAGATGGTGAGAGAGGCAATTGAGAGAGAACTTTCCCGTGGCGGACAGGTGTACTATGTCTACAACAGGGTCAATGACATTGCGGATGTTGCAGGGCATCTTCAGCAGCTGCTTCCGGAAGCAAATATTTCTTTCGCCCACGGACAGATGCGGGAGCGTGAACTGGAAGACATTATGTATGATTTTATAAACGGAGATATCGATGTGCTCGTATCCACAACGATCATTGAGACCGGACTTGACATACCGAATGCCAATACTATGATCATTCAGGATGCGGACCGGTTCGGACTCTCCCAGCTCTATCAGCTCAGAGGACGTGTGGGACGCTCTAACCGGATGGCATATGCATTCCTTCTTTACCGCAGGGATAAACTCTTAAAAGAGGTGGCTGAGAAGAGGCTTGCTGCGATCCGTGAATTTACGGACCTTGGATCCGGTATCAAGATCGCCATGCGGGACCTTGAAATCCGGGGAGCGGGTAATCTGCTCGGCGAAGCTCAGAGCGGCCACATGGAAGCGGTGGGGTATGACATGTACTGCAAGATGCTCAATGAAGCAGTGCTTAAACTCAAAGGCGAAGGGGAGGAAGAAAGCTTTACGACTACGATCGATCTGAATATTGACGCCTACATTCCGGATTCGTATATTAAAAATGAATATCAGAAACTTGATATTTACAAGAGAATTGCGACTATTTCCAATGAGGAAGAGATGGATGATATGACAGAGGAATTGATCGACCGGTTCGGCGATATTCCGAAGAAAGTACAACAGCTTCTGCATATTGCAGCTTTAAAAGGCCTTGCACACTCTGCATATGTGACAGCAGTGGAGCAGAAAGGCGCAGACATACGGTTTACCATGTACGAGAGAGCTAAGATAGATCCTCAGAAGATTCCGGCAATGATCGCAAGCTACGGAAAAGACCTTGTATTCCGGACGGAAGAACCACCGTATTTCCTTTATCATAAGTTGGGAAAGAGCGGAAAAGATACAGGGGAGACTGTACTTGATACGGTGCGGAGAGTGTTGGAGGATATCAGGGGAATCGCGATTTCGTGATATATTTGTGATTCCTACTTGTTACTTTTTTTAAAACACGTTATAATGTAGCAGTATGCGGGTATTGCATATATGTAGTATTATTATACCCGAAAAAGAGGAGGATACTTATGGTACATTTCGGAAAAAAAGCTGCAGTACTGACAGCGGTGGGAGTCCTTGCGGCTACAACCGTGACGGGATGCAGTGGTTCGATCAATACAGATGCAGTTGTTGCCACAGTAGGCGATGACGAGATCACCCTCGGAGTGGCGAACTTCTATGCAAGGATGACTCAGGGACAGTACGAGACTTATTATGCAGGTATGATGGGAACTACTGGTGAAGCAATGTGGACACAGGAAGCCGGAGAGGACCAGACATATGAGGAATCTGTGAAAGACGGTCTTATGGAAAATCTGGAGAATATGTATCTCATATCCCAGCACGCGGCAGAGTATGATGTGTCGCTGACTGAGGAGGAAGAAGATGCCATCGCGGATGCAGCGGCACAGTTCGATGAAGATAATACGGATGAAGCGAAAGAAACTGTATCCGGATACCGCAAGGATATTGAAGAATTCCTCAGACTTGCTACAATTCAGACAAAGATGGACAGCAAGATGAGAGAGGGCGTGGACGAGGAAGTGTCTGATGAAGAGGCGGCACAGAAAGCAATGAAATACGTCTTTTTCTCATATACAACGACGGATGATTCCGGTAATTCCACAGAACTTACCGATGAAGAGAAAGAGAACCTGAAGACAGATGCCCAGTCACTTGTGGACAGAGTAAATGCGGGAGAAGATATTTCAACTGTTGCTGAAGAGCTCGGACAGACGGCATACGATCTTACATTTGATTCGGACAGTACGAGTCCGAATGAGGACCTGATCGCTGCGGTTGACGCTTTCGAGACGGAAGGTCAGGTGACGGATGTGATCGAGGCGGACACCGGTCTTTATGTGGGACAGCTTACAAGCCTTCTGGATCGTGATGCGACAGATCAAAAGAAAACTTCGATCGTAGAGGAGCGCAGGCAGGAACAGTATGATTCACTTCTGGAAGAGTGGAGAAATGCTACAGATATCAAGGTGGATGAGAAAGTCTGGGATAAGGTCGACTTTGAAGATACCGGGGTAACGATCATTACATCCGAGACAGAGGATACCTCTGAAGGAAACGCGGACGGTACATCTGAATAAATAAGCAATAAAAAAACAGTGACCATTTTACGGTCACTGTTTTTTTATATGCTGCGCTTTGCGGCGCGGGTTTTCAGCAGGTACGGGATCAGATATATTCACATTTTTCGAAATAATGCATCAGGATATCCGCGCAGTTTTCTACGCCGAGTTCGGATGTATCGAGAATCATGTGATAATCATTTACATCGCCCCATGTTTTGCCTGTGTGTTCATAATAATAGGCAGCTCTTTCTTCATCAGTTGTCTCCACTTTTTCCTTTGCTTCGTCATAGCTTAAGTTTTCCTTTTGCATGATCCTGTGGATGCGGTCTTCCTTGTCTGCACATACGAAGATGTTCAGGACATTCATTCTGTCTTTCAGGATATCGGAAGCACAGCGGCCGAGGATAATACACGGTTTTTCCGCCAGTCTGCGTATGGCTTCCGCCTCACTCTCGTACATATGGTCGTTGACCTTCTGTTCAATGTACGCCTTGTCATATACAGGGATATGAAGCTGTTCGGAAAGTTCTTTTGCGATGATACTTGCACCGGTTCCGAAACGGCGGCTCATGGTGATTACTAATTTCATAAGAACTCCTCCTTTGTATTCACAAAAATCAGGTACCTGATATTATAACACTTCTTCTGCGATTTGTCTTGCAAGAGATTCTATTTCTTCCATCTGTGCTTCCTTTACAGAAGATTTGATCGTTACGGCAGCAACCATAAGAGACATGTCTTTCATTTCACTGATCTTTGTGCTGATCAGTTTCGTGCTCTGCGGCGCCCAGCTTCCATTTCCGAGAACCGCAATGGTACGGTTTTTAAGAGCAAGGGCTTTCATGTCCTCCAGATAGTTGTCCATCAGAGGATAGATACCGTTATTATATGTAGGAGCAGCAAGTACAATGTGGCTGTACTTGAAACTATCAGCGATCAGCTCAGACACGTGTGTCTTGGAGATGTTGTGCATGCGGATATCTTTGACCCCTGCCTCAGCAAGTTTTGCGGCAAGTATTTCAGCCATATTTTCCGTATTGCCGTACATGGACGCATATGCGATCATGACGCCTTTTTCCTCCGGCTCGTATCTGCTCCATTTATCGTATTTCCCGATAATGTAATCAAGGTCGGTTCTCCAGATTGGACCGTGGAGCGGGCAGAGCATCTGAATGTCGAGGCCGGCAGCTTTTTTCAGCACAGCCTGAACCTGCATGCCGTATTTACCGACAATATTTGTATAATAGCGGCGTGCTTCGTCAAGCCAGTCGCGGCCAAAATTTACTTCATCGTTGAAAATATTTCCGTTTAATGCTTTAAACGTGCCGAATGCATCCGCACAGAACAGAATTTTGTCTGTTTCATCATATGTCATCATGACTTCCGGCCAGTGTACCATCGGCGCCATAACAAAATGAAGTGTATGTTTGCCGGTACAGAAAGTATCGCCTTCTTTTACTATGACTTTTTTCCCCTCCAGATTGAAATTGAAAAACTGATCGATCATAGGGAAAGTTTTGGCATTGCCGATAATCTGCATATCCGGATAGCGCAGCACAAGCTCATCGATCATGGCGCAGTGGTCCGGCTCCATATGATTGACGATCAGGTAGTCCAGTGATCTGCCGTTTAAAGCTGCCTGAACATTTTCAAGGAACTGGCGTCCGACTGAATAGTCTGCTGAATCAAAGAGAACAGTCTTGTCATCAAGCAGCAGATATGAATTGTAAGATACTCCGTCTGACAGCGGGAAAATATTCTCGAACAGCTCGATGCGGCGGTCGCTGGCTCCCACCCAGTACAGATCGTCTGTAATTTTTCTGAAACAGTGCATGAAAAATCCTCCTTATAGAAAAAGATTGTGAATGAATAAACAATTATTACCGACTATATTCTACCATAAAAGTTAAATTTCGCAATATGCATATTTATTTTCATGTCGGGAACTGCTATCATAATGCTGAAACCCGCGGTAAAACCGGAAAGACCGGGCTCATCGGGCAGATCCGGACGGAACGGACTGAAACAGCGGCGAACAGAATTACAGGAGGAGTGAAAGTATGTTATTTTTATGTTATCCGAAATGCAGTACATGTATGAAAGCGAAAAAATGGCTCGGAGAAAAAGGATTTGAATATGAACTCAGAGATATTAAAACAGAAAATCCGACAGCAGAAGAGCTCCAGGACTGGTGGAAAAAGAGCGGAATTCCATTGAAACGCTTCTTTAATACGAGTGGAAATCTTTACAAAGAAATGAAGCTGAAGGATAAACTGCCGGAGATGAGCGAGGAGGAGCAGATCAATCTCCTGGCATCAGACGGAATGCTGGTGAAACGTCCGATACTTGTAGATGATGAAAAAGTACTCGTAGGATTCCGCCAGCAGGAATGGGAGGAAAAATTGTAGTAAAAAATTTCATGACCGTCTCCTACAGTTTTTTTATGAATTATTGACACATAGGAGAGCAGAGGGTAAAATACTATAGTAGCTGTCCGAATACAAAGAAGTTTTCTGAGGTTAGGATGGCGTTTTTATTAACAAGCAAGAGCGGTTCCGGGCAAAGCCGACCGGAACAACAGCAGAAAAGGAGGAAAAGTATGAAAAAGAAGTTCATCAGCGTATTATTGTGTGCGGCTATGGCAGTCACCCTGATCGCAGGGTGCGGAGCTCCGGCAGCAGAAACCGGCGGAAATGAGGGGGGAGAGTCTTCCTCAGCAGCATCAGAGGGGATTCCGAAAGATGAGATTAAAGTAGGATTTGTACACGTATCGGATCCGAGTGATATGGGGTATACATACAACCAGGACCTCGGTACTCAGGAAATGCAGAAAACACTTGGTTTAAGTGACGACCAGATCGTAAACAAATACAATGTACCGGAAGGTGCCGAGTGTGATACGGCACTGAGAGAACTTGTGGATGCAGGATGTAACATTATCTTTGCGACAAGCTTTGGATTCGAAGATTATGTAAAAGAAGTTGCTGCAGAGTATCCTGACATCCAGTTCTGCCATGCAACGGGATATCAGGCGGCTGATTCCGGTCTGGACAACTTCCACAACTATTTTGCATCTATCTATGAAGGACGCTATCTGGCAGGTATTGCAGCAGGAATGAAGACAGAGACAAATAAGCTCGGCTATGTCGCTGCGTTCCCGTTTGCAGAGGTTATCAGCGGATATACCGCATTCTATCTGGGAGCAAAGAGTGTAAACCCGGATGTGACAATGGACATCATGTACACCAATTCATGGAATGATCCGACAGTTGAGTCTCAGGTTGCTCAGGCACTGATTGACCGCGGATGCGACGTGATTTCGCAGCACTCTGACTCAACAGCTCCTGCAACAACAGCAGAGGATAACGGTGTATGGCAGGTTGGATACAACAATGATATGATCGAGGCTGCTCCGCATGCATCCCTGATTTCTCCGCGTATCGACTGGGGAATCTATGTGACAGAAGCTGTTCAGGATGTGATCGATGGAAAAGAGATCCCGGTTGACTGGTGCAGAGGTCTGGAGGACGGCGCTGTTTATCTGTCACCTCTGAATACAGATATTGCTGCAGAGGGAACACAGGAAGCTATTGATGAGGCACAGGAAAAACTGATCTCCGGCGAGATCCATGTATTCGACGGACCGCTTTCCGGTGTGAGCCCGGAGGGTGAAAAGTACGAAGTTCCGGAAGGTGAGTATTATCATGAGCAGGAAGAGTCTTCTGCACCGTCCTGGCTGTATATCATTGACGGCTGCAATGTTGTTGAATAATTTTCGGTAATTTTATATTTGTTACAAATACAGAGCCGTCTTCGGACGGCTTTGTTTGTATAGCAGTCCTTTCGCGGCAGAAACAAGACAGCAGCTGAAGAGCACACTTAAACGCGGACAGGCTGCGTTAATTACATGAAAAGAGAAAGAAAGAGAAGGAAGGTGAGATTTTGGGAGGAACATCAGAGTATGCAGTAAAGATGCATCATGTAACTAAGACATTCGGAAAGGTCGTTGCAAACAAAGATGTCAATCTCGAATTGAAGACCGGAGAGATCCTTGCACTTTTGGGGGAAAACGGCAGCGGAAAGACAACTCTTATGAATATGTTGTCAGGTATTTATTTTCCGGATCACGGTGAGATTTTTGTAAAAGGGCAGGAAGTTACGATTCGTTCACCGAAAGACTCGTTCGCTCTGGGGATCGGCATGATCCATCAGCATTTCAAACTGGTAGATGTGCTGACTGCGGCGGAGAATATTGTACTGGGACTTGACGGAAAAGCCACAGTGAATCGGAAAGAAATCAACAGGAAAGTGGCGGAGCTCGCAAAGCGCTACGGATTCGAAATGGATCCGGCAAAGAAAGTCTACAATATGTCTGTTTCGGAAAAGCAGACTGTAGAGATCCTGAAAGTCCTGTATAAAGGTGCGGACATCCTGATCCTGGATGAGCCGACAGCCGTGCTGACTCCTCAGGAGACAGATAAACTGTTCGCCGTGCTCCGAAATATGAAAAAAGACGGTAAATCCATTATCATCATTACCCATAAACTCAACGAGGTGCTCGCAATTTCAGACCGGGTAGCGATTCTCCGCAAGGGAGAATATATCGGAGTGGTCAATACAGCGGAGACGGATCAGGCCCAGCTTACCGAGATGATGGTAGGTCGCCCGGTCAGTCTGGAGATTGAGAGGCCCAAAGTAGAGCGAGGTGAAAAACGTCTTCAGGTGATCGACCTGACCTGTCTAAACGGTGACGGGGTAAAAGCTCTGGATAACGTGTCCTTTGATGCATATGGCGGTGAGATCCTCGGGGTTGCCGGCATTGCAGGCAGCGGCCAGAAAGAATTGTGTGAGGTCATTGCCGGACTGTATCCGTCTATCGGAGGATCTGTTTTGTATTTGGGCGAACACAACGGGATTCCTGTGCAGGAACGCATTCTGGGTCTGAAGCCGGACGAGATAGTAAAGAAGGGAATCTCTATGGCGTTTGTACCGGAGGACCGTCTGGGAATGGGGCTTGTTGCCGGAATGGATATGACAGATAATGTGATGCTCAGAAGCTATAAATCGAAAAAAGGAATTTTTGTAGACAGGAAGGCGCCGAAGGAACTTGCGGAGAAGCTGATCGATGAACTTGAGATCGTGACCCCGGGCGTGGATACTCCTGTAGGAAGGCTTTCCGGAGGAAATGTCCAGAAAGTGCTCCTGGGACGGGAGATTGCCTGTCAGCCTTCCGTGCTGATCGTGGCCTATCCGGTCCGGGGCCTGGATATCAATTCTTCGTACCGGATCTATGATCTGCTCAACGAACAGAAGAAAAGGGGAGTTGCGGTCATTTTTATCGGTGAAGATCTGGATGTGCTGATGCAGCTTTCCGACCGGATCATGGTCATGTGCGGCGGAAAAGTGAGCGGGATCGTGGATCCTCATGAGGTTACCAAAGAGGATATCGGTCTTATGATGATCCATACAGAGCATCCGTTTGCGAAAGATAAGAAGGAAGACGAGAAAGGGGAGGTGACAGCATGAGTTCACATGGTACACAGACAAAAGAGCCTCTGATAAGAATGGTAAAGAGAGATACAATGCCGCAGAGGAAAGCGTGGGGGATTCGTGCCATAGCGTTTATCCTCTCTCTTGTGACCGGAGGGATCGTGATCCTTATGCTGGGGCATAATCCATTTTATGTTTATATTTCGATGGTAAAAGGAGCATGGGGATCAAGCACGGTTATCCATGAGACGATCAAGCTGGCAGTTCCCTTGCTGATCACAGCGATCGGTATCTCCTTTGCTTTTAAGATGAAATTCTGGAATATAGGCGGCGAGGGACAGATCCTTGTCGGGGCGGTAGCAGCCGGCGCTTTCGGACTTTTTACAGCTCATATCTTTCCGAAGCTTCCGCTGGTGCTGCTCATGATGCTTGCCTCTATCGTGGCAGGCGGAATCTACGGTCTTCTTCCGGCGGTCTGTAAGGCAAAATGGGGGACAAACGAGACATTGTTTACACTGATGCTGAACTATATCGCGCTGGCGTTTATTAAATATCTGATGAATGGCCCGTGGAAAGCAAAGGGCAGCAGTTATCCGAAGATTGATATGCTCGTACCGGGAGCGCGTCTGACGAAAGTGCTCGGTGTGCACTGGGGATGGATACTTGCCCTGATTCTTGTAGTGCTGGCTTATATATACTTCAATAAGACCAAACAGGGATACGAGATTGCGGTTGTTGGTGAGAGTAATAATACAGCCAGATATGCCGGCATCAATGTGGGACGTGTTTTCAGACGGACAATGTTTCTCTCCGGTGCGCTCTGCGGTCTTGTGGGAATGCTCCAGTTTGCGGGAGCTGACTATACGATCACGGAAGGTACTGCCGGCGGAGTCGGATTTACTGCGATCACGGTGGCGTGGCTTGCGAAGATGAACCCATTCGGGATGCTGGTCGTTTCTGTGTTCATTGCAATGCTGGAGCGTGGGGCGAATGCGATCCAGACTCAGTTCAAAATTCCAGCATCGGCTTCGGATCTCCTGATCGGTATTATACTGTTCTTCATGCTCGGCTGTGAATTTTTTATCACATATAAGCTGATCAGAAGAGGAAAGGAGGAACATCATGCTTAGTACTTTGAACGGATTGTTTATTGCGGCAGTTCTGGCGGGAACACCGCTTCTTCTTGGAGCGCTGGGAGAGATACTGACAGAAAAAGCGGGCAACCTGAACCTCGGTGTAGAAGGTATGATGTTTATGGGAGCCATCACCGGACTTGCCGGTTCCTATTACTACGAGCAGGCAGTGATCGCGGGAGGCGGAAGCCCGAATGGAATCCTCTCGGCGGCAATTGCCCTTGTGACATCCTTTATCGCGGGAGCGGGAGGAGCGCTGATCTACAGTTTCCTTACGATCACACTGCGTGCAAATCAGAATGTAACCGGCCTTACATTGACCATCTTCGGTACTGGTTTCGGTAATTTCTTCGGTGAGTACATCGGGCAGCAGGCAGGCGGATATGTGGCAGTCACGGATGTGACGAAAAAGGCATTTTCCGGCTTAAACATTCCCGTGCTCTCGGATATCCCGGTGCTCGGACCGCTGCTTTTCCGGTACAACTGGCTTGTTTATTTTGCAATCATTGCAGCGATCATTATGGCGTGGTTTTTCAGCAAGTCCCGCGTGGGATTGAATCTGAGAGCTGTAGGAGAAGATCCGGCGACAGCCGATGCTGCAGGTATCAATATTACGCTCTATAAATATCTGGCCACAGTGATCGGCGGGGGAATCTGCGGGATCGGAGGTATGTATATGAGCATGGTGACTACGTCCGGCGTATGGGTGCATGACTGTGTCAGCGGCTATGGATGGCTGGCAGTTGCCCTTGTTATCTTTGCAACTTGGAGCCCGGCGCGCGGTATGATCGTGGCCCTCATTTTCGGAGGCTTGACGATCATGCGTATGTATATCAATATCCCAGGACTTCCCGCCCAGATCTATGATATGGTGCCATATGTGGCAACGATCATCGTGCTTGTCGTAACAAGTATGCGGCAGAGTAAAGAACATGCCCAGCCGAAGAGCTGCGGTCTCAATTACTTCCGCGAGGAGCGGTAAATTCGTGTTTGTTGAATAGACACCGCTGTAATATAAAGACATACTGATCGAACAGCGGACACAGAAAAAGAAGATACTGCAACACTATGATATGCATAGCTTATTCAAACGGATACAGCCGATATGATGCACCTTTCGGATTAGACGGGATTGTAATGCGGACGGTGACTGTGGAGAAAAGGGTAGTAGATAAACTTTAACCCTGAGATATAGCGTTGATCAGCCGGACGGACTTGTTTGAGCATTGCGAGTTGTCCGTCCGGCTGATCGTTTTTAGCTATATTTCAGGGTTATTAGTTTTTCTTCCCTTTTGTAACCGGAGCCGGAAGCATTACAATCCCGTCTAATTCGAATACGTGAGTTATTCCACCGTATCCGATTGATTTTCGGACGTCTTATCATAGGATGTCTCTCCGGCAAACACAAATTTTTAAATATATATTGCATTTTCCCCCTCTCTATGCTATTCTCACTTTACTGATATCGGCGGCGTTCTTGCTGCTGTATCTTCATCGCCTTAAGGCGTCTCATTTTCGGCCGGTTCCATATCGGAACATTTATCCGACAATGAATGGTAACTATTGACAGAATGACAGAAAGCCTGATGACAGAAGAACCAGGCGGAAAAGAGGTACTGTGTATGGCAGATGATCCCCCGATTTGAGATTATCGCACTTGAGATAGTGCGCCGGTATTAGTAGACGGTATTAGTATTAGAAGAGAAAATTTTAGATGATGCCCAGAGAAGAGTCCGTTTTAATGTACATGTAAAAATGTATAATAAGAAAGCTAAAATGTTGTTGACATTTTACAATGAGTGTAATACTATAATAACAGATGCGAACAACTGTTCGATGGAGAAAAAGGAGAATTTGATTTATGGCAGTAAATGAAGAAAAGAAAAAAGCTTTGGATGCGGCGATTGCGAAGTTAGAGAAAGATTTCGGAAAAGGGGCAGTGATGAGACTGGGGGATTCCAGTGCGCATGTGGCTGTTGAGACAGTCCCCACAGGGTGCTTAAGCCTTGATCTTGCGCTGGGACTTGGCGGAGTACCGAAGGGCCGTGTCATTGAGATATACGGACCAGAGTCCAGTGGTAAGACCACGGTGGCTCTTCATATGATCGCAGAGGTGCAGAAGCGGGGCGGCATCGCCGGATTTATCGATGCGGAGCACGCAATGGATCCGGTCTATGCAAAGAATATCGGAGTGGACATCGATGAACTCTATATATCCCAGCCGGACAGCGGGGATCAGGCACTTGAGATTGCGGAGACAATGGTAAGGTCCGGTGCCATTGATATTATCGTTATTGACTCGGTCGCTGCACTGGTGCCAAAGCAGGAGATTGAAGGCGATATGGGTGACAGCCATGTGGGGCTCCAGGCACGACTGATGTCACAGGCGCTGCGTAAACTTACTCCGGTGATCAGCAAATCAAACTGTGTAGTGATCTTTATCAATCAGCTTCGTGAGAAAGTAGGCGTAATGTTCGGTAATCCGGAGACAACGACCGGCGGCCGTGCGCTGAAGTTCTATGCTTCTGTCCGCATGGATGTCAGAAGGATCGAGACGTTGAAACAGAGCGGCGAGATGGTAGGAAACCGGACTCGTATCAAGATTGTGAAGAATAAGATTGCACCGCCGTTTAAAGAGGCAGAGTTTGATATCATGTTCGGAAAAGGGATTTCCCGTGCCGGTGATATTCTTGATCTTGCAACGGGAATTGATCTGGTGAAAAAGAGCGGCGCATGGTACGCTTATGAGGGCGAGAAGATCGGACAGGGCAGAGAAAATGCGAAAGCTTATCTGGAAAATCATCCGGAAGTTATGGAAGAACTGGATCGGAAGGTGCGTGCGCACTATCACCTGTCCGGAGCAGGAGAGGATGCGGAAACCGCAGGAGATAATGCAGACCAGAAAAGCGGGAATAAAAAGAGTGATGTGAAGAAGGCTGGGACAGAGAGTGATCTCTCGCTTGCAGGCGGTAAGAAAGAATGATCGTTACAGAAATCGAGCCTTATACCAAGACAAAATTTAAAGTATATTTAGACGGGAGGTTTGCCTTTGTATTATACAAGGGCGAACTTTCTCGTTATGGTATTCGCAAAGAAGAAGAAATATCTGACGGAACCGTGGAGAAGATTGAAACAGAAGTAATCCTGAAGAGAGTGAAACTGCGGGCGATGCATTTGCTGGAGGATATGGATCGGACAGAGGCAGCCTTGAGAGAAAAACTGAGGCAGGGATGTTATACACAGGAGATGATCGACAAGGCTGTTGACTATGTAAAGTCTTTCGGATACCTTGATGATGCCCGTTATGCAGAGAATTTCGTCAGAAGCAGGCAGGGATCAAAGAGCAGAAAAGAAATCCGGGCGGCGCTCATGCAAAAAGGTGTGGCTGCCGAATTGATTGAGCAGGCTTTCGAGAACTGTTATGCGGATGGTGGGGAAGAAGAGGCTGTACGCAGCATACTCCGAAAAAAAAGATTTGATCCGATGACGGCGGAAGAGACGGAAAAACAGCGAATCTACGGGTATCTGGCAAGAAAAGGATTTAAATATGAGACTGTCCGTCAAGTGATACAAAATTATGAGGACAATGCTTGACATTGTTGTGAAAACAGTATAAAATTTAACTGTTGTATTTAAGTAATATGTACAATGAAAATTGAATAAGGAGGTGCTCCTGTGCAATTAAGTTTAGGCTTATGTATAGTAATTGCCGTGGCCCTCGCGTTGATAGTCGGGATTATTTCTCATTTTGTGACGATTTCCAATCTGAAGAAGAATGCTGAAAGCAAGATTGGAAATGCAGAGGCAAAAGCAAGAGAGATTATCGATGATGCTGTGAAAAATGCAGAGACGACGAAAAAAGAAGCTCTTCTGGAAGTGAAGGAAGAATCCATCAAGACAAAGAATGATCTTGAGAAAGAGACAAAAGAGAGAAGAGCGGAGCTGCAGCGCTATGAGAAACGAGTGCTTGCGAAGGAAGAGGCGGTCGAGAAACGTTCAGATGCTCTCGAACACCGTGAAAACAAGCTTTCGTCAAAGGAAGAACAGCTGCGTCAGCGTGAAGCCAAGGTAGAAGAACTGAGTCAGAAACGTGTGCAGGAACTGGAACGAATCTCAGGACTTACCTCCGAACAGGCAAAAGAATATCTGTTGAAAACTGTTGAAGAAGATGTCAAGCATGACACTGCGAAGATGGTCAGGGAGCTGGAAAGCCAGGCAAAAGAGGAAGCAGACAAAAAGGCGAAAGAGTATGTCGTCAATGCGATCCAGAGATGCGCGGCTGACCATGTCGCAGAAACGACGATTTCTGTCGTACAGCTGCCGAGCGATGAGATGAAAGGCCGTATCATCGGGCGCGAAGGAAGAAATATCCGCACGCTCGAGACGTTGACGGGTGTTGAACTGATCATTGACGATACGCCCGAAGCAGTCGTATTATCAGGGTTTGATCCGATCCGCCGTGAAGTCGCCAGGATCGCTCTTGAGAGACTGATCGTAGACGGCCGTATCCATCCGGCGAGAATTGAAGAAATGGTAGAGAAGGCGCAGAAGGAAGTCGATACCATGATCCGGGAAGAAGGAGAGGCTGCAGCGCTTGAAGTAGGCGTGACCGGCATTCACCCGGAACTGATCCGGCTTCTTGGCCGCATGAAGTTCAGAACGAGTTACGGACAGAATGCGTTGAAACATTCGATCGAAGTTGCCCAGCTGGCAGGACTGCTCGCGGGGGAGATTGGCATTGACGTGAGAATGGCAAAGCGCGCCGGACTTCTTCATGATATAGGAAAGTCAATTGACCATGATGTAGAAGGGTCACATATCCAGATCGGTGCAGATCTCTGTAGGAAATATAAAGAGTCTGCGACTGTTATCAATGCGGTGGAATCACACCATGGTGATGTGGAACCGCAGACTTTGGTTGCGTGCGTAGTTCAGGCTGCCGATACTATTTCGGCTGCAAGACCTGGTGCGAGACGAGAGACCATCGAAACATATACAAACAGATTAAAACAGTTAGAAGATATTACCAACCAGTTTAAAGGTGTGGAAAAATCTTTTGCCATTCAGGCAGGTAGAGAGATTCGTGTTATGGTAGTTCCGGAGCAGGTATCTGATGATGATATGGTGCTTCTGGCCAGGGATATTGCAAAACAGATTGAGTTTGAACTGGAATATCCGGGACAGATCAAGGTAAATGTTATCCGTGAGTCACGGGCAACAGATTACGCAAAATAATCAGGATCATAACAACTAATGAAAGACCGGCCCTTGTCGAAAGACGAGGGCTTTCTTTTATATAGAGCAATAACAGCGGGCAGTTTTCACCAGTATGTGCTGTCAGCTGCTGAGAAAAAACAAGGAAGGATGAGGAGATACAAGATGGGCGAACATATCAAACGATTAAACAGAGAACTTAAATTTAAAGGGAAGATTATTGATTTCTATCAGGATACGATCGAAGTGGATGGAGATCATACGGTCGTATGGGATTTTATCAAGCATAAAGGGGCTGCAGCGGTCGTTCCTGTAACAGAGGATGGGAAAATACTCATGGTAAGACAGTATCGCAATGCCCTGGACCGCTACACGCTTGAGATTCCGGCGGGAGCTTTGGATGCTGAGGATGAGCCGGGACTTACATGTGCTTCCCGGGAGCTGGAAGAAGAGACGGGGTACAGGAGTGAGAATCTGGAATGGCTGATCACTCTGCGGACGACGGTCGCATTCTGCAATGAACGAATCGAGGTATATGTGGCAAAAGACCTGATCCCGTCAAAGCAGCATCTTGATGAAGATGAATTTATTGACCTGAAGGCTTATTCAATAGATGAATTAAAGAATAAGATATTTACCGGTGAGATCGAGGATGCGAAGACGGTAGCTTCCCTGATGGCATATGCTGTAAAGTATCACGAATAATCATAATACCCCGGCATATAATGAAATATCAAAGAAGTATACAAGCACTGTTCATTGCAAAACAGGAGGCAGCATGAAGATATTTCATACGAGGAAACAGTTCCTTGCTTTTTTTATGCCGGGGTTTTTACTCGGAGTTATTTATGTGAATTTTATAGCAAAAAAGTATGTGGCGGATCCAGGCATATTCAGCGATTATTTCCTGAATCAGTTCCTGGATGTACAGATTGATGCGAGGGAATATCTCTGGTATCTGCTGCGCCTCCGCGCTATTCCATTTCTTGCACTGGCTGCTCTTTCTTTTACCAAAGTGCGAAGAGTGTCTGTTATTTTATTCCTTGTCTGGACGGGAGCTTCCGGAGGCATCCTGCTTTCCTCTGCAGCTGCTGATCTTGGGATAAAAGGGTGTCTGCTGTGTGTGACCGCACTTTTCCCTCAGTTTTTGTTTTATATACCAGCTTTTGTCGTTCTGCTCTGGTTCTGCTATACAGCACCTCAGAGCCGCTGGAACAGACAGAAGACAATCTTTGTTATCCTGACTATGGCTCTGGGACTTATTACGGAATTGTATGTAAATCCGATCGTAGTAAAAGCGTTTCTTGCTACTCTTTAGAAGTCTGGGTGAGAAGGACCGTAAAAGCCAGGACAGAAACAGCAAGCTGGCTTACAAGGAGGCCCCACAGGTAACCTTGTATACCAAAATACGGGATGATGAAGAAGACGCTGCCGATGCGTATAAGGAGCCCGCACGTGTTGATGAGGAATGTAAATCCTGTCTTGCCATATCCATTGATCGCGCTGAACAGAGAGGTATTTGTATACAGAAATGGACAGATCCAGGCCAGCGTGATAATAAATCGGCCGGCAGTATCGCTGTGAAACAGGAGTGTTCCGATGAACCGGCCGAAAATCAGAAAGAAGAGACAGCATGACAGCCCGAGGATGAAACAGCTTCCGACTGCTTTTTTTAGCAGGCGGATGATGGCTGTGCGGTTTCCTGTAGTGCTTGTCGCGCTGACTGCCGGCATGAGGACGGTTCCAACGGAATTTGTAATAGCAGAGGGAAACTGAATACAGGGCAGCGCCATACCGGTCAGAACGCCGTACAGACTGAGTGCTTCGGAAGTGCCCAGTCCATACAGTTTGAGACAGATGGGGATGGACGCTGCCTCTATGCTTTGGAGCAAGGTGACGATGGTCCGGTTTGCTGTCAGCGGGACGGATAGCCCGAGCAGTTCACGGAGGTTTTTACCCAGGTTTTTCACGGAAAATGTCTGCGGCAGTCTGCTGCGCCGGGAAAGAGAGTGTGCGGCGAACAGAGCAGAGACAAATTCTCCTGCCGCGATACCTGCCGCAGCAAGGTGGATGGACGGTGTTCTGCCACTTTTTTGTGTAATGGCAAAGAGGAGCAGAACGGACAGGATGCGGACAGCCTGCTCGATCAGCTGGCTGACTGCAGGCATCCCGGTTTTTTGCAGACCGAGATAATAGCCACAGATGCAGCTGTGTATGGCTGCGCATGGGAGTGCATAAGATATGATCATGAGCAGATCCGTACACCGTTCGTCGCCAAGAAATGATATGGCGATAAAAGCAGCATTATTCTGTACAAATAATATTTCTACAATAGAGATCAGAAGTGTGAGACCGAGGGCGATTCCGAGAATGTCCCCAGTCTCTGTTTTTCTGTTGAGTGCTGTTTTTTCTGCCGTCATGCGAGAAACAGCGGTCTGAATACCGGACGTGCTGAGAGCAAGGCAGAGAGCATATACTGGGAAAACAAGCTGATACAGCCCCATATTTTCTTCTCCGAATGCATGGCTTAAAAAAATGCGAAAAAAGAATCCCATGATACGGCTTACAAAACCGGCAGCCGTAAGGATCATGGCTCCTTCGAAAAGTTTGTGTTTTGATGACATAGGAATTGTTACCCCAATGCTTCTTCCAGTTTTTATAACATATGTGAAATCCCGGGTTGACAGAACTGTCTGGGAATGATATTCTACAAGAGGAAATCCTAGTAAAAAGATAGGGTATAAAATACCAGGGATTAAAACCCGGAGAATATGGAACAGAGAGGGTGAGAACTTGAAACTTTCTACGAAAGGAAGATACGGGCTGCGTGCGCTGATCGACCTGGCCCAGTACAGCGGAGAAGCTCCGGTCTCGATCACGAGTATATCTGCACGACAGGATATCTCGGAGCGCTATCTGGAACAGCTCATGGCCATGCTAAAAAAGGCTGGTCTTGTCAGTAGTGTACGAGGAGCCGGAGGCGGATATATTCTGGCGAAAGATATGAGAGAGATTTCAGTGGGAGATATCCTGAGAGCCCTTGAAGGAAGTCTGGAACCGGTGGAATGTCCGGGACTGGAGCCGGACGGCGAGTGCAAAGCTGCTGACAGCTGCGTGACGAAATACGTCTGGAAGCGGATCAATGACAGTATCAACCGGACAGTTGATGAGATCATGCTGGACCAGCTTGTGGAAGAGAGCAGAAAGAAGTGCAGTATAGATATTGATCATCGGGCATGTAAGAACTGAAAACAGCAGAAAATATATGATAAAGAAATACGGAGGTAACAGAATGGAAAAACTGATTTATCTGGACAATGCGGCAACGACGAAGACGTCTCCGGAAGTCGTCAATGCGATGCTGCCTTATTTTACAGAACACTTCGGTAATCCGTCCAGTGTATACGGATTTGCTGCAGCAAACAAAGAGGTCATTACAAAGCAGCGGGAGATCATCGCCGGAGTTCTCGGGGCTAAGGCAAACGAGATCTATTTTACAGCCGGCGGGACAGAGTCGGACAACTGGGCGCTGACAGCGACAGCAGAGGCTTATGAATCCAAAGGAAAGCATATCATCACAAGCAAGATCGAACACCATGCGATCCTGCATACGTGTGAATATCTTGAAAAAAGAGGTTACGAAGTGACGTATCTTGACGTGGATGAGAACGGACTGGTCGATCCGAAAGCAGTGGAGGCTGCCATCCGTCCGGATACGATCCTTATTTCTATAATGTTTGCAAATAATGAGATCGGAACAATTGAACCGATTGCAGAGATTGGCCGGATCGCCCATGAGCACGGTGTCCTGTTCCATACAGATGCGGTACAGGCTTTTGCCCATGTCCCGATCAATGTGGATGAGTGCAATATCGATATGCTCAGCGCCAGCGGCCACAAGCTGAACGGCCCGAAAGGAATCGGTTTCCTTTATATCAGGAAAGGCGTGAAGATCCGCTCTTTTATCCATGGAGGTGCTCAGGAGAGAAAGCGCCGTGCAGGTACGGAAAATGTTCCGGGAATCGTCGGCCTTGGCAAAGCAGTGGAGCTTGCGGCAGCGTCCATGAAAGAACGTATGGATTATGAGACAGAGCTCAGGGATTACCTGATCAGCCGGATCGAGAAAGAGATCCCATATTGCAGGCTGAACGGAGATCGTGTAAAACGGCTCCCGAATAATGTAAACTTCAGCTTCCAGTTCATTGAGGGCGAGTCGCTTCTGATCATGCTGGATATGAAAGGAATCTGCGCTTCCAGCGGGTCTGCCTGCACATCGGGATCACTGGATCCGTCCCATGTGCTTCTCGCTATCGGATTACCTCATGAGATTGCCCACGGGTCACTTCGCATGACTTTGGATGAGGAGACAACGAAAGACGATCTGGATTATGTAGTGGACAATTTAAAAGAAATCGTTGCACAGCTGCGAAGCATGTCACCACTGTATGAAGATTTTGTAAAAAAACAGGAAAAAAATAAGACTGAAGCATAAAAGCGCCGGAAGATAATAACAGAAGAAAAATATTGAGAAAATATGACAGAAATAT
Source organism: uncultured Lachnoclostridium sp. (assembly GCA_946499505.1). Classification (GTDB taxonomy): domain Bacteria; phylum Bacillota; class Clostridia; order Lachnospirales; family Lachnospiraceae; genus Mediterraneibacter. The sequence goes on from CAMMSL010000009.1 coordinate 74,659, forward strand.
CAGGAGGAATCATATTATGTATACAGAGAAAGTAATGGATCATTTTCAGCATCCGAGAAACGTAGGAGAGATTGAGAACGCAAGCGGTGTCGGTACCGTAGGAAATGCGAAATGCGGCGATATCATGAGAATTTATCTCGATATTGACGAGAACCAGATCATCCGTGATGTAAAGTTTAAGACGTTCGGATGCGGTGCCGCAGTTGCGACCAGCAGTATGGCTACAGAGCTTGTCAAAGGAAAGAATATCCAGGAAGCAATGCAGGTGACGAATAAGGCAGTTATGGAAGCACTGGACGGGCTTCCGCCGGTAAAAGTGCACTGTTCCCTGCTTGCGGAAGAGGCAATCCATGCAGCACTTTGGGATTATGCTGAGAAAAACGGCATCAAGATTGAAGGACTGGAAAAACCGAAGTCTGATATCCATGAGGGAGAGGAAGAGGAAGAAGAGGAATACTGATGAGTAAAGTAGTTGTCGGGATGTCAGGAGGAGTAGACTCTTCTGTGGCGGCCTATCTGCTGAAAAAACAGGGATATGACGTGATCGGCGTTACCATGCAGATCTGGCAGGAAGAAGACGCCTGTTCCATTGAGGAAAACGGCGGATGCTGCGGCTTGAGCGCCGTGGAGGATGCCAGAAGAGTCGCTTCGGCTCTCGGGATCCCTTACTATGTCATGAATTTCAGGAAAGAATTCAAAGAGAATGTGATTGACTATTTTACAGGCGAATATCTGAACGGGCGCACACCGAATCCGTGTATCGCCTGTAACAGGTATGTGAAATGGGAGGCACTCCTGAACCGCAGTATGGCTATCGGTGCAGACTATATCGCTACCGGTCATTATGCAAGGATAGACAGGCTGCCGAACGGGCGATATACGCTCCGGCGTTCGGCAACGCTGGCAAAAGACCAGACCTATGCCCTTTATAATCTTACTCAGGAACAGCTTAAGAGGACACTGATGCCGGTCGGGGCTTATTCGAAAGATGAGATCCGTTCTATTGCAGAGAAGATCGGGCTCATTGTGGCAGACAAGCCGGACAGTCAGGATATCTGTTTTGTCCCGGACGGGGATTATGCCTCTTTTATTGAGGATACGGTAAGAAAAAAGACCGGGAAAGAGCTTCCTACAGGAAACTTTGTGACTCCGGACGGGCATATCCTCGGGCAGCATAAAGGAATCATCCACTATACGGTCGGACAGCGCAAAGGACTGGGACTGGCGCTCGGCTACCCTGCATTTGTCCTTGAAATCCGGCCGGAGACAAATGAAGTCGTCATCGGTACTTATGAGGAATCACTGACCCATACCGTGCGGGCAAATCATGTGAATTTTATGGCGGTAGATGATCTGGCAGAACCCAAACGCGTATTTGCCAAGATCCGCTACAATCACAGAGGCGCGTGGTGTACAGTAGAAAAGTCAGGAGAAGACGAGATCATATGTCATTTTGAAGAACCTCAGAGGGCAGTGACGCCCGGACAGGCGGTTGTGCTGTATGACGGAGAGTACGTGCTCGGGGGAGGTACGATAGTATGAAACTCGATCATTCTATGATACGATGTGATTCCCATATGCATACGGTGTTTTCCACTGACAGTGAAGCGTCTGTCAAAAGTATGCTGGATGCCTCCGTGAAACGGGGACTCCAGTCTATATGCATTACAGATCATCTGGATCTGGATTATCCGGAGGACGAAGAACTGGGGCCGGATCCGTTTCAGCTCAATCTGAGACAATATTTTGAAATGCTGACACAGATCCGGGAAGAGTACAGGGAAAAACTGAATGTGCGTATCGGAGTGGAGCTGGGGCTGCAGCCTCATCTGGGAAAAACTTATGAAAAATTGGTCCAGGAATACCCTTTTGATTTTGTGATCGGTTCTCTTCATCTCGTACACGGAATGGATCCATATTATGGAAAAGTTTTTGAAGGAAAGACAGACGGCGAAGTGTATCGAGAGGCATTCTGCGAAACACTGTGCTGTCTGGATAAGGTTTCTTGTTTTGATGTTCTTGGACATCTGGACTATGTGGTGAGATATGGCAGGAATAAAGCGCAGGAGTATTCTTACAGAGAATTTTCTGACGAGATTGATGAGATCCTGAAAAAAGTGATCTCTGCGGGAAAAGGCCTGGAAATGAACATGGGGGGAGTAAAATATGGCCTCGGTTTTGCAAATCCTCATCCGGATGTCCTGAAACGGTACCGGGAACTTGGCGGAGAGATCGTGACAGTAGGAGCTGATGCCCACAGGCCTGACCATGTTGCCTATGATTTTGAGGAGGCGGGGGATATCCTGAAATCCTGCGGATTTCATTATTATGCAGAATTTATTGGGCGCAAACCGGTATTTAAGAGGATTCCGTGACATTGAATGCAAGATTATGCGATATTTGCATGCTAAAAATGTATTTGGGACTTGAATTTTTGTTTCTGGTTTAGTACAATTATTCTAGTTAATGAATCCTTTACAATCATGATTTTGTAAGGATTCATTGCCATGACTGGGTTACAGTCAAATATTTTTTAAACTTTTAGGAGGAATTAATCATGGCAGTAAAAGTAGCGATTAATGGATTTGGACGTATCGGACGTCTCGCTTTCAGACAGATGTTTGGAGCAGAAGGATTTGAGATCGTGGCAATCAACGACCTTACATCCCCGAAAATGCTGGCTCACTTACTGAAATATGACTCAACACAGGGCAGATATGCACTGGCTGACAAAGTTGAGGCAGGAGAGGATTCCATCACTGTTGACGGAAAAGAAATCAAAATCTATGCTGAGGCTGATGCTAACAACCTTCCTTGGGGAGAGATCGGTGTTGACGTAGTTCTTGAGTGTACAGGATTCTACACAAAGAAAGAGAAAGCTCAGGCACACATCAATGCAGGTGCTAAGAAAGTTATCATCTCCGCTCCGGCTGGAAATGACCTTCCGACAATCGTTTACAATGTAAACCACGAGACACTGACAAAGGATGACGACATCATTTCTGCAGCATCCTGTACAACAAACTGCCTCGCTCCGATGGCTAAGGCTCTGAACGACCTTGTACCGATCAAATCCGGTATCATGTGCACAATCCACGCTTACACAGGCGATCAGATGACACTTGACGGACCGCAGAGAAAAGGCGATCTGAGAAGATCACGTGCAGCAGCTGTTAACATCGTTCCGAACAGCACAGGTGCAGCAAAAGCTATCGGTCTTGTTATTCCGGAACTGAACGGCAAACTGATCGGATCCGCTCAGCGTGTTCCGACTCCGACAGGATCTACAACAATCCTGACAGCAGTTGTTGACGGAGAAGTTACAGTTGATCAGATCAACGCAGCTATGAAAGCAGCTTCTAACGAGTCTTACGGCTACAACGAGGATCAGATCGTATCCAGCGATATCGTTGGTATGACATATGGTTCTCTGTTCGATGCTACACAGACAATGGCTCTTCCGGTTGGCGACGGAACAACAGAGGTTCAGGTTGTTTCATGGTATGACAACGAGAACTCTTACACAAGCCAGATGGTAAGAACAATCAAATACTTCGGAAAACTGCTTGAGGCTTAATTCATTCTAAGCAATGAGGACAAGCGCTCAGAAGATAATTCTGAATCATTGACTCACAATGGGGTCCGGTCTTGTTGTAGGACCGGACCTTATTTAGTTTAAAAAGTATCAGGAGGCTATTAAAATGGCAGCACTTAACAAAAAAACAGTAGATGATATCAACGTAAAGGACAAAAGAGTCCTTGTAAGATGTGATTTCAACGTACCGCTTAAGGACGGAAAGATCACAGATGAGACACGTATCGTGGCAGCTCTTCCGACAATCAAAAAGCTGATCGCTGACGGCGGAAAAGTAATCCTCTGCTCACACCTCGGAAAACCGAAGGGAGAGCCGAAACCGGAACTGTCACTTGCACCGGTTGCAGTAAGACTTTCTGAGCTTCTCGGTCAGGAAGTTAAATTCGCAGCTGATCCGGAAGTTGTAGGACCGAACGCAAAAGCGGCTGTAGAGGCTATGAAAGACGGAGACGTTGTACTTCTTGAGAACACACGTTACAGAGCAGAAGAGACAAAGAACGGCGAAGAGTTCTCCAAAGAACTTGCATCTCTCTGCGATGTATTTGTAAACGATGCATTCGGAACAGCTCACAGAGCTCACTGTTCAAACGTCGGTGTCACAAAATATGTTGATACAGCAGTTGTCGGATATCTGATGGAGAAAGAAATCAAATTCCTCGGAAACGCTGTAGAGAATCCGGAGAGACCGTTTGTTGCTATCCTTGGCGGATCTAAAGTGTCCAGCAAGATTTCTGTTATCAACAATCTTCTCGAGAAAGTCGACACTCTGATCATCGGCGGTGGAATGTGCTATACATTTACAAAAGCTCAGGGCGGAAATGTAGGTAACTCTCTTCTTGAGGAAGATTATCTGCAGTACGCACTTGATATGGTTAAAAAAGCAGAAGAAAAAGGCGTAAAACTTCTTCTTCCTGTTGACGCGGTTGCAGCAGACGCATTCTCAAATGATGCAAATACAAAAGTTGTTGCTCAGAACGAGATTCCGGACGGCTGGATGGGCCTTGACATCGGACCGAAGACAGCTGAGATGTTCGCTGACGCTGTGAAATCAGCTAAGACAGTTGTATGGAACGGACCGATGGGATGCTTCGAGATGCCGAAGTTCGCAGACGGAACAAAAGCAGTTGCAGAAGCTCTTGCAAGCACAGATGCAGTGACGATCATCGGCGGCGGAGATTCCGCGGCAGCAGTAAACCAGCTTGGTTACGGCGACAAGATGACACATATCTCAACAGGCGGCGGCGCTTCCCTTGAGTTCCTTGAAGGAAAGGAACTGCCGGGTGTAGCAGCAGCAAACGATAAGTAAAAAGCTTAGTGAAAATAGGAGAAGAGTAAAATGGCAAGAAAGAAAATCATTGCAGGCAACTGGAAAATGAACAAAACTCCGAGCGAGGCAGTTGCACTGGTAGAAGAACTGAAACCGTTAGTAGCAAACGAGGAAGTTGACGTAGTATTCTGCGTACCGGCTATCGATATCGTTCCTGTTGTTGAGGCGACAAAAGGAACAAACATCCAGGTCGGAGCTGAGAATATGTATTTCGAGGAGAGCGGAGCTTACACAGGCGAGATCTCACCGGCTATGCTTGTAGACGCAGGTGTTAAATACGTAGTTCTCGGACACTCTGAGAGAAGAGATTACTTTGGAGAGACAAACGAGGATGTAAATAAGAAAGTCCTTAAAGCATTCGAGCATGGTATCACACCGATCATGTGCTGCGGAGAGACTCTGGAGCAGAGAGAGCAGGGCGTGACAATGGATTTCATCCGTCAGCAGGTTAAGGTCGGCCTTCAGAACGTAACAGCTGATCAGGCTAAGACAATGGTTATCGCTTACGAGCCGATCTGGGCTATCGGTACAGGCAAGACAGCTACAACAGAGCAGGCTGAGGAAGTATGCAAAGGCATCCGTGAGTGTGTTGCTGAAGTATATGACGAGGCTACAGCAGAAGCAATCCGCATCCAGTACGGCGGATCTGTAAACGCAGGAAATGCTGCAGAGCTGTTCGCTCAGGCTGACATCGACGGCGGCCTTGTAGGAGGAGCTTCACTGAAAGCTGATTTCGGTAAGATCGTAAACTACAAATAGGAATTTTCTGTGTCGGGCGCGGAGGGAATCCGCGCTCTTTTTTTTGATGGCGGCATGAGCCAGGCTGGGTAATATCTATGTAAAGTAAGACGATTAACGAGAGGAGCTATTTGCCATCGTGAATGAAAAGATTTTAAAACACAGTATTCTTTTATCCGCAGCGGTTTCCGTGATTCTGGGAGTTGTGGTTATGTTTTTGTTTCTGGGAGAAGGAGACAGTCTTACAGGGGGCTTCATTGCAGGCCTGCTGATCGGAATTTTTGCAATTTATCCGTTCATACTGACTCTTGTTAATTTCGCGGCTATATTTTGCGGCTGTAAAGATCCCAAGCTGATCCGGAAGGGGAAACATTTTGAATGGATTACCATTGTACTGGGAACACTCTATTCTTTGCTTATACTTCTGTTTACCGATATTACGTTTTCCGACTGGACAGTCACCCTTCACAATGCTGAGAAACACACGCCGATCTGGACAGAAGGAGCGCTTACGGTACTGATTCTTGCAGTGGTCGGGATTCTGGGATATCTGTTCCTCTCATGCAGCCGGATTTCAAAGGTGCCGCCCCTCATTACAGTGCTGGAGATTGCGGCGATGTATCTGGGGATGCTGCAGTGTATTCTGTGGATTATTCAGATTATCCGTCTGGAAACTGTCTATCTATATCTGTGCCTGTTCCCATTGAATTGTATTTTGATCGGGATTAAGGTAATCCGCCAGAAAATTATGGAGTGGGGGAAGATACAGCGTGAAGAGAGCAAAAAGGACGGAGCGGTCAGCGGATTCCGAAACCGGTATCTGGAATGGCTGAACCGGCATCTGGAACGCTCTTCTGTCTGGCCGGCGGCTGCGTTTCTCCTTATGTGGCCTATGCTGGGGATCATTATCTGTGTCCTGATCTTATTCGGTCAGCGGCCGGACAGTGCCATACGCGCGTGGACCGAGACAAGTGACTGGAATCTGTCCTGGGAAATCGCTCCGCAGAATATCTATTATGATGAACACTATCTCTGCACCGTTGCCGCAGGCGGCCACAGAAAAGTGGTAAAACCGATCCGTATGGGAGCGAGGCACGGACATCCTGTGATCGTGAACCGGCAGCTCTGTGTGGCGAACGCATTTGAACAGATACTGGAGGAACGCATGCCGAACCTGCACCGGAATATCAGAAACTTTTATGACAGATATGGATTTCCGGTGGCTAAGATGATCCGTTCACCATATATTGCCGACGTGATTTACATCATGATGAAGCCGTTGGAGTGGATTTTTCTTGCCGTGATTTACATGACGGACGTGAAGCCGGAGAATCGAATCGCGGTGCAGTACCTTCCAAAGAGAACGGCATGACAGGGGTATTTTGAGAGTCCTTTCGAAGCGGGAGTAGTTCATGGCCTAAGGATGATAGTGCATCTTGAAAAATGTATGAAAAGCGGTTACAATAAGTAACGGGACAAGGCTCCCAAATGTACAATAAAAGGAGATATGGATATGAGCAAGAAACCAACCGTATTGATGATATTAGACGGCTACGGCTTAAGAGATGACAAGCATGGTAATGCTGTTGCAGAGGCAGCTACACCGGTTATGGACAAACTGATGGCTGAGTGCCCGTTCGTGAGAGGAAATGCCAGCGGTATGGCAGTAGGACTTCCGGACGGACAGATGGGAAACTCTGAGGTAGGACATCTGAACATGGGTGCAGGCCGTATCGTATATCAGGATCTTACAAAGATCACAAAGGCGATCCAGGATGGAGATTTCTTTGAGAATAAAGCGCTTGTGGAAGCATGTGAGAATGTAAAGAAAAATAATTCTGCACTTCATCTGATGGGACTTGTATCTGACGGAGGCGTGCACAGCCACAATACACATATTTACGGACTTCTCGAGCTGGCAAAGAGACAGGGAATCGAGAAGGTATATGTACATTGCTTCCTTGACGGACGTGACACACCGCCGGCATCCGGTAAAGAGTATGTAGAAGAGCTGGAAGCAAAGATGAAAGAAATCGGTGTGGGCGAGGTTGCTACAGTTGCAGGACGCTACTATGCAATGGATCGTGACAACCGCTGGGACCGTGTAGAGAAAGCCTACAGAGCTCTCGTAAATGGAGAGGGAGACCAGGCAGATTCCGCTGTAGAGGGAATTCAGGCTTCTTATGATAAGGACGTGACAGATGAGTTCGTTGTGCCGATGGTAATTATGAAAGACGGCGCTCCGACAGCGACGGTAAAAGACGGAGATTCCGTTATCTTCTTTAATTTCCGCCCGGACCGTGCAAGAGAGATCACGAGAACATTCTGTGATGATGATTTTACAGGATTTGACAGAGGCGAGAGAGTGAAGACAACATATGTATGCTTCACAGAGTACGATGTGACAATTCCGAACAAACTGGTCGCATTTGTAAAGGAAGAGATCACAAATACATTCGGCGAGTTCCTTGCAGCTCACAATCTGAAGCAGGCACGTATCGCCGAGACAGAGAAGTATGCTCATGTAACATTCTTCTTTAACGGCGGCGTAGAGGAGCCGAATCCGGGAGAGGACCGTATCCTTGTAAAATCTCCGAAGGTTGCCACATACGACCTGAAACCGGAGATGAGCGCGTATGAAGTGTGTGATAAATTATGCGAAGCGATCCGCTCCGGAAAATACGATGTGATCATCATCAACTTCGCGAACCCGGATATGGTAGGACATACAGGAGTTGAGAATGCAGCGATCAAGGCAATCGAGGCTGTTGACGAGTGTGTAGGAAAAGCAGTTGACGCTATCAAGGAAGTTGACGGCCAGATGTTCATCTGCGCTGACCACGGAAATGCGGAGCAGCTGATCGACGAGGAGACCGGAGAGCCATTTACAGCTCATACGACTAATCAGGTTCCGTTCATCCTGGTAAATGCAGATCCTTCCTATAAACTGAGAGAGGGCGGCTGCCTTGCGGACATCGCTCCGACTCTGATCGAGATGATGGGAATGGAACAGCCGAAAGAGATGACAGGAAAATCACTGATCGTGAAATAAGGATATTTGCGTCAGCACAGAGGTCATAAATACAAATATATACAGGGGCACGGCATAATGCCGCGCCTCTGTCTGTATGTCAGGATTTGGTGCGATACGCTTGTAGAGGTGCTATGTGTCAGTGGCACGTGTCCAGCACCGACTGGAGAGGAGACCGTCGAGCGGTAATGGCGCAAGATGAGCGAGGTATCGCGTTGAGCGGATAGACCGCAATAACAGCAGGAAAGAAGGAAACAGAACGTATGCGTGAGAAACTGACAAAAAGCGATATAGAAAAGATCCAGGCTGAGATTGACCACCGTAAGCTTGTAGAGAGAAAAGAACTGATCGAGGCGGTGAAAGAAGCCCGTTCCCACGGGGATCTCAGTGAAAACTTTGAATATCATGCGGCCAAAAAAGAAAAAAACAGAAATGAAAGCCGCATCCGCTATCTGGAGAGAATGCTCAAGACGGCGATTATCGTGGAAGATCATTCCAAGGCTGACGAGGTGGGGCTTAACAACACAGTTGAAATCTACTGTGAGGACGACGACGAGGTGGAGACTTACCGGATTGTGACATCTGTACGCGGCAGTTCTCTGAACGGACTGGTCAGTATCGAGTCTCCGATCGGAAAAGCTCTTCTGGGTCATAAAGAAGGCGACAGGGTCTATGTTAAAGTGAATGACGACTACGGGTATTATGTCGTGATCCGAAAAGTGATCAAGACAGAGAGCGAAGATGGAGACCAGATCAGGAGCTATTAGAAAATAGGAAAGGGAAAAAGATGAGATATATAACCGCTATTTTTGATCTGGACGGAACAATCACAGATTCCGGACAGGGAATTATGAATGCGATCCGGTATGCAGTAAAAAAACATGGCCTTCCGGAAATTTCAGAGGAAGTGCTGCGCTCTTTTATCGGACCGCCGCTGAAAGAACAGTTTCAGTCCGTCTTCGGATTGTCAGAAGAAGAGGGCGCGGTTATGGTTGCCACATATCGGGAATATTACAGTGACAAAGGAATCTTCGAGAACCGGGTTTATGATGGTGCAGCAGAGATGCTCGAAAGGCTGAAAACAGCGGGAGTCAGGATATTGATGGCTACGTCAAAACCAGAGAAATATGCAAAACAGATTGCAGAACATTTCGGATTTGATATGTATTTCGACTTTATTGGCGGTGCGTGCATGGACGGGAGAAGAACAGACAAATACGAGGTGATCGAGTATGTACTCGAGTCCTGCGCTGTTGTCAGGGAAACGGCTGTCATGATCGGAGACCGCAGTCATGATATGATAGGAGCCAGAAAATCCGGACTCAATAGTATCGGTGTGCTATACGGATATGGGAGTAAAGAGGAGCTTGAGAAAGCTGGCGCGCTGGAATTGGCAGCTCTTCCTGCTGATGTCGCAAAAATAGTACTGGGACAGACTGAATAGCCTCTATGCTGTTAACGGGTGCGGGCGGTTTTACATAAATTTTTCAAAACATAGAGTATGGTTTTTACATTCTCCGTTTACACTAAAGATGTAACAGAAAGCGAAAGCTGATTTTTCTGTTTTTACGGATCTTATTTATATATTAAACGGATGGAGGATGTAAAATGTACAGAGGACTTTGGAACATTATTACAAGACACATAGATAACAGCCATGCAGTATCAGTGTTCCTTCCGATCATGATCATAGGCTGGACTATAGCGGGTGTGTTAGCCGGACTTATTGTCTGTGCTTTTACCGGCACAGGTGTTGTTTCCGCACTTGCAGACCTGATCTGCGCCGGAGGGTATGCGGGGCTGATACTGGGACTTTTCGGAGGATGCCTCTTCCTCTATAGAACAGGAGTGTAATATAAAGATTTCTTCAAGGGATAAGCTTCCGTTTCGCCGGGAGATGCCTCAGAACAAAACCGTTCCGCTCTACCTCAAAGATTTGAATGGATGTAACGCCGGAATCAAATGTTCGTCCAATGGGACTCCATTTGACACCGCCTGACATCCAGAACAAATGCTTTTCGGAACGCTCTCACTTAATGTTTTGGTCTGAGGCATCTCCCGGCGAAACTGGTTTTATCCCTCTCAGACAGTTAAGCAGAAACTGGTACAGTATTCCTTTTAATTGGAAAGAACGGCTGATGAAGTGTAATATAACTTTCCGACAGCGTCATACTTAATTGAACAGAGTCGACTGCCGGAACTGACAGAAAATTTTATATTGGATGAGCCTGCGAGAAATACGTCTCTGCTGCGTGAGCGGTGCATTCAAGCGGAACGTTCCGAATACACCCGGTTCTCCATGTTAGAGAAAGGAAATGCGAATTCCTATGGATGAGCATTTCCTTTTTCGTTACATGGATTCCGGGGGATGAGGTAGAGTGAAGCGGGCACTGCGATGCAGCAGAGACGTATTTCTCGAGACGTTCTACATATAAAATATCCCCTGCCAGTTTGTCCGGCAGGGGATTCTCTGTGAGAAATCTTTATTTTTCCTTCTCAAGATTTTTGAACGCTGCTGACAGCATCAGTTTGATTCTGTTCAGCTGGTTTACTTCACTTGCGCCCGGATCGAAGTCGATCGCGACGATGTTTGATTCGGGATGGCGTCTTCTCAGCTCTTTGATTACTCCCTTACCTACTACGTGGTTCGGCAGGCAGGCGAACGGCTGTGTACATACGATGTTTCCGGCGCCGTTGTGGATGAGCTCGAGCATCTCTCCGGTCAGGAACCAGCCCTCGCCGGTCTGGTTGCCGATAGATACGATCTCGGATGCCATCTTAGCCAAATCTTCGATGTGAGCCGGCGGATCAAAGTGTTTACTCTGGGCAAATGCTTTGGATGCCGGTGAGCGGAGCCATTCTACGGCTGCGATTCCCAGATTGCCGATCAGCGCCTTGGATTTCTTGAATCCCAAGTGCGATACCTTGAAGTTCTGGTTGTAGAAGCAGTACTGCATGAAGTCGATCAGGTCGGGAACGACCGCCTCGGCTCCCTCTGCCTCCAGCAGATCTACCAGATGATTGTTGGCAGCCGGCAGGAATTTTACAAGAATCTCGCCGACTACACCGACGCGCGGCTTCTTGATATCAAGGATTTCAATGTTATCAAAGTCGTTAATGATATCGCGGCAGAGTTTTTTGAACTTCCGGCGTGACGGATATCCCTCGGATACAAACTTCTGTACGACTTCAACCCATTTGCGGTGTACGGCGTTTGTTGTGCCGGGTACTGCCTCGTAGGGGCGCATCCGGTACACGCATTTCATAAAGATATCACCGAACACAGCCGCATAAGCAACACGGATGGCGAGCGGCAGAGTGATCTTGAATCCCGGGTTTGCCTCCAGACCGCTTAGGTTGATAGAGATAACCGGAATATGTGCGTATCCGGCTTTTTTCAGCGCACGGCGGATAAAGCCGATATAGTTGGATGCACGGCAGCCGCCTCCGGTCTGGCTGATAATAACGGCCAGATGGTCGGTATCATAATTGCCTGAAAGGATAGCGTCCATGATCTGTCCGACAACGATGAGGGATGGATAACATGCATCGTTGTTTACATATTTCAATCCCATGTCAACTGCCTGACGGTTGTCGTTCGGAAGCACTTCGATCTTATAGCCGGCAGCCCGGAATGCAGGCTCCAGCAGCTCGAAATGGATCGGGGACATCTGCGGGCAGAGGATCGTGTAGGTCTTTCGCATCTCTTTTGTAAACGGTACCTTCTCAATGGAAGCCGGACGGATCGTACGCTGGGCGTTTTTCTGCTCGCGCACGCGGATGGCAGCGAGAAGAGAACGCACACGGATACGGGCGGCTCCGAGGTTATTTACTTCGTCGATCTTCAATGTTGTATAGATCTTATCGGATCCGGTCAGGATGTCAGCAACTTCATCTGTGGTTACGGCGTCCAGTCCGCAGCCGAAAGAGTTGAGCTGGATGAGATCCAGGTTCTCTGTTGTCTTCACATAGTTTGCCGCTGCGTACAGACGGGAATGATACATCCACTGGTCCATGACGTTCAGCGGACGCTCTACCGGGTTCAAATGAGATACGGAATCTTCTGTCAGCACGGCGATATTATAGGATGTGATCATCTCCGGCAGACCGTGGTTGACTTCCGGGTCGATATGATACGGACGGCCTGCAAGAACGATACCTCTGTTGCCGGTCTCGTTTAAGAACTTGATCGTCTCCTCGCCCTTTTTGCGCATATCCTGACGGCATGCGGCAAGCTCATTCCACGCATCGTGTACGGCAGATTTAATCTCGTTCTCGCTTAAGGAGAATTTCTCGCCCAGCTCCTCGATCAGACGGTAGGAGAGTGTCTCTTCGCTCTGGAATGAGAGGAACGGATGGATGAAATCGACCTCGCCGTTTACGATCGGGTCCATATTGTTTTTTATGTTCTCCGGATAGGAAGTAACGATCGGACAGTTGTAGTGGTTATTGGCGTCCTCAAATTCGTTACGCTCGTAAGGAACGGACGGATAGAAGATATGTTTTACGCCTTTGTTGATCAGCCACTGTACATGTCCGTGCGCCAACTTGGCCGGGTAACACTCAGATTCACTTGGGATGGACTCAATGCCCAGCTCGTAGATCTTTCTTGTGGAAGCCGGTGAGAGTACCACGCGGAAGCCCAGTTTTGTAAAAAATGTAAACCAGAACGGATAGTTCTCATACATATTCAGGACTCGCGGGATACCGATCACGCCGCGTTTTGCTTCTTCTTCCGAAAGAGGCTCATAGTCAAAATAACGGTGGAACTTGTAGTCGAACAGGTTTGGCATGGTGTTCTTTGACTTTTCTTTTCCAAGTCCGCGCTCACAGCGGTTTCCGGTGATGAACTTACGGCCGCCGCTGAAGTGGTTGATGGTCAGACGGCAGGTGTTGGTACATCCGCGGCATTTTGTCATTGTCGTGGAGTATTCCATGTTCTTGATCTCATCGATGGAGAGCATGGTCGTACCTTCGCAGTCTGTATATCTCTCGCGGGCGATCAGGGCCGCTCCGAAAGCTCCCATGATACCTGCGATATCCGGGCGGATCGCCTCGCAGTCCGCAATCTTTTCAAAGCTTCGCAGGACAGCATTGTTGTAGAAAGTACCGCCCTGTACGACGATATGATTTCCAAGCTCGGATGCGCTGGATACTTTGATAACCTTAAAGAGCGCATTTTTGATGACAGAGTAGGCAAGTCCGGCAGAAATGTCCGCAACGGAAGCCCCTTCTTTCTGCGCCTGTTTTACCTTGGAATTCATAAATACTGTACAACGTGTTCCCAGATCAATAGGATTCTGGGCGTAGAGAGCCTCATGGGCGAAATCCTCTACCGTATAGTTCAGTGACTTGGCAAAAGTCTCGATGAAAGAGCCGCATCCGGAGGAGCAGGCTTCATTGAGCTGTACACTGTCAACAGTCTGATTCTTGATCTTGATACATTTCATATCCTGACCGCCGATATCCAGGATACAGTCTACGTCAGGCTCAAAGAATGCAGCCGCATAATAGTGAGCGACCGTCTCGACCTCGCCTTCGTCCAGCATGAGGGCGGCCTTGATCAGCGCTTCGCCGTAACCGGTGGAGCAGGAGTGTACGATCTCCACGCCTTCCGGGAGTTTATCATAAATGTCCTTGATAGCACTGATGGTTGTCCCCAGCGGGTCGCCGTCATTGTTGTGGTAGAAAGAGTAGAGAAGCGTTCCGTCTTCCCCTACCAGAGCGGCTTTTGTGGTCGTGGAACCGGCGTCGATTCCGAGAAATGCCTTTCCGCGGTAAGTGGACAGATCTTTTACCGGCACCTGATGCTTCGCGTGGCGGGCAGTAAATTCTTCATATTCAGCATTCGTGGCGAACAGAGGATCCAGACGCTCTACCTCAATCTCCATCTTTACTTTGCGCTCCAGTCTGTTCTGAAGTTCCCTTAAGGCTACCGGAGTATCTTTCTTTGAGTTCAGGGCAGAACCGATGGCGGCGAACAGATGGGAATGGTTCGGGGCAATCGTGTGCTCATCATCCAGTTTCAATGTGCGGATAAAAGCTGCGCGCAGCTCTGAGAGGAAGTGAAGAGGCCCTCCAAGGAATGCCACGTGGCCGCGGATCGGTTTTCCGCAGGCAAGACCGCTGATCGTCTGGTTTACCACTGCCTGAAAGATTGACGCGGCAAGGTCTTCCTTTGACGCTCCGTCGTTGATGAGCGGCTGGATATCAGATTTGGCAAATACACCGCAGCGGGCCGCGATGGAGTAAAGCGCCTTATAGTTTTTTGCGTACTCGTTCAGCCCGGATGCATCCGTCTGAAGCAGGGAAGCCATCTGGTCGATGAATGAGCCTGTACCGCCGGCACAGACACCGTTCATTCTCTGCTCTACATTGCCGCCTTCAAAGTAAATGATCTTGGCGTCCTCGCCGCCCAGCTCGATGGCAACATCTGTCTGGGGAGCGTAATCCTGAAGCGCCGTTGACACGGCTATAACCTCCTGAACGAAGGGTACGCCAAGATTCTTGGCAAGTGTCAGACCGCCGCTTCCGGTGATGACCGGGGAGACGTAGATCGGCCCGAGTTTGTAAAGGGCGCGCCCCAGAAGGTCTGACAGAGTCTCCTGAATATTTGCATAATGCCTTTCATAGTCGGAGAAGAGTACTTCGTTTTCTTCGTCCAGAATCGCAATTTTGACTGTTGTAGAACCGATATCGATTCCAAGAGTATGTAATTCTTTCGGATTCATTAATAAATTCTCCAATCTTCTGTATAATTTATATGTGTTATTTCCTATTTAATGTGTTTCCACATTTTGCAGCACCATACATTATACGACAGAATTTTTAAAAAGACAATTGTTATTATTATGAGGTGTTTGAAAATAATTCCTGCGGTTATGGATAAATTATATAAAGATTATGTTAAACACATGAAAAGAAATAACAACTGTTTGACAAACGGTAAGGCGGAATGTACAATTGTAGAGGATTAACAGCCAAAATACAGTACTGACAAATGCAGTTTAGAAACAAATTTTAAAGAAAGTAAGGAGTAATTTTTTTGAACTGGCTTGACAAATTAGAAAGAAAATTCGGACGTTTTGCTATTCCGAATCTGACCGTGTATCTGCTCGTTGGATATGTGATCGGTTTCGGTATAGTATATCTTATGCCTGACATGATCGGGTATCTTACGCTGGAACCTGCGCTGATCTTAAGAGGGCAGGTGTGGAGAATTATCTCATGGATACTTATTCCGCCGACGACAAATGTGATTTCCCTTGTATTTCTTGTACTGTTATATTATTCTCTGGGGACGGCGCTTGAGAGAACATGGGGAAGTTTCCGGTACAATGTATATATCTTTTCCGGATTACTGTTTACCGTACTTGCCGAGTTCGGTCTGTATGCGTATTTCCTGATCAGATATGGTGTGGAAATGCCGTTGTCCATGGTCGGACTTGTCAGCACGAACTATATTACAATGTCTATTTTCCTTGCTTTTGCAGCGATTTATCCCGATATGGAAGTGCTGCTGTACTTTATTCTGCCTATTAAGATGAAATGGATGGCACTTGTCTATGTGGTGATGGCAGGATATTATTTCTTCCGGGGAGGAATGATGACGAAAGTGGCAATTGGAGCATCGCTCCTCAACTTTGTCATCTTTTTCCTGTCCAGCCGTAATATGAAACGGTTTGGTCCGAGAGAGCAGGCGAGAAAAGCGAGATTTAAGCGGCAGTCGGCACCTCATATGAAGTATTCAAATGGAGCAAAACACCGCTGTGCGGTCTGCGGACGCACGGAGCTGGACGACCCGTGTCTGGAGTTCCGTTTCTGCTCGAAATGCAATGGCAATTATGAGTATTGTCAGGATCATTTATTTACACATGAACATGTAAAATAAAAGTTTGGAATTCTGAGTAAATTTCAGCGACAGCAATGCAGTATGACATGAAAGGAATGGATTATTTATGAAAAAAACTAAAGTAGTATGTACAATGGGACCAAATACAAATGACAGGGAACTGATGAAAAACCTGATGCTGAACGGGATGGATGTTGCCCGCTTCAATTTTTCACATGGAGATCATGAAGAACAGAAGAGCAGAATGGATCTGCTTAAGCAGCTCAGGGAAGAACTTCACACAAATACGGCCATCCTTCTGGACACGAAAGGACCGGAGATCCGTACTGGTAAGCTGAAGGACGGAAAGAAAGTAATTTTGGAAAATGGAGCGTCATTTACTCTTACGACAGAGGAGATCATAGGCGATGCTACAAAAGTGTCCATCACTTATACAGGACTTCCAGAGGACGTAGACAAAGGAAGTACTATCCTTATCGATGACGGCCTGATCGGATTGAAAGTTGTATCAAAGACAGAGAAAGAGATCCGCTGTGAAGTAGTAAATGGAGGAGAACTGGGTGAAAAGAAAGGGGTCAATGTCCCGAATGTAGCCGTGCGTCTTCCTGCGATCACAGAGAAAGATAAAGATGATATCAGGTTTGGGGTAGAGCAGGACATTGATTTTATTGCAGCATCTTTTGTGAGAAATGCAGAGTGTGTTCTTGAAATCAAGGCATACCTGAAAGAGCTGGGAGCTCCGTATATACCGATCATCGCAAAGATCGAGAATGCAGAGGGAATCCGCAACATTGACGAGATCATCCGCGCAGCGGACGGAATCATGGTGGCAAGAGGAGATCTGGGCGTGGAAATCCCGGCTGAGGAAGTGCCATATCTGCAGAAGATGATGATCCAGAAATGTAATAATAATTTTAAAACTGTTATCACGGCGACACAGATGCTTGATTCCATGATTCGCAATCCTCGCCCTACACGTGCAGAAGTGACAGATGTGGCAAATGCGGTTTATGACGGAACAGATGCAGTGATGCTTTCCGGCGAGACAGCTCAGGGCAAATATCCTCTGGAGGCACTGCAGATGATGGTTCATATTATTGAAAATACGGAGCAGCATCTGGACTATGATACAATGCTCAATAAGACAGGTGAGCAGTTAAAGAGCGGACTGAGCAGTGCAATCGGGTATTCTTCTGTACTTGCAGCCGCAACCTTGAATGCAAAATGTATCATTACTCCGACGGTGAGCGGCGCAACGACAAGAGTTGTATCAAATCTGCGCCCGAAACAGGATATTCTCGGAGTGACTCCGAATGACAGAACCCTGCGCAGAATGTCTATTTACTGGGGTGTGCGTCCTCTTAAGACCATACAGTATAATACTACAGATGACATGTGCAACGGAGCAATCGAACTGGCAACGGTGAAGCAGTATATTGAGCCGGGCGATGTGGTTGTACTGACAGCAGGCATCCCGTCCCAGAATATCAGCCAGGAACGCACTGCAACAAGCAATATGATGAGAATTGCAACCGTAGAGTAAGTCGGATCTTAATGAAATAAGGAGATAAAACTGATGATAAAGAAACCATTTGTAACGAAAGAACAGGTTGAAGAAATTGTTAAGACATACCCGACTCCTTTTCACCTTTATGATGAGAAAGGGATCAGAGAAAATGCAAAAGCGCTGAAAGAAGCGTTTTCCTGGAATCCGGGATATAAAGAGTATTTTGCCGTAAAGGCAACTCCCAATCCGTTCCTTATCAACATTTTGAAAGAGTATGGCTGCGGCTGCGACTGCTCCTCTTATACAGAGCTGATGATGTCGGAGGCGCTTGACATTACCGGAGAAGATATTATGTTTTCTTCCAATGACACACCGGCGGAGGATTTTATTCTCGCTGATAAGCTGGGCGCGATCATCAATCTTGATGATATCACTCATATCGAGTTTCTGGAAAAGGCCATCGGACACATTCCGGAGACGATCAGCTGCCGTTTCAATCCAGGCGGACTTTTTAAGATCAGCAATGATATTATGGATAATCCGGGGGATGCCAAATACGGTATGACTGCGGACCAGATCCTTGAGGCATACAAAACACTGAAAGCAAAAGGCGCGAAAGAATTCGGACTGCACGCATTCCTTGCAAGCAATACAGTGACTAACGATTACTATCCGATGCTGGCGAAGGTGCTGTTCGAGCAGGCGGTACGGCTTTCAAAAGAAGCGGGAGTACACATTAAATTTATTAACCTTTCCGGCGGTATCGGTATTCCCTACAGACCGGATCAGGAGCCGAATGATATTTATGCGATCGGTGAAGGTGTGCGCAAGGTTTACGAAGAAGTGCTTGTTCCGGCAGGCATGGGTGATGTGGCAATTTACACCGAGCTGGGCCGCTATATGGTGGGGCCGTACGGATGTCTGGTGACAAAGGCGATTCATGAAAAACACACTTATAAAGAATATATCGGTGTGGATGCCTGCGCGGTCAATCTGATGCGTCCGGCTATGTATGGGGCTTATCATCATATTACTGTTCTCGGTAAAGAGGATCAGCCGTGTGACCATAAATATGATGTGACAGGTTCTCTGTGTGAGAACAACGATAAGTTTGCCATTGACCGTATGCTCCCGAAGATCGATATCGGTGATTATCTCGTTATTCACGATGCAGGGGCACACGGATTTTCCATGGGATATAATTATAATGGAAAATTAAAATCCGCAGAACTGCTCTTGAAAGAAGACGGAAGTGTCCAGCTGATCCGGAGAGCTGAGACGCCGGCAGACTATTTTGCTACTTTCGATTGCTTTGATATCGGAAAAAAGCTGCTGAATGCGGATAAGTGAAGAAAAACACAGCGCAATTGCAGTTTCTTTCTCTGTAGGGTATAATAATATTGGCTATGTAAACGTACTGTTCCCGTGTTTAAAATAATACAGGTCTACAGGGAAAGGAAGGAAAAAAGCAAATGAAAAAGAAGAAAATTGCAGGAGTTGTGCTCGCAGCCGTAACAGCATTAAGTATTACCGCCTGCGGAGGATTCAGCGCGGAGGATGCATCTGCGTATGTGAAATCTGCACTGGACGCCGAGTACAAGGCAGATTTTGACGAGTACATCAAACAGACAGATTCTACTCAGGAAGAAGCTGAGGCGATGTATCAGGAAGGACTGGATACGATAACAGCAGGCTTCGGGCTTGATTCGCTGGGAATCTCGGATGAGCTTGCAGAGCAGTATCGTGATGTTGCTGCAGATTTGCTGGCACTTGCTAAATACGAAGTGAAAGATGCGGCGGAAGAAGGAGACGGGTATGCAGTAGAAGTATCCTATGAACCATATGTGGGAATGCAGAACCTTGATCAGGACTTAAATGCCGCGTTGGAAGAAATTACTGCATCGATATCAGATATTCAGAGTGAAGAAGAATTAAATGAGATGGTGTACCAGAAAGTATTGGAAATTCTTCAGCAGAAGGTTGCAGAGCCAGAGTATGGAGAGGAAGAAACGTATACGATACATGTGACAAAAGGATCAGATAACGTATATACTATAACTCAGGATGACCTGGTGGGACTGGATTACGCGATGTTCCCGAGCGAATAATTTGTGTATTGCAATTGGTTTTTAAAGGTGATATAATCATATCTGGCTTCTTTGAAGAAGCCAGATAATAAGCCGCTGTGGCGGAATTGGCAGACGCACTTGACTCAAAATCAAGCGGTTCACCCCGTGCCGGTTCGAGTCCGGCCAGCGGCATTAACAAATTCAGCTCTTTAGCTTTTGGCTAGAGAGCTTTTTTGTCAAAAGTTCTAACTTACTGCCTTTTCAATTTTCGCTGCCGTCTGTTCTGTTTCTGTTCCTGATATATATCTTGATTAGCAAATTTTCAATAAGCATTGATTTGGTACGCCTTTTGCCAACATCGGAAGAATTTCGTTTTCCCGATCTGCCAATAAATTGTCCAAGTGTTCTTTTTGCACATCTGTTAAGTCTTCAGATGTATTGATTACATTACCCTGTTCGTCTATTTCAATATCTCCCGGATATAATGCTAAATATAGTTTTCTGTTCTTATCAATATTTATAGTAATATCCATATCGTCTTTACGGGCAGTAAGTACAAAATTATCTGTGTCTAATTCATATTTTCCAATGCTTTTAGGCTCTACCAGATAATCAACGCCATTCTCTGTTAATGCATAATATCCCTGATACCTTTCAATAAAATCCTCTGTTATTTCTTTGGTAAATCCGGCATCCTCAACTTTATCATACATATGATTATGTTGAATTTTATATACGCCTATATATATACCTGCTATTACCCCAACAGCTAAAAAAGCTAGCAACTTACCTTTACATACTTTAAAGAAATAGAAAAACGTGATTTTTCCATATATTTCCTGCATTGTATACATGCATACGATGTGGGAAAAAATTGACTTGCATCTTGTGGAGGATGATGTTAAGCTAAATATGTATCAGTATCTATGTCATAAATAATTAGTAAGGTGTAAGGAGGGAAGTATACATAAGATGAGAAAAAATAAATTACTGATATGTGCGCTTTTCATGTCTTTGATTTTGACTGTATCGCCAGGCATGGAAAGCTATGCGGCAGGTGAAACGGGGGAGAGCGCCGCAGCATCAGGTCTTCAGGATGAAAACAGTCAGCGTCTTGAGGCAGTAACTGCCATGGATGAAAATGGTGATATCTATGAGGTCGGTGAGACTGACGGTACAGTAGACGAAAACGATGCCGAAAGCGTTGACAGCGAAGATACACAGGATGTTGACAGCGAAGATGCCGATGAAGCGGACGAGGCATTGCCGGAAAACGGAATTGCTCTGTTCTCCGCGCGTGCGGCGAGTACAGTCAGCATGAAAGTTGTGAACTTCAATACGAAAAGCAATGCCACAACGAATTTTACATATTCCGGAGGAAGCGGCTATACAAATGGTAATTATGGTGCAGATGCCGCATATCTTGGAACCGACAGCAGCGGTAATATCCGTTTCATGCTTGCAGGAGTTACCGGGACTGTGAAGCAGTCCGAAGTTCAGGTGCTGGATTACGGCAGTGTTGCGGATAACGTGAGCTATTATATGGTATCAGGTGGAAAACTGATCCATTATATTTCTTATAATCTGAATCAGAGTCCGAGTTCATCTATCAACAACGGACCGGCTCCGTCTTATTTGAGTGAGGGTACCAAATATTACAGCTATGACGGGCATTATTTTTACACGGATTATGAGACTATGCTCAGCGATTATCAGAACGGTTCAAACGGGAATTCAGCGGTAAACGGAGAGCCGTTTTACAATTATTTCCAGTTCCTGGACATGAACAGTTCTACAAACTATACCGGGGATGAGCTGAACAGTATCCTGCAATCCAAAATTTCATCTTCTGGTTCCAAACTTCTTGGTACAGGTACGCTTTTTGTGAAGTATCAGAACCAATACAGCGTGAATGCTCTACTTTCCCTGGGAATAGCGGTAAACGAGAGTGCCTGGGGTACAAGCAGTATCTGCATGAATAAGAACAATCTGTTTGGTTTGAATGCAGTGGATCAGTCACCGGGAGAAAGTGCAAATTATTTTGCAAGTGTAGAAGGTTGTATACGTGAATTCATGTTGAATTGGATGGCGAATGGCTATTTGAGTTCAAGCGACTGGCGAAATCATGGCGAACTTTTGGGAAATAAGGCTGAGGGTATCAATGTGAGTTATGCGTCTGATCCGTACTGGGGTGAGAAAGCAGCGGCAATCGCATGGGAGCTGGATGCAGCAGGCGGAAACTATGATTATCTCGGAAGAAGCTCTGACAGCGGTAATGATTCGGATAATACTGCAGATACGCCGACTTCGGACAGCACGCCATCAACTGGAGCAGGAGATGCTCCAGAAGCAGGAAGTACTCCTGGAGCAAGTGAAACCCCGGAAACAGGAGAGAGCCCAGAGACGGGAACCACTCCGGAAACAGGAGAGAGCCCGGAGACGGGAACTACCCCGGAAACGGGAGAGACTCCAGAGACGGGAACTACCCCGGAAACAGGAGAGAGCCCAGAGACGGGAACCACTCCGGAAACAGGAGAGA
>CAMMSL010000010.1 GCA_946499505.1 uncultured Lachnoclostridium sp.
TAGGGCTCTGCCCGAAAAGGAAAAACCACCCGCTATGCGGGTGGATAATTATTTGGCTACAGACACAAGGTCAGGAGGTAGACGTTATGAGAAAGACAATGAATATCCGTTTTGATTCCTATGATATGATCGCTAGATTTTCAAAAGACATTGCGAATGTAAAGGGAGAGTTTGATCTTGTCTCGGGGAAAAAGAAGGTGGATGCAAAATCTTTTCTTGGTATCTTCAGTCTGGATCTCTCCAAGCCTTTAGTTCTGGATGCGGTAACAGATGAAGTTGAGATATTTGATAAATTCAGTGCTTATCAGATATAAAATAGCAGCATATGGCTGAACTGTTATAAAAAATAGAGCGTAATCGGTTTTTCCCCTTGACAAATCTGCCTGACGCGTTTACCATAAAACCGTTAGCATTTTATCAAGGAGGAGTTATTATGAAAATGTTAAAAAAAGCTGCCAGCATTGCACTTGCATCAGCTATGGTATTTTCACTGGCTGCATGTGGAAGCAACGGCGGCGGAAGTGATGAAGGAAATTCTGACGCAACAACGTTTAAGATCGGCGGTATCGGACCGATCACAGGAGACACAGCAATTTATGGTACTGCTGTTCAGAACGGTATCCAGCTGGCTGTAGATGAGATCAATGCAGACGGCGGTATCAACGGATATCAGATCGAGTATAAGTTTGAAGACGATCAGAGTGATTCTGAAAAATCCGTTAACGCATACAATACTCTGAAAGACTGGGGTATGCAGATGCTGGTCGGAACAGTCACATCTACACCGTGTACAGCAGTTGTTGAGGAAACACACGCTGACAATATGTTCCAGCTTACACCGTCAGCTACAGCTGTAGATAGTATCCAGTATGACAATGCATTCCGTATGTGTTTCTCTGACCCGAGTCAGGGTACAGTTTCTGCCGATTATATCGCAGACAACGGACTTGCAACAAAAGTAGCTGTTATCTATGACAGCTCTGACACATACTCAACAGGTATCTATCAGAACTTTGCTTCAGAGGCAGAGGCAAAAGGACTTGATATCGTTGCTGCAGAAGCATTTACAAAAGACAGCAACACAGATTTCTCAGTACAGATCCAGAAGGCAAAAGACGGCGGAGCAGAGCTTGTCTTCCTTCCGATTTATTACCAGCAGGCTTCCCTGATCCTTGCACAGGCCAACAGAGCAGGATTTGCTCCGAAGTGGTTCGGTGTTGACGGTATGGACGGACTGCTTGATGTAGATGGATTTGATGCATCCCTTGCAGAGGGACTGATGTTCCTGACACCGTTTACACCGGATGCAGAGGACGAGGCAACTCAGACATTTGTTGCAGATTATGAGAAAGAGTTCGGCGATACACCGATCCAGTTTGCTGCAGATGCATATGACTGTATGTATGTGATCAAAGCAGCAGCCGAGAAAGCTGACATCACACCGGATATGAGCATCTCTGATATTTGCGATGCCATGAAAGGTGCTATGACAGAAATCACAATCGATGGTCTTACTGGAAAACAGATCACATGGGGCGAGGATGGAGAACCGTCCAAAGAGCCTACAGTTGTGGTTATAGAAGATGGAGCTTACAAAGTCCTTCAGGCTGAGTAAATTCGTGATTGACGGAGAGACATTTCTTCGGTAAAACGTCCGAAAAATATTCGGAGACAGTGGATTAATATACGTATCCGGATCAGGCGGAATTGTAATGCTTCCGGCTCCGGTTACAAAAGGAAGATAAACTAATAACCCTGAAATATAGCTAAAAACAATCAGCCGAGCGAACAACTCGCGATGCTCAAACAAGTTCGCCCGGCTGATCAACGCTATATCTCAGGGTTAAAGTTTATCTAACCTTTCTCCACAGTCACCGTCCGCATTACAATTCCGCCTGATCCGAAAGATGCATTATATCGGCTGTATCCGTTTGATTTTCTTCGCTCTTCCTATGGGGAGCCTCTTCGACAATTGCAGAATTTATAGAAAATTGGTCGAAAGAGTGAACTTTATTGACTTTGTTCCCATTTCAACCGGTTTCTTCAACTTTCAGTTTTGTAGGAGTGACTGCCGAATTCGATAAAGCAGAAAACGGGCGAAGATGGGGCGCTGGAAAACTTAAAAAGAGATGAGGAGTATGTGCGGAAGACGACTTCGAAATAATCTGTTAGAAAAAATTAAGGATCTGAAAACTGATGTTAAGCTGAAAAATGGACTGTTTGAGCCAAAGGCGAGTTGTCCATTTTACAGCTTTGCTTTTAATCAGATTTCAGATCCTTTAGTTTTTCTCAGATTATGGAGCGGAGCCTGAAGCACATGCTGCTTATCTCAAAAAAGTATTTTAGTGCCTCATCCCCGTCCGTTTTCGGACCTTATCCCCATCGGCATTTAGTCCGACAAACAAGAAATTTTTTATTTTAGCTGCCCTGCTTCCTTATTGAAGCCCGCAGTTTTGGCCCGATAATTGCCGCTATAATGACCTTTACCGCATCACCCGGCAGATACGGCAGTACACCGATTGCCAGAGCTGCAATAAAACTCTGGCCTGTCTGCCACGCCAGCCATGCCGTCCCAAAGACATAACATACCGACATTCCGAGGATCATTCCCAGGATGGCGGTATATTTTTTGCCTGGGAAGTGATCGAGAAAGAATCCCTGTATGAGAGCCAGCAGGATAAAACCGGCCAGATAGCCGCCGGTGGGACCGGCTAGCTTTGCCAGTCCGCCGCTGAATGAAGAGAAAACAGGGAGCCCGGCAGCTCCCAGCATGAGATACAGGATCACGCAGACTGAAGCAGATTTCATCCCCAGTATGTAAACGGCTAAAAAGATTATAAAGTTTGTAAGAGAAAGAGGAACCGGACTGACGGGAATTGGAATAGAAAACGGGGCGGCGATGCAGATTACGGCTGTCATAAGACCGATTACGGTCATATTCTTTGTCTTACTCATTTGTTCAGATATACTGTTAGCATTGTCTTTCATAGTTAGATACCTTTCATATACTAAATTTTATTTCGTTTAGCAGTATAATGAATAAAAAGTGAAATGTCAACCAAAATTATAAATAAGTTAACAAATGAAATTATTTGACACTGGAAAGGCATGACGATAGAATTGGATAAAGAATATGGAACAGGAGGCAGGAATATTATGGCAGCAGTATGCATTTTGGATGAATTTGAAGTACATAAGAATGAGGAATTTTTGAAAATAGCAGATGAATTGAAACCCGAACTTCACGAAACGGTTGTAAGACCTCAAAATATGAATGAGCTTGCGGCAAAACAGTTTAAAAGAGATGATCAGATCGTTCTTGATTTCGGAAACCATCAGGTGGGCTATGTCACTCTGGATCTGTCGAGTGAGGGGAGCCATCAGGATGCGCCGGCATATATTTATCTGAGATTTGCAGAGCGGATTGAGGAGCTGGCAGCGGATCCGGCAGAATATGACGGATGGATCAGCAAGAGCTGGATTCAGGAGGAGCATATTCATGTGGACGTCCTGCCGGCAAAACTCAGCCTTCCAAGGCGCTATGCCTTTCGGTATCTGGAGATCAAAGTCATTGATGTATCCATGAAGTTTTCCGTAGTGATCAATGATGTGTATGTGAGGGCGGTATCGGCAGTATGTCAGGATGATATTTCTCCTCTTAAGGTGGAGGATCCGCTTCTTCAGAAGGTGGACCGTGTGGCAATCCGGACGCTTCAGAACTGTATGCAGGACGTGTTCGAGGATGGACCAAAGCGCGACCGCCGGCTCTGGCTGGGCGACTTCAGACTGCAGGCAAGAGCAAATTACAAAACTTTTAAAAACTTTGATCTGGTGAAAAGATGCCTCTATCTTTTTGGAGGAATGACATTTAATGAAGGCAAGATTTCGGCATGCCTTTTTACAGAGCCTCAGCCGGAACCGGATGACACCTATCTGTTTGATTTCGCACTATTGTATGGCTCTGCCCTGCTTGACTATTACGAAGAGACAAAAGATGAAGATACTCTGAAAGACCTTTATCCGGTGGCCATCCGACAGATTGAAATCGGACTCGACTATTTGACTGAGGATAATGTGATCCCGGATCGGAGTAATGAATTCTGGTGTTTTGTTGACTGGGGAGAGGGGCTGAATAAACAGGCGGCGTCTCTTGCAATCCTCATTTATGCGATACGCTATGGGATCCGACTTGCAAAATATATGGGAGATACCGAACATATCGAACAGCTGAGCCAGAAGGAAGAAGAACTTAAGAAAAGTGCAGTGGATCATTTCTGGGATGAAAAACGTCAGCTCTTTGTGAGTGGCAGTGAGCGTCAGATTTCATGGGCAACGCAGGTTTGGATGATTCTTGCAAGGGTGTTCCCGAAAGAGAAGAACAGGGAACTGATTTTGAGGACGATCAATGTAAATCCCCGTATCCAGATGGTGACTCCGTATATGTATCACCATTATATCGACGCACTCATACGATCGGACGAAAAGGAACGGGCACTGAACGAGATCAGAAGATACTGGGGAGAGATGGTACATGACGGTGCGGATACTTTCTGGGAAGTATATAATCCATACAACAAATACGAGTCTCCTTACGGCTCTGTGATGATGAACAGCTTCTGCCATGCATGGAGCTGCACGCCGACTTATTTCCTTCGGAAATTTTATGAAGATGCGTGAAGATGCAGATAAATGAGAGAGTGTATGATACTGGGAGAGCGTGCCGGTTACGTCCGTTTGCGGCAGTATCCCGACAGTTTGCGCCGGAAAAATAAATTGGATTGTAAAAGATGCTATAATTTTCCTCAATAAGAGTGTTATTTTTGGCAAATCAGACAGAGGAGGAATAAGAAATGGAGAAGAAACAGGCATTTAATCCGTATCTGCCGAGTTATGAGTATGTCCCGGACGGAGAGCCTCATGTCGTGGACGGAAGAGTATATATCTATGGCTCCCATGATCTGTTTAACGGACTGAATTTCTGTCTTGGCGATTATGTATGCTGGTCTGCACCGGTAGATGACCTGGGAAACTGGCGATATGAAGGATGCATCTACAAAAGAGAACAGGATCCGGCGGCGCCGAAGATCCGCCTGACAAACGGACTTGCCGCTCCTGATATGGTACAGGGCGATGACGGCAGATATTATCTGTACTATTTTATGGGCGGCACAAAGATGATTTCTGTGGCGGTATGTGATAAACCGGCGGGAAAGTATGAATTTTACGGATATGTACAGTATGCGGATAAAGTGCCGATCGGAAAGAAAAATGAGCCTTTCCAATTTGACCCGGGCATCTTCCGGGATGATGACGGGCGGCTGTATCTTTACACAGGATTTGCCCTTCAGGGCAATCCGATACTGCTGGACGGATCTAAACCGACAGAACACGGACCGATGTGCTTTGAAATCGATCCAAAAGATATGCTGACTGTCAAGAGCGGTCCGGAGTATATAGGGATTGCAGGAGAAAAGGAGTCTGTCGGAACGTCTTATGAGGGACATGCATTTCTGGAGGCAAGCTCCATGAGAAAATTCGGGGATACCTATTACTTTATCTACAGTTCTCTGAACAGCCATGAACTCTGCTATGCGACCAGCGACAATCCTACACACGGATTTGAGTACGGGGGTATTCTTGTAAGCAACGGAGATATAGGACTTCCCGGAGTTACGGATGTAAAGCATGCGAAGAACTATACGGGGAATACTCATGGAAGTCTGATTGAGATCAACGGAAACTATTATGTGTTTTATCACAGGCATACAAACCGTAAGCAGTCTTCCAGACAGGCCTGTGCAGAGAGGGTCCGCTTTGAGGATGGTAAGTTTTACCAAGCTGAATTGACTTCCTGCGGTCTTAATAACGGCCCGCTCAAAGGACATGGAAAATATCCGGCGTATATCGCATGCAATCTGTACGGCAGAAAAGGAACAATGTTTTACAGTATGATCAAGCACAGAAAAGGCGGATATCCGTATATTACACAGGACGGAGGAGACCGTGAGGAGGGACCGGATCAGTATGTGGCGAATGTATGTGACGGTGCAGTCGTGGGATACAAGTATTTTGATCTTGCAGACACGAAAGAAATCCGGATCAATATTAAAGGAAATGCAGACGGAGTTGTAACTGTAAAAGACGGAGACGGAACGGATGCGGTCCTGCTTTCCGAGATCAGAGTATCCGGTGCGGGCAGCGGGAAAGGGTTCGTCGGAAAACTTGACAATGTGAAGAACGGACAGGCATTGTTCTTCAGTTTTAAGGGAAAGGGCGCTTTCAAGTTTGTATCATTTGATTTGAAATAGATAACAAATAAAAGAAATAAAAATATTGACAAAAATGTACCGGGGTTTACAAAAACTCCGGTTTTTTAAATGTTTGTAAAATGTTTAGAAAAAAATCATATCGCTGAATTCGGACGCGTGGTATAATGATTGCGCTAAAGCGCCGCTTCCTTTTCTGCGCGCGTGGTATAATGATTTCACAAAGCGTAATCCAGACTGACATAGTCGGCCTGTCCTGCTGCGCAGGGATTATACTGGCAGGCCACGGCTTGAAAAGAAAATGACGCAGAGAGGAAAATATGAAGACAGGAGTAATATATGTTTGGTTATGTAACGATATGTGAACCGGAGCTGAAAGTAAAAGATCTGAAGAAATACAGGGCATATTACTGCGGGCTCTGCCGCGAACTGAAAGAGGAGTACGGTTTTATGGGGCAGATGACGCTCACATATGATATGACATTTGCCATCATCCTTCTGTCCTCATTGTATGAGAATATCGCGGATATGGAGATGCACCGCTGTAAAGTCCATCCTGTAAAAAAGCAGATGATGTTAAGAAATGAGATCACTTCCTATGCAGCTGCAATGAATGTTCTTCTGGCATATTATCATATGGATGATGACTGGCGGGATGACAGGAAGCTCACAAGTTTTATGACGAAGAGTGTGATCCATGGCAAGGTAAAGAAGATCATAGAGCAGTATCCAAGGCAGAGCGAGACAATCCGGACATCGCTGACAGAGCTTGCGGCATGCGAGAAGGAAAACAGTATGGATATTGACCGTACGGCGGGATGTTTCGGGCGGCTGATGGAAGAACTGTTCCTTTACCGGAAAGATATTTGGGAGAAAAATCTGCGGAAAATGGGATTCTTTCTCGGAAAATTTATCTATCTCATGGATGCTTATGAAGACCTGCCGGAAGATCTTGAAAAAGACAGGTATAATCCGCTTAGAAAAATTTACGGAGAGCCGGATTATGAGCAGAGAATCAAACAGATCCTTTGTATGATGATCGCGGAGAGTACAGCCGAATTTGAGAGGCTTCCATGCCTTGTAGATGTGGACATTTTGCGCAATATATTGTATGATGGGGTGTGGAGTCGATATAATAAGATACAGATGAAGAAAAGTGAGGAACAGAAAAAATGAATAAGAATCCATATGAGGTGCTCGGAGTATCTCCGAACGCGTCAGATGATGAGATAAAGAAAGCATACCGCGACCTGACGCGGAAATATCATCCGGATGCCAATGTGGACAATCCGCTGGCGGATCTGGCAGAGGAGAAATTTAAGGAAGTGCAGGAAGCTTATGATACGATCATGCATGAGCGTGCTTCCGGTAATTCCGGCGGCTATTCCTATGGGGGAAATTCTTCCTCCGGCAGCTCGGGCGGATACTCCTATGGAGGTTCGTCTTATGGAAATACCGGAGGATATGGCAGCTATCAGAATGCTCAGCAGGATCCGAGACTTCAGGCGGCTGTCAACTATATCAATAACAGACGTTTTCGTGAGGCCCTTAACACACTGGATCAGGTGCCTGAGAGGACAGCTCTATGGTATTATCTGAGCGGCTGCGCGAATGCGGGGCTTGGGAACAATGTGCTGGCAAGAGACCATGCGGCTCAGGCAGTTAATATGGAACCCAATAATATGCAGTACAGACAGCTGTTAAATCAGCTTGATTTCAGCAGCAGGAGATATCAGAACAGCCCGTATGGCAATGGATACGGCATGGGCGGAAACACATCCTGCGGTACAGGAAATTTCTGTTGTGATCTTTGGCTCGCTGACACATGCTGTGAATGTATGGGAGGAGATCTTTGTTCATGCATGTAAAGGCAAAGACAGTGGCGCTGGGAGGTCTTCTCCTGGCGCTTACCGTAGTGTTTATGGCACTTGGCAGCATTGTTGAGACAAGTACATTATTCCTGCTCGCGGCGGCTTCCTTTTTTGTGGGAATCGTTGTAAGAGAGTTCGGGCTGAAGACGGGCGGTGCCTTTTATCTGGCAGCAGTCCTGCTGGGAGCGATCACCGCGCCGAATAAATTTTATGTGCTCACTTTTGCAGCTATGGGCCTGTACATCTGGGGGATCGAGGCTGTCTGGAGATGGCTTGAGAAACATCCGGAGATGACGCAGAGATATAAGTTTTTTTGGATCGCGAAATACGTGATCTTCAACATTGTTTATATACCGATCGTGATACTCTTCCGTAATCTGCTTTTTGCGCAGGCAGTATCGGCTGGAATGATGACAGGTGTGATTCTGGGCGGGCAGATCGGCCTGTTTATCTACGACAGGGCATATGATTATGTGCAGGTGCATCTGTGGGGGAAGATGAGAGGAAGATTTTTGTAATTTGGATCAATGATCAAAAATACCGGGCGCTTTGAGTGCCCGGTATTTTTCGCGGTAAATTTAAAATAAAAAGGAAGAGCCACATTCCTGTGGCTCAAAGGGGGAAAAAGTTTATGAAAAAGTGTTCTTTTTAAGAACAATTATAGTATAGAAAAGAGTTGTGTAAAAAGTGTGTTCAACTTTTGAATGGATTATGAACATTGCGTAAAAAAGTATTGCAATCCCATTTATAAAGAGTTATATTATATTTCGTAAAAAGGAATAAAATCTTCGGGGTCGGGTGCAAGTCCCAACCGGCGGTAAAGTCCGCGAACTGCTTTACAGCAGCCGAACCGGTGACTTTCTTTAGGGAGAATTCCGGTACCGACAGTATAGTCTGGATGAGAGAAGAGATTTATAGTCGTCTGTATATGTTATGAGCATCAGACGGCAGTCCATTGCATGAGGCATTAACCCCGGAAAGAGATTTCCGGGGTTTTATTTGTGCGATAAGCGCGGAGGATAGACGCATGGATGGTCAGGCTTGCCTGAACAGACATGCGAATATTCGACGGGCAACGGTCAGCGAGGGACGTAGTCCCGAGCTGAGTGGTACGGCGAACAGCGTGAGCTGTACGGTATCGCACAGAAATGGCTGATGGACGAAATTTCCGTGAAGATTGCCTTTTTCAAAATAATATACCGCATATGCGGAGGAAAAAGGAGAGAAGAAACATGAGTACAGAAACAAAAACAACAGTGCAGCCACAGTCAAAGGAGAGGTTCGGAGTCAGGGCACTTGTGAATATTGCCATGCTTGCGGCAATCGCAGTCGTTCTGATGCTTTTCGAGATTCCTCTGCCGTTTGCTCCGTCATTCTATGAGATTGACTTCAGTGAGGTGCCTGTTATGGTAGGATGCTTCGCGATGGGGCCCTTTGCAGGAGCGCTCATTGAGTTTGTGAAGATCCTGCTAAACTTTGTGTTTACGGGAACGGATACAGCCGGAGTCGGAGAGCTGGCAAATTTCATTATCGGCTGTTCCCTCTGTGTCCCGGCAGGTCTGATCTACAGGAGAAAGCGTACGAGAATGACAGCGCTTATTGGTATGGCTGTAGGCACGGTTACAATGACAGTGATCGGATGCGCAGTGAATGCGTTCATTCTTTTACCGACTTACGCTACAGCATTCGGAATGCCGATAGATGCTCTCGTAGAAATGGGAACAGCAGTGAATCCGGCTATTAACAGTCTGACTACATTTGTGATCTTTGCAGTAGCACCGTTTAATATCCTGAAAGGTGTGCTCGTATCAGCTATTGTATTTCTCATCTATAAGAAGATCAGCCCAATCTTCAGGATGCGGCTGTCATGAGAGGGCGGACAGTAAAGCTGGTAAAAATGGGAGCTATGGTAGCGATATCAGTTGCGCTGGTTTATCTGATCCATTTCCCGATCTTTCCGGCAGTTGCATTTCTGGAATATGACCCGGCAGACATTCCAATCCTGATCGGCACGTTCGTTTTCGGGCCTCTCGCAGGGCTGGCTCTGACAGTAGTAACTTCTGTGATCCAGGGCCTGACTGTGAGTTCCGGAAGCGGACTTTATGGTATTCTGATGCATGTGATCGCAACAGGGGTTCTCGTCATTGTATCCGGGGCGATCTACCGGCATAAGAAGACAAAGGTCATGGCAGTAGTATCGCTGCTCTGCGGCATGGCTGCTATGGCGGTTGTGATGATGGGTGCCAATATGGTCATTACTCCTCTTTTTATGGGAGTACCGGCGGAAGCTGTATGGTCTCTTATGCCGTTTATCGTTGGATTCAATGTGATCAAAGCAGGAATCAATGGCGGGATAACTTTTATCCTGTATAAACGAATCGCCAATTTCTTGAGGAGATAGATGACTCCCGCTTCTTTATTAAGAAGCGGGAATAATTTTTGTGAAAATACAGTTCAATCTGTGCCGTCAGAAAAGTCCTGTTGACGCGTTAAAAGCGAGTAGAAATAAAAAAGTTGACAACTCCGGAAGTTTGTATTAAAATACCGCCTGTAACAATTTTGTAATATCTGTAATAAAACTGAAAATAATAACATATATATTTAAAAGAAGTTTGTAAAGATATTGCAATATGTTAGAGGAGGAGTATATGAAATATAATCAGAACAGGCGGCTTTTTCGCATGTTTTATGCCGCCACTGCCAGTGTAACTTTGTTAACAGGATTTACAAGTCTGGCTGCGGAGAAGGATGCATTTACAGTGGATTCCGGTCTTGTACAGGAGGAAGCACAGAAAGTGGCTTCCTGGGATTTTGCGGATGATGTAACGGATATTCATGAAGATGCCGTGAGTGAGACAAAAGCTGCGGCAGAAGAAGCTTATAAAGTGTATCTGAGAAAGGTAGAAGAAGAGAAGAAAGCGGCTGAGGAGGCAAAGCGGCTTGCGGAGGAGAAGGCAGCTCAGGAAGCTGCTGCACAGGCTGAGAAAGAAGCACAGGAGCAGGCAGAACAGGCTCAGGCTTCATCGGCAGTCAATGCATCGTCTTCCGAACAGGAACTCCTGGCAGCGCTGATCTTCTGTGAGGCGGGAAATCAGCCTTACGACGGTCAGGTGGCTGTAGGAGCAGTCGTCATGAACCGTGTAAGGAGCGGATCTTTCCCTGACACGATCACGGATGTGATCTATCAGTCCGGACAGTTTACTCCGGCGATGACTGGATGGCTGGATTCGGTCCTTGCAAGCGGAGGGTATACAGATTCTGCGATGCAGGCTGCGGCAGACGCGCTGGCCGGGAGCAATCCGGTCGGAGACTGTCTGTATTTCAGTACAGGCGGAGGCGGATACCAGCTGGGCGACCATTACTTCCGGTAAAATCAGCTTTTGTTAAAATAGTCGTTAAAGTAGTGGCTGGAAATAGCAGTATAATTATGATAAAATAATCCGATATTAGAAAAATCACAGTGCATATTTGCAATTTTAGAGGAGTCAAAAGATGGCAATCCGGATAAGAAAATACGAATCGGCCGATGTCAATGAGGCGGTAAATATATGGAATCAGGTTGTAGAGGATGGAGAAGCTTTTCCCCAGACGGAATTGCTGACAGAAAAAACGGGAGATGAATTTTTCCGGGAACAGTCATTTACCGGCATTGCTTATGATGAAGAAACTGGTGAGATTACAGGTCTTTACATCCTGCATCCGAACAATATCGGACGCTGCGGTCATATCTGCAATGCCAGCTACGCTGTAAAAAGGAACATGAGAGGACAGCACATTGGAGAAAAGCTGGTGACACACTGCATGCAGAAAGGAAAGGAACTGGGCTTCCGTATCCTGCAGTTTAATGCAGTGGTCGCCTCCAACAGATATGCACTGAGGCTGTATGAGAAGCTGGGCTTTGTCCGGCTCGGTACAGTTCCCGACGGTTTCCTCATGAAAAATGGTCACTATGAAGATATCATTCTATGTTATCATGAGTTGTAAAATTCGTATTTGTCGGACTGAATGACGAGTGGGATAAGGTTCGAAAACAGACGGAGATGAGGCACGGAAATACTTTATTGAGATGAGCAGCATGTGCTTCAGGCTCCGCTCCATAATCTGAGAAAAACTAAAGGATCTGAAATCTGATTAAAAGCAAAGCCGCAAAATGGACAACTCGCCTTTGGCTCAAACAGTCCATTTTGCGGCTTAACATCAGCTTCCAGACCCTTAACTTTTTCTAGCAGATTATTCCGAAGTCGCCTTCCTCGCATACCGTTCATCTCTTTTCAAGTTTTTCTGCGCCTCATCTCCATCCGCTTTCTACTTCATCGAATTCGGCAGTCACTCCGACAAATCGAATGTAAAAGAAACCAGTTGAAGGAGAAAGTAATCGAGAAGAACTTATTTATAGATCAGGCAGAAAACTACTTCCAGTTATAGAGATTTCTGGTTCCGCTTGTCTGCTTTATATCTTCAGGATGCTCCCATGTCAAGCCCTTGCCTGTAAATAGGTGCTTCGCAGGCTTGACATGGGAGCATCCTGAAAATAAATATTAATCAAGCGGACCAGAAATCATTGCGGCTCGAATTCGAACCCTTGGCTTAACCGATCCTTTATCAATCAGAATCCAAATAAATCTCAGTCGATAAAGTTCCGATTTTAATCCTTCCGTTCAAATTTGTTTTTCGGGCTAGGAAAGAAAGCAGCCGGGAGACAGGTATTGCGTACGCACCGTTGGAGCAGCGTCGGCACTTAGAGCGCGTCTTTTGCGCTCTTATGTACCGCTGCGCTGCGACCGAGTGAAAACGAGTGCGTTAGCAATACCTGTCTCCTGGCGGATACTTTGCTAATACGAAAAATACGAAGTTTTATTCCTCCTTTTTGAAATGCTCCCGGAGTTTCTGAATTGCACTTTTCTCTATCCGTGAGACGTAAGAGCGGGAAATCCCGATCTGCCGTGCAATTTCCCGCTGGGTGTATTCTTCACCGTTATACAATCCATACCGCATTTTTAAAACGAGCTTTTCTCTTGTGGAAAGCTCGTTTTCAACTTTTTCATAGAGTTTCTGTATGTTTTCTTTGAGATAGATTTTTTCGGGGACATCTACATCGTCGGTTTCAATGATATCGTAAAGTTTGATTTCATTGCCCTCTCTGTCTGTGCCAATGGGTTCATACAGGGATATTTCTTTAGAAGCTTTCTTTTTTGACCGGAGATGCATGAGAACTTCATTTTCTATACAGCGAGACGCATAGGCGGCAAGCCGATTACCTTTATCCGGATTAAATGTTACGACAGCTTTGATCAGGCCAATTGTTCCGATCGAGATCAGATCTTCAGGATCTTCCTCAAGATTCTGATATTTCTTGATGACATGAGCCACGAGTCTTAAGTTGCGTTCGATCAGGATGTGCTTTGCCTCGAGGTCGCCCTCCGTGTATTTCTGGATGTAATATTTTTCTTCCGAAGGGGTGAGTGGATTGGGAAAAGACTGCACGATGACACCTCTTAGCACATTTAATATAGTTTATGAAAAAAACGAGGGGATTGTGCTTTTCCACGTAAAAGAAGGACACAGTGTGAAGCTGTGTATTGACATTGGACAACTGGATGAAGTATGATTGACATACATTCCCGAAAGAATTCATTTTCGGTAATCTAGCCCTTGAGGGAGGGCATCTGGCCGGATCGGCCGGAAATTTCAGTTATTTTTTCAGTGGTGTTTTGGTGCAGATGATGTGGGACGGGACTCAGGAGAAAGGAGTGCGAATGAGTTTCAGCACAGTTTTATCCGCTGCTATTGAGGGGCTTAAAGTAGAGTTCGTTCAGGTAGAAGCGGATGTATCTAATGGACTTCCGGTGTTTCATATGGTGGGATACTTGTCATCGGAGGTTAAAGAAGCAGGGGAGCGCGTGCGTACCGCGATCAAAAATTCTGGTTTTGAGTATCCGGCAAAGCGTACAGTGATCAATCTGTCTCCGGCTACACTCCGAAAGCGAGGCGCATCGTTTGATCTTCCGATTGCAGTCTCAATATTGGCGTCGCTGGGGCAGATTCCAATGAGAAATATGGGGGAATGCCTGATTATCGGAGAGCTAAGTCTGGATGGGCGTGTAAGAAAAGTCCCGGGCATACTTCCGGTGGCTATGGAGGCGTTAGAAAATGGGATTACCTGCTGTATCGTTCCGAAAGAAAATGAAGCAGAGGGAAATCTGGTCAGCGGGATGAGGGTGATCGGTGTGGAAAACCTGCAGGACGCTGTTGCTTTTTTAAAAGTCGGGAAAGTCTGTGACCTGTCAGATGAAACCAGAAAAAAGAAGAAATGCTATGATTTCCAGTCAATAAAGGAAGAGAATGACAGAAGCCTGCCGGATTTCTCTCAGATTAAAGGTCAGGAAAATGTAAAAAGAGCAGCAGAGATCGCTGTCTCGGGCGGGCACAATCTCTTGATGATCGGACCTCCCGGAAGCGGAAAGTCAATGACTGCCAAGTGCATCGCCGGCATTTTACCGCCGCTGGATTTAAAAGAGAGTATGGACATTACAAAAATATACAGTGTGCTTGGCCTTTTAAAAGAAGAGGCGCCGTTGATACAGGAACGGCCGTTTCGAGAAGTGCATCATACGGCGACCAGAGCTGCCCTGATCGGAGGAGGCACAGTTCCGCGGCCGGGAGAGATCAGTCTTGCCCATGGAGGTGTCCTTTTTTTCGACGAGCTTCCAGAATTCAGGAAAAGTGTTCTGGAGGTACTCCGGCAGCCTTTGGAAGATAGAAGTATCCGGATCTCAAGAACGTATGGGAATTATGTTTTCCCAGCAGATTTTATGCTTGTGGCGGCTATGAATCCCTGCCCCTGCGGATGCTATCCTGATCTGGAGAAGTGTACATGTACACCGGCACAGATCCAGATGTATCTGAACAGGATCAGCCGGCCTTTTCTGGACAGGATCGATCTGTGTGTGGAAGCTCCGCGCATCAGATATGAGGAGCTGACGGAAGAAAAGAAGTCTGAGAGTTCCGTGGAAATCAGAAAAAGAGTGTATCAGGCAAGAAAAATACAGAAAGAGCGTTACAGGGGGACAGGGATCACGACAAATGCGATGTTGGGAGCTGATGATATTAAGAAATACTGCGGACTGGGGCCGGCTGAAAATAAACTCATGGAACGCGCTTTTACCATGATGGAACTGACGGTCCGTGCATATCACAGAATTATTAAGACAGCACGTACAATCGCGGATATGGACGGCGGGGAGAAAATCGAGGAAAAACACCTGCGTGAAGCTCTTGGTTACAGGATGGTAGATAAAAAATACTGGAGGAGATAGAGTATGGAATATGAATTCTGGCTGGCAGGCATACAGGGAGTGGCTGCACACAAAAAAATCACGCTGAGAGAATGTATGAAAACAGCAGAAGCGATTTATTATATAGAAGAAACACAATTACAGCATTTTGAGTTCTTGAATGAGAATGATCGAAATAAAATTATGCAGGCACAGAAAAACAGCCGTTTCCGCACAGATTATGAGAGAATGAATGAGAAAGGCATACGGTTTGTTTCATTCTTTTCAGAGGAGTATCCCCAAAATCTGAAAGAGATCACCGATCCCCCTTATGCATTATATGTAAAAGGAAGCCTTCCGTCAGGAAAGGCAAAAAAAGCAGCGATCATCGGTGCAAGGCGTTGTACGCCATACGGTGAAAAATATGCCATCGATTTCGCGCGCGCACTGGCCGCGTGTGGCGTAGAAATTATCAGTGGGATGGCGCGGGGGATTGATGGAATGGGGCACAGAGGCGCTCTGCTTTCAGGCGGTAAGACATATGCCGTGTTAGGATCCGGAGTGGATGTGTGTTACCCGAGAGAACATATCGGCCTGTATGTAGATATTTTAGAACAGGGAGGGGGAATCCTATCGGAACAGCCGCCGGGGACAGCACCGCTTGCTCATAATTTCCCCGCACGCAACCGGATCATCAGCGGGCTGTCGGATGTGATCCTGGTTATGGAGGCAGGGAAAAAGAGCGGTTCGCTTATTACAGTAGATCTGGCGCTGGAACAGGGACGCGATATTTATGCCCTGCCCGGGCCGGTAAACAGCGCCCTGAGTGACGGATGCAACCGTCTGATCCGGCAGGGAGCGGGGATACTTCTTTCTCCGGAGGCGCTTTTAGAAGAGTGGGGAATCGAAAAAAGCGGCGTTTCAGAGGGGAGTAAAAAGAAAATCAAAAATGAAAAAATGCTTGAAAGTGGTGAAAAATTGGTGTATAGTTGCCTTGGTCTGTATCCCAAGAACCTGGATCAGCTTGTCAGTGAAACAAAGCTGAATATCAAAGAAGTTCTGGAGAAATTGGTTTCCCTGGAACTGCAGGGATATGTACGTGAAATATCGAAGAATCATTATATTATTTCAGAATAAAAGGCACAAGCGGGCCTATGGAGGGAGTCAGTTTTATGGCGCATTATCTTGTTATCGTGGAGTCTCCTGCGAAAGTGAAGACGATCAAAAAATTCTTGGGGAGTAATTATACGGTCGCAGCGTCTCAGGGACATGTGCGGGATCTGCCGAAGAGTTCGCTCGGTATTGATATAGAACATGATTATGAGCCCAAATACATCACGATACGCGGCAAGGGAGATATTCTTGCAAGTCTGAGAAAAGAAGTCAAGAAATCCGACAAAGTATTTCTGGCAACTGACCCTGACCGGGAAGGAGAGGCAATCTCCTGGCATCTTGCTGCTGCCCTGAAGCTGGATGAGAAAAAGATGCGCCGCATCACTTTTAACGAGATCACGAAAAATGCTGTGAAAGCATCGCTGAAAGCTCCGCGAGATATTGACATGAATCTGGTCAATGCACAGCAGGCAAGACGAGTTCTTGACCGTATGGTCGGATATATGATCAGTCCGCTCCTCTGGGCGAAAGTAAAACGGGGCCTGAGCGCTGGCCGTGTCCAGTCAGTTGCGCTCCGCCTTGTGGCTGACAGAGAAGAGGAGATCAATGCATTTATTCCGGATGAATACTGGACACTGGATGCAGTCCTTAAGATCAAAGGGGAAAAGCGTCCTCTCGTTGCGAGATTTTACGGGACAGATAAGAAAAAGGTTACGATCCATTCAGAAAATGAATTAAACGAAATTGTTCATAAGATAGAGAATGCAGATTTTAAGATTACGGACATCAAGACGACAGAGCGCATTCGCAAGGCGCCGCTTCCGTTTACTACGAGTACGCTGCAGCAGGAAGCTGCAAAGGCTCTGAACTTCGGAACACAGAAGACCATGCGTATTGCCCAGCAGCTCTATGAAGGTATTGATATTAAGGGCAATGGAACTGTCGGTGTTATCACTTATCTGCGTACAGATTCAACCAGGATCGCAGATGAGGCAGATGCTGCTGCAAGGAAATATATTTCGGCGAACTATGGAAAAGAGTATGCTGCAACACGGCATGAGGCTCCAAATAGCGGTAAAAAAATACAGGATGCGCATGAGGCAATCCGGCCGACGGATATCACGAGGACGCCGGCGTCTCTGAAGGATTCCCTGACCAGGGATCAGTTCAGGCTGTATCAGCTGATCTGGAAACGCTTTGCCGCAAGCCGCATGAATCCGGCACGTTATGAGGCGACTTCCGTCAAGATAGGTGCAGGAGAGTATTGCTTTACTGTGTCCGCATCTAAACTGTTGTTTGATGGTTTCCGCTCTGTGTACACGGAAGCAGATGAGGAAAAAGAAGAGAGCAATGTGCTCGTTGGAAATCTGAGCATGGCTTCTGTACTTACAAAAGAAGAACTTGATCCGAAACAGCACTTTACACAGCCGCCGGCGCATTATACAGAGGCGAGCCTTGTCAAAGCTCTTGAGGAACTGGGAATCGGACGTCCCAGCACATATGCACCTACGATTTCCATTATCCTTGGCCGCCGGTATGTGACGAAAGAGGCAAAAAATCTCTATCTTACTGAGATCGGGGAAGTAGTCAACAATATGATGAAACAGTCTTTCCCAAGTATTGTCGATGTGAATTTTACTGCCAATATGGAAGGCCTTCTGGATATGGTAGAAGAAGGAAAAGTAGAATGGAAAGAAATTATACGCAACTTCTATCCGGATCTTGAGGAGGCTGTTAAGAAAGCCGAAAAAGAGCTGGAGACGGTAAAGATAGAGGATGAAGTGACGGATGTGATCTGCGAGGAATGCGGCAGGAACATGGTCATTAAATACGGTCCGCACGGGAAATTCCTTGCGTGTCCGGGCTTCCCTGAATGCCGCAACACCAAACCGTATCTGGAAAAGATAGGGGTACCATGTCCGATCTGTGGTAAAGATGTAGTAATCCGCAAGACGAAGAAAGGCAGAAGATATTACGGCTGTGAGAACAATCCTGAGTGCGAATTTATGTCGTGGCAGAAGCCTTCCAAAGAGAAATGTCCGGAATGCGGCGGCTATATGGTGGAAAAGGGAAATAAGCTGGTATGTGCAAATGAAAAGTGCGGATATGTCACATCATTGGATAAGAAGAAAGAATAAAAGATTGATTGAATTGCATTGCTATTCTGAAAATTGTGTGATAATATAAATCTATCTAGCAATTTGCCTGGATTTGTATATACAATTGCGATATACAGAGGATATGCGGAGGAAATAATGAGTGTACAACTATTAGACAAAACAAGAAAAATTAATAAGCTGCTCCATAATAATAATTCGAGTAAGGTAGTGTTTAATGATATCTGTGCAGTCCTTACAGATATTCTTGACTCGAATGTACTTGTGGTCAGCCGGAAAGGCAAGATTCTTGGTGTGAGTAAGTGCCCGAATGTAAGAGAAATCCATGAA
The DNA here is from genome assembly GCA_946499505.1 of uncultured Lachnoclostridium sp. Classification (GTDB taxonomy): domain Bacteria; phylum Bacillota; class Clostridia; order Lachnospirales; family Lachnospiraceae; genus Mediterraneibacter. The sequence goes on from CAMMSL010000010.1 coordinate 18,972, forward strand.
CTGATCACTGAGGCAGTGGGATCTCATATCGATTCGATGCTTAATGAGCGGCTTTTAAGCATTCTCTCGACCAAAGAAAATGTCAATCTGGAAACTCTTGGTTTTTCACCTGAGGCGGTGCAGGGCTGTCAGGCAATCGTGACACCGATTGATATTGCAGGGGAGCGTCTCGGGACATTATTTATCTATAAACAGGATTCTGCCTATTCAATCGATGATATTATCCTCAGCGAATACGGCACAGCAGTAGTAGGACTTGAAATGCTGCGTTCTGTAAATGAAGAAAATGCGGAGGAGACCAGAAAAGAGCACATTGTACAATCAGCTATCAGTACGCTGTCCTTCTCTGAACTGGAAGCGATCATACACATTTTTGATGAGCTGGGCGGAACAGAAGGTATTCTGGTAGCCAGCAAGATTGCAGACAGAGTGGGGATTACCCGTTCGGTGATCGTTAATGCCCTGCGTAAATTCGAGAGTGCGGGCGTCATTGAATCACGCTCTTCAGGTATGAAGGGTACATACATCAAAGTACTAAATGACTATGTGTTTACTGAGCTTGAGAAAATTAAGAAAGAGCGGATGTAGGCTGGAGGGTTAAGATATGTACGAAGGAAATCCCGTTGATCTCAGAATGGAAAAGATTCTTTCTGCTGACGGCATTTTTGATGATTCGACCAGGCAGTGCAGAGTGCGCAAATATGATCCGGAGGAAGATTTTATCTATCTTGAATTGAAAGAGGATAAGCTGGAGACGATTTCTCTGGATGCTAAATACAGATGTTACATATCAACGAGAACAGAACTGCTGTATTGCACCGGCGTGGTAAAAGAGCGATATTGTCAGGAAGATAAAAAGCTTTTGAAATTCAGAATAGAAAACGGCTTTTATAATGCATACGAAGGAAGAAAAATGACGAAACGTGCCTGAAATGGTGCGTTTCTTTTTTTATAAAAACCTTGTAAACTATGTTGACAAATTGAAAGCAGAGTGCTATTTTATATTCATGAGGTTTAGCACTCGTGAGAAATGAGTGCTAACAAAACAAAATCAAGGAGGAATCACAATGAAGTTAGTACCATTAGGTGACAAAATTGTTTTAAGACAGTTAGAAGCAGAAGAGACGACAAAGTCCGGTATCGTTCTTCCGGGACAGGCAAAAGAGAAACCACAGGAAGCAGAAGTTATCGCTGTAGGACCTGGTGGAAATATAGATGGAAAAGAAGTAGTAATGCAGGTTAAGGCCGGCGACAAGGTAATCTACTCAAAATACGCAGGAACAGATGTAGAGCTGGATGGCGAGGAGTACATCATTGTAAAACAGAATGATATACTTGCAATTGTTGAAGAATAAAAACATTAAATAAGGAGATGTATTGACATGGCAAAGGAAATTAAATATGGAGCTGAAGCCAGAACAGCACTTGAAAAAGGTGTGAACCAGCTGGCAGATACAGTAAAAGTTACACTTGGACCGAAAGGAAGAAATGTTGTCCTTGACAAATCATTCGGCGCACCGCTGATCACAAACGATGGTGTTACGATCGCGAAAGAGATTGAGCTGGAAGACGGATTTGAGAATATGGGAGCACAGCTGATCAGAGAAGTTGCTTCTAAGACAAATGATGTTGCCGGAGACGGAACTACAACAGCTACAGTCCTGGCACAGGCTATGGTGCATGAAGGTATGAGAAACCTTGAGGCTGGAGCAAACCCGATCGTCCTGAGAAAAGGTATGAAAAAGGCCACAGACAAAGCTGTTGAGGCAATCCAGGCTATGAGCAGCAAAGTAAAAGGGAAAGAGCAGATTGCAAGAGTTGCTGCTGTATCATCGGGTGATGAGGGCGTAGGACAGATGGTAGCCGATGCCATGGAGAAAGTGTCCAATGATGGCGTTATCACGATTGAAGAGTCCAAGACAATGCAGACAGAACTGGACCTTGTAGAAGGTATGCAGTTCGACCGCGGATATATTTCAGCTTATATGGCAACAGATATGGAGAAGATGGAAGCGGTTCTTGAGGATCCGTACATCCTGATCACAGATAAAAAGATTTCCAACATTCAGGATATCCTTCCGCTTCTTGAGCAGATTGTCCAGTCTGGTGCAAGACTTCTCATCATCGCTGAAGATATCGAGGGAGAGGCTCTGACAACTCTGATCGTAAACAAACTGCGTGGTACATTCAATGTTGTTGCAGTTAAAGCACCGGGATATGGTGACAGAAGAAAAGAAATGCTTCAGGATATTGCAATCCTGACAGGCGGACAGGTAATCTCTGAAGAGCTCGGACTTGACCTGAAAGAGACAACAATGGATCAGCTCGGACGTGCAAAATCCGTTAAAGTACAGAAAGAGAACACAGTTATCGTTGACGGATGCGGCGACAAGAATGCGATCAATGACAGAGTCGCACAGATCAAGAAAGCAATCGAAGAAACAACATCTGATTTTGATAGAGAAAAACTTCAGGAGAGACTTGCAAAACTCGCTGGCGGCGTAGCGGTTATCCGTGTGGGTGCAGCTACAGAGACAGAGATGAAAGAAGCAAAACTTCGTATGGAAGATGCCCTGAACGCTACAAGAGCAGCAGTAGAGGAAGGAATTATCGCAGGCGGCGGTTCTGCATATATCCATGCTGCAAAAGAGGTTGCTAAGCTGACAGAAGAACTTGAGGGCGATGAGAAGACAGGCGCAAGAATTATCCTGAAAGCCCTTGAGGCTCCGCTGTATCAGATTGCTGCAAATGCAGGCCTTGAAGGCGCTGTTATCGTAAATAAAGTAAGAGAGTCAGAGCCGGGTATCGGATTTGACGCTTACAAAGAAGAGTATGTAGATATGGTAGAGAACGGAATCCTTGATCCCGCAAAGGTTACAAGAAGCGCGCTCCAGAACGCTACAAGCGTTGCATCTACACTGCTCACAACAGAGTCTGTAGTATCCACTATCAAAGAGTCACAGCCGGCTGCACCGGCAGGCGGCGCCGGTGGAATGGGAATGATGTAATTTCGATTTCTCGGACTGAACGCCGATAATATAATGATCTAAGATCCGAAAACGGACGGAGATGAGGCACGGAAATACTTCTTCGAGATGACCGGCATGTGCTTCAGGCTCCGCTCCGTAATTCGGGAAAAATTAAAGGTTCCGAAAGATGATTAAATGCAAAGCCTGAAAATGGAGAACTCGGCTTCGCCTCAAACACTCCATTTTCAGGCTTAACATCATCTTCCGGAGCCTTAACTTTTTCCTTCGAATTCCTTCGAAGTCGCCTTCCTCACATACCGGTCATCACTTTTAAGTCTTCCTGTGCCTCATTTCCGCCCGTTTTCTGCTTTGTCGAATCCGGCAGTCAATCCGACAAACCTGGAAGTTAAAGAAACCGGTTGAAATAGGGACGTAGTCGATAAAGTTTACCCTTTCAATCGGTTTTCTGTAAATTCGTGGTTATCGGAGAGGAACTTCCGATTGGTTGAACGCAGAAATTCAAACGGATACAACCGATATGATGCACCTTTCGGGGCGGGCGGGGAGGGGATGCTGACGGTGACTGTGGAGGGGGCTTTAACTATATCTTATGCCCTGTAACCGGAGCCGGAAACATTACGATCCCGACTGATTCGAATACGTGAGTCGTTCCACTGTATTCGAGTGATTTTCGGACGTTTTCCCGAGGAAATACCTCCCCGACAAACACGAATATAAGCTCTACTTATAAATAAATCTTAAAATAAATCAACTCTAAATTCCCCCGGCCCCGCCGTAAAATGGTTGACATCTTTCGTGAATTTCGTTAGTATATCAGTTAAATATTTACAATTATTTATGGATTCAAAAGAAAGAGAGGTCAGCAAAATATGGGAAAGATTATTGGCGAGGGAATAACATTTGATGACGTTCTGCTTGTACCGTCGTATTCAGAAGTGATTCCAAATGAGGTAGACCTGTCAACATACCTGACAAAGAAAATCAGATTAAATATCCCGATGATGAGTGCGGGAATGGATACGGTTACAGAACACCGTATGGCAATTGCAATGGCACGCCAGGGCGGTATTGGTATTATCCACAAGAATATGTCTATCGAGGCACAGGCTGAAGAGGTAGACAAGGTGAAGAGATCCGAGAACGGCGTTATAACAGATCCGTTTTTCCTTTCACCGGAAAATACACTGGAGGATGCCAATAATCTGATGGCAAAATTCCGTATTTCGGGTGTACCGATCACGGAGGGACGCAAACTGGTCGGAATCATTACAAACCGTGATCTGAAGTTTGAAGAAGACTTCTCTAAGAAGATTAAAGAATCCATGACTTCTGAGGGCCTGATCACAGCAAAAGAGGGTATTACGCTGGAAGAGGCAAAGAAGATCCTTGCAAAAGCAAGAAAAGAGAAACTCCCGATCGTAGATGATGAAGGCAATCTGAAAGGTCTCATTACAATCAAGGATATTGAGAAACAGATCAAGTATCCGCTGTCTGCAAAGGACTCTCAGGGACGTCTGCTCTGCGGCGCAGCGATCGGTATCACTGCAAACTGTCTGGAACGTGTGGAAGAGCTTGTAAAAGCGAAAGTTGATGTCGTTGTGATGGATTCCGCACATGGACATTCTGCAAACGTGCTGCGTACAGTCAGAATGGTAAAAGAGAAATACCCGGATCTCCAGGTTATTGCAGGAAATGTGGCAACGGGCGAGGGAACAAAAGCATTGATCGAGGCCGGAGTGGATGCTGTGAAGGTCGGCATCGGACCGGGATCGATCTGTACGACCCGTGTTGTTGCAGGTATCGGTGTTCCTCAGATCACAGCGGTTATGGACTGCTACGAGGCGGCAAAAGAATACGGTATCCCGATCATTGCTGACGGTGGTATCAAGTATTCGGGAGATATGACAAAAGCGATCGCAGCAGGTGCAAATGTATGTATGATGGGAAGCATTTTTGCCGGATGCGATGAAAGCCCGGGAACATTTGAACTTTATCAGGGAAGAAAATATAAAGTATACCGTGGAATGGGATCCATTGCTGCTATGGAAAACGGAAGTAAAGACCGTTATTTCCAGGAAAATGCGAAGAAGCTCGTTCCGGAAGGTGTTGAGGGACGTGTGGCTTACAAAGGGACAGTAGAAGATACTGTGTTCCAGCTTATGGGAGGTCTGCGTTCCGGTATGGGATACTGTGGAACTCATACAGTTGAGGAGCTCAAAGCAAACGGAAGATTTATCAAGATTTCCGCTGCTGCCTTAAGAGAGAGTCATCCGCATGATATCCACATTACAAAAGAAGCTCCGAACTACAGCGTAGACGAATAATAAAGTTTTTTATAAAGCACAGCCGCTGGCATTCTGTTATCATCCTGGATCATCAGGGGAGATTGAAGTGTCAGCGGCTTTTATTGCGATTACGACTGTTTACACTACAGTATTTTATAATTTCATAAGATTTTGTTCATGATAGCTACAGAATTGTGTGGTATCATCATAGTTTGGAAGGCGGAACTAAGGATGAACACATACAAAGGAAATAGGAGTGGAAACAGAAGAGGAACCGGCAGGAGTACAACAGCCGGGAAAGGGAAAAGAAAAACCAAAAGGAAAGCAGTTGGGGGTTCGGGAAATACCTGCATAAAGTGGGGAATCCTGATACTGGCTGTCCTGACACTGGTGCTGGCTGTAAGAGGATTTGCAGTACAAGGCAGTAAATATGTAAATGTGGATGCCTCGGAGCCGGATATCGATGTGCAGCTTCTCGACATCAATCCCTATTCCAGGCCGGGAATCCAGAGTAATGGGATTACGGGGATAGTGATACATTATACGGCAAATCCGGGAAGTACAGCACAGGAGAACCGGGATTATTTCAACGGCCTGCAGTATTCACATGAGACTTCGGCGAGCAGTAATTTTGTCGTAGGGCTTGACGGTGAAATTATCCAGTGTGTTCCTACATGGGAAGTGGCTTATGCGTCAAATGACAGAAATTATGATACTGTATCCATTGAAGTATGTCACCCGGACGAAAGTGGAAAGTTTACAGATGAGACATACCGTTCTCTTGTGCAGCTTACGGCATGGCTTTGTGTGAAATTTAATCTTACATCGGATGATGTGATCCGTCACTATGATGTGACCGGGAAGAATTGTCCGAAATATTTTGTGGAACATGAAGATGCATGGGAAACTTTTAAGGAAAATGTGAGTCTTGCTATCACATCTGAAAATTGATATAATATGATGGTTGTATATATGCTGATTTTTACAGATGTGGAGGAAGAACATGAACGATTTGGAAATGTATCGGGAGCAGCTTGCGCTCTGCGACGATAAGATCATAGATGCCCTCGTAGAACGTAACAGCATTATCGAAAAGATAATGGCTTATAAAGAGACATACGGGATGCCGATCCTGCAGCCGGCACAGGAAGCAAAGCAGAAGAAGCAGCTTGATGAAAAGCTGAAAGACAATAAATATCAGGAAGAAATCCAGGATGTATTTCGAAGGATCCTGCGGAACAGCAAAAGGATCCAGGCGAGGAAACTGTTTTCTTACAATATTGTCCTGATCGGTTTTATGGGAGCAGGTAAAACGACGATATCAGACTATCTGAGCACAATGTTTGATATGAGACTGGTAGAGATGGATCAGGAGATTTCCGAACGTCAGGAAATGAGTATACCGGATATCTTTGCTACATATGGGGAAGAATATTTCCGTAATCTGGAGACCGAGCTTTTGAGAGAACTCCAGACAGGAAAAAACTGTATTATATCCTGCGGCGGAGGTGTCGCTCTGCGTGAGGAAAACGTCGTGGAGATGAAAAAGAACGGCAGAGTGGTCCTTCTTACCGCAAGCCCTGAGACAATCTACGAGCGTGTCAAAGACAGCAATGACAGACCTCTTCTCAAAGGCAACAACAATGTGGAGTTTATTGCGGATCTTATGGAGAAGCGCAGAGAAAAATACGAGGCGGCAGCAGATGTTGTGATACAGACAGACAATAAGACAATCCTCCAGATCTGTGAGGAATTGATCACAAAGCTTACGGAGTTGGATAAAAAATAATGTTTGAGAGATTTTTCCCGGATGAATATGTGGAATCCACATATGTCATCCCGTTTGAAAAGCTATATAAACAAGGCTTCAGAGGAGTGATTTTTGATATCGACAATACGCTGGTGCCCCATGGAGCACCGGCGGATGAACGTGCAAAAAAACTGTTTCAGAGACTTGAGGATATCGGGTTTCATTCCTGTCTGATCTCCAATAATCAGGAACCGCGGGTAAAGATGTTCAATCAGGATATCGGAACGGAATATATCTATAATGCACATAAGCCCTCAACTAAAAATTATATCAAGGCAATGGAGATCATGGGAACTGACCGCACGAACACGGTTTTTGTCGGGGATCAGCTTTTTACGGACGTATGGGGTGCTAAAAGAGCCGGAATCCGCAATATTCTTGTGAAACCGATCCATCCGAAAGAGGAGATCCAGATCGTGCTCAAGAGATATCTTGAGAAGATCGTTCTTCATTTCTATAAAAAAGCATTGAAAAAAAAGGAAAATTAGTATAAAATTAATTAATGGAGTGCCGGTATGGCGCGCAAATCGAAGGAGGAAGATAAATGGTCGCAGCAGGAGATTTTAAGAATGGCATTACCGTTGAGATTGACGGGAATATTTATCAGATTTTGGAATTCCAGCACGTAAAACCGGGAAAGGGAGCAGCGTTCGTTAGGACAAAGTTGAAAAATATCATCAGCGGCGGTGTAGTTGAGAAGACATTCCGTCCGACTGAGAAGTTTGAGAATGCTCACATCGACAGAAAAGATATGCAGTATCTTTACAAAGATGGAGATCTGTACAATTTCATGGATGTTGAGACATATGATCAGATCGCACTTGACTCTGAGGTGGTTGGAGATGCTCTGAAATTTGTTAAGGAGAATGAGACAGTTAAGATCTGTTCTCATAAGGGAAATGTATTTTCTGTAGAGCCGCCGCTTTTTGTGGAGCTGGCGATCACAGAGACAGAACCTGGATTTAAAGGTGATACAGCACAGGGCGCTACAAAGCCGGCTACCGTTGAGACGGGCGCAGTTGTCAATGTGCCGCTGTTCTGCGAGACAGGCGATGTGCTTAAGATCGATACCCGTACAGGAGAGTATCTGTCAAGAGTATAGTCTGCAGGAATTGCAGAGTTGGTTTTAGAGAATCGGGATGTACTTATTTAAGGTACATCCTTTTTTTACAATTTCCTTTGTGAAATAGGGAGAAATTTCCGTAGACTTTTTGTGAAATATGTCTCATTGATTTTGTTCGGAGACTCGTCTATAATCAAGAACACATAATATTGTTCATATATTTTTTTCATCGAATTCATGAGGCAGATGCCTTCATGGGGTACATTTCGTACCGGATTTCTCATTTTAATTTACAATGCACCGCGTTATGGAAAGGAGAAAAATGGATTACAGGACATTTACGTGCGCGGTAGAGAAACAGATGAATCAGAAGATGACAGGAGGTGTTAAGGCAGGGCTTTATACAACGACTAAAAATAATGGAAAAGAACGGACCGGTATACTGATCGAGACGCCGGGAGTCAATATTTCGCCTACAATCTATCTGGAAGAGTATTATCAGAGTTACAGGAAGGGGGCTGCCCTCGAGAAGATCGTAGATGAGATTATGGAATTCTATGAGGAGATCAAACAGGAAAAGTCATGGGACTACGAAAAGATCCTGAACTATGAAGGGGTAAGGGACAGGATTGTTTTCAAACTGGTCAATACAGTGAAAAACAGGCAGTTCCTGAGTACAGTTCCTCACGTTCCGTTTTTGGATCTGTCCGCGGTATTCTATGTGCTGCTTGAAGCGACGTCTGAAGGTACGGCAGCGATGACCGTGAACAAAAACCATATGAAACAGTGGGATGTAGAGACGGATACTCTCTGGAAGGATGCAGCGCGAAACTCCAGACGGCTTCTTCCAGCAGAATTTTTCACTATGAATTATGCATTGAAGGAAATATTGAGAAAAAATGTGGGATGCCGTGAAAAAAGTACTGTGGAAAATCTGCTCATCGGAGATACCTGTTCGAGAGACGGGATGTATGTGCTTTCAAATAAGTTTAGAAATTATGGCGCTGCATGCATTGCCTATCCTCATGTGCTTGAAATGATCGGAGGAATTCTGAGATCTGATTATTATGTGCTCCCAAGCAGTGTCCACGAAGTTGTGATCGTGCCATACTGTGACAATATCACTGCGGCGGAACTGGATGAGATGGTGAGGGACATTAATCTTACACAGGTGGCGGAAGAGGAAGTGCTGAGCGATCATGCATATCTGTACGATGTAAAAGCCGGTTACCTGAAACGAGGAACAGAGTTTATGACAGGAGGAGTGGCCGGATGAGAAGATGGATAAGGAAAGCGGCAGCTCTTCTGGGAACGGGCGCATTGCTCGCAGGATTGTGCATGACCGATGTTGCAGCGGCAGAAGAAAATAACTCTTATCATGTGACATTCCGGATCCACGGAGAAGGGACAGTGAAGCTGGAAAATGCCGCTCAGGGGGAGAGTGTGCTGGAAGCAGGCGAAAAGACATTGGCTCTTACTCCGGGCACTTTTGTAAAAGTAACTGCCCGGGCAAGCGATAAAGCAACAGGTCAGGATGGGGAAACAGAAGATAATTCTATGATTTCTATTACAGTATCCACTTCTGATGGGATTGAGCTGGAGCCGGCGACTATGGAGAAAGCCAATATTTTTACCAGAGAAATCACGGTAACTGAGATTGATAAGGTGGTTGATATTACATTTGGAAGCAATATGACGGGCATGGCAAGGGCCGCGAGGCTTTCGGCAGGAGCAAATGAGAAATCCCCGGAGACTGGAGATAAATTTACCGGTACCTGTACAGTGAAATCAGTCATTGGCGGCAACGGGCATACGGTTTACGGTGTGACTCTTACAGATTTTACGGGAATCTTGTCAGGGGAAGGAAATGCAGAAGTAAACTGCGCGCAGCATTCTGCAGCAGCCCCCGTGGCCGGAATGAAATATAACTATACATTTACGGTTACATCAGTGGATAAAACGTCTGGAAAAGTGACGGGCAGCCTGTATGTCGTTTCCCAGACTCAACCGGCAACGGGTGCTGTTGACAGTGAAGGGTATCTCATCGGTTATCAGGCTCTTGCCGGAATCTTTTCAATCCACCGCGAATATAGTGGAAAACTTCAGTTAAAGAAGGTGTCCGCAAATGCTTCGATGACAATGGATAACGGATGCTATAGTTTGAAAGATGCGAAATATGGTGTATATTCTGATACAGGATGTACGAAACAGGAGGCGGTCCTGACAGTAAAGGAAGACGGAAGCACAGATACCGTAGAACTTCCGGCTGGCAGGTATTATGTAAAGGAAATGTCTGCGCCGAAAGGGTACGCTTTGAATGATGAAGTATATACTGTGGATGTGACTTCTGCAAATACAGCTGCTGTGAATGCGGAAGATTATCCGCAGAGCGATGCAGTGAGCCTGATGCTTGAAAAGGCGGATGCAGAGACGGCCGGCAACATGCCTCAGGGTCGTGCCTCATTTGCGGGCGCGGAATTTACTGTCAAATACTATGCAGGATATTATGAAGGAGACCCTGCAGCAGGGGGAGTGAAAGCTTCGCGGACCTGGGTGTTGAAGACGGATGCGGAAGGAAAGATTGCTCTGGCAGACGGGCAGAAAGTATCCGGCGATGCGTTTTATAAGAATTCAAAGGGGGAAAATGTCCTTCCGCTCGGTACAGTTACGATACAGGAGACAAAGGCACCGGAAGGATATCTTATCAACGACCAGATGTTTATAAGGCAGATTACATCGTCGGGAACAGGTGAAGAGGTCAATACTTATAATGCTCCCAAGGTACCGGAGAAGGTGATAAGAGGAGATTTACAACTTGTTAAGTTTTCGCGTGAACCGGAGGAAGATAAGGATCATAAAACTCCACTTGAGGGGATTTGTTTTGAAATTACTTCCAGGACAACCGGGCAGACAGTAGAAATCGTAACGGATGAAAACGGTTATGCATCTACAGAACAGCTGGGAGATGAGCGTGGGGGACTGGTGTATGATACCTATATTGTGCACGAAAAAAATACACCGGCCGGATTCGAGCCGGTAGACGATTTTGAGATCACTATATCCGGTGAAGAAGAAACGTTATATTATATTCTCGAGGATAAGACGGTTGTTTCGCCTGTGCAGCTTGTAAAGACTGATAGTACAACGGGCAGGACAATCCCTGTATCAGGGTGTGAATTTTTGCTGCTCGATGCGGACAAAGAAACGATCACTATGACAACGTATTATCCGGAGAAAAAGGTATATGAAACATTTGAGACAAACGAAAATGGAACATTTCTCTTGCCGGAAAAGCTGCCGGCAGGTGAATATTATTTTCGGGAATTACGTGCGCCGGAGGGTTATCTTCTTTGTAAAGAAGATATAAAGTTTACGATAACAGAAAGTTATGAATGGGACTCCCCGCTTGTGATCACTTTCCCGGATGCGCCGGCTATGGGAAAGATTGAATTGACAAAGACGGATGCTGATACGGATGAGGCGCTTGAGGGAGCTGAATTTGAGATTACGGCAGCAGAGGATATCGTTACACCGGATGGGACAGTCCGCGCTCAAGAAGGAGAGCTTGTGGATACAATTGTTACGGGAGAAGATGGTAAAGCATACTCGGAAGAACTCTTCCTTGGAAAATATACCGTAAAAGAAATAAAACAGCCGGCAGGATATGTGCTTTCAGAAGAGGAGTGGAGTGTGGAACTCAGTTACAAAGATCAGGAGACAGAGATTGTTACCGAATGTGTCGGAGCGGAAAATACACCGTCAAAATTTGTCCTTGTAAAGACAAAGGCGGGAACGGAACAGCATTTATCAGGAGTGAAGTTTGCATTTTGGAGAAAAGAGGAGCCATTACCCGAAGACGAACCAGAATCATCGGCAGAGGAAGTGCCGGCAGAGGAAGTGCTGACAGAGGAAGCGCCGGCGGAAGAAATAACGGCAGAAGAGCCGGAGAAAGAGTTGTTGATGACCGGAGAGGACGGCACATTGACAGTGGAAAGGCTTGTGCCGGGCACCTACTGTATCCAGGAAGTTGAGACAACCCCTGGATATCTTCTGGATGAGACTGTATATGAATTTGCAGTATCTGCGGACGGAAAGATTGACGGGGAAGAGATCGGATTTTTGACGGTGGAAAATGCTGCCACAGAAATTGTTCGGACAAAAGCGGTCGATGCGGATACCGGAGGACAGGAGCTGCTGCCGCAGGAGTGCAGAGTGATCGATACAGTGAGCATGGTAAATCTGCAGATTGGAACGGAATATATGCTTCGGGGCGTGTTGATGGATCAGCAGACCGGAGAACCAATACGGGAAAATGATTCTGCTGACGGCGCCATCCTGACAGTGGAGAAAAAGTTTAAGGCAGAAGATATAGAGATGGATGTTGAGATGGAGTTTGTCTTTGATGCGGCAGCATTTGCAGGCCGGACCATTGTTGTGTTTGAATATCTGTATCAGGAGAATGTGGAGATCAGCCGTCATGCAGATCTGGAAGATCTGATGCAGCAACTTTATGTAAAGGAGATCGAACAGCAATCCGGTGAAAAGAAAGGTGATGACACAGTAACTGATATACCGAAGACTGGAGACACAGCCGCCCCGGCTCCGATAGCTGCAATTGCCGCAGGAGCCGGCGGAGCTATCGTGATTCTGACCGTATGTATACGAAAAAGGTATAACAAGGGTGATGGACACCGGATAAAAAAAGTGGTAGAGTAGAGTCACGAAACGGCCCGGAAGCAGCGGAAAGGACGGATGAAAATGACAAATAACGAATTGCTGCTGGCGATGAGCAGCATGCTGGATGAAAAACTGAAATCAGAGATGCAGCTAATGTGTGAAGAGATGCAGTCAATGGGACAGGAGCTTAGGACAGAGATGCGGTCAATGAAAGAAGAACTTCAGTCGGAGATACAATCTGTTCGAGATGAAACTAGGCGAAACAGTCTGATCCTTGAAAATGACGTACTGCCCCGCTTGCAGAATATCGAGAGCTGCTACACGGATACCTACAGCCGTTATAGAAGATACGGAGATAAGATGGATGCGGTATTTGCAGATGTTGAACTGCTGAAAAAAGTTGTGCAGGAGCATTCGGAAAAGCTGCAGAACATTTCCTAGCGAGCTCTGATAAAAAGAAATAGGGCAGCCTGCCATCTCTGATAGCCGAACTGCTGCGATAAAGTACTTTACATTTTGGGTAAATTATGCTAGGATAAATAAGGTTGTGAAGGGGAGCGTTGAAGTTCCCCTTTCATAACTGGAATGCGTCTGTAGCTCAGTGGATAGAGCAATGCCCTCCGGAGGCATGTGCGGCGGTTCGACTCCGCTCAGACGCTGTATTATTTATAAAAGAGAAGATGCTTCATGAGCTTTGATCAGACTCGTGAAGCATCTTTCTTTTTATAAGAGATTGATCTTCCTTTTCATAATATAATGTGTCGCAATGTACTGCGCGATTGTTATGATCAGCATCAAGACTGTACTGATCGCTATGAGCTTTAAGAAGTAATCTGTCAAGGCGCTTCCTTGAAGAGTGTAAGTCTCATATCCGGGGAAGCATCTGAACACAACCATGAGTATCACACTGAGAATCTGTATGACAGTCGAGGTGATAAAGTATGCTGCGATGGCGCCCAGTACCCGATGGCTTGGGAACAGCTGTCCGATGACAACGGAAAAGTAGATCATGATCACGGAGCTGATCGCGCTGACCAGACAGGTGATGAACAGGATGAGTGCGAATGTACCGATCGAGAAACCGAGTTCGTTTGTCAGGTCATTGGCAATCATGCTGTAGGCTGTTGTCACGTTGTCCCCTGTTACAAGAAGCAGGATACCGGCGGCAAGGATGATGATATCGGATGCCATCAGGATATATCCTGAGATGATCTTGGCCCACAGATGCTGCGGCCCCGAGACGGGAAGTGTCCATGAAAGATATCCTTCCTTGCTGAACAGACTGCGGTAAAACCGGAAAGCAACCTGCATCCATGTAAAGATCATCAGTGCAGAGAGCAAAAGCGTCATCAGAGAGAAAAAGAGAACAAGGGAGAGCACAAGGGGTTCAGTCACGTTCTCGAAGTTCAGTCTGTCCATATAGAAAAAACGTGCGATAAAGCATATAAGGAGATAAATTGCGTGCAGCAGGATAAATATTTTAGCGAATGATTTTAAATCGTATTTGATCAATTTTCCTAGCATTTGAACACCTCCCTGAATAAAGTATCCACAGACTTCCCGTATTTGGTGCGTATTTCATCTACAGTCTCGTTGAACACCAACTGTCCGTTCTGAAGGAAGATTACCCGGTCCAGCACATTTTCAATATCGGAAATCAGATGGGTCGAGAGCAGGACAGTAGCATTTTCGTTGTAATTAGTGAGTATAGTCTGCAAAATATAATCTCTTGCCGCCGGGTCAACTCCGCCGATCGGCTCATCGAGTATGTATAAGTCAGCGTCGCGGCTCATGACAAGCACGAGCTGTACTTTCTCTTTCGTGCCTTTTGAAAGGGCGTTGATCCGTGTGTTCTGGTCGATCTCAAGTGTGTCGAGCATTTTTATTGCGCGCTCTGTACTGAAGTTTTTGTAAAAGTCCGAATAATAGGAAAGAATCTCCTTCACTTTCATATGCTCGCTGAAAAAACTGCGGTCCGGAAGATAGGATACGATTTTCTTTGTTGCTGTTCCGGGTGCAAGACCGTTGATCATAATATGTCCGTCTGTGGGGACAAGAAGCCCGTTTGCAAGCTTGATCAGTGTGGTCTTTCCGCTTCCGTTCGGTCCCAGAAGCCCTACGATCTGTCCTCGATCGAGTGAAACATTCAGATTGGAAAGGGCGAAAAAGCTGCCGTATTTTTTCGTCAGTCTCTGACATTCAAGAATCGGTCTCATTGTAAACCTCCCTTTTTGATTGTGTCCGTTATCATTTCGAGGGTGTCTTCGTCGGAAAAGCCGAGCTTGCGCATCTGTTTGAAAAAATCCCGGATGTGCTCCTGCGCAAGATCTGTCCGCATCTCTTTGAGCATGGCGGTATCGTCTGTTATAAAGCGGCCGCTTGTGCGCTGGGAGTGTACGAGCCCGCAGCGTTCCAGCTCGGACAGGGCTTTCTGCATTGTATTTGGATTGACGGCAGCCTCTACGGCAAGATCGCGTACAGAGGGCAGTTTGTCTCCGGGTTGATAGACACCTGAAATGATGTCGTGTTGAATCCGCTCCATCAATTGCAGATAGATGGGACGGTCATTATCCAGATTCCATGGCATTTGATCACCTCGTATTCTTTTTTCAGGGAACTGCCTTTGGCAGTTCCCTGCAGAACGAGGGATATCCCTCGTTCTGCAATTGTATTATTGATATAATACAATAATATATTCGCTATGGGAAAATGTCAAGAGCGTTTTCAGAATTATCAGAGAGTGTTTTCGTTTGCATTAATAATAATGTCTTTCATAGCCGGGTCAAATATGCCCTTTCTCAGCATTTCAATTTCATATTTATATGGAGCGTAGGATTTCTTCGGTGCAGTAGGAGAAGGAATATATGGCGTCTCCAGTATTTTCGGGATTTTTTCGAAATCAGGGTGGTGAACGATATAATTGAGTGCCTCGAACCCGATTTCACCAAAGCCGATATTTTCGTGTCGGTCTTTTGCAGCTCCCGGTTTATTCTTGCTGTCATTGATATGAAATACAGCAATCTGCTCTTTGCCGATCACATGATCGAAGTCATTCATAACATCATCAAAATGATGGATGATGTCGTAACCGCTGTCGCTTGTGTGGCATGTGTCAAAACATACCCTGAGCTTATCATTATGTGTTACACCATCATAAATCCGCGCCAGTTCCTCAAAAGAACGGCCAATCTCGGAACCTTTTCCAGCCATGGTCTCAAGGGCAATGAAACAGTCTGTGTCCGGAGTAAGCACCTCATTGAGCCCTTTGATGATCTGGGCTGTACCTGTTTCGACCCCGGCTCCCACGTGCGCGCCGGGGTGGAGGATAAGTGTGTGGCTCCTGCAGCTTATGGTGCGTTCGATTTCTTTAGCGAGAAATTCGACCGCGAGGGAGAAAGTCTCCGGTTTTACGGAGTTGCCCAGGTTGATAATGTACGGTGCGTGGACAATGATCTCGTGGATCCCGTGTTCCTTCATATATTCCCATGCGGGCTCGATATTTAATTCGCTGATCTCTTTTCTTCTTGTATTTTGCGGCGCTCCGGTATAGAACATAAATGTATCGGCTCCATAGGAAACAGCTTCCTTTGCAGAACCGAGGAGCATTTCTTTGCCGCTCATGCCTACGTGTGAACCTAGTATCATAATGATCTCCTTTTCATAGATAAAATGATGTTGGGGGCGAAAGCCCCCAACTACGATTCATTATAAAATAAATCACGCGTTTTCTCAAGATAGCAGATTTATGTCTGGCGGAGTGACTTCTGTGAATTTCCCAACGAAAACTTGCCGTTAACCTTTATACATGGTAGAATATCTTTCATACGGACGAAGAGGAGTGTGGAAGATAGTGAAGACTTTACTGGAACTTATCACAATAGAGATGGAGGAGGCTTTTGAAAAGGCAGGTTATGACAGGGAACTTGCAAAAGTGACTCTCTCCAACCGCCCGGACCTGTGTGAATATCAGTGCAACGGAGCGATGGCGGGAGCAAAGAAATATAAGAAAGCGCCGTTTATGATCGCGGAAGAAGTGGCTCCATATTTGAAAGACAGCCAATATTTTGAGTCGGTGGATGTGGTCAAACCGGGATTTATTAACCTGAAACTATCCAAAGAGAGCACGGCATCCTACCTGAATGATATGGCTGCGGAAGAAAAGCTGGGGGTTGAGGATGAGAAAGCTCCGAAGACGATCATGATCGATTACGGCGGCCCCAATGTTGCAAAACCTTTGCATGTGGGTCATCTGCGTTCTGCTATCATTGGTGAGAGTGTAAAGAGAATCCTGCGTTATAAGGGAAATCAGGTGACCGGGGATATTCATCTCGGTGACTGGGGATATCAGATGGGGCTGATCATTACGGAACTTAAGAAGCGTCAGCCGGATCTTCCGTATTTTGACGAGTCTTACGAAGGCGAGTATCCGGAGGAAGCTCCGTTTACTATCGGGGAGCTGGAGGAAATCTATCCGACTGCAAGCGCATATGCGAAAGAACACGAGGATTACAGAGAAGAAGCATTGCATGCTACCTATCTTCTCCAGAATGGATACAGAGGATACCGCGCTATCTGGAATCATATTATGAATGTGTCGGTTACTGATCTGAAGAAGAACTATGAAAAACTGAATGTAGACTTTGATCTGTGGAAAGGTGAAGCGGATGCTCAGAAATATATCCCGGATATGGTACAGATGTTAAAGGATAAGGGATATGCACGTTATGATGAAGGCGCTCTTGTCGTTGATGTACAGGAAGAGTCGGATAAGAAAGAAGTTCCTCCGTGTATGATCCTGAAATCTGACGGAGCAGCTCTGTATGATACGACGGATCTTGCGACTCTTGTGGAACGTGAGGAAGATTATAAGCCGGATGAGGTGATCTATGTAGTAGACAAGCGTCAGGAGCTTCATTTTACGCAGGTGTTCCGGTGCGCGAAGAAGACAGGCATCGTGCGTCCCGAGACAGAACTTAAATTCCTCGGTTTCGGCACAATGAACGGCAAGGACGGCAAGCCTTTCAAGACACGTGAGGGCGGCGTCATGCGTCTGGAGAATCTGATCCGTGAGATCGATGAGGAGATGTACCGCAAGATCATGGATAACCGCACGGTAGAAGAGGAAGAGGCGGAGCGTACCTCCCAGATCGTCGGTCTCGCCGCGATCAAGTACGGCGATCTTTCCAATCAGGCATCAAAGGATTATGTGTTTGATGTAGACAGATTTACTTCATTTGAGGGAAATACCGGACCGTATATTCTTTATACGATCGTGCGTATTAAGTCTATCCTGAATAAATATCAGGAAAACGGCGGCAGTCTTGAAGGACTGGAAATACGTCCTGCGGAAAATGAGTATGAGAAGGCGCTTATGCTGCAGGTACTCAAGTTTAATGACATATTTGGTACGGTTTATGAGGAAACAGCGCCTCATAAACTCTGCGCATATATTTACGAACTTGCTAATGAGTTCAACAAGTTCTACCATGAGACAAAGATCCTGTCTGAAGAAAATGAAGAGATAAAGTCAGGGTATATTGCACTTTTGGTTCTGGCAAGACGTGTGCTGGAAACATGTATTGATCTGCTCGGATTTGAAGCGCCGGAAAGGATGTAATCACACAATGACAGAAAAACTTTTTTATCAGGACAGCCATCTTGCGGAGTTTGAAGCAAAAGTCCTGTCCTGCGAGCCTGTAACCCCGGATATCCTGCCAGGACACAGCAGTGGTTATGCAGCAGAACTTGACCGTACAGCGTTCTTCCCGGAGGGCGGCGGCCAGTATGCGGATACCGGTGTGCTGAGCGGTGTCAGAGTTACGGATGTGCAGGAAAAAGACGGGCGGATCCTGCATCTGCTGGAAAGTCCTCTGGAGCCGGGATCCTGTGTGAAAGGCTGTATTGACTGGGAAGAACGGTTCATGAAGATGCAGCAGCACAGTGGCGAGCATATTGTATCAGGACTTGTGCATTCCACATTTGGATATAATAATGTGGGGTTCCATCTGGGTACTGAGGATTGTACGATGGACTTCGACGGGGAACTGACAAAAGAGCAGCTGGTACAGATTGAACAGGAGGCAAACCGGGCCGTGTGGAAGAATCTGGAGATACAGACGCTCTATCCCTCGAAGGAAGAACTTGCCGGTATGGAATATCGGAGCAAGATCGAGATTGAGGGACAGGTAAGGATCATTGTGGTCCCGGGATATGACGTATGTGCATGCTGTGCTCCCCATGTATCCCAAACCGGTGAGATCGGTCTGATCAAACTGACCCATGTGCAGCGGTATAAGGGCGGCGCCCGCGTGACGATGCTCTGTGGCGTAAGGGCGCTTCAAGACTATGAGACAAAACAGGAACAGGCCGGAGAGATTTCTGCCCTGTTGTGCGCAAAGGAAAATGAGATTGCAGAGTCAGTACGGCATTTAAGAGATGAGGCAGACAATCTGAAGTATGAGCTGGGAGAGAAAGAGAAAAAGCTGATCGCTGTCAAAGCGGAAATGATCCCGAGAGACGGCGGCCCGGTGTGTATATTTACGGAGGACATTGAGGGAGATTCTATGCGTCTTCTTATGAATCTGGTGCTGGAGGCCGGACATAGTGTGTGCGCAGTATTCCATGGAAATGACAGTGACGGTTATCGCTATGTGATCGGCAGCCGGACGCAGAATATGCGTGAACTTGTAAAACAATTCAACGAAGCATTTGCCGGGCGCGGCGGTGGAAAGCCGGAGATGGTACAGGGAACTGCCCGGGGCTGTGAAAGTGAGATGAAGACGTGGATCCTGGAGAAAGTGGGTGATGCGTAAATGAATCAGATCTACCGGAAAAGCCCTTTCTGGAGCCTTACAGGCCCATTGCTCGGATATCTCGCGATTCAGTTTGCGGTCCAGTTTGCTGCTCAGTTTGTGATAGAGATGCCTCATGTTATGCGGGCATATGCTGAGGTACTGCGTGGCAGCAGCGATGCAGTTCCTTCTATGCAGGAATTGCTGAATTCCTATATGCAGGCGCTTGAGCCGGCCTTTGAAGCGATCGCGCGATATCAGGTAGAGATCATGACGCTCTCGGCGCTGGGCACGATCGTGCTGACGGGCATACTGTTTGCGCGTGACAGGAAGCTGGAACAAAAGGCGGGAGTCGTACTTCCGGAGAGGGCGTCGTTGTCAAAATACTGGACGGTTGTCATTTTCGGAATTTCCGGATGTATTGCAGCCACCTGTCTGATGGCAATGGTTCAGCTGGCGTTTTACGACGAGCAGTATCAGCAGGCGGCACAGATTACGTATTCGGCAGGTTTCCTTGTACAGATCATCGGACTGGGGATCGTTATTCCGATAGCGGAAGAACTGATGTTCCGGGGAATCTTGTATAAGAGATTTCGCGAACGGCAGGGATTTTGGTATTCGGCTCTATGGTCAGCGCTTCTTTTTTCTTTTATACATTCGAATACAACACAGATGATCTATGCGTTCCTGCTGGGTGTGCTGTTGTCGTATCTGTATGAAAAATTTGGATCTTTCAGGGCGCCCGTAGTTCTTCATATCCTGCTCAATACAGGCTCGGTAGTTTTTACGGAGCTGGGTGTATTCCGCTGGATTGCAGGCAGTCCTGTGCGGATGGCGGGGGCGGTCATTGCAGGAGCGTTTCTTTGTTCAGTAATGTTTGTGGTGATCCAGAGAATGCCGGTGAGGATAGAAACGCATCAGAATACAGATGATACGGACAGGAATGATATGTTCTCGTAAATGTAAGGTCAAAGCGATTTGTTTTGGCAAAAAAACAATTCGAAATTGTGTACGGCAGAAGATTTCTTCTGCCGTATTTTTTGGCTTAAAATAGACAAATTATCCGTAAATAAAGTCAAAAATACAAATAATAGAAATAGTTCCTGATAAATGCAAAGATTAAAATTATCAGATAATAAAATATAAAAATAGAAATATTCAAATAATCAGACAATTTCAAATAATTTCTTGTTTACAAACGGAAAAAAATCGTGTATAGTCTTTTTCATAAAATGCAAAGGAGAGGACAGCGATCATGAGAAGAGCAAATGAAACCCTTCAAAATGAAGGACAGCAGATGGAAACAGCGCAGCATGAAACCGCGAAGAGTGATATCCCGCAGGGACTTTACCGTAAGAGTTTTGAACACGATAACTGCGGTATCGGTGCGATCGTAAATATCAAAGGCGTGAAGAGCCACAGTACAGTTGCCGGAGCGCTTAAGATCGTAGAGCACTTGGAGCACAGAGCAGGAAAGGACGCAGAAGGAAAGACCGGAGACGGTGTCGGTATTCTTCTGCAGGTATCCCATAAGTTCTTTCAGAAAGTCTGTAAGCCGCTGGGGATTGACCTGAAAGGCGAGAGAGATTACGGCGTCGGGATGTTCTTCCTGCCGCAGGATGAGCTGAAACGCAATCAGGCTAAAAATATCTTTGAAGTTATTGTAAAGAAAGAAGGCCTGAATTTCCTCGGCTGGAGAGAAGTTCCGGTACATCCGGAAGTGCTCGGCAAGACCGCTGTTGATTGTATGCCCTGTATCATGCAGGCATTTATCGAGCGCCCGAAGCAGATCAATAAGGGAATCGACTTCGACCGTCGTCTCTATGTGGTCAGACGAGTGTTTGAGCAGAGCAGCGATGATACATATGTAGTATCACTTTCCAGCCGTACGATCGTATACAAGGGAATGTTCCTTGTAGGTCAGCTCCGTCAGTTTTTCGGAGATCTTCAGGACGAGGATTATGAGTCGGCTATTGCTATGGTACATTCCCGTTTCAGTACGAATACAACACCGAGCTGGCAGAGAGCTCATCCGAACCGTTTTATCGTGCACAACGGTGAGATTAATACGATCCGCGGTAATGCGGACAAGATGCGTGCCCGCGAGGAGACGATGGAGGCAGGAAAGCTTAAAGGCGAACTGCACAAGGTGCTTCCGGCGATCAATACGTCCGGTTCAGATTCGGCTATGCTCGACAACGCCCTTGAATTTATGGTAATGAGCGGCATGGATCTTCCGCTTGCAGTGATGATCTGTATCCCGGAGCCTTGGGTAAACAACCGGAGCATGTCCCAGAACAAGAAGGATTTCTATCAGTATTATGCGACTATGATGGAGCCGTGGGACGGTCCGGCTTCTATCCTGTTCTCTGACGGTGATGTGATGGGAGCAGTGCTTGACCGCAACGGTCTTCGCCCGTCGAGATACTATATTACGGATGATGATAACCTGATCCTATCTTCGGAAGTAGGAGTGCTGGACATTGATCCGTCCAAGATCCTTGTGAAGGAACGCCTGCATCCGGGTAAGATGCTTCTTGTTGACACGGTTGCGGGAAGAGTTATTGACGATGAGGAACTGAAAGAGAAATACGCGAACGAGGAACCTTACGGAGAGTGGCTGGACAGCAATCTGATCCAGCTGAAGGATCTTCCAATCCCGAACAAGGACATTCCGAAGTATACGAAAGAGGAATGCACCCGTCTCCAGAAAGCGTTCGGTTATGCTTATGAGGATGTAAAGACTTCTATCCTTACAATGGCGAAGAACGGAGGAGAGGGAATCGCTGCCATGGGTATCGATGCTCCGCTCTCGGTTCTTTCTAAGAAGAGACAGTCTCTTTTCGGTTATTTTAAACAGCTGTTCGCGCAGGTTACTAACCCGCCGATCGATGCAATCCGCGAGGAGATCGTCACCTCAACTACGATTTATGTCGGAAAAGACGGAAACCTGCTTGAAAAGAAAGAAGAGAACTGTAAGATGCTCAGGGTTAACAACCCGATCCTGACAAATACAGACCTCCTGAAGATTAAAAATATGAAGGTAGACGGATTCAAGGTGGCTGAGATCCCGATTACCTACTATAAGAATACAAGTCTTGAGAAAGCTATCGAGTATCTCTTTATAGAAGTAGACAGAGTGATCCGCGGCGGCGCCAATATTCTGATCCTGACAGACCGTGATGTAGATGAATATCACGTGGCTATCCCGTCACTGCTGGCTGTGTCCGGTCTGCAGCAGCATCTGGTCCGCACGAAGAAGAGAACTTCCGTGGCAATGATCCTTGAGAGCGGCGAACCGAGAGAGGTACATCATTTTGCAACGCTGCTGGGCTACGGCGCATGTGCGATCAATCCGTATCTGGCTCACGAGTCTATCCGTCAGCTGATCGAATCAAGACTGCTCCACAAGGATTACTATGCAGCAGTAGACGACTATAACAGCGCAGTGATCCACGGAATTGTCAAGATTGCGTCCAAGATGGGTATTTCCACGATCCAGTCCTACCAGGGAGCAAAGATCTTTGAGGCGATCGGACTTAAGAAAGAGTTTATCGACAGATATTTTACAGATACTGTAAGCCGTGTCGGCGGTATCGGCATCGAAGAGATTGCAGAAGATTATACGGCGTTCCATACACAGGCGTTTGATCCGCTGGGGCTTGACGGCGATATGACTCTTGACAGCGTGGGACGTCACAAATATAAGAGCGGCGGAGAGGAACATCTGTACAATCCGCAGACGATCCATATGCTCCAGCAGTCCACAAGACGCGGCGACTATGATATGTTCAAGCAGTATACAAAGATGGTGGACGCAGAAGGAGAAAAGGTCAACTTAAGAGGACAGCTCGACTTCAATTATCCGAAGAAAGGTGTTCCGATCGAGGAAGTGGAGAGCGTGGACTCCATTGTAACAAGATTTAAGACGGGAGCTATGTCTTACGGTTCTATCTCTAAGGAAGCCCATGAGACTCTTGCCATCGCCATGAACCGTCTCCACGGAAAATCCAATTCCGGTGAAGGCGGAGAGGAGATCGAAAGACTGGATACGGACCGCTGCTCTGCGATCAAGCAGGTAGCGTCAGGACGTTTCGGTGTTACATCCAGATATCTGGTAAGCGCACAGGAGATCCAGATCAAGATGGCACAGGGCGCGAAGCCGGGCGAAGGCGGACATCTGCCGGGCGGAAAGGTCTATCCGTGGATCGCGAAGACCCGTCATTCAACGCCGGGCGTGAGCCTGATCTCACCGCCGCCGCACCACGATATCTATTCTATCGAGGACTTGGCGCAGCTGATCTATGACCTGAAAAATGCGAATAAAAAAGCAAGAATTTCAGTAAAACTTGTATCCGAAGCAGGCGTCGGAACCGTAGCCGCTGGTGTGGCGAAGGCAGGCGCAGGCGTTATCCTGATCTCCGGTTATGACGGAGGAACAGGAGCGGCACCGAGAAGTTCTATTCAGAATGCAGGACTTCCGTGGGAACTGGGACTTGCAGAGACGCACCAGACTCTGATCCAGAACGGACTGCGCGAGCGTGTCCGCATCGAGACAGACGGAAAGCTCATGAGCGGAAGAGATGTTGCCATCGCGGCATTGCTCGGAGCAGAGGAATTCGGATTTGCAACAGCACCGCTTGTAACCATGGGATGTGTCATGATGCGTGTCTGCAATCTGGATACCTGTCCGGTAGGTGTGGCAACACAGAATCCGGAACTGAGAAAGCGCTTTACAGGTAAACCGGAATATGTAATGAACTTCATGCGTTTCATTGCAGAAGAGTTGAGAGAATATATGGCGAAACTGGGTGTGCGCACAGTGGATGAACTGGTAGGACGTACAGATCTTCTGAAAGTGAAAGATGAGCCTACATCCAGCCGTGCCGCAACACTTGACCTCTCCGGTGTACTTTATAATCCGTATGCAAAGCAGAAGAAAGGCATGATCTTCAATCCGAAGAAAGTGTTTGACTTCGAGCTTGAGAAAACACTGGATGAAAAAGTTCTCGTTAAACAGCTTCTCCCTGCGCTGGAGAAAGGACAGAAGAGAAGTCTTGAGATCGATGTCACCAATACCGACCGTACATTTGGTACGATCTTCGGATCTGAGATCACGAGAAGATATCCGGAAGGTCTGGAAGATGACAGTTTCGTAATTAAGTGTAAAGGCGCAGGCGGACAGAGCTTCGGCGCGTTTATCCCGAAAGGACTGACTCTGGAGCTGGTGGGAGACAGTAACGATTATTTCGGAAAAGGTCTCTCCGGCGGTAAGCTTGTCGTATGCCCGCCTAACGGAACAAAGTTTAAATCTGACGAGAATATTATAATAGGAAACGTTGCATTCTACGGCGCGACAAGCGGAAAGGCATTTGTAAACGGCGTGGCAGGAGAACGTTTCTGCGTGAGAAACTCCGGTGTGCGCGCGGTCGTAGAGGGCGTGGGCGACCATGGCTGTGAATATATGACCGGCGGATGCGTTGTCGTGCTCGGAAAAGTCGGCAAGAACTTTGCGGCCGGCATGAGCGGCGGTATCGCGTATGTCCTTGATATGGACAGCACACTTTATACAAGAGTCAATAAAGCGATGGTTAAGATCCAGCGTGTAACTGACAAATATGACGTGCAGGAGTTAAAGAGCATGATTCAGGAACACGTCTCATATACAAACTCAGAAGTGGGCAAACGGATTCTGGATCACTTCGAAGATTATCTTCCGAAATTCAAAAAGATCATCCCGGAAGATTACGAGAAGATGATGGCAGCAATCTTCCAGATGGAAGAAAAGGGATTAAGCAGAGAAAAAGCACAGATCGAAGCATTCAATAAGATCAAAAACGGAAGATAGGAGGCGCGAAAAGTGGGAAAACCGACAGGATTTATGGATTATGCAAGAAAAGACAAGACAGCGGAACAGCCGCTTGAGAGAATCAAGCATTTTAATGAGTTCTATACGCCTCTTACGAAAGAGGAACAGGAACTGCAGGGGGCGCGGTGCATGGCGTGCGGCGTGCCGTTCTGCCAGTCAGGCTTAAATCTGATGGGGATGGCCAGCGGATGCCCGCTGCATAACCTTGTGCCGGAGTGGAATGATCTGATCTATAACGGCAACTGGGAAGAGGCATATTACCGTCTGGCAAAGACAAATAACTTCCCGGAGTTTACTTCCAGAGTATGTCCGGCTCTCTGTGAGAATGCATGTACGTGCGGCCTGAACCAGGATCCGGTGGCGTCAAAGAGCAATGAATACGCCATCATTGAAAATGCGTATGACAAGGGCTATGCAAAAGCACGTCCGCCGAAAGTGCGTACGGGCAAAAAAGTAGCTGTCATCGGTTCCGGCCCGTCCGGACTGGCGGCAGCGGATCTTCTCAACAGAAGAGGACATCAGGTCACTGTGTTCGAGCGCGAGGACAAACCGGGCGGACTGCTCCGTTACGGTATTCCGAATATGAAACTGGAGAAGCAGTATATTGACAGAAAGCTTAAGATCATGGAGGAAGAAGGCGTTGAGTTCCGCGTGAACTGCAATGTAGGAAAGGATGTAAAACCGGCGCAGCTCTTAAAAGAGTACGACCGCATCGTCCTTGCCTGCGGAGCGTCCCATCCCCGCGATATCAAAGCCCCGGGACGTGACGCGGAGGGAATCTATTTTGCGGTGGATTTCCTGAAGTCTACGACGAAAGCTCTCTGGTCTCATAATATGCAGCTTAAGGACGGAACATATATTTCCGCAAAAGGGAAAAATGTGATCGTCATCGGCGGCGGAGATACAGGAAATGACTGTGTCGGTACTTCCATCCGCCACGGCGCCAAGTCTGTGCTCCAGCTGGAGATGATGCCGAAAGCTCCGGATCAGAGAACCGAGACAAACCCGTGGCCGGAGTGGCCGAGAATCTGCAAGACAGATTACGGCCAGCAGGAAGCTATTGCCGTGTTCGGACATGATCCTCGTGTCTACCAGACAACGGTGAAAGAGTTTGTAAAAGACAAGAAAGGCAGACTCTGCAAAGCCGTGCTCGTCAAGCTGGAGAGCAAGAAAGATGAAAAGACCGGCAGAATGTATATGGCTGAGATCCCGGGCAGCGAGTACACGGTAGACGCAGATCTTGTACTGATCGCGGCAGGATTCCTCGGAAGCGAAGAGTATGTCACGAAAGCGTTCGGTGTGGAAGTCAATGAACGGACGAATGTAAAGACAGAGCCGGGTAAATATGCGACAAATATCAAACATGTATTTACAGCCGGTGATATGCACAGAGGACAGTCGCTTGTCGTATGGGCGATCCGCGAGGGACGTGAGGCTGCAAGAGATGTCGATGAGAGCCTGATGGGCTATACAAATCTGAATATACAGTAGAAACAATAGGGATGTGTATTGTTGGAAAAAAGCGTCGTCATGTATCCGCGTGAACGATGCTTTTTTTCTGCGATTGATATGTCAAATTTAGAGGAAAATAGGTGCATTGTGTGAATTGTTTTTGAAATTTGTTGAAAAACCCGCATTTCTGCTGTATCATAAAAAAAGAATGAAACTTGAGGCGGTTATGCGAAAAAGGTGACAAGATGAGATATAGAAAAGTTTATAATGCACTTCTTGCAACGGCTCTTACATGTGCAATGACGGTAACTCCGGTTTTTGCGGAGCCGTCAGATACACTGGACAGCCTTCAGGAAGAGCAGGACAGTCTGGAGGGACAGAAATCAGAGGCGCAGAGCGAACTCAACAGTCTGCAGGCAGAGCTGGAGACGCTGCTGTCGAAAACAGCAGAACTGGAAGACAAGCTGATCGATACAGGACAGCAGATCAGTAAGGCTAAGGACGATCTGGCTGCGGCAGAGGAAAAGCGGCAGACCCAGTATGATGCAATGAAACTCCGGATCAAGTATATTTATGAGTCGGGCGGAGATGTCACTACCCTGGAGAAAATCCTTACCTCCGGAGATATTACGAGTATGCTGACACAGGCTGAGTATTCACAGAAGGTACATGAATATGACCGGCAGCAGCTTCAGGCATATGCGGAAACCGTGCAGGAGATTGAAAATCTTCAGGATACACTTGAGACAGAGATGACGAATCTGGAGAGTCTTGAGGCAGAATATCAGACTCAGCAGGAAGAACTGAATACGACGATCTCGTCAAAGAGGGACGAAATATCCGATCTGGACGGAATGCTCCAGGAAGCAGCAAGGAAAGTCCTTGCGGAACAGGAACGCCAGGCACAGGAAGCGGCCCGGGCTGCGGAGGAAGCTTCTGATACAGCCGGAACTTCGGATAATGCAGGAGGGAATGCCGGAACTGATTCAGGCGGAGAATCAACGACAAATAATACTCCGGATAATAGCAACACCGGAAATAGCAACACTGGGAATAACAACAGCGGAAATAACAATTCAGATAATTCTGGCAATAATGGTTCGCCAAGTGCTCCGGATTATGATTCGTCAACGGGAAACAGCATTGTCTCTCGTGCAATGAGTAAGTTGAACAGTCCGTATGAGTGGGGGGCGGCTGGCCCGGACACATTTGACTGCTCAGGACTTGTCAGTTATGCGCTGACGGGAAGTTATTCACATACGTGGTCTACATATGATTTTATGACGTGGACAAGGGTGAGCGATCCCCAGCCGGGCGATATTTGTACAAGCTGGACCCATTGTGGTATCTACATAGGAAACGGGCAGATGATACATGCACCTCAGACGGGGGATGTTGTCAAGATCAGCTCGGTCCACAGTGGCATGATTTATGTGCGATATTAAATACGGAGAAAGAAGAATTCTGCGGTATATGCTGCAGAATTCTTTTTTCTATGCTCAATGATATCGATGAGTGCAGGCTTAATAGAGTGAAATGAACACGGAAATATTACGAAAATGTTAAAAAACTATTGAATTTTTTGTTAAGATTTATTATAATCTATTACAGACTAAAATTTCAAAAGAATGAATTATCCCGTGAATATGTAATTTTTCAGAAATACTGTTGAAAAACAATTGTTTCTGTTGTATTATGCATATATGTGGGGATATAGATAATATAATAGGGAAAGGTGAAGAGATGAGATTAAGAAAAAGAGTACATAGTGCGTTCATCGCTACAGTTCTTACCTGTTCATTGGCGGTCACTCCGGTATTTGCCGCACCTGATACACTTGAAAGTCTTCAGCAGGAACAGGAGAATCTTCAGAATCAGAAAGAAGCTGCGCAGAGCGAGTTGAACAGTCTCCAGTCAGATCTGGATACGATCGTCACAAAACTGGCGGACTTGGAAGATCAGCTGATCGCCAAGGGCGAGGAGATCATTAAGATCAAAGCAGATCTTGAGGCGGCTGAAGAGAAGCGTCAGGAGCAGTACGATGCCATGAAGCTTCGTATTAAATATATGTATGAAGCGGGCACCGGGACAGCAACGATGGAGAAGGTCATGACTTCAGGCGACATTTCCAGTATGCTGACACAGGCTGAATATTCACAGCAGGTACATGAATATGACCGGGAACAGCTTCAGGAATATGCAAATACTGTACAGGAGATTGCGGATCTGCAGGCAAAGAGTGAACAGGAACTGGCAGATCTGGAAGATCTTGAAGGCGAATACCAGCAGCAAGAGGAAGATCTGAATTCGATGATTTCTTCTAAGGCGGATGAGGTTTCCGATCTGGACGGAATGATCCAGGAAGCTGCGAGAAAAGTTCAGGAAGAGAAGGATCGTCAGGAGGCTGAGGCCGAGAGACAGCGTCAGCTGGAAGAACAGCAGAGACAGCAGGCTGCTGCAGCTGCTCAGCAGAGCAACAATAATAGCGGCGGAGGTACAAGCACCGGTGGCGGCGGAAGTACCGGTGGCGGCAGTACTTCATCAGGCGGCTCAGATAATTCATACAACGCTGTGACAGGAAATGCAATTGTTGATCGTGCATACAGTAAGATCGGCTGTTGGTATGAATGGGGGGCAGTCGGACCGAATACATTTGACTGTTCCGGACTTGTGAGTTATGCTCTGACAGGAAGCTATTCCAGACTTGGTACGACTTATACATTCTTGGGATGGACAAGGGTAAGCAACCCGCAGCCGGGTGATGTTTGTACAAGTTCTACACATTGCGGTATCTACATAGGAAACGGACAGATGATACACGCCCCGCATACAGGAGCTCAGGTGACGATTGGATCTGTTCCAAGCAATATGATTTATGTCCGTTACTAAATTACATAATTAAGCGAAATTACCCTGCGGCAGAGACCGCAGGGTTTTCTTTATCCATAAATGTATTTGTTATGCAGAGCCTTGTCGTGACGTCTTGTCAGACGAACCTGATCTGTGCTAGAATAGAAAGGATCTTACAGAGAGGAAGAAAATAATGGATCAGGGGCTCATTCATATTTATTGCGGAGACGGAAAAGGAAAGACATCGGCTGCTATAGGACTGGCTGTTCGTGCGGCGGGATGCGGAAAGAAGATACTTTTTGCGCGTTTCCTCAAAAATGAAGAGTCAGGAGAATTAAATGTCCTGGATACAGTTCCTGAGATCTCCGTTATTCATCTGGACAGATCTTACGGTTTTTTCAACACTCTTTCCGATAGCGAGAAAAAGGCTGTACGGCAGATGTATGGAGAATTGTGGCGCAGTATACTGAAAATGATAAGGGACGGCGTATACGACATCCTCGTCATGGATGAGTTCATGGCGGCATACAGGTACGGTCTGATTCCGTGGGAAGAAGCACTCGCATTTCTGAGAGAGAAACCGGAATGTCTGGAGGTCGTCCTGACAGGGCGTGATCCGGACGAAAAGCTTGTGGAGCTGGCAGATTATGTGTCGGAGATCCGCAAGGTGAAACATCCCTTTGACCGGGGCATCCGGGCGAGGAGAGGGATTGAATTTTAGTACAGTGTTTTATTTCGTATGAACATTGTGCTGAACCAGATCCGGCATACATTTAAAAGATATAGAGGAAGTCAGGTGAGAATCCTGCACAATACCCGTTGCTGTATTGGAGGAGCGGTGTTTCGAACGGGCCACTGGGATACAAGTTCCTGGGAAGGCAGAGACACCTGCGATGATACCTAAGTCAGAATATTCGCTTTTAAATGGATCTGGGGATTACGGGAATATGATCAAAAGGAGAAAAACAATGCCAAAAAAGAAGAAAATCTTACTGAGGGCATACATCGCATTTGCTGCGTTGTTTGTCATCGCACCTGCATCTAATGCAATGCACATCATGGAGGGCTACCTGCCTGCAGGCTACTGTGTGGCGTGGGGAGTCATCTGCCTGCCGTTTCTGATCGCAGGATTTATTTCATTGAAGAAAAAAGTAAAAGAGAACAGAAGGAATCTTACCTTGATCGCCATGTCAGGGGCCTTTATCTTCGTGATCTCATCGCTGAAGATTCCGTCCGTGACAGGAAGCTGCTCCCATATGACGGGGACAGGGCTGGGTGCAATTCTCTTCGGCCCTGCAGCAGTCAGTGTGCTGGGGATTATTGTTTTGATCTTCCAGGCTGTACTGCTGGCTCATGGAGGCCTGACAACGCTGGGGGCTAATACATTTTCCATGGCGATCGCAGGTCCGCTCGTTTCCTTTGGTATTTATAAACTGTGCCGGGCCGCGAAAGTCAATCGCCGTGTGGGCGTTTTCCTGGCGGCTTTTTTAGGAGATATTTTTACATACTGTGTGACAAGTATACAGCTGGCCCTGGCATACCCGTCCGAGGCGGGCGGTGTGGCGGCATCGGCAGTGAAGTTTTTGGGCGTGTTCGCTCCAACGCAGCTTCCCCTTGCTGTTATTGAGGGGATTCTCACAGTCGTTATTGTGATCGGCCTTGAGACTTATGCAAAACCGGAACTTAAGAGTATCGGTTTCTTGCGCGATACGCCCGGCAAGCAGCCGCCATGCTTGCATGAGCGGATATTTGCCGGGCAACGGACAGCGAACGACTCATGTCGTGAGCTGAGCGAAGTATCGCGTGATCGGATAGGGGAGGCGAAGCATCCCCTATCCGATTGACAGGAAGGAGGCCTGAGTACTATGACGAAAAACACAAAGACAGTTATTATCCTGCTCATTATTGCCATTCTGATCGCCGTGATCCCGGTGGCTGCTTTAAGGGGCGCTGAGTTTGGCGGTTCTGATGATGCAGGGAGTGTAATGGTAGAAGAAATCCATGGAGAGTATGAGCCATGGTTTACGCCCGTCCTTGAGACAGCGCTGGGAGGTGAACTCCCGGGAGAACTGGAAAGTCTGCTCTTCTGTGTGCAGACTGGTATCGGTGTGGGAGTGATCGCATTCTTTATGGGACGTTTTGTGGAGCGGAGAAAATGGATGAAGAAGACAGGAGAAGAAGATGCTCCTAATTGATAAGCTGAGTTACCAGTCAAAATTAAGATATGTAAATGCATCAGAGAAGCTTATGTATGCCGTGCTGACTCTTGTATTGTGCATCTTAAGCCGCTCGGTCCGGGTGGCCGTACTGGTATTTGCCGTCAATGGAATTTTGACGGTCGGAAAAGGGGGAATCCCCCTTTTTCGTTATATAAAACTGCTTATGATCCCGTTTGCCTTCCTGATCGTCGGCACCGCGGCGATCATGGTAAATATATCGGAAACACCTTTGGATGCTTTTGCAATTACTATAGGAAAATGGTATATCACGGGAAGCCGGGCAGGAGTCTATCAGGGGCTCAGGCTTTGTTCCACCGCATTTGCCGCAGTATCCTGTCTGTATTTTCTGTCGCTTAATACTGTAATGACCGATATACTCGGAACCTGCAGGAAACTGCATCTTCCCCCTCTCCTGATCGAACTGATGCTGCTGATCTATCGTTTTATCTTTGTGTTATCCAAGACAGCTCATGCGATCACGGTGTCGCAGCAGTCGCGTCTCGGAAACAGAAATTTCAGGACGCAGATACGGGCGTTTGGGGCACTGGGATCTGCGCTGTTTGTACTGGCATTGAAACGGTCAAATGCGCTCTATGATGCTATGGAGTCCAGATGTTATGACGGGAGTATCCGGGTGCTGTCCCGAGAGCAGCCGGCAAGTAAGAAGGAGATTGCCGGGATTATAATGTTTGAAGTCATTCTTATCCTGATATGGTTTTGCAACTGGCCCGTCTGTGGATGAATGTAAGAAAATGGAGTATAATGAGATGATACGAGACAAGGAATGGGTAATAGAGGTATATGATGTCTCGTATACCTATGATGGAAATGAGGAAAAAGCACTTGACGGATTGAATCTGAAGATACGGAGAGGAGCAAAAGTGGCTTTTATGGGTGGAAATGGATCAGGGAAATCCACTTTTTTCCTCTGCCTGAATGGAATACGGAAACCTGATGCGGGAGAAATCTGCATTGATGGAAATCCCATTAATTATACGCGGAAAGGGCTGCTCGATGTGAGAAAAAAAGTGGGAATTGTATTTCAGGAGCCGGATGATCAGCTTTTTTCCGCCAGCGTGTATGAAGAGATTTCTTTTGGAATACTGAACCTGGGAATCGATGAGAAGACTGCGCAAAAAGAAGTGGAGGATGTGATAGAGGAGCTGGAGATCACTCCGTTCCAGGACCGGCCTGCCCATGCATTGAGCGGCGGGCAGAAGAAGCAGGTTGCTATCGCGGATATCCTGGTCATGCATCCGGAAGTGATGATACTTGACGAGCCTGCGGCAGCGCTGGATCCCAGGCATACAAGGAAAGTGCAGGAAATCGTGGAGCGCCTGACAGAGAAGGGCATTACAGTACTGATGGCAACGCATGACATTGATTATGCGTATGCCTGGGCGGACGAGATCGTACTGATGCACGAAGGGAAAGTAATCCGTCAGGGAACACCTTTGGAAGTCTGTTCTGACCGGTCTGCGCTGGAGACGGCGAATCTGGAAATGCCTGCGGTGCTCAAACTGCATGAGAGACTGAAAGAAAAGGGAATGATACCAGAAGAGACGGTCCCGCCGAGGACTGTCGATGAACTTGTGGAAATTCTGTGACCGGACAGGAGAATAGAAATTATATAAATCAGAAAAACAGAAAGAAAGGAACGTGGAAGATGCAGAAAGGAATCCTTGTTGTGAGTTTCGGGACGAGCCATCTCGATACAATGGAAAAGACGATCGACGTTATCGAGAGAGAAATCGCGGAGAAATTTCCGGACTGCCGTGTGTACCGTGCTTTTACGAGCAGGATGATCATCCGCAAACTGAAACGCACGGGAGTTATGGAAATCGATACTGTGGAAGAGGCGGTAAAACGCATGGCCGCCGACGGAATTGAAGATGTGATCGTACAGCCGACCCACATTATAAACGGAATTGAAAATGACAGGATGATGGAAGACCTGATGGAGAACATGTCGCTGTTTCAGCGGATCCGTATAGGAAAACCACTTCTGAGCAGTGTGGATGACTATAAGAAATCCATCCACGCGATCATGTCCGAGACCGAGCTTGATGAAGATGAAATGCTCGTATTTATGGGACATGGTACAGATCATCATGCCAACTCGGCATATCCGACGCTGGAATATACATTTCACGCGCTGGGATATAATCAGGTCTTAGTGGGAACAGTGGAGAGCTTTCCAGAGCTGAAAAACGTGATGGCAAAGCTGGAGATCGCAGATAAGAAAAAGATTGCGCTTATGCCTTTCATGCTTGTGGCCGGAGACCATGCAAAAAATGATATGGCGGGAGAAGAAGATTCCTGGAAGAGCGAGCTTGAGGCAGAAGGGTATGAAGTGCGTGTGATCATGAAAGGGCTTGGAGAATTCGAAGGAATACGAAAAATCTTTCTGGAACATATCGAAGATACAATGGAGTAAGACGGGACACAATACCCGGGAAAGGAGAAAGACATGTTAGAAGCAGGAACAAAGGCACCGGCATTTGAACTGCCGGATCAGAATGGAACAATGCACACATTGGAGGAGTACAGAGGAAAGAAGGTGGTCCTCTATTTCTATCCGAAGGATAATACGCCGGGATGCACAAAGCAGGCGTGCGGCTTTGGAGAGCTGTATACTCAGTTTACAGAGAAAGGAGCTGTCGTGCTCGGAGTGAGCAAAGACAGCGTGGCTTCCCACAAGAAATTTGAGGAGAAATACGGACTTCCGTTTACACTGCTTTCCGATACGGAGCTTACATGCATCCAGGCTTATGATGTGTGGAAAGAGAAGAATATGTATGGCAGGAAAACAATGGGCGTCGTGCGGACAACTTATCTGATCGATGAAGAGGGCGTGATCGTCAAAGCCTTCGGAAAGGTGAAAGCAGCGGACAATCCGGCACAGATGCTGGAAGAAGTCTGATGTCAGAACAGATATAGAAGATGAGGAGATATCTCAGGCATGGGTAAGGAAATCGACAGGAAGGAAATCGGAAGGACACGTTCCGGGCTGCGTTATGGATGGACGACGGGAAGCTGTGCGGCTGCAGCAGCAAAGGCGGCTGCGCAGATGCTTTTTTCCGGAGAGGAGATCCGGCAGGTCAGGCTCATGACGCCAAAGGGCATTTTGCTTTATCTGGATGTAGAATCCATTACGCGGATGCCGGAATATGCAGAGTGTGCAGTAAGAAAATACAGCGGAGATGATCCTGACGTGACAGACGGACTGTTGATTTTCGCCAAAGTGGAACGGTGTGATTCCGGTCAGACTGAACGGGATGATGAAATGGTGTTCCAGACGGTCATTGAGGATCAGGATTGTGGCCGGACACAGCTTCGGATCATACTGGACGGCGGAAGCGGAGTCGGACGCGTGACAAAACCCGGACTGGAACAGAAGGTCGGGCAGGCGGCGATTAATAAAGTGCCCAGGAAGATGATCACACAAGAAGTTGAATGTGTGTGCAGAGAATACGGTTACTGTGGGGATGTGAAAGTAGTCGTTTCCATCCCGGAGGGAGAGGAGACGGCAAAGCGGACCTTTAATCCGAGACTTGGGATCGCAGGAGGTCTGTCTGTACTCGGCACATCCGGGATCGTGGAGCCCATGAGCGAGAAAGCACTGACGGATACGATTTATCTGGAAATGAAGATGCTCAGAGAGAGCGGATATTCATACTGTTATGCTGTTCCGGGAAATTATGGGATTGATTTTCTGACGGACAGCCTGGGGATCCATCCGGATCTTGCTGTGAAATGCAGCAACTATGTTGGAGAGACCATCGATGATGCAAAGTTTCTGGGGATGAAAGGTCTTTTGCTGATCGGGCATATCGGGAAATTTATCAAGCTTGCGGCCGGTGTGATGAATACTCATTCCCGACAGGCAGACTGCCGGATGGAGGTTTTTGCATCTCATGCGGCCATGGCGGGAGCAGATACAGATACGGTGAAAGAGATCATGGTGTGTCTGAATACAACAGAAGCTGTGGAGATATTAAAAGAAAAGGGACTGCTGCGAAATGTCATGCAGTCGGTAATGGAGCGTATTACATTTTATCTGCGGCAGAGAGCAGGTGAAGAGTTAGAGATAGGTGCGGTTGTGTTTTCCAATGAGGAGGGAATCCTCGGGCAGACAGAAAATGCCGAAAGCCTGCTGCAGCTGACAGAAAAACAGCGGAAAGAACAGGAATAGCAAAGGGAGAGACATCATATGAGAGGAATATTTACCGGTGTGGGAGTAGGTCCGGGGGATCCGGAGCTTATGACTCTGAAGGCGGTCCGTGCCGTAGAAGCGTGCAGCGTGATCGCCATACCTGTGTCGGACAGTACTTTGGAGAAACCGGTGTATGAGAAAGCAGAAAAAAACGATACCGGAAATGCGGCATATCTTGAGCGGTGTGTGGCATATCAGATTGCAGCCGGTGCAGTGCCCGAAATCGGGGGGAAAAACCGGATCTATCTGCCGATGCCAATGATAAAGGAGAAAGATAAGCTGAAAGCGATCCATGAAAATGATGCAGCGGCAGTAGCAGAACTGCTTGACAAGGGGGAGCATGTAGTTTTCCTGACTCTTGGAGATCCTACAGTATATTCTACCTGTATGTATGTACACAAACGGTTAAAGCGAAACGGCTATACAACACAGATCATACCGGGAATCCCGTCATTCTGTGCGGCAGCGGCCCGGCTGGATATCCCTCTTGTGGAAAACCGCCAGGAGCTGCATGTACTTCCTGCGTCTTACCATATCGAAGAGAGCCTGGATCTTCCGGGAACGAAAGTTCTCATGAAGGCAGGACGTAAGATGGCGGAAGTGAAACGTCTGCTGACAGAGAAAGAGCTGGACGCTGTGATGGTGGAAAACTGCGGGATGGAGAATGAAAAAATGTATTTCGGTGCGCAGGAGATACCGGAGCAGGCAGGCTATTACTCTTTGCTCATTGTAAAGGGAAAAAAGACAGGAGGAAGAGAAAGATGATCACATTTGTAGGAGCGGGCCCGGGGGCAGTGGATCTCATTACAGTCCGGGGGCAGAATCTGTTACAAGAGGCTGATATCGTAGTCTATGCCGGATCTCTTGTCAATCCGGGACTTCTGTCTCTGTGCAGAGAGGACTGTGAGATCTACAACAGCGCAAAGATGACGCTGGAGGAAGTGATGGAGGTCATGACTGCAGGAGAACGGGCTGGGAAGAAAGTTGTCCGTCTCCACACCGGAGATCCCTGTCTGTACGGAGCAATCCGGGAGCAGATGGACGAGCTGGAAAAACTGGATATCCCGTATGAGGTATGCCCGGGCGTAAGCTCATTCTGCGGGGCGGCGGCAGCTCTGAATGCAGAATATACACTGCCCGGAGTTTCCCAGTCTGTGGTGATCACGAGGATGGCAGGACGCACGCCTGTACCGGAGCGGGAATCGATCCGAAGCTTTGCAGCGCATCAGGCCACCATGGTGATCTTCTTAAGTACCGGAATGCTGAAGGAACTCTCTGCCGAACTGATCCGCGGCGGTTACCCGGCGGATACACCGGCAGCTATTGTCTATAAAGCTACATGGCCGGAGGAAAAAGTACTTTATTGTACGGTAAAAGACCTGGCAGAGACTGCCGCAAAGGAGAATATAACAAAGACGGCGCTCATCGTAGTGGGCAGGGTGCTGGGCAGTGAATACGACCGCTCGAAACTCTATGATCCGTCGTTTACGACAGAATTCCGTGACGCATCCGTGACAATGCAGAAAGATAAAGAGCAGTGAATATCAATATACAGAGAAATGGAGCATAAGGACAATGAGTAAGATCTATGTGACAGGGCTGGGACCGGGAGCGGCCGACCAGATGACCATACGGGCGAAGAAAGTGCTGGAAAACTGCCCGGTGATCATCGGATATACAGTGTACATTGATCTTATCCGGGAGGAATTTCCGGATAAGACATTTTTGAGCACACCGATGCGCAAAGAGGCTGACCGCTGCAGGATGGCATTTGCAGAGGCGCAGAAAGGCCGGGACGTGGCAATGGTGTGCAGCGGAGACTCGGGAATCTACGGTATGGCAGGACTGATCTGCGAGATCGGGAAAGACTATCCGGATGTGGGAATCGAGATCGTACCGGGGATTACGGCGGCATCCGGCGGAGCAGCAGTCCTTGGGGCGCCACTGATGCATGATTTTGCAGTGATCAGTCTGAGCGATCTGCTTACGCCGTGGGACAAGATCGAGAAGCGCATCCGGGCGGCGGCAGAAGCTGATTTTGTGCTATGTATCTACAATCCGTCCAGTAAAAAACGTGCAGATTATCTAAGGAAAGCCTGCGGGATGATACTGGAATATCGGAACCCGGAGACCGTATGCGGTATCGTCAGAAATATCGGAAGAGACGGAGAAACATATGAAATTCTGTCGCTGGAACGGCTGAAAGACACACAGGTGGATATGTTTACGACAGTATTTATCGGAAACTCAAATACAATGGAACTAAATGGCAGGATGGTAACGCCGAGAGGGTATAAGGATGTGTAAAAAGCAGAAGATTTTTCTGATCGGAATCGGTATGGGCAGCAGGGAATCCATGACTGTGGAGGCGGCAGAGGCGATCCGTGCCTGCGACTGTATGATCGGTGCACAGCGGATGCTCGATTCTGCGCGGAATGTGCGGTATGGAACTGACAGACAGGAGGCCCATGTGCCGGAGGTGTGTGAATACAATGCAGACAAGATATTTGCATATTCAGAATCGCATCCTGAATGCGCCTGCATCGCGGTGCTGCTCTCCGGAGATACCGGATTCTACAGCGGGGCAAAGAAGCTCTCGGAGATGTTTGCATCATATCCTGACCGTTTTGAGGTGAAAATGATCCCGGGGATTTCCTCTGTCGTCTGCCTTGCTGCACGGCTGAAAACAACATGGGAAGACGGAACTGTGATCAGCCTTCACGGACAGGAAGAAAATTTTATACAGACAGTGAATAAAAGCAGGAAGACATTTCTCCTCCTGGGTGGTAAAGATGCCGGGACGAAGATGATCACACAGCTTAAGGAATACAGGATGAATGATGTGACTGTACATATCGGCAGCAGGCTGTCTTATCCGGATGAGCGAATCGTATCCGGAAATCCCAGTGATTTTTCGGGAGATGAGGCAGATGGTTTATGTGTGGCTATGATCCTGAATCCGCACCTGGATGAGAGAACAGGACCGCACATCCGGGATGAAGAATTTATCCGTGGAAATGTGCCGATGACGAAAGCAGAAGTACGTTCTGTCAGCCTGGCACAGATGGAGCTTACGACGAATGCGGTAGTGTACGATGTGGGAGCTGGAACCGGTTCGGTGTCTGTCGAAGCAGCCCTTTCCGGTGACCGGATCCGGGTGTATGCCGTTGAGAAAAAGCCGGAGGCGGTAAAGCTCCTGGAACAAAACAGGAGGAAATTCCGGGCAGATGGAATACGTATCATAGAGGGGGAGGCGCCGGCGGCTCTTCGAGAGCTGGAACCTCCGACTCATGTGTTTATCGGAGGAAGTTCTGGAAATCTCAGGGATATCCTGTGCACTGTACTTAATAAGAATCCGGCAGTGAGGATCGTGATCAATGCCATATCACTTGAGACAGTCGGCGAAGCTATGGATGCAATAGAAGAAGGACTGTTAAGAGATGCTCAGATCACACAGATCATGGCTTCGCGTGCCCGTGTACTCGGAAGATACCACATGATGACAGGACAGAATCCTGTGTACATCATTTCCGCAGGCGGAGAGATACAGAAAAATGAGGATGAGACGGAAGGAAGTGCGGGCAGATGAAGATTCCCAGAATATTGATCGCCGCTCCGGCGAGCGGCAGCGGGAAGACAGCCATCTCCTGTGGTCTGATGTGCGCATTCAGGGAGAGAGGTATGGGAGTGCGGGCCTGCAAATGCGGACCGGACTATATCGATCCTATGTTCCACAGAGAAGTGCTGGGCGTGGATTCAAGAAATCTGGATTTGTTCTTTTCTGAGAAAGACGAGATGACCGATGGGTTTATCCGGCATACTGCCGGTGCGGATATCACCGTAACAGAAGGCGTCATGGGATATTATGACGGCCGCGGGACGGATACGGATGCGGGAAGCTCCTACGATGTGGCAAGGACACTTCAGATTCCGGTTATACTTGTAGTTCCCTGCAGGGGAGCGGCGCTTTCTCTTGCAGCGCTTGTAAGAGGAATCGTCGAATTTCGGGAAGACAGCAATATCCGTGGAATACTGCTCAACCGAGTGTCAAAGATGCTTTATCCCAGACTGAAAGACATGCTTGAGCAGGAACTGAAAAAGTCCGGATACAACATTCCCGTGGTGGGATATATCCCCGAAGACGAATCCTTTCGTCTGGAGAGCCGTCATCTTGGGCTTGTAACTCCGCAGGAATTGGAGAATCTGAAAGAACAGACAGAACGAGCCGGCAGGATACTGAATGAGAGTGTGAATCTGGATCAGATACTCTCTATCGCGCAGGCGGCGCCGGAACTGGAACCAGAAGAAAAGCGGTCAGTACATCCGGCGGACGGATATGGACTGACGGAAAATGGACTGACGGAAAATAGCCTGATGGGAGACGGATGCTCTGTCAGAGATGGAAAAGACAGGAAAGAGGGGCAGAAGCGGCTCAGGATCGGGATTGCCCGGGATGAGGCGTTCTGCTTTTATTACAAGGCGAACCTGGAACTGCTGGAAGAAATGGGATGTGACCTGGTGTCTTTTAGTCCGCTCAGAGATAAGAAACTGCCGGAAAATATCAGCGGTCTGATCCTGGGCGGCGGATATCCGGAGCTTTACGGTAAAAGGCTCTCCGAAAACAGAGGGCTGCTGGCTGGGATCAGAAAATCTCTGGACGCAGGGATTCCCTGTCTCGCAGAGTGCGGCGGGTTCATGTATCTCCATGAGCAGATGGAAGACAGGGATGGGAATGTATATCCTATGGCGGGGGCGATAAAGGGGAAGACCTACCCCACGGGAAAACTGGTACGCTTCGGGTATGTCAATATAACAGCCGATAAAGAAGGTGAGTGGTTCCTTCCCGGGGAAACTATAAGAGGACATGAATTCCATTACTGGGACAGCACCGATGCGGGGACAGACTGTATGGCGGTAAAACCGGACGGGAAGAGAAAGTGGAACTGTATTCATATGAGGAAAAATCTGTTTGCCGGTTATCCTCATCTGTATCTTCCGTCTATGCCCGAATTCGCCCGCCGGTTCGCAGGGCGCTGTTATGAGTGGGAACAGACTCTGGTGCGGTAACCAACACAGTACGACGGAATGCATTAATGAATATTATACAGAAAAGAGCGGAGGAAAGTGAAAATGTCTGAGGAGTATGAGGAAAAGTTACAACAGAAAATGGAAGAAATACGTCCTGCTGACCAGAACAGTATGGAGGCGGCAAAAGCACACTGGAAGACAGTCGGAAAGCCGCTGAACAGTCTGGGAAAACTGGAAGAGGCGGTGGTGCGCATGGCCGGGATCAGAGGAAAAGCGGACTATACGATCAGGAAAAAAGGCCTCGTTATTATGTGCGCGGACAATGGAGTGGTTGCCGAGGGTGTGACTCAGACCGGACAGGAAGTGACTGCCATTGTGGCTGAGAACTTTACCCGGCGCGCAACAAGTGTATGTCTGATGGCGGAGATCGCGGGCGTGGAACTTTTCCCGGTGGATATCGGAATGGCGGTGGATGTGCCAGCAGTGACAAAGCCGGAGTACAAGGTGATAAGCGGGACAAAAGATATGCTTCTTGAACCTGCAATGACGAGGGAACAGGCGGCGCAGGCAGTACTCACGGGAATACATATGGTTGAAAAACTGGCCGGACAGGGGTACGATCTGCTTGCTACGGGAGAAATGGGTATCGGAAATACCACGACGAGCAGCGCTGTAGCAGCTGTACTCCTTGAGCGGGATGCCGCGGAAGTGACAGGTCGCGGCGCAGGTTTAAGTTCTGAGGGACTGAACCGGAAGATTGACGTGATCCGCCGCTCGATCGAACTGCATCAGCCGGACAATGAGGATGTTCTTGATGTGCTTTCCAAAGTGGGAGGTCTGGACATTGCCGGTCTGGCAGGCGTGTTCCTCGGAGGAGCGCTGTACCACGTCCCCGTGATCATTGACGGTTTTATCTCTTCAGTGGCAGCTCTCTGCGCGGCAAAACTGTGTCCTGCGGCAGCAGACTACATGATGCCTTCCCATAAGTCGGGAGAGCCGGCAGGAGGTATGGTGCTTGAGGCACTGAAGCTTTCTCCTTATATCGAATGTAACATGTCGCTTGGCGAGGGAAGCGGAGCAGTGGCAGCAATTCCGCTGCTTGAGATGGGGCTCGCTGTCTACCGCGAGATGGGTACATTTGATGAGATCCATATAGAGCAGTATGAGGAGTTTGAGTAGCAGCATTGTGAGGAAAGGGAGAAATATGAAATGCGTCTGTTAAATTCACTGGCCATAGCTATATCTATGTATTCCAAAATCCCCGTTCCGACCGTGGACTGGAATGAAAAAAATATGAAGTATGCGATGTGTTTTTTCCCTGTTGTCGGCGTGATAACAGGGATACTCCAGTTTGGCATCGGATACGCTCTCTTAGAGTATACATCCTGCGGAAAGTTCTTCTTCGCCGCGGTGATGTCTCTGATTCCTGTTCTGGTCACGGGCGGCATCCATCTGGACGGGTATGCGGATACGATCGATGCGATCAGTTCTTATGGCGACAGAGAAAAGAAACTGCAGATACTCAAAGATCCGCATACGGGAGCATTTGCGGTGATCGGGTTGTGTGTCTATTTTACAGCGGTACTGGCGCTGTGGAGTGAGGCAGAGTCTTACATGCTGCCGATAGCTGCCTGTATGTATCCTCTTTCAAGAGCTTTGAGCGGGATCTCTGTCGTGTCCTTTCATCCGGCTAAAAACAGCGGGCTGCTTCGGACATTTCAGGACGGAGCACAGAAAAAGAGAGTGCGCATCGTGCTTATCATATGGGCATGTATCTGTGCGGGGATAATGCTGTATCTCGGGTGGCAGCAGGGCGGCGCTTTTGTGATCGGAGCAGCGGCAGTGATCGCGGCGGCTCTTCTGATGTTTGCCTATTAT
This sequence comes from uncultured Lachnoclostridium sp., assembly GCA_946499505.1. Lineage (GTDB taxonomy): Bacteria > Bacillota > Clostridia > Lachnospirales > Lachnospiraceae > Mediterraneibacter. Next base: position 62,100 of record CAMMSL010000010.1, read on the forward strand.
TACTGGATGAGCAGGAAGAAGTTCGGCGGAACGACGGGGGATCTGGCGGGATACTTCCTGCAGATGTGTGAACTGGCGATGCTGGCAGTGATCGTATTGGTCGGGAAGATAATATAGGAGATGAGAGAATCTTGAAATTGAATCAGAGCACACTTGTTGACATTATAGACGAGCAGACAAGACGGGCATTGTGGGAAGTAAAAAACGTGATTGATTGTGTTCCGGATGATCTGTGGGACAGGCTTTATTGTGATATGCCATGTTGGAAACATATATATCATATGCTTCATTCACTTGATGTGTGGTATATCAATCCAAGAGATAACGGATTTCAGGAGCCTTTTATTCATGAGATAGATTTGAATAATCTCGATGTTGTTACTGACAAAAAACTTTCCAGAGAGGAAATAAACCACTATTTTCATGATATCGAAAAGAAAATACTGGGCTACATTTCCGAACTGGATGATGGGAAACTGTTAGAATATCCTGCAGGATGTGAGTACAGCAGGTTTACTCTGATTCTGGCCCAGTTCAGGCATCTGCATACACATATGGGGATGGTCATGGGATTTATTATTGATGATAAAAAACTGTGGCCGAGAGTACTTGGTCTTGAAATGTCGTTCCCAGAAGAAGGATATAGTAAATATTTGTAAAAGGGATTTGATTATGTATAATCGTTATGAACAGAATAAAGAATTTACCGAAAGTGACTGGAAATTATTCAGAAAGAAAATCCCGGAATGGCAGGAAGGTTATATGGAGACTTTGAATGAGGAATATATGGCTATTTTATCTTCAGATAAAAGACCTTCTGAGAAATTCTGGGAAATAGAGGGCAGGATAAAGAGAGACAGAAGACATCCGGGTGTTATAATCGATATGAGACGGTCAACTATGGTATCTAACATACTACGACTGCTTGCAGATAAAGTGATTGATATGGATGATCTGGAAGATTTCAGTGATCTGTTGAAAGAAAGCATAAAGATTTATGTTAAAATATCGACGATAGATTAAGAATGGTCTGTCGAATGAGGACAATCATGAAAATTGTATTTATCCGGCATTTGAAGACGCCGGGCAATGAGAAAAGACAATATATCGGCCGGACAGATGAAGATTTGTCCAAACAGGAAGTGGAAGAGTTCCGGCAGCGTCAGGAAAAGAGTACCGGCGGGCTGTATCCGCCTGTACAGCATGTCATTGCAAGTCCTCTGAAACGGTGCATCCAGACAGCAGAACTCATTTATCCCAGACTGGAGATTGTCACAGAACCGATGCTCCGGGAGTGCGATTTCGGAGAGTATGAGAGGAAGACATACGAGGAGCTTAAAAATGAGCCTGAGTATATCCGATGGATGGAGTCCGGAGGAATGACTGCATTCCCGGGCGGGGAAGAGCAGACATCCTTTCGCAGAAGATGCGTGGACGGAGTGAAAAGATGGATCGCCAGACTTCTCGAGGATGGCGCGGACAGTGCGGCTTTCGTCGTACATGGAGGTACGATCATGGCGGTGCTTTCCGAGCTGGCTGAGGATAAGCACGAGTTCTACCACTGGCAGGTGGAAAATGGCGGCGGATATGTGGCTGAGGTGACGGTGGAAGATTGGGAAAACAGCCGGAAAGTAGTGAGAAAAGTAAAGAGATTGCAAGGCAATTCTTAAGATTTTATGTTATGACAGGGAGCATAGAAGAAAATATACTTTTGTGCTCTCTTTTATATTGCAACAGCCACAAAAAATATTTTTAGGGTTCCCTTTTAATGGACGCTGTGTTATTCTATTTCTATCTGATGCGGAATGCGTTCAGCAGGATTCATCCGCATGTTAGTTCATTATTAATCTCAGGCCCGTATGTTCAGGGCGAATTTCATGTAATCACAAAGAAAGACTGAGGTGATGCCATTGTTGGAATAAACAACGATAACAAAACGTGAAGCAAATCGAAATATAAAGTTGCACCAGAGAAACAAGATGTATTATACTGAAGGAGAAAATATGAAAAAAGCAAAACTGCAATGGCATCCCGCTTTCGGCGCCGCCCTGCGTATCACCCTGCAGGACGAACTGCAGTACTTGGAAATGCAGGAGGAATATCTGCTGAGCAAGAAACCGCTGCAGATGGATATTCTCGTTATTAAAAAACTGAAAGACGTTCCAATCAGAAAGACGGTCGGGCGGATATTCAGAAAACACAATATCATTGAATACAAATCGCCCGGCGACAGCCTGAGCATTAATGACTTTTATAAGGTGTACGGCTATGCCTGTATCTATCAATCCAATACGAACAGAGTAAAGGAGATCGATCCACAGGAGCTGACTCTTACATTTGTGTGCAGCCGTTATCCGCGGAATCTGCTTCATCATTTGAAAAGAGCACGCGGGATAAGTACGGAATATCAGGGAGGAGGGATCTACTACCTAAAAGGCGACCCGATCCCTATGCAGCTTTTGATTGTTCCTGAACTGACGGACATGGAAAACTACTGGCTGCAGAGCATGCGTACCGATTTGCAGGCAGGTAAAGAAATACAGAAGCTGATGCGCGAATATGAAAAACACAGGAAGTCAAAAGATTATAGCGCCGTGATGGATCTCATCACTCGTGCGAACTGGGAACAGATGGAGGTGGAAAAGAAGATGTGTGATGCATTGAAAGAATTATTTGCGGAAGAGTTGAAAGAAGCAGACAGTAACGGAAGAACAGAGGGTATACAACAAGGCAAACGTGAAATGATTCTTGCTTTCCTGAAAGCAGGAGCAGAAAATAAAATAATCAAAGCGGCAAGCGGCTTAAGCGAGGAACAGATTGAAGAAATACGACGGGAAATAAAGTGATTTAAAGACTGCAGATGATTCAAAACAGCCGGAAAGTAGTGAGAAAAGTAAAGAGATTGTAAGACAATTCTTAATATTTTATATTATGGCAGAGAGCATAGAAGAAAGTATACTTTTATGCTCTCTTTTATATTATAATGAACACAGAAACATCCGAGAGGAGATACGGACTATGAAGAGAATGTGGAAAATAATAACAGCGGCAGGAGTATCGGTTCTGTTGCTCCCGGGATGTGTGATGAATACCGGGGCAAGGGTATACGACAATGAGAGAGCACTTTCCGGGGAAGCCAACAGTTATAATCTGACAAATTACAGTGGTGCACAGTCAGATCATACGGTGAGCGGTTCCGCAGAAAAACTGGAAGGAATGGATACGATATGGGAGTTTGATGCAGATGAGGCAGAAGAAGTAAATATTTCCTACAGTCTGACAGTTACATCAGGAAAGGCAAAACTTGTCTATGTCAGCCCGGACGGAATAGTATCCACTCTGGCAGAATGTATTGCCGGAGAGGAAAGTGAGAAGTCGGCATCAGATTCAATTGAAGTGAAAGCAGGAGAAAACCGTATCAGGCTTGTCGGAGCAGAAGGAACATCATTGGAATATGAATTCACGGCAGACGCAGGAGAAGTCGAGCCATTTGGAGATTAAAAAATATGAGTAAGGGGATTATTATCTATCAGTCAAAATACGGAAGTACGAAAAAATATGTTCAGTGGCTGCAGGAAGCAACCGGATTTGATGCGATTGAAGTAAAGAAAGCGAAATCAGATATGATGAATGACTATAATACGGTCGTTCTATGCGGTGCAGTTTATGCCTCTGGAATTGCGGGAATATCCTATCTCAGAAAGAATAAAAATGCACTTGCAGGCAAAAGAACGGCGGTGTTCTGTGTGGGAGCTTCACCGTATGATGAAAAGGCACTGAAAGAAGTTAAGGAACATAATCTGAAAGACGATTTACACGATATTCCTATGTTCTACGGACGGGGAGCGTGGGATGAAGAGGCAATGACATTCACAGACCGCACCATGTGCAGGATGCTGCAAAAGGCAGTCGGGAAAAAAGACCCGTCCTCATATGAGCCGTGGATGAAAGCACTGATGTGTGCGGTCGGACAGAAATGCGACTGGACGGATAAGAAGTATCTGGAACCGCTGATTGAGTATATAAAACATTAGGAAAAAGAAAATGAAAGAACGAAAAAAACGGATAGTTTTTATTGGTGTAGTATTGCTGGTGATCGTCATTTTAGTGGCAGTCCCAATAATATTACCGCGAATGCGCCCTATGGAAGCAGTCTATTTAAAAAATGAAAATGGTAATAGCATTTTTGTCAATATGGAAGATGGTTTCCCTTTTAGAGGTCCTATACCGCAGGAAAGACTATATGATGAAAATGGGAAAAAGATTTCGGAGAAAGATTTGAATAACGGGGATGTACTGAATATTTATGGGGATAGGGCCATGGATGATTCTTCTCCCGGTAAGTATGACGGAATCACAAAAATAAAAAGAACGGAAAACGCAAATCAGAATTATATAGAAGAATACGAGCATTTTCTCGGAGAATATTAATTGGCGGCACAATATTGTATTTAAGAATTCATTCGAATTTTATTTATGGGAGATATTATGAGTAAAAATACAAAACTTATATTCGGAATCGGCGTGGTTTTGCTGGTAGTGATTATATTAGCAGCAGGAATACGAAATCATTTTATGCGGGATGAATCGTCGGATAAGACATGGTCGGATAGTGGCAATACCATGCAGGCAGTTTATTTAAAAAAAGAGAATGGGAATAGTCTTTTTGTAAATCTGGAAGCGGAGTATCCGTTTACAGGGACAATACCCGAAGGAGAACTCTATGATGAAAAGGGCGAGAAGATTAAAGAACAGGATCTGAAGAACGGAGATGTGGTAAACATCTATGGAAACGGAATTATGGCACAATCGTATCCTGCCCAGTATCACGGAATTACTAAGATTGAAAGAACGAAACAGGCAAGTCAGAAGTATACACAGAAATACGGGCATTATCTGGATGAGCTTTTTCCGGAAAAAGATCCCGCCCAGCTCCCTTACCTGAATGTATGCTATACGGATGAACTGGCGTCTGTGGCGGTAATGATCCCGGAGGCTTTAAGCTACACGTGGACTTACGAGGAAAATGGAGAAAGAACCACCATTACTACAGATGCACCCCATATTCTGCAGACTGAGCCAACAGAGGTGACAAAACTGTCAGAACCAATGTCTATTGAACTGGAGTTTGATGAAAAACCTGAAAGTATTCAGATACTTTCATGGGATGATTCTTTGCTGGGACAGTATCAGGACAGCACGGCTGAGATACAGGAGGGTACTTCTGTAGAAGTACAGGAAAATGAGAAAGGAAATCCCGAATTTACCGCACAGCCGGGATGTGTATATCTGGTGCAGGGACAGTGGGAGAACGGAATCGTAGATTACAGTTTCCGGATGCCTGCCAAGTGATTACGCGCTGTATGATAGAGGGATTACAGAAAATTGACGCAATATAAAATTAAGGGAAAACATATGGAAACAGTAATTGTATATGGAAGCTGCTATGGAACAGCAAAAATATATGCAGAAACATTGGCAGAACAAATGAAATGTAAAGTATTACCGTACGATAAAGTAAAAGAGACAGACGGATATGAAACGATCATCTATGTGGGTGGGCTTTATGCCGGCGGTGTCAGGGGCATGGCAAAGACAGTAAAGAAGATTTCGACAGTTAAGTGTAAAAGATTTGTTGTGATCACAGTAGGACTTGCCGATCCAGACGATGAAAAAAATGTAAAGAATATCAGGAAAGCTGTGCTCAGACAGATACCGAAGCCCCTTGCTGACAGGACGGAATTTTATCATCTGAGAGGCGGGATTGATTATGAGAAGCTGAGTTTCAAACACAGAATGATGATGAAAATGCTCTATGAACAGGTAAAGAAACAACCTGTTGAGGAGCAGGATGCAGATACCCGGGCGATGATTGAGACATACGGACAGAAAGTCAGCTTTGTAGATCTGGCATGTTTGGATAACATAGTGAAGAAACTGGAAGGTTAAGACTTAGTAATATCAAAGCAGACCCAGGGGAGGATATATGAACAGTTTTGCTTATATAGCGAAAAACTTAGAAGATAAATTAGAATGTCATTCAATTGATGAAATTCAATACAAAGTTGAACATACCCCGATGCTGAGTACAGATCCTTTTAACTTACCGAAAACAGTTCAGTGGATTATCGCAATAGCAGAAAGAGAACTGAAATATGCAGGGTGCTATCTGGCATGTAAAAACAGAAATATGGAATATATATATCAGGGGTTATTTCAGGGAAATCGTCTGTATATAGCGGAGATGGCAGCGTTGGGAAGCGGAGCGGATCACGGAAGTTTCTTTGTACAGGCAGTTCTGGCATTTGCATGTAATGATTATGAGCTTATAAAAAAGATACTGCCGCTGTCCGCCGGGTTATCAAAAAACAGTTACTGGAAAATTATGGCTAATCTGCTGATGGCTGTTTTTTATCAAGATGATGATATCAAAGCTGAGGCAGTCGCCGGGGCGATGGAATATCTGAAGACAAAAAGAAAATTATATGAGCGCTTAATTTGTGAATATTTGATTGCCATCTTAAACAAAGATGTTGAGACTGCCGGTGAATGTCTGGAAAAACTGTGCAGAAATATTACAAAAGCAGTCATGATTCAGGAAGAATGTGTCAGTGACGTGACAGACGTTGAACTGTCGAAAGCAATCTGTCTATTTGGACACGGATTATGCGGAGCTGCCGATTACTATTTGCCGGAAGAAATCTATGGCAGGATGCGCCTGCCCGATGTGAATACATTTCTTACAGAATATGAAATTTACCGGAGACGGCACAAAGGAAACAAGCACCAGGTATTAGTCAGATTTTACGGTCAATATGATTTCTTAAATGATGTGATCTGTCTGCTTCCGGATATCTCCCTTAAAAAAGGAGAACCATATACAGATGCGGATTCATTTAAAAGTAAGCTGTTCGATAGATTATACGACAGAAAGCTGCTCAGAATGGTTCAAGAAGCAGAGCGGGCAGAGTGGATCGCAAAATGGGGCTCATTTGAACGCTTTTTAAATTTCTTCAATCCGGGAGATGAACACAAGATTTACCATGACAGAGGCCTTGTATACTATGCGTTATCTAATCCGGATCCGGGTGAAAGATATATGATCAGTCGTTTCCTGTTAGAGAGGCATTGTGATGTATCTCCGGTCAGAAACGGCTTTGACGGCCCTTTCCACTACTTATTCAGACAGAAAAAATATGATATGACTCAGACAATAGAATTGTGCAGAATGCTGCTTGAAAATGGTGCAGATCCGAATCAGGCAGGAGAGAGAAATTATCTGCCGGTATCCTGCCTGATTATGATGGATGTTCCGGAGCAGGAACTGATCTTATTATTGAAGTTTTGGCTCGGTCAGCAGAAGCTGAATATGACTTTAAGAACTTTCGAGGGATTGACTCCTCTCGACATAGCGATAAAATATGGGAAAAAGAGGTGTGGAGATGAAATTAAAAAATATATTGATCGTCGTTGATGATATTGAAAGATCAAAGCAGTTTTACCACGATCTGTTCGGCCTTGATATGGTACTTGACAATGGTGGAAATATGATTTTGACCGAAGGTCTGGTGCTTCAGGACAAAAAGATCTGGGGGAAATTTCTGGAAAAAGATATTATTCCGGAAAGCAATGCCTGTGAACTGTATTTTGAAGAGCGCGATATAGAAGCATTCGCTCAAAAACTTGAGAAATTGTATCCTTCGACCAAATATGTCAACAGACTTATGATTCACAGCTGGGGACAGAAAGTAATTCGATTTTATGATCCGGACGGGAATCTGATTGAAGTGGGAACTCCGATGGAGAAATCTGAAGAACCAGATGATTGGAAGGCAGGTGGGAGGTTGCTGCTCTCAAATCTGGATAAGCTTCATACAACCCAGATGGGAGGAGAACGGATCAAGAAAAATCTGCGGCTGGAAAGAGCAGATGTTGTGGAATATTGCAGAGATAAGATACTGGCTTCAGACTGTAACATTTATAAAGAGGGTAAGAACTGGTATTGTCAGACAGACAATATTAAGATTACAGTCAACGCTTCAAGTTATACGATCATTACAGCCCATCTTGTTAAATAATAATATGGATGAAATGCTCAATTATTGTACCTCACATCAATATGATAAACTGACAGACTATTTATTAGAGGGGATTGTTGATTATATGTTCAAGGAGTAATATGTGTACAATTCAAAAGTACCTTGATACATTGTCATCGAGCAAGTGTGCGGTCCATTTACATGAAAAGGCAGGATTTGAGCAGACAGAACGATATAATGACAATTATACGGCAGATATATTTATGGTATTAAATCTTGATAAATGATTATCCGGAGACAAGTTTTCCTGGGATTGAAGAATAAGAAAAAAGTATGAAGGAAATTAGTATGCGTCGTTTTAATGTATCAGGACAGAAATCGGAGTATAGAGATGGAGATCAGAAGTTACAGACAGGAAGATATAAAAGTGATTGCCGAACTCTTTTATAATACAGTACATAGTGTAAATGCGGCAGACTATACAGATGAACAGCTTGATGCGTGGGCCGATGGAAATATAAATCTGGAGGCGTGGGACAGATCATTTCGGGAGCATATGACTTTGGTGGCAGTAATGGCTTCAGATGAAGAGGAGGGCAACGGACAGATTGTGGGTTTTGCGGACATGGACAGTACAGGATATCTCGACCGGCTGTATGTACACAAAGATTTTCAGCGGCATGGGATTGCGGCAGAGCTTTGCCGCAGGCTGGAACAGGCGGTGGATGTAGAAGCGATTACAACACATGCATCGATCACGGCGAGGCCCTTTTTTGAAAAGAGAGGATATAAGGTCGTGAGGGAGCAGCAGGTGGAGAGAAAAGGAGTACTGTTGACAAATTATGTGATGAAAAAAGGCTGCAGTTCACACCGCGCTCAGGTATAGGAGAATGTAGCGTCATGCTTGCATGTAAGAAGCATTCTCCTATACCTGAGGGCGAGTGGAACTCGCACCCCCGCCCACATAAGCAGTCTTAGCACGTAGTGCGGAACTGAAGCGCGTCAGCGCGACGAGTGCGCATGTGGGCAGGGGGTAGGTGTGAACTGTACCTGAAGAAGAGAAAGGAGCAAGTGATGCCTGTGGAGACAATATTTCAAAGAGCGGATATATCCGCTCCGGCACTGATCAATCCGGCAGATACGACAGAGAAGAGAAAAGATTTCCCAAAGATCTGTGTGTCTACATTTTCTGACAATATTATCCGTAAATTTGCGTCTCTGGAAAACGTGCATCAGATAGCGGAGTTATATACTGCAAACGGCGCAATGCCAGTCTATAAGATCCGCTATAAAGATACTGATATCGCATTTTTCCAGTCAAGAGTAGGAGCTCCTGCCTGTGTCGTCGGCTTCGAGAAAATCGTGGCGATGGGTGCGGAGCGGTTTGTCCTGTTTGGTTCCTGCGGCGTACTTGATGACGAGAAAGTGCAGGGGAAGATCATCATTCCCGTCTCGGCGGTACGGGACGAGGGAACGAGCTATCATTACGCGGCGCCATCAGCGGAGATAAAAGCAGATAAACGGTATGTGGATATACTGGAGCGCGTATTAAAAAAATGCGGCTGTCCGTATGTTAAGGGCAGGACGTGGACGACAGACGGCATTTACAGAGAAACTCTTTCAATGATACAGGAGAGAAAGAAACAGGGATGCCTTGCAGTAGAGATGGAATGCGCGTCCATGATTGCAGCTTCGCAATACAGGAAGATCCCTTTTATCCAGTTCCTGTATGGCGCGGACAGCGTTGGAACAGACACATGGGAGATCAGAGATCTGCTGCAGTACGGACTGGATGGTGCGGATAAATATATGGCACTGGCTTTTGAGTGCGGACTTGCACTGATGTGATTTCGGGAATACGGGTAGAAAGGGCAGTGCTATGGGATGGGGATTATTATTTGTATCAGGATTATGCCTTGGGTTTTATCTGCTTTATATTAATGGTCTGCTCATTCTCAGTACTAAGGCTGCGGTGATATTTGCGGGCTATATAAGAAAAAACGGGGAGGCAGCCCTGCAATTTGCAGGATGTAACGGACAGGTGAAGCGTGTGTTTAGATTTCACAAGACGGGAAATTATGAGTTTGTATATCGCTCTGAAATATCAGAGGGAACGGTGACATTACAGATTCTGGATGAGAAGAGACGGGAATTGATATCCTGTATGGGCATGAACTATGCGGCAAAATTGGAAGTGGAAGAGAAAAAGAGGTATTATATGGTCTTCCGCTTCATAAATGCAACGGGAAAATGCAGCGTTATGTGGAACTGATAAAGGGGATACAATATGATTTTCAGGAAAGAAGTCTATTTCACAAGAGATATGGAAGATTATAATCGTGCAAAAGCGGCATATGAGTATCATCTGTTTGTTGCAAGGAAAGATGAAGAAAAGGCAAGGCAGGCGCTTCGCAGCGCAGGAGCGAAATAAGGAGAAAGTTGAATGGACATTAAAATCATACCTGCATATGATCACTCGCAGGAAATAAGAGAACTGTTTTCGGAATATACGGAAATGCTGATAAGCGGCGATCCTGCGTTTAAAGAGTATTTAGAGATTCAGAATTATGACGATGAACTGGAGCATTTAGAAGACAAATATGGTATGCCTGCCGGACGCCTTTATCTGGCATACTGCGACGGAAAAACGGCGGGCTGTATCGGCCTGAAGAAACTGGACGAAGATAACTGTGAAATGAAACGTCTGTATGTGCGACCTGAATTCAGGGGCAGGAAGATTGGCGGTCTCCTTATTCAGAAGATTATTGATGATGCGAAAACAATCGGATATAAACACATGCTGCTGGATACTTTACCATTTCTTGGGAATGCAGTCCATATGTATAAAAAATGGGGATTTTATGAGATCGGCTGCTATAATAACAGTCCGATGGAGTCCTCAATTTATATGCGACTGGATCTGGATGATGAAGTATTATCCGTTAATGGAAAAGAGTACAGGATATTGAAACTGTTGGGAAAGGGCAAAGGCGGATATTCTTATCTGGCAGAGTCTGATCAGGGAAAAGTTGTATTGAAGCAGATCCACCATGAACCCTGTGATTATTATCAGTTCGGCAATAAGATCGAGGCAGAACTGAACGATTATAAACATCTCAAAAAAATCGGAATCGCTCTGCCGGAGCTGCTAGATGTGGATACAGAAAGTGAGCGTATCATTAAGGAATATATAGAGGGAGATACGGTTTATGAAATGATTTTAAAAGACAGACCGTTGGGGGAATGTCTGCGACAGGTAAAAGAGATGTGCCGTTTGTTGTATGCAGCCGATACAAATATAGATTATTTCCCCACCAATTTTATCATGCAGGACGGCGTGTTGTATTACGTTGACTACGAGTGCAATAAATATATGGAGGAATGGAATTTTGAAAACTGGGGCATGAAATACTGGTCAAAGACGCCGGAGTTTCTTAAGTATGTCGAAGAACATTCTTCAGTTGTCGCAGAATTTACGACAACTGCGCAGACGAAAAAATTTATATGACAGAGCGTTATAATCTGGACGCTTACTATTAAACAGGAGTATGAAAATGAACGGCTATAAAATCATAAAGATCAAAAATCATCCGGAGCTTATCAGCCGGGCTGCAGACTGGTTTCACGAAAAATGGTATGTTCCGGTAGAGGAATACAGGAATAGCATGGAAGCGTCGATGCAAAGTGGTGTCTCTGTACCACAGTGGTATCTGGTGGTGGAAGACAGCAGGATCATAGGCGGAGCAGGAGTGATCGAAAATGATTTCCATAAGAGAAAAGACCTTACGCCGAATCTGTGCGCTCTCTATGTGGAAGAGGACTGCCGCTGCCGTGGGATCGCGGGAGAACTGCTTCGATTTATATGCAATGACATGCGGGGAACAGGAATCGATACGCTGTATCTTATCACGGATCATACATCGTTTTATGAGAGATATGGCTGGGAATACTTCTGTATGGTCGAGGAAGATGAGGGCGGTATGATAAGAATGTACATCCACAAAGGAAAGGGATAAGAACATGAGAAAGGTCATCCTATATATTGCAATGAGCCTTGACGGGTATATAGCAGATAAGAACGGCGGTGTGGACTGGCTGTCAGGACAGGGCGCAGAGGGAGCAGAAGAGGGGACATATTCAGAGTTCATAAAAGGTATTGATACTGTTGTGATGGGGTGGAATACCTATGTTCAGGTAAAGACGGAACTCTCACCGGAGATATGGCCCTATGAAGAGCTGACAAGTTATGTTATTACTCACAGAAATGAGAGGTCGACGGATAATATTAAATTTGTCGGGGAAGCCCCCTGTGAGTTGTCCGCCCGGCTGAAAGAGATGCCGGGAAAAGATATATGGATCTGTGGCGGCAGCAGTATCATACAGCCGCTGATCCGTGAAAATCTGATCGATGAATACCGTGTTTCGGTCATACCAACGATACTTGGAGACGGAATCTTATTATTTGGGAAACGGGAAACAGAACTGCAGCTCCGTCTGAAAGAGACGAAAATGTATAACGGAATAGCGGAGCTTGTTTACACCAGAAGGTGATGAATGGCATGCAGGACTTGAGTTTCATGTATCTTGTTGTATAATAGAGGAAGATAATACGTAAGATAATACGCAAGTATATGGAGGTGCTGTTATGGGAGATTATAAACCGCCTTTTACAATTACAAATGAGATTTTATCTTATGTTTCGTCTATTTCAGAAAAGATTGGACGCATTACAGCTATTGGAAATTTAGAAGCAAGACCACATCTTAGAAAAAACAATCGAATTAAATCAATTCACTCGTCTTTGAAGATTGAAGCTAATTCACTCTCTTTGGGGGAAGTTAGGGATGTCATCAATGGTAAGACGGTGTTGGGCGAACAGAAAGAAATCCAGGAAGTTAAAAATGCCTATGCTGCATATGAAAAATTTTCTGAAATAGATCCATACAGTATCAGAGATCTAAAGAGATTCCATAGCATTATGACAAAATATGTTGTGGAAGAATCCGGCGACTTTCGCCGTGGGGAGGAAGGTGTCTTTAACGGTGACCAGTGTATCTTTATGGCTCCGCCTGCACGATTAGTTCTGCAGTTAATGGATTCCCTTTTTAACTGGATGAAAGAAGCAAATAATAGTGTTCATCCTCTGATTCTCAGTAGTATATTTCATTATGAATTTGTTTTTATCCATCCGTTCTCTGATGGTAACGGCAGGATGGCAAGATTATGGCATACTGCTATTCTTTCCAAGTGGAAACCGGTATTTGAATATATTCCGATTGAAAGCCAGATTGAGAAGTTTCAGGATGAATATTATGATGCGATTGCCAAGTGCCATGCAGATGGTGAATCTACGTTATTTATTGAGTTCATTCTCTCGCAGATAGACAAGATTTTGGATGATATTTCTATTCAGGTCAGCGAGAGTGATGAATATATTTCGGAAGCTATTAAAAAATTGCTTGAAGTCATGGAATACGATATGCCGTATACAAGCAAAATACTTATGGAAAAACTGGGATTGAAATCCAAAGAAGGATTCCGCAGAAATTACCTGCGTCCGGCAATAGATATGAATCTTATCTGCATGACAATACCAGATAAACCTAATAGCAGAAATCAGAGATATGTTAAAGTTTAGGACTTTTCTGATCAGGAAGCGGAAGCCGGGAATCTGTCTTGCGATCTTCGGCGTCGGCATCATAGGGATGATACCCGACATAGCTGATGGAATTATGACAGGGAGCAGATGGCAGCCGGGCATGATCATTCTGCCTGAAAACGGACTGTGGGAAAAGCGGGATGAACGAATGGAAAAGTTTCTCAGAGTAAAGTGTATCAATGTGAAAAGGGGGATAGAACATTTGTGATAAAAGCGATTTTTTTTGACGTAGATGGCACTCTTCTCTCTCATACAACAAAGAGTATCTCTCAGGACACGGTGCAGGCTCTCAGAATTTTACAGGATCAGGGAATCATGATTTTTATGGCGACAGGAAGACATTCTACGGAACTGAAAAAGCTTCCAGTTCATGATATAAGATTCGATGGATATATTACTTTAAACGGGCAATTGTGTCTGGACAATCGGGGAAATGTGATATACGGAGCGCCTTTTAATGAGAGCATAACGGATAAGCTGCTCTCTGCTTTTTGCGAGAGACGATATCCTCTTGCTCTGGTAGAGGCAGACAGAATTTATATCAATTATGTGAACAATACGGTGCGTAAGGCGCAGCAAAGCATATCGACTCCCGTACCGGAGATCAGTACATATAAAGGGGGTCAGATATATCAGGCGACCGCTTTTCTGATACGGCAGGAAGAGGCAGAAGCTGAGAAATTTATTCCTTCCGGATGCAGGTTTGCCAGATGGTGTGATAATGGCATTTGGAGATGCAGAAAATGATATCGATATGCTTAAGACCGCAGAAATCGGAGTTGCTATGGGAAATGCCGAAGAGTGCGTCAGGAAATGTGCTGATTATGTGACAAGTGATGTGGATAACGGCGGGATTGTAAAAGCGCTGAGATATTTTCATTTAATATAGGGGATGTATATGGGGACAAGCTACAGGTCAATGCCAATTGTCTGTATCGTAAAGAAAAGGAGGAAAAGTAATATGAATACACCGCGTCTTGAGACGGAAAGGCTGATATTAAGGAAGTTTACCGAAGACAATCTGGAAGCGTTGTATTACATTCACAGTGATGAGGAAGTGAACAGGTTTCTTCCGTGGTTTCCGTTGAGGAATATGGAAGATGCCAGAGTATTTTACGAAGAACAGCTCGTGAGCAGATACAGGGAAGAAAGGGCGTATAATTATGCCGTCTGCATGAAAGAAAATGATTATCCTGTCGGGTATGTCAATGTCAGTATGGATGACAGCTATGATTTCGGTTATGGTCTGCGAAGGGAGTTCTGGCACCGGGGAATCATCACGGAAGCCGGGAAAGCAGTTATCGAACAGTTGTTGAGAGACGGAATTCCTTATATTACAGCGACTCATGATGTAAATAATCCGAGGAGCGGCAGCGTGATGAAGCGTCTCGGGATGAAATACAGGTATTCGTATCAAGAACAGTGGCAGCCTAAAAACATTCAGGTCATATTTCGGATGTATCAGCTCAATCTTGACGGTAATGAAAGCAGGATTTATCAAAGATACTGGAACAAATCGGAGGTTCATTTTATTGAAAGAGATATATAAATTTCAAAGAATACAGAAGAAGTTAAGGAGGAGCATATGGATTTCAGTAAGTTTAAATGGACAAGAGAACCGGAAAGCTGCACGATAACAGACGAAACAGTGGAAATTGTTACAAAACCTCACACAGATCTGTGGCAGAGGACATATTATCATTTCCGCAATGATAATGCGCCCGTCTTTCAGATGGAGACAGAAGAAAAATATTTCAGTTTCATAGTAAAGACAGATTTTGCAGAGAGTCATCACAGATTTGACCAGTGCGGCATTGTCATGTACCTGGACAGCGAGAACTGGCTGAAAGGATCTATTGAGTATGAGAATGAAGAGTATCAGCATCTCGGAAGTGTAGTGACAAATAACGGATACTCGGACTGGGCGACAACGGTCATAGGTGCCAATGTAAAGTCCATGTGGTATCGCTTCAGCCGCAGGGAGGATGATTACTGCATCGAATGCTCTGAGGACGGCGTTTATTTTCATCAAATGCGCATCTGCCATATGCACAGAGGTGACGGGAAAATACAGTTCGGCATCTATGCCTGTTCTCCGGAAGACTCGTCATTCAAGGCGGTGTTCTCGCACATGGAGTTGACAGAGTGTCAGTGGAAAGCACATGACGGGCAGCAGCCGGATGAATGATCGGGCGGTATGCAGAGATGAAAAATAAAAGGAAATCGATACATAAGATTTTGATCGTGTTCGCGGCGCTGATCGTTATTTATATCGGAATAAATATTTATGACATCTGGTCTTTTAGTACAGTGGATCAGAAGTGCAGGGCGGATGTGGCTGTCATCCTTGGCGCAGCTGTATATGATGACGAGCCCTCTCCGGTGTACAGAGAGCGCATTAATCATGGCATTACACTGTATAACGAGGGATATGTGGACAGAATTATCGTTACAGGTGGAGCACCTGAGGGTTCGGAAGTATCCGAGGCAGAGGTGGCGAAGTTATATCTTCTGGAGCAGGGAATCCCGGAAGCGGCAGTTCTCACAGAGAATACATCGACGATTACGCAGGAGAATCTTGAAAACTCAAGAGTGATCATGGATGAAAATAATTATGAGACTGCAATCATCGTGAGCGACCCTCTGCACATGAAACGGGCAATGCTTCTGGCGGAGGATGCGGGGATCAAAGCATACAGTTCACCTACACCCTCTACGAGATACGTCAGCCTGCGTACAAAAATCCCGTTTCTTGCAAGAGAAACATTTTACTATATCGGATATCAGTGGTATCGATTATTTTTCTGAGAAACCGTATAGCAGACATTTCTCAGAGGGTGCTATTACTATATAGAAATTAAATGATGAGAAGGAGTGCAGAAGATGATCATAGAGGGAAATCAGAAAGAACTTGACGCAATGAAAGAATTTCACAAAGGAAACCGTAAAGAAGGGCTCAGACTTCAGGAAGAATTCGCTGCCCAATTCAGGGAAGAGTATAAGGATAAAGATCACTGTCCCTGCAAGAAAGCCTGCCGTTATCACGGTAACTGCAAGGAGTGCGTAGCGATACACAGGGCGCATCAGGAGCATGTTCCAAACTGTATGAGGCCGCTGCTTAATAAAAAGATAAAGCTGCTTTCCGAGCTTACGGAACATACGATTGCAAATGAGATCGAACCGCCAAAGGAAGTGCTGAGAAAGGAATTTCAACAGGATTAAACGGTCAGATGAAAGATCTCTGACAGGCACGGAAAGAAGAAAGGCATATGAGAAAGCCAGTTTCGGCTATGAAAAATAAAACAAAGAGACTCTATCTGATCGGCGGGCCTATGGGCGTAGGCAAAACGACAGCCGGACAGCTTCTAAAAATAAAACTGGACAACTGTGTGTTTCTTGACGGCGACTGGTGCTGGGATATGAAACCGTTTCAGGTGACACCGGAAACAAAGAAAATGGTTATTGAGAATATATGTTTTCTGCTAAATAACTTTATCCGCTGTCCTGCATATGCAAATATTATATTTTGCTGGGTGATGCATGAACAGACGATCATGGATAATATTATATCCCGGTTGAATACGGAGAACTGTAGTATTATAAAGATATCTCTCATCTGTACAGATAAAATGCTTCGGGAAAGACTGGAAAAGGATGTGGCGGACGGAGTCCGGAAATCAGACGTGATTCCGAGAGGTCTTGCCTATCTTCCTCTATATTCAAAAGTAGGGAGTGTGAAAATAGATACATCGGAAAAAACACCAGAAGAGGTAGTGGAAGAGATTATAAACATGTCAGATAATGTTTAAATTACGACGAGGAGAATGCAGGATTATGAAGAAATTGATACTTGTATCTATGCTTTATCAGGTTACGGATCTGGTGCGGACAATCACACCGGAACTGGAAGGGAAAACTGTGACTTACATCCCTACAGCAGGTATTGCAGAAGACGTTGAAGGAATGGTTGAGGAGGAAACGGGTACTCTGGAAAGTCTCGGGCTGACAGTTGATGTACTTGAGGTTTCCACTGCTTCCCAAGAAGAAATAGTGGACAGTCTGAAGATGAATGACATCATTTTTGTTGGCGGTGGAAATACATTTTTCCTGTTACAGGAGTTAAGGCGTTCCGGCGCGGATCAGATACTGATCCGGGAAGTGGAAAAAGGAAAATTGTACATAGGAGAGTCGGCCGGATCGATTATAAGCTGCCCGGATATCGGGTACTGTGCAGAGATGGACAGTCCGGAGAAAGCTCCTGATCTGATCGATTATGCCGGTTTGAATCTGGTGGATTTCTATATCGTGCCCCATATCGGAAACGCAGAGATGGGAGAAGCGGCGGAGAAAGCAGTTGAGAAATATAGTTCCGAACTTGAATTAAAAGCAATCACAGATGAACAGGTGATACTGGTGGAAGAGGGCAGAGTTGAGATTTTAGAGTGACCGTCTTGTCTTCGCTATACCAGGAATGTGCAGGAAAGGAGGGATTCTCGTATGGCTACTGTGATTATGGCATTGCTTTATGTCCTTGAGGGAACTATCCTGACGGTAACTGCATTTGTTACAGGGATAAAACATTCTGAATTTCCAGATGTCAGGGTCGGGTACCATGTGCGTGACGCAATGGAAAGTAAAGAAAAATGGAACGATGCGAATGTGATCGCAGGTCTGGTCAGTAGCGCTTTTGCAGTAATATTTTTTGCTGCGGCTATATTAGTGTATTGGAATAGAATTGACACAGATAGATCAATTGCACTTTTTTTCATCTTATCGGCGATTTCGATAGGTAGTGTGTTACTTATTCCGGCATATTTATTAAAAGCGTCAGCTCGGTTAAGAAAGAAAGCTAAAACGGTCATAAGAAATATTCTAATAGTTATATTTGTTATCGCAGCAGCTTGGATTGGATGGCTGTGTGCATATTACAACACCAAAAATGCGGACAATCTTCCGACGTTAGAGAATTTGCAGACGGAAGATATGGACGATCTTGTCGGGTATCAACGCGGCCAGCTGATCAGTGTATGGGATCAGCCGGATGATACGATCAGCATAGACCAGGATGTGTGGCGCCTGGAAGGAGAAGAGTATCTTCTTGTGACATATGGAATGGGCGGAAAGGTTAAAGAAGCTGAATTTGTAATTCCGTAGTTGAAATATGTGGAGGGATAGATTGCGTTATGGATCAGGAAAAGAACGAACAAGTTATAGAAGTGAAATTGGGTTCCGGGATAAGGAAAATAGATGACCTTCAGACTTTATTGAAAACATGCTTAGATCAGGGCTTCCCACTTGTCGCAATAAGCCGGGCAACGAAGCTTCCGGAGGCGGAACTGCAGGAATACCTGAGCGGCAGTCTGCCATCGGACTTTTCCAGGATAGAGTATCTTAATATATTTCTGATACTTCTGCTCCATGAAAAGCCTGTATCGGATACATATTATCGAGACCTGATGGACGGGCTGACACATGTCTTTGAAATCCCGGAAGACACAATCGCCCGGTATGCCGGTGTGAGTATGGATGAACTGAACGCATTTGAAAACAGCGATAAGAGAGAGCATATCGAGAGATGTATCGCGCACCTTTTTGTTACGTTTATGAGGGATTCCAGATTTACGTGTGAAGACGGACCATGGGTGATCGAAGGGTGCGGGGAAACGGAGCAGAAAGAAGAGAATCAATGAGACGAGACTTTATGGGTGAACTGAAAGAGATCAGAGAAATCAAAGAGAATAAAAAGCAGTATTTAGATCTGCTCCTTCTGGCAGATGAGCAGGAGAACATGATTGACCGTTATCTTGAAAGGGGAACGATGTATGTTCTGGATGACGATGGTATAAAAGCAGAGTGTGTCGTGACCGATGAAGGTGGCGGGATACTGGAGATCAAAAACCTTGCCGTTGCACCCGACAGTCAGAGATGCGGATATGGAAGAAGGATGATTCGCTTTCTTATAAATGCTTACAGCGGATGTTTTGACACTCTTCAGGTTGGCACGGGTGACAGTCCGTTGACGATACCGTTTTATGAGAGCTGCGGATTTAAAAAATCACACGTGGTTAAGGGGTTTTTCACAGAGCACTATGACCATCCGATCTATGAGGGCGGGCATCAGCTTACAGATATGGTATATCTTAGGATGAGCCTGACCACAGAAAACAATCTGGAGAAATAAGTTGGAGAATAGCCATGAAATTACATTATAAAGGGAAATATGACCTGAATCCGGAGTCTTTGCCGCATGGTGAACATAAGCCTGGAGCTGTCAGATTTAAAGAGGCAGAAGACACAAAAGAACTTGCGGTGATCGCAAATGTTCTTTGCTTAGTGATCATGATCGTGCTGGCAATTTTGGTATTTGTTCGATGCAGACATTATATCGCGGGGAACATCTGGCAGATGCTTGTTGGAGCTCTGGCTTCACTGCTGCCGAATATTGTATTTGGATTTATTCCCTTTATTATCGGAATGGTTTATCCCCGCTGGCTGTTTCTGGCAATGCTGGGAGTCTGCGCGACAGGGATGGGCGCGGGTGATTATTATAATGTATACAATGCTTTGACACAGATGCCGAAAGGTGCAAGGACGTACCTGTATCAGTTTAATTCTTACTGGTATATGCCTTAAGATAAGAGAAACCCGTCAGGTAAAATACTTCAAAGGAGAACAGTTATGAAAGCGTATCAGTTAAAAGTATCAATCAAAAATGCACATCCGCCGATCTGGCGCAGATGTATCGTTCCGGCAGGTATTACATTTTCTCAGCTCGGAGTGCTGTTAAATGAGATTATGGGTTGGAACGGATCGCATCTTTTTTCTTTTGATTTTCGAGATATTGGTGTGAGGATCGATGAAATGACAGATGATGACTGGGGATTTTGGGGAATGAATGTCGAAGAAGCAGCGGAGACTCTGATTGATCCATATATTGAGCAGTCGAAATGGTTTACATATATTTACGATTTTGGTGATAACTGGGAGCACAGGGTAGATGTCGAGTCTGTACTGACAAACTTTGGAGATATGCATCCGGTTGTGGTAAAAGCAAAAGGCGCCTGTCCATTTGAGGACTGCGGCGGACTTTATGGATATTACCATATTCTTGAAGCACTGGAAGATCCGGCTCATGAAGAGTATGAGGATATTACAGAATGGGTGGAAAATACAAGTGACGGGGCAGAAAAATTTGATCCGGCATTCTACGATATGGACGGGATCAACCGTAAACTTGAGCGAATTTTTCCGATTCGATTTGTAAAGAAATTGGACACGTCCTGTGCGGCTGAACTTTATGAAAAATTCTTTATGAAAAGTGACGGATATTTGGAAGTTATACAGTCCGATGAAAATGAGGGAGATGAAGAGGCGGCCGATGCCGGCGGGAGGATAGAGGCAGGAATTGAAGACTGGCGGGCGTTGTATGAGGCAGCGACGGCAGTAAAGGAACTGAAACCGTGGGAGACTTTTTTTGACATGGATCTGATCACTCTGGACGGCGGATGGGAAGAGGAGGTCTATGTCAGCATACTTGGAAAAAATGGCAATTGTTACGGGATTACCATCTATGAAGGTCTGGACGGACTGAATGATTTTATGATGCTTGCATTTTCAGAGCAGATGAATATTCCCTCTGGTTTTGCGATGTCATGCCAAAATAATCTGACCTGTTACTGGGGAAACCGGGAGGAACTCTCGGCAGAACAGTACCGTATTGTCAAAGATCTGGGATATAAATTTCGCGGAAAGAATCAATGGCTGTATTTCCTGTCGTTTAAAAAAGGGTATTTCCCCTACAATATGGATCAGGATGAAGTACGCCGCATGACAGATTATCTTACTCTTCTAAAAGAGGCGATCGGTTATTATCGAGATAAACAGGTGAAAGTAAGATTTGATGAAGAAGAAACTTATTACTATACTACGGACGGAAAGAACGTGACTGGCGAGGCGCATCCACTGCCATTTACAGGACATAATTTCCCTGTACTTAATCTGACAGATGAGGAAGTCCTGGAAGAGATAAGAACGGCGGACAAATGCGCAGTAGTACTCGAAGCAGATATCGTGTCTCTGAATTCATCAGTTCAGGATGAAAAGTATGACCGTCCCGCAAATCCATATCTTTGCCTGCTTGCAGAGGCCCGCTCCGGCTTGATGCTTGCGGCAGAGATGTCAGGGCCTGAAGAGGATGAAAAGATTGTTCTTGCGGAAACGTTGCTTTCCTTCATAGCGAAGGCGGGTGCACCTGAAGAAGTACGGGTAAGGAACGTGCTCATCGAAGCTGTTCTGGAGCAGATATGCAAAGAGGCCGGAATAAAGCTCAGAAGAGTGAAAAGACTGCATAGCGTGGAAGAATTCATGAAGGAAATGAGAAAGTTTTAGGAAAGGGGTAAAATTTATGGACGAATTACGTAAGGATCAAATGGAAGAACGCACAGGTGAAACAGGGGAAAACATCAGGGAAATGGAATTCCCCGTTGATCAACCGGAACAAATTGTGAAAAAGCCGTCGGTAAATATCCCGCTGCTCGCAAAATGGATTGGTGTATTGTTCTGGCTTATTATTGCGGCAAATATTGCAAGTTTATTTACCAGTGAAAATGTGACAAATGCGGTGCCTTCACTTGCGTTTGCCGGACAGATTCTGAATATTGTGACAACCGCTGCCTATGGTGTGATTCTACTGAAGATCGCATCAGAAAGCATATACTACCGTAATTCTGCAATCTGCTGTTTTATTACTGCGGTGGTCGCTGTTGCAATGATACCGGTATCGGACGACACAGATTTGGCATTGGCGATTCCTGTTGTTATTGTCTCGGTTGTAGTAAGTATGATCGGAGAATACTATGAGTATAAAGGGCACACAGATGTCTTGAACGATGTGTCCCCGGCACTTTCGGAAAAATGGATC
Source organism: uncultured Lachnoclostridium sp. (assembly GCA_946499505.1). Taxonomy (GTDB): domain Bacteria; phylum Bacillota; class Clostridia; order Lachnospirales; family Lachnospiraceae; genus Mediterraneibacter. The sequence continues at coordinate 84,718 of CAMMSL010000010.1, forward strand.
AGGCTGTGGAAATGGTATATGGGTACATTTTTGGGAATTATCGGAGGAACAGTACTTGCCGTCATGATACCTCTGATCGGGATGATCATAGTTCTGGGGGCTGCTATCGGAACGATGGTTGTAAGTGTGGTGAAGATTGTGTATATCTATAAAACTGCAAAAGCGTTTCGAAACTATCCGATATAGATAGAAGGAAATCATATGGATAAATATACGGAAATCAGAAAAAGATTTGAAAAAAATGCGGATCAGGAAAATGCTGTAAAGATGGCTAAATACATGAAAAATCACTTCATTTTCTACGGGATACCGACTCCGAAACGAAAGAAACTGTACGGAGATTTTCTGAAAGGCGAGGGAAAAAATAAAACAATAGACTGGGGATTCCTCGATCAGTGTTATGAAGATGAGCACAGAGAATTCCAGTATCTCGTAGCAGACTACCTTTCTGCCCTGAATTCTTTGCTTGCTTTTGAGGATATACCGGCGATAAGAAAATTTATCGACAGGAAACAGTGATACAGTTCTTCTTGAGAAGATCATCGTCAATAATCTTGGCAGTGATGAATTCTTTATTAACAAAGCAATCGGGTGGAGTCTGCGGGATTACTCAAAGACAGATCCGGAATGGGTGAGGGATTTTATAGAAAGATACAGAAACCGGATGGATAAGCTGAGCATCCGGGAGGCAGGTAAGTATATAAAAAAATGAACCGGAGACAGTGACATGGTAAATATAGTGGTAAGAAATGCAACAGTGGAGGATGCGCAGGCTCTTCTCGACATCTATTCATATTATGTAAAGAATACAGCAATCTCATTTGAATATGAGGTGCCGTCTTTGGAAGAATTCAAAGACAGGATGCGAAAGACACTGAAAAAGTACCCGTATCTCTGCATTGTTAAAGACGGAATAATCAAAGGATATGCTTATGCGGGAGCATTTGTCGGGCGTGCCGCGTATGACTGGTCCGCAGAAATGACAGTGTATATTACGCATGATGCGAGAAAGTGCGGACTGGGCAGAAGAATATACGAGGCGCTTGAAACGGCGCTGAAAGAAATGGGAATCCTGAACTTGTATGCATGTATCGGATATCCGGAAGTAGAGGACGAATATCTCACGAAGAATAGTGTCCTTTTCCATCAGCATATGGGATACAGAAAAGTAGGCGAGTTCCATAGGTGCGGCTATAAGTTCGGCCGCTGGTATCATATGGTCTGGATGGAAAAAATCATAGGCGAGCATAGTGAAAATCAGACTGCTGTAAGACCATATACATCCGTTCTATAGAATGGAGGAAAATGATGAAGATTGAGATTGGGAAAGAATTTCCAAGGTATTTTAAACCATTGTATCCGGAAGAATTTAATCTGTTCCATCATTTCGAGACAACAGCGGGTATCCCGTCCGTGCTGTTTGCCATAACGACATGGAAAGAAAACGGAAAGCCGAATATATGCTTCCATGCATGGAGCTGTTTTCACGGGGACAGGACAGCATTTTTTGCCGTGATGGGAAATCTGTATCAGCATACGCATACGTATGCGAATATTAAGAGAGATGAATGTTTCTGTATTAATTTCCTGCCGATCAGCTATTATGACAGGCTTGTCAGAACGATCGATCAGAATGACTATGAGGCGGATGAATTTCAGATCGGGGATTTCACTCTTTCAGAAGGACATGCAATTCATGCGCCGGTGATCGAAGAGGCTTTTATCAGTATGGAGTGCAGACTGAAGTCAGTTCAGGACTTAAGCGGTGCGGGAATTACGTCAATGGTCATCGGAGAAGTTGTGCATGCGTCGGTGGATGAAGACTATGCCGGAGGATATGAGAAAAGATATGGAAAAGACGGTTTTATGATGTTGGTTCCTGCACCACAGGATCTGGTGACCGGAGAGCCGGCACAGTCCGCGATTGCGACAGTTGAGATTGAGATGTTGGACTAAAGGCTGAAGGTCGGAAGTGATGGATGTTCTTCATGGAGTTTGACTGTGCGCATATTTTAAGGAGTGGAATTACAATGATCAAATTCATGCCAATAAGATACTGGAAAAATATTTCACTTGCTTTATTTATTACAGGGCTGACTTTTACTCTGGTTGGAACTTTCTGCATTAAAGGAAATCTGGTCGTTCATTGGAGCGATGAAGGTGTACCGAACAATTTCGCCGGGAAATGGGTTTTATGGGCTTTAGTTTTATTATCAGCGATATCCATGCTTACATATAACAGTTTTACGAAAGAAAAGGCCTATTCAGCAGGATTCGGCGGCCCGGTAAGTCCGGAAATGGCAGGAGCATTATCAGCCGGGTTAACCGGCATTTTTTCGTTTGTTGCGGTAACGTTGGTTGTTTACAGCTTCTATTCTGAGATCGTGGTTCCGATTATCGGAACAGTGCTTATTATTGCAATGCTTATTGTATTTCCATTGATCGCGTATTTTCGGAACAGAGGAAACAGAGATAAATAAGATAAAAACAGACAGGAGATATGATGAAAGGGTTTACAAGAGAGAATCAGATGTTTTCGCTCTGTGGGCTGAATTGTGGGCTGTGCCCGATGTTTATCGGAAAATACTGCGGCGGATGCGGAAATGGAAATCAGTCATGTAAGATCGCGCGATGCAGCTTGGAACACGGGGCACCGGAATATTGTTATGAATGTGAATGTTATCCATGTGAGAAATATGAGCATGTGGATGAATTTGATTCCCTTATCACTCACAGACGCCAGAAAGCGGATTTAGAGAAAGCAAAGCGGACAGGAATTGCTGCATACAATGCGGAGCAGTCGGAAAAGATACAGATACTGCAAGAACTATTGGATAATTTTAATGACGGACGCAGAAAGAATTTTTTTTGCATAGCGGTTAATCTGTTAGAACTCTCAGAACTTCGGGAAGCTTTGGCACAGATAGAAACTTATACAAAGCAGACAGAATTGCCAGTCAAGGAGAAAAGTTTATATGCAGCAGGGGTATTGCAAAGAATAGCAGACAGAAGACATATAAAGTTGAGACTTTGTCGTAAAAGATCGAGATAAATACCAGGCATATGAAGACTTTGTATATGATGAAAGAAGACTTCATGCCATGGCAACCGTTGGTTGACATTTTTCAAGGTGTTGGTGGTGGAGGTGCAACGTGTACTTTTGTTAAACTGTCAGTACAGCATTACAAGAAAGGCGGTATCAACTATGACAATAGCTGACAGAATCCAGAATTTAAGAAAGACAAGAGGGATTTCACAGGAAGAACTTGCGGACAGGATAGGTGTATCGAGACAGGCTGTTTCAAAATGGGAGAGTAAACAAAGCACCCCGGATGTTGAAAAGATCATATTATTGAGTGAATATTTTGGAGTGACAACAGATTATCTTCTGAAAGGAATTGAACCGTTAGCTCAGGAAGATGGCAGAAATAACAATGTGCATACGATGAACCTCGTTGCAACAGCTTTGGATCTGCTTGGTATTATGATGTCCTGTCTCATATGGCCTGAAACTGTGAATGTCGGACCTATCATTGCCGGATCGGTGTTTTTGGTTTTAGGTGTTATGGTTCATATGATCGGTATTATTCAGATATCTGGCAATCAAAAAGTTTTAGCAAAATGCAGATTTTGGAAACTAAATATCTGGATGATATTGTTCTTGCCGTTGTCGGTCATCTGGAATACCGTGACAGTACAGATGCCCGCACCATATCCTCTGGTGTATGAGAATACGTACCATTTATTTGTTGTTTTTTGGATTATTTACTTGTGTGTGTGTGGACTAGTAATGTGGATCTGTATGAATAAGGAAAAAGAAAACCGTGGGAAAATGTAATTTGATAAAAGGACTACAATGGTATGAAATTTTGAAAAGGTGATGACGGTGAAGATTGATTTCGCAGATATTGTGCTTTTGAATGCAGAACTCAAAAAAAGAAATACCCGCTATCATGTGACTTATAAAGATGAAAATACTGCCTGTATAGAGCCGCCGGGCGAGTGCTGTCTGACGGATGAATTAAAAACACGTGCTATGGAGTGCATCAGAGATTATTACTGGAAGAAGGGAGTTCGGGTTTATTTTTTTGAAGATGAACTGTATTTTTCGTGTGAGGAGAGTGTGTGAGAGGTTTTTGGTTCTTTGTTTTTTGTTCTGTAAAACTCTTCTCAGGCTGGGAGTTTTGGATAGGTGTGGTGAGTTGTTAGAAGATATATTTAGTACAAAAGTGGTGCTGTTCAGACAGGACGGTGATGAATGATGAAAGGGAAACGGCAGCATACGATAGCAGCCTTGGAAAGATGGAGAAGAAGTGGATGCCCGGCCAGGAGGCGTTTTATATTATGAGTTATTCATTTGCAGGATAATATTTACGATACATAGATTACAGAAAGCAGATTGTATAATAATTGATGATGTCAGACTATATTGAATTGCGTGAATTGTCTGAAATAAATAAAAAACAGAAAAAACATTGACAATTCCATCCTGCAGTGATAAGATAGCACCTGTCGCTGATGACGGGGCCTTAAAAGCCGCAGCAAATCAGGTCAGCCGGAGACGCGGAGGCGGAACAGCCGGGGGCATGAAAAAACTGTTGACAACGCCTTGTTGATGTGATAACCTATACAGGCTGTCGCTTGAAGCGGACCGAAAGGGAAGCAGATGAGACAGAAAAGAAAAATAAAAAAGTTCTTGACAAAGCGGAACGGATTTGATAGAATATCAAAGCTGTCGCAAGAAAAGAACGACAGGAACCTTGATAACTGAACAATAGACAACAACCCTTGAAAATTTCTTTGAAGAGAAAATTTCTAAGAACGGTTCAAACGAACCAAACACAGTAAAGGGATAGAATTGCTAGCAGTAATTCTTGAACAGAACAAACACTTTTAACGAGAGTTTGATCCTGGCTCAGGATGAACGCTGGCGGCGTGCCTAACACATGCAAGTCGAGCGAAGCACTTTACTTTGATTCTTCGGATGAAGAGTTTTGTGACTGAGCGGCGGACGGGTGAGTAACGCGTGGGTAACCTGCCTCATACAGGGGGATAACAGTTAGAAATGACTGCTAATACCGCATAAGACCACAGCACCG
>CAMMSL010000011.1 GCA_946499505.1 uncultured Lachnoclostridium sp.
GAAGAGGTATTGCCATGATAATTCTAACTTCATGGCAATACCTCTTTGTTCTAAAAACTATCGAATGTAAAGCAACAGGTAGATGCTATACCAAGTTCTTGGATCCAGAATGCCTCGACAAGATATTCTCGTGGCTCAGATAATACTGGAACGATAAGTACTTCCAGGGGAACATTAAATATTTTAGCGAACACAATCAATTTTCACAACGAGCTGAAATATTGTGATCGGATTTCTCGGGTTTCTTCATAGCACTCATTTGGCAGTTTCTCAGATGAACTACCAAGTGAGTGCTCCCAGGATTTATTATATTGGTCCGCTTATATTGATCAAGCTTCTCTTTTATTAATACATTTTCTAACACGAAAAAATACAGTGTGTTACATATTTTTAAATTATTCAATATCAAATGGCATCTCGATTCCGCAATATTCATCACAAACCCATTCCCATTGTCTAATTCGTTTTGTAAAAACAAGTTTGTTCAATGGATCTTGAATATAGATAGCTTTATCGTCAAAAATCAAGCATATATAATACTGTTTTCCATATTGATGTGCAGCGGTATACTCATTATTTGTTATTGTAAACTCAGTATTTACGTTATTTAGGGATTTAACTTCAATATACCTTTTTTCACCTTTAGAAGTAGTACTTTCTATATCATAACCAACATTCATCCTGCTTACATCTTGCACCGAATGTCCCATAAATTGTTCAAGCTGAACTACCCGCTGTTCTGCGGATCTCCATTTTGCAACTTTAGGCTTACTACTTTTTACTTCTTGATAAGATTCTCTTTTAAAAAGATTAGTCAGATTCTTGTTTTCTACAATATAGGGATCTTCTTTATTCTTCAACTCAAGCTTAGCATTCGTATTTACATACTGTAGTTCTGATTCGCTCAATTCGCCACAAAGAGCATCCAATATCTCTGTTCCTTTTTTTGCTCTTTTTATATTATGGAAAGCATATTCAATATTGGTCTTTTTTCCATAGAGTCTTTGAGTTAATGATGCCTTTTTTACAATTTTTGCTGACATTTTCGTTATAGTATCTTTGGGCAGCTTTTCTAATATTATTTTTTCTTCTAAAATGCAAATTAATTCCTCATTCGAATACTCCAATGAAGAAAACTCTGTCAAAAACTCTTCTACCTGAAAATAATTTTGGTAAACTTCTATTGGTAAGGAAGTATCTCGTATTGTTTGACTATATATCCTTATAATTGCTTTTTCTTGTGGATCAAGCCATTCCGGAAGATTTTTATATTGTGCTATTGATATCTCTGAACTATCGTTCATTTTGATCCTTACGTCAGCAATCTTTTTCTTTAACTTACTAATCAGTTTTTGATTAGTTGACGAAAAGCTTTTTTGTCCTCGAAACAGAGAAAGCATTTTTGCATCAGCGGTAACCTCACCGCGCAGTACACTTGCAACCAATTCACAAATTAAAGAAACCAAGTCATCTAGCGCTGCATCTGTAATTGAATCATTTACTAAATGCTTCCTTGATGGATCTGTTGAAAAATCTGCATTTATTTTAAAATCAAAAGGAGACCTGTCTAAAGTAGGTAAAAAGCAATGATAGACAGCTTCCTTAGCATTACAATTAATTATTTCTCCATTTTCTTCCTTAAACGCTAATGCTGCGGATTTTGATCTCATAATTCTCCAAGATGTATCTTGAATAGAAAAGCATTCAATCCCATCAACTGTAATTCTTTTCATGATATAGTTTTGAGTAAAACATTCTTGAATAGAGATAAAACATTCTTGAATAGATTTCAAAAAAATAAATGAATCTGATGAAAATTCTCTAATCTCATCTACTATTTTCTGAACATTAGCATTTTTAAAAACGAATACAGTTGTATAACCTTGTTGAATAAAACTTTGTAGTTCCTTCTCTATATCAAAATTCACATTAGACACAAGAAATGGAATTCTAACTGTCGGTACTTGATTTGCATTTAATCCAAGTTTTTGTTGAGGAAATATAAAAATTCAGATAGCAGGCTTTCTTGATATTTTCTTTTGCGAGTGATGATGCTAAAACTTCTGGTTAAAGGGTAATCTCCTATAAAAGAAATGCTATGAAATTTGTTGTTTTTTAATTCTTCCTTAATAGAAAACTCTGAGATAAAAGTAATACCCAGATTATTTTTTACGGAATTTTTAATTGCTTCGGTATTATGCATTTCATAAATAAAAGCAGGTTTAATATATTCAGAATTAAAAATATGTTCCGTAATTTTTCTTGTGCCGCTACCCTTTTCTCTTAATATGACAGTTTCATCAGAAAAATCTTTTGCACAAACATCAGTTTTGCCCTCGATAATCCAATGATGGTTATTAGAACAAATAAGGCAAAGCCTGTCATCTAAAAAAGGAACAACTTCCAAGTCTTGGGAATAGTTTTCTCCTTCAACAAATCCGACGTCAAGTTTATAGTCTAATACCATTTGTTCAATAATATCACTATTATTAATGGTAAGAGATAAATTAATATTAGGGTGTATTCTTTTGAATTCTGCCATAATATCGGGCATTATGTATATTCCAATGGTTGTGCTGGCACCAATACGTAACTGACCTAATTTTAAATTAGCGATTTCTGTCATTTTAGAATCTAAATCATTTGCGAAACTCATGATCTTTTCAGAATATTCAGAGAAAATTAAACCTGCATAGGTCAATTCCATATTTCCATGACTTCTTATAAATAGTTTACAATGGTATTCCTTCTCAAGTTCGTTAATAGTCTGGCTGACAGCAGATTGAGACATAAAAAGCTGTCTACCAGCTTTTGACATGCTTTTGGTTTCTAAAACAGTCAAAAAAATACGAATATTTCTAAGATTCATAGTTGATACCTTTTTAATTCCTTTCATTATCTCTAAAATATATAAGTAATTACTTATATAATACAATAAAAATACGAATTTTGCGAAGACTTTTTTTACATTAGTTTGAATTGACTTTTACATTTGTTTTGTATACTACGGTTGTATCATAAAAAAAGTAAAGAAAAGGAGGAGAAACTTGATAAATATAAGTCATATATATAAGAGCTTTAAGGAAAAGAGTGTGCTGGAAGATATTTCAATGAGCATAAAAGACGGAGAGTTTGTGGTTGTTCTTGGTTCCAGTGGAGCAGGAAAATCTACATTATTAAGGTGTATGAATGGGCTTTATATTCCAGAAAAAGGTAGCGTAGAAATATCAGGTATAGAACTTAATCGAAAAAGTATGAGAGAGATACGCAAACGTGTAGGATTTATTTTTCAGGGAAGTTGTGTAGTGGGAAATTTGAGTGTATTGACAAATGTCCTAATGGGAAGTTTGAGCAAAAAAAATTCCATGAGTCTCAGATTTACAAAGAGTGAAAAGGAAAAGGCGTTGGAATTGCTTGATATGGTAGGACTTAGTGAGTACGCATATATACGAACTGATAAACTTTCAGGAGGACAAAGACAAAGAGTAGGAATAGCAAGAGCTCTTTTGCAGGAACCGGAAATATTGTTAGCAGACGAACCGGTTGCAAGTCTTGATCCTGTTACGGCGAAAGAAATATTGGATTTGATTGAAAAAATTAATAGAGAAATGAAAACAACTATTATATGCAATCTTCATCAAGTGGAATATGCAAGAGCATATGCGCAAAGAATTATAGGAATACGAAATGGAAAAATTGATTTTGATGAAAACACAGAGTCTGTCACAACAAGACAGATACAGCATATTTATGAAAACTAAAGAAATATATAAGTGAGAAAGGTGGATTATAATTATGAAAAAAATTATAGTATTTATTAGTATGATGCTTGTAATAGCAATGAGTACAACAGCATGTTCAGGAACAAAAGAAACATCAAAAAAAGAAGTGTTGAATGTCGCATTGCTTCCTGATGAGTCACCGGCTGAGGTTATTAAAAATAATGAGAAATTGAAAGAGTATCTTAGTGAAACACTTGATATGGAAATTAATCTTATTGTAACAACAGATTATTCTTCTATGATTGAAGGAATGAGAAAAGGACATATTGATATAGGGTATTTTGGCCCACTTTCCTATGTTCTTTTGAAACAAAAGATGGAGAATGTAGAGCCTTTTGCAGCTAAATTGGAAAATGGAAAACCAACTTATAGAGGAGTTGTTATTGGAAATGTTGCAGCAGGAGTGAAACAGTTAAGTGATATTGAGGGCAAAACAATGGCATATGGAGATGTTGCATCTACCTCAAGTCATCTTATTCCAAAAGAATTATTGCTTACAAAAGCGGGATTAAAGGCTGGTGAAGATTATGAAGAACAATTCTTAGGAGCGCATGATGCGGTAGCAATTGCAGTGCAAAATGGAAATGCACAGGCAGGAGGTCTTAGTAAACCAATTTATGAGAAGCTGATTGAAGAAGGAATGATTGATGAAAATAAGGTACAGGTCATTGATGAATCTGATGACTATCCAAACTACCCATGGGCAATATGTACAGATTTAGATCAAGATCTTCAGGAAAAAATTAAAAATGCATTTTATAATCTTGATGACGAGGAAATTCTTGAGAGTTTAAAGGCAGAAGGATTTGCAAAAATAGAAGATTCTGATTATGACATTATTCGTAATATGGTTGAACTTCTAGATGTAGATTTGGAGGATATGTAAATGAAACAAGAGAAAAAGAAAAAACAAGATAAAACATTATCTATCTGTGCCTTAATTGGTGCAATTATCATAATTTTTTCTCTGATTTATACACCAATAGTGAGTTGGGAAAATCTGACCACTGGAAATATACTTATGAATTTTGTTGGAATGATAGGCGAAATGATCCCACCAGATTTTTCCTCCATACAAGAATTGGGAACGCCTATTGTCGAGACACTTGTAATGAGTGTAGTTGCAACAATTCTTGCAGTTATTATAGCTTTTCCATTAAGCTTTTTAGCTGCACATAATATTACACCACATTCAATAATTGGAACGATTGTAAAAGCATTTTTCAGCGCACTGCGTTCAATTCCGGAACTTATTATGGGTGTAATATTTGTTGCAGCAGCAGGCTTTGGGATTTTGCCGGGAATTCTTGCTTTGGGATTTCATTCTATAGGAATGCTTGGAAAATTTTATGCGGAGGCAATAGAAAAAACGGATGCAGGATTGAATGAGGCTATTTCTGCATGTGGTGGATCAAAATTTCATGTAATTATATTTAGTGTAATACCGCAGATTTTTTCCCACAGTATTGATTATTCCTTATATCGATGGGAATACAATTTCAGAGCTTCAACAGTAGTTGGGCTTATAGGAGCTGGAGGAGTCGGATTTCAGATTATAGCAGCACTCAGATTGATACAATATAAAAAGATATGCGCTATTTTAATTGTTGTATTTGCTCTGGTACAGCTTGTGGATTTCTTTGGAAATGTTATAAGAAAGCATCTTATAGACGCATAGAATATTATAAAGGAGAATAGTTTTAAATGGATAACAGACCACAAATATTAATTACGGGATGGATGCCGAAGGAAGGAAGAGATATATTAGAAGAATACTGCGATTTGGATTTTTGTAACTCAGAAAAGCCACTTAGTAAGACTGAGTTAATACAACGAGCAAAGAATAAAGACGGAGTTGTCATTTTTATGACAGATACAATAGACAAGGAAGTTATTCAGGCATGTAATAACCTTAAAGTGATTAGCAGTTTTGGAAAGGGCTTTGATAATATTGATGTGGAGGAGTGTGCAAAGAGGGGAATTGCAGTAACAATTAATAAAAATTCTCTGACCGAAGATACTGCAGACATGGCAATGGGACTTGCACTTGCAAATGCAAGAAACATTTTAATTGGAGACAGTGAAGTAAGGAAGGGGACGACTAGAGGGTGGCAGCCTAAAAAAAATTTGGGAAGGAGTTTTAATCATTCTAATTTAGGAATTATTGGTTATGGAGAAATTGGCAAAGCAATAGCAAAGAGAGCGAAAGGTTTTTCCATGACGACATACTATTATGACCCTACTGTTGAATCAGTATCATGGGGGGCACATAAATGTGAAAAACTTGAAGAAATGTTTTCTAAATGCGATTTTATTATGATAACCGCAAATTTGAATAAAAACAGTTACCATTTAGTCAACAGGGATAACATAAGTTATATGAAACAAGGTGCCTTTGTTGTTAATGTTGCCAGAGGTTCGATTGTTGATGAAAAAGCTATAGAGGAAGCGCTTGATGCAAATAAAATTTCAGGATATGCTTCTGATGTGTTTGCTTTTGAGGATAAACTAGCTAAAGAATGTCCGCAATACATTAGTAGCGGATTGCTTGAAAAAACAGAAAAAACAGTGTTTACTCCTCATTTAGGAACCGGAACTGTAGAGACAAGAAAAGAGTTATCAATATCTACAGCCAAGGGAATGCTGTCAGTGTTAAAGGGAGAAGAAACAGAACAGTTGATTACTTCTGGAGAAGCTAATATGAACTAATACATATGTATGAAAATATCTATAATAAAACATTATACCACGTGACATATATTATATATTATATCTTATTCGTATAATGTGTATATATGAGTATAGTATCGGAGATGTTCCAAAGACCTAAAAAGTTTTTGAACATTTCCGATTTTTAATTACCCAAAATATGTTGAATTTATTTGTTTTGGCACTTGATTTGACATCTGTCTTGTCAGATGCTATAATGCCACCTAATGAAAACACGAAAGGGAAATACCGGTTCTTATATAATGCGAAAGATGGTTTTATATTTTAGATAAATTGCAAGAGCCAGAACCGAAATATAACGGTTAAGTGATAGCATATCCGGTGAAGGTATTAGAATATGAATGATAAGATAGCACGTATTAAACAGCTTAAAGAAGCCTGCAAATAAAAAGTCAAGGCTAAATTAAAAGAACATTGAAAAATTTATACAGGTTGAAAAATTGGCATCACAATAAGACCACCACAATAGTGCTGGTCAAAAAATAGGTGATAAATTTAATTAGTTTGATTCAGGGAGTGAGGCAAGATATTCTTTTACACGCCCATAGTAGATACGAAGAAATTTGTTCGCACCAGCTGTCATATAGACATAATAAGGTTTTCCTTGTGCTCGTTTTTTATCAAGGAATAAATATACAGCATCGTCTGTCGGTTTTGTTTTGATAAGAACATCCATTACCTGAAAGAGAGTTTTTCGCAAATCAGCAGAGCCTCTTTTAGAAGTTGGTACACTTTTCTGAGCATAAGATCCAGATTCATTTACACCAGGATCCACACCCGCAAATGCAGTAAGGGCACCTTTATGAGTGAATCTAGAAACATCACCTATCTCGGCTATTAGTTGAGGACCCAAAGAAGGACCGACACCTTTCATAGCCATAACGATTGGATATTCAGGTAGTTTTGCTGCTGTATGATCCATAAGCGTGCGTAACTCTTCGACAGTGCTTGATGCAGAGTTGAGTTGGTCTATCGCTTGTTTAATAATGAGTTTAGTCAAATCATCCTTAGGAAGTACAGGAACGAGACCGTTTCAAGTTTTGTGTAAACTGAAAAAACTGATATAAGATATGTCATTAGTTACTTTAGGCAGAGCCAATTTTTTGAGGTTCTGCCCTTTCTTGTATTATAATGCAGTTCCCAGACATGTCAAGCAGGGCTGGCTAACCCAGCCCTCCTAGACGGGAAACTGCTTATAATCCGGATAGCCTTTCTTCAAAGAAAATCTCCAGCTGCGAATGGATCTGTCCCCAATCTTGTCGGTGGCCTGTCCATTTTTTCGTGATATCCATCATGGCCAGATACAGCATTTTTAAAAGACTCTCATCGGAAGGGAACACTGTCTTGGATTTTGTGACTTTCCGGAGCTGGCGGTTAAATCCCTCAATTGCATTGGTAGTATAGATCAGACGGCGTACCGCTTCCGGGTACTTAAAATAAGTCGAAAGATTCGCCCAGTTATCTTTCCAGGATTTCGCTATTTTCGGGTATTTTCCGCTCCATTTGTCATCAAAACTGTCCAGCTCTGCTAATGCGATTTCTTCTGTTGGAGCCGCATATACACGTTTTAGATCAGCCATCAGGGGCTTGATCTCCTTATAGGAAACGAACTTCGTTGTATTCCGGATCTGATGAATGATGCATTGCTGGATTTCTGTCTGAGGAAATACCGCCTCGATTGCCTGAGGAAATCCTGTCAGCCCATCCACACATGCAATCAGGATATCTTCTACCCCGCGGTTCCTTAGCCCGTTCAAAATGGAAAGCCAGAATTTCGCGCTTTCGTTTTGGCCCACATACATGCCAAGCACGTCTTTATGTCCTTCCATGTCAATCCCAATGGCGATATAAACCGCACGTTTTACAATCCGGCCTTCATTGCGCACATGGTAATGGATGGCGTCCATGAAAACCACGGCATAAATCTCTTCCAATGGCCTTTCCTGCCATTCTTTCACAATGGGAAGAATCTTATCAGTGATCCGGCTGATGGTGCTGTCAGAGATTTCGATGTCGTATAGTTCACGCATATGGCTTTCAATATCATTCGTGGTCATTCCTTTGGCATACATAGAGATGATCTTTTCCTCCATGTCCTGAGTGACAGTATTCTGGTATTTCTTGACAATCTGCGGTTCAAACTCGCCTTTCCTGTCCCTGGGGATGTCGATTTCCATGTCTCCATAGCTGGTATGCATTGTTTTCTGAGAATGTCCATTTCTGGAATTATCCGTTTCCTTGTTACGATAATCATACTTAGAATAGCCTAATTCCTCGTCAATCTCCTGGTCCAGAGCACCTTCCAGAATGATGGACATCATATCCCGCATGATGGAGTTAACATCTGTCCCATCTTTGACTTTAACATTGTTTTCTTTCATGTAGTTGCCCATCATTTCTCGAAGAGCTGCTTTTTGTGGGGTATCCTTTTTCCTTGCCATAAAATAAACCTCCAAACTGGTAAGTCTATCTTACATCAGTTTGAAGGTTTACACAAACTTTGGGATACTCCCATTTTAGCCATTTTTCGCAAAATATCTTCCCTTGGCTTCCTTTCCCCGGATTCGTATTGAGCGATACGGATATCAGCGGAGTTCTCGGAAAAGCCGAGTGCAAGACCAAGCTGCTTCTGTGTAAGATGATTTTTGTTTCTTAAGTGCTTAATTTTTTCTCCAAAAGTGATCATAATAATAATTCTCCTCTCTGTGTGTTGTGTATTGGTTGGTATTAAGATGCCGATATATACGGCGTCTCTGATTGTAAAAGTTTATTTTCCAGTACTGCCAAAGGCTCCGGTGCCACGTTCAGTGCCAAGATCCAGTACAAAATCGGCAATAATCACAGGAGTGATGACCAGCTGGCCAATTCGGGTATCCTTCTTGATTGTCTGCCGGATATTGCTTACATTGCTGACAATGGCATGGATTTCACCACGATATCCGGAATCGATGGGCGGCAGTTCGCATACCAGACCTTTGACGGCCAGGCTGCTCCTGGGAAACACATATCCTGCGTATCCGTCAGGGATTTCCAGTCCAAATCCCAGTGGTATTTTTATGATATCACCGGGGTTCAGAGTACAGTCAAAGGGAACATATACATCCGCTCCGGCATCATTTTCATGAGGTCGGAAGGGACAATGTTCTTTGGAGACTCCAAAATCAATCAGTCGTATTTTCATGAGAGTTCACCTCCCATGAGAAGCGGATAATCCCGTAAGATAATATCAGCCGGAGTAAGGGATCGTTCAAGAGGATTTCTGCAACTCATTTTTCCTTCCAGGCATTTTCCACGTTGGCAGAATGGACCTGTCAGTTCCGGAAGAAAAAGTACCGGGCTTAAATCATACAGATCCTTCCAAATATTCAGGATCACGATTCTCATTTCATCCGTGTTGCGTCTGCAGGAACGCTGCCCGATCATATGTTTCCACTGGTAAGGGGTCGCACTGATAAGCAGAACATTTCTTAACCCCTGTGGTGTCAGATATCCTGCCGAGTCGTGGCTGATGCCGGTTTTGCAGAGGCGCTCATAATTATCCATATCGGTCTGGCAGCTTTTTTCATATAATTCTTTGATAGCCGCCGGTGCGGTGAGGATCTCATAGGGTATTGCGAAATCTGCTTCCCCGGAATAGTTGCTGTACTGGAGGGATGCGCTCATGAATTTTACCTCATTCTGGTGCCGGGTGATCTGGGAAAGAAATCTCCGGCTGGCGCCTACTACAGCTACTGTAATCACGGCAAATTTCTGTATGGCAGGATGCGGGAGTTGTCCCATATTTTTTACGGTATCATTAGTAAAGGACTGATTGTACAGTCGGATCAGATCTTCCATGTTGTGGATCAGATGCCCGCGCTGTGTCAGCCTGGCTGCAAATACCATCGTCTTTTCAGCTTCGCTAACGGCGGAGCAGTTCAGGATTTTTGTTTCAATTCTGTTCATAAGTACCCTCCTCTTTGATGATCGCTGCCAGCAGGAAGAGATAGTTCAGGCTGTCGGTGATCTTCTCATCCCATAATTCTTTTGTGAAGGAAGTATTCTTGGCATAACACATATCATATAAAGATACGATATGTTTTGCCATCATCCCGACAAGAGCCCGCTGGGGCGTGCAGTCCTGAAGAGAAGCGGCGATCCGGAAAGCGCTGAGTCTGTCTTCGCGGTCGCCGGTATATTCTTTTTTCTTCATCCGTAATGTTTCTTCGCATTTATTGACCTGATCTGCAAAGATCAGTCTAAATTCTGATTGTGTCATAATGATTCTTCTTTCCTTTCTTTCTGTGAGTTGTGATGTGCTGCTGATTGAATGGGAACTTTTTCTGTCTCCATTGCCGTTCTGTCAAGAATGGCATCTACGTTATAGGAAACAGTCTCCAGTTCTGTGCAGCGGCTTCTTAGTTCTTGTAATGCCTGTTTCTGGGAACTGATTTTATCCTGCAGGTTCTGTTTGCGGGATTTTAATGATTTCATTGAAAGCATTTTCCCGTCAGTATAGAAGCTTTTCAGCCAGTCCCTGGCCTGTTCATATGCCTGCAGTTCAGAAGCATGCTCACTGCGGAATTTCTTTTTGCTTCTGGATCGTATGAATTCTGTATATGTTCCTTTAGATGAAAAGTACTGTCCTGTGTAGTGAATCTGCGAATTTAATGTCTTCAATTCTGCAGAGAGTTCATCTAAACTTTCTTGTGCCTCATTCAGTTTTGCACTTGCCTCCGATATGATCCTGGACAGGTTTTCTCTGGTGTCATAACCATGTTCCTGAATATAGATCAGGGTATTCGCCATTTGCTGCAGATTGGTGATCTTAACTTTACGGGCATAAGCTTCACTCTGCATAGCTTTAACATTTGTCTGCAAATCAACCACAAGACGTAGATGTGTCCGATAGTAGAAGATAGCAGTTGGATCTTTGTGGTAATCGCCATGGACAGAATGATGTGTAGTTGTTCTGTGTTCTGGCTGGATCCCATTATCGTTTTGGAGAAATCTCTTTTCCAGGTGTTCCATGCCATAGTCTGTTCCCAGTGCTTTTTCAGTGATCCTGAGATCACGATCCGGATGCAGATATCTATATCTTCCTCTTTGCAAAATCACGGATATATTGTAATTTTCCAGAAGAAGAGATTGAAACTCTTTAAAATTTCTGGCTGATCCAGAGCATTCATCAATCGCCTTCCGGAGAAAATCCTTCTTTGTCTGGAATGTTGTGGCCGTTGGTTTGAGACCTTTCTGTACAATTTCCTGATTAATCTGTTCCAGTTTTTTCTGTCCTCTGGTTATTGCACGAAACTCTGCTTCTGTCACTTTTTCCGGAGCAGGAGAAAGAAGATCAACCTGATGTAGTCCTTCCCGCTCACACATGGCCATGACTTCCTTTTTCAGATGTTCCAGAAATCGGTTTGTGGACCGATGCTTATAGCCGGCCTTTTCTTCATTTGGCTTATCCATATAGTTCTGGCGTGCCACGGCATTTTTGCGGACACTGTTGATCACGATATGGGTATGGATGTTGCCGGAATGGTTTCCGCCGTCTGTGTGGGTAACCACCACCGCCTGATAGCCTGGGAAATTCTTTTTTGCAAATTCCAGGCAAAGCTCCTGTGCCCTTTTCCCAGTAAGCCCACATTCCGATACGTCCGCTGGATCGAAACTGATGATGTAATGGTGACTTTTTAATTCGTTTCGCCTGCGGTTTTTCTTAAATGCTTCATTTGTCATTCTGCATTCAATATCAAATGTATCAGGATTACAGTTGAGCCCGTCCAGATAGAATTCATCCCGGAGAATTTTCTGTCCCAGTTCATTTTGAAGCATCTTGCCGGTTTTCTCATCATGCTGAAACAGCAGATACTCCATTGTGTCAGAATAATTGGCGTTATGACTTTTTATGTGTTTGATAACTGCCAATATAATCACCTGCCAATCGAAGCACTTCTTTCCGCAGCGCATAAAGTTCTGCAATTGCACGTTCTATCTCCTCCTGCATGGCAAGAGAGCGTTCCCCACCACTGTTAAAATGCCTGGCGATCTGGTTCAGGTTGGATCCGATTTTCCCATATTGTGCGAGAAGTGATTTGACCTCCTCGCTGTCAATTACAATCTGGTATTTCGGAGTCAGTTTCCTGTTTAAGATCACGTTCCGGATGAAGTCTGATCTTGTCATCCTGCATTTTTCAGCCCGGTCATCTAATACAGATAGTTCTATATCCGTCAACCGGAGGCAGATGATGTGTGTGCGTAGCTGTTCATTATTCTTTTTGATCTTTTTCATACTCCTCCTTCCACTGCGTGATAAATGGAGCCGCCAACAGCGGTGCCATTCACTGAAATGCCGGCTGTCCCTTCCGGATAGATTTCAGTGCTGCGCCCAACATTCTGTTGGAAGCCAATATAATTCCGATACATTTTTGATCACTGCTGGATAAAGAAATGTATGGGAATTGCCGAGGGTATGGGGAAACGGAATCCCCATCAAGAGCCCGACCACGGAGAATGCAAAAGTCAGAAAATCTGCTTTTGTATTACGGGGTGGATCTTGCTCTTTGAAAATTCAAACCCTCTCATTAATAGAAACGAAAAGGGCTTGTTTTACAGTGTGGATCATGAAAAATTTCAAATTATTTTTTATTTGGACTGTCAAAAATAATCAAAAAAAGCTAATCACAGACGCTGTAAAATTCCCCGATTTCCTTTCTATATATGAAGAGGCTAATATCATGGCCCTTCGTATTAATGAATGGAAAGAGGTATGCATGATGGCAGAGAAAAGGTGTTACACAGTAGCAGAATTACAGGAAATTCTTGGAGTCAGCCGACCGACAGTTTACAGCCTTCTGAAAAGAAATGAATTTCGCTGGATCCAGTTGGACGGCGGAAAGTACCGGATCTCCAAGAAAAGTTTTGACGACTGGCTGGATAAACAGCCTTCTGAAGAATAATTTCCATATGAAAAAAGTTCATCGACATAGTAACGCTATTCTTATATTTCCGTTATCCTTTCAGCAGGAAGGGAGAATTGATTATGAATAAAAAGGAAGAATGGATGAAAGAAGAATACCAGGATATGATCGAGGCCATTGAATCCCATAGTCCATACAAAAGAAAACCATCTCCTCAAAAGAAATGGATGAGTGTAGCGGAAATGGGAGAACTGTTAGGACTTAAGAAGACGGATCGGTACTGGCTTCTTCATAAGAATGTATTTGAGTCCAGAGAGATTGCCGGCAAGCTGCGGGTCAATATTGCCAGTTTTGAAAAGTGGTATGCCAATCAGGTGAAATATCAGAAAGTGACCGGGGAAGAGCCGGGACTGGAATTAAAAGAATGGTCCTTTTCTGTACGTGATATTGCGCAGCTTTTGGAAATTGAAGAAAGCGTTGCCTATGACCTGATTAAAAGGGAAAAGCTTGAGACAGTTACGATCGATTACTGGAAGCGGATACCGAAAGATGTATTTTGGAATTGGTACAACGGACAGACGAAGTATCAGACAGCTGAGGATCGTAAAGCAAAGAGAGAATTATATGAGGCAACCATCAGTATGCCGGATATGGCGAGACTGCTTGGTGTTAGCAGAGGAACTGTTTATACTTTGCTGAAAAGCAGAAAATATGGAAAATATTTTTCTACAGTTATTATTGCTGATCAGAAACGGATCACAAAAGAAAGCTTCCAGAAATTTCTTGATGAGCAGGATGAGTATCAGTTGTCACCCTGCAATGATTATAAAGAACTTGCTATGGAAGAAAATATAGCATTGGCGAATTACCGACGAAAGAAACTTTTGCAGACCGGAGATCGGAGATGTAATGGGAATCTTAATTATCTGACTCCGGAAGAAGCAGCACTGATGGCAAAGGTTTCAAGATCCATGATTGTAAACTGGTACCAGAGGGAAGAATTTCCAATCATACATATTGGAAACCGGGTACGGATCTGCAGAAAAGAGTTTGAAGCATGGCTGGAAGAAAGGAGAAAGAAGAATGGCGTCCATACAGGAACGAAACCACAAGTATAAAGTGGTCTATTATTATAAGAATGATGCGGGCGAAAGAAAGCAAAAATGGGAAACATATGATACAAAGGCGGAAGCCCGCAAACGCAAGAAGGAAATTGAGTATAAGCAGGAGTTAGGAACATTTGTTGCACCTAAGTGTACCTACCTGTCGGATCTTCTCGATGAATATGTTTTTATTTATGGAACAAAAGCCTGGGTAATGTCTACATATCAGGGAAAAGTTGGCCTGATCAGGAATTATATCAAGCCGATGATAGGTAAAGTGAAACTTTCGGATTTGAATACGCATTTTATAGAAAAATACTATCAGACACTTTTGGAGACACCGGCTGTTGTCAATCCGATGACCAAAAAACCAAAAAGCGAGTATGTTACAACAGGAACGATACGGGAGATTCACAAGCTGCTCCGCAACTGCTTTGAGCAGGCAATTAAATGGGAACTGATGGAGAAAAATCCCTGCCAGCGGGCGACTGTTCCTAAACATACGCCTAAAAAGCGCGAGATATGGGAAGCAGACACTATGATGCACGCAATGGATGTATGTGTTGATGAGAGAGTTGTCCTGGCCTGTAATATTATTTTTGCCGGTACACTCCGTCCCGGCGAGGTCACGGCGCTTTCCTGGGACGCTATGGATATTTCCATGGAAGCGATTGATGAGGATCGGGCTTATATCGTTATCAATAAAGAATTGCAGAGAGTAAGTAAGGAGGCTTTGAAAGCATTGGATGGAAAAGATGTACTCCTTGTATTTCCAGAAACCAGAAAATCCAACAAAACAGTCCGTATTTTAAAAAAGCCAAAAACAGAAGGCAGCGAAAGAAAAGTTTTCATCCCGCGAACTGTGGCGCTTATGCTTGTCGAGTGGAAGAAGAAACAGGATCTGGAAAAAGAAGTAATGGGGGATGAATATATGGACTATAACCTGGTACTGGCAACCCCCTATGGACTTCCTGTCGGTGAAGATGTGATCTTGAATGGATTGAAGAAACTTATTGCTGAAAACAATCTGCCTTCTGTAGTTACACACAGCCTCCGGCATACCAGCGTTACTTATAAGCTGAAGCTGAATGGTGGTGATATCAAGGCTACGCAGGGAGATTCCGGTCATTCCCAGGCCAATATGATCCTGAATGTTTATTCTCATATCCTGGATGATGACAGGAGGAAAAATGCAAAACTTTTTGAAAAAGCATTTTATGAAAAGAAAGAACTTGATCCGGATATCCACCAGAAGATGCCGGAGAATATGCTGCAGGTGCCAGAGGGAGTGGATCCGGAATTGCTTGGAAAAGTGCTGGCTGACCCGGAGATGGCTGCGCTGCTGGTATCGATGGCATCAAAAATGAACAGTAAAGTGTGATCAAGATAGACACGGAATCTGTATTTGCTTATAATGAAAGTATTAGTTTGAGTTATTTTTGTTTGTTGATTTTTTAGAAAGAAGATCAACAGAAAAATGGAGGTATGTTATGCTGAGCATCTATCTGGGGCAAATGGAAGAGGCAATCTATTATCCGCCTGCTTATTTTAATAATACGTATGATGATGAGTGGATCACAGATCCCCTGACTGTAGAAATGATAAAAGATGTAGATAAATCAGAAGTCATCGGTCCTCATCTTATAGAGAGTCCTGTATTGGGCCCGATTTCTGTAAAAGAGATATCAGGCGGTGTAAAAACATTGATCTTGATGGCTTTTGATGATTCAGGAAGAATTTTTAATGCATCCGCTTGTGGCAACAATTGTGCGAAATGGATTCTGGAAATCGGAAAAAGGAAGGATCTGACAATTAATCTGCGGCATATTATGAATTTTGGAAAAGAGCCTTTTGAAATCAAAATTCTTAACAATGGGGAAATGGTTCAGGATCTTGATCGTTTTATAGCGGTGGCCGCTAAGTACGTGTAGGTGAGAAGATGACGGGAAAGCATAAGATTATTGTAAAAAACAACAGGCTTTATTACGAGCTTGAAATAGAAGAAAAAATAACCATAATCCGTGGAGACAGTGCAACAGGAAAAACAACACTCATTGATATGATATGGCAGGCACGGCATTATGAAGATTCCAGCGGAATAGAGCTGATCAGTGAAGTCCCATGCAAAGTATTGTACAGGGATAACTGGAAGTGGTCTGTGGAGGAGGCAGCAGATACTATATTTTTTATTGATGACGGAAATGTTTTTGTCACTACAGAAGAGTTCGCGGATGCTGTAAAAAGAAGCGACAGTTATTTTGTCATTGTTATCAGAGAAAATCTGTATCATCTTCCGTATAGCACAGATGAAATATATGGGCTGCGCTGTTCCGGACGATATCGTGACACAAAAAGGATGTATCAGCAGATGTATCGGCTGGGTCCGGCGGAAACTTAGAATTGCGCTTTAATATAAATACAGTAAATCACGTAGATGAAGCATCTTAAAGAGTCAAGCAGAGGATGTGTCTTATGGATATGAGTTTCAGATAAATTATGACGATACAAAAAAGCCTATATTTCGTTCAGACAGATATCAGTCACGGTGGTGATGTCAAATCTGAATTATGATGTCCCCCAGGATGTCCCTCAGAATGTCCCCCAGGATAATATGGAGGATCAGATTATTGGCTTAATTCAAAAACAACAAGATGAGCACAGAAAAGATGGCTATGATTTTAGGCGTGAGTTCTAAGACGGTAAAACGCCGTATAAAACAAATGGATCACGTAAATTATATTGGACGGGGATCAAATGGCCATTGGGAGATTTCAGAGGAGAAGTGATAGTTCACTTTTTAGATCAACTCCAACCTCTTTTTTGTTATTCTTTATAATTTGAATTATAATGTTCCAGAAAAAGAGGTGTTAGTTGATCCGGAAAAGGTGTTAATTGATCCGAAAAAAGCGTTAATTGATTTGGAAAATATATCAATTCGTAATGCTATTGATAAACTGAATGCGAATCAGGCCACCAAAGAAAAAGCTAATCTTCTGTTTGAGAAAATGGGATTTGATAAGATTTTTGGAAGAAAAGAGATTATGGAAAATATTAATATCTCTATAACTGCGGCTGGGAACCTTTTGAACCATTTAAAAAATGCAGGATTAATTAAAACAGTCAAAGGATTTGGAAAAGGGAAATATCAATTTGTAAGACAAGAATGAAGTAGTCGAAAAAACATAGACAAACTGACCATTACACGGTATAGTATAGATAGTAAATCTGATCAATTGAATATTGTATATCATTCCTGCTAAGATGGGCATGGTAGCCGATCCTTTAGGAAGCCGTTGACAGTAAGCCGAACACCTTTTATTAGCCGCAGCCAATATCCGGCTAATATCCACCGGTTGTTCCGGGTTTACAGTGGCTGACAGCAATTGACCAGAAACGATTTGAACTGTAGTAAAAGACCTTTTATTGCGAGCCTTGCGTGAACTGAACATGACTTAGATTGACAGTGGTCAGGAGACCTCCTAAGCGGAAGGCCGGCGGTTCGAATCCGCCCAGGAACGTAACCGAGAAGCCGAAAATTTCTTGAAATAATATCAAGATTTTCGGCTTCTCTTATGTCTGTCACTATATTTGCTATTTCTTTGATAATCGGCATAGGGAATAAGAAGGATCAACTGATTGTGATATTACAGGATGTTACGGATAATTCCATGAATCAGGAGGAACAGTTATACCTTTTAGCATTCGTCACAAATGATAAAAACAAGATTTTGGTGTTAAAAAAGTAATTAAGAAGCTCCTTGTTATACTTAAAAAGAAGTAAGCTGTCAAGTATCAATTTTGTATAAGTCATAATATTTTCTGCTCTTGTTGAAGAAAATATTTACGCTTTATAATAAAAAATGATATATGAACTATAGAAATTGATTTAGGAGTTGCTTCTGTCTATTATTCACAAGGAGCACTTCATTCTCTATAATTTTGTTATCTGTGTTGCTGGTAGAATCCATATCATCGCTGTATCCGCTCTCCTTCCTCTGAGTTGCGGCGATATGGGACGGAGGCAGGCCTTACGGGAATATCGACGGTCTTTGTTGTTTTGTGGGAAATCAGTTGAAGTGCCGGAGAGATGAAACGACTGCTCTTGCGGAGAGCGGGATTGCTGTTACTGTGGGAGTTTGTCTTTCGCATGTCCCTGTTTGGAATCATTGGGAACGCAGAACTGGCTGACATGTCTGAGACATACAGGAAGGAGCTTGTAAGCAAAAAGACAAGAATCGTTATTTACGTGCTTGGGGTCCTAGACTTTGTCCTTTCTGTTGGAAGCCTGAGCAGGATTACAGAGGCTGAGATGAGCCTTCCCAGTTTCCTGATGTCCTATGTTATGTAGTGCCGGCAGGAGTGACATCACATTTTCAAGATGCTTTTTCTCAGATTCCAGTGCATTCTGTCTCTGAAAAGTATCCGGCGAATCCAGAAGAATTTTATAGACGATAGCCATGACGATGATCAGACCGCAGTGGACAAGAAGAAAGGCGTGGTCAATATATTTTGCTCAGAAAAATTCCCTGTGGTCAGTAAAGAAAGCAGTGTTATAAAACAGCGGAGGAACCATACTGTCTTCTATATAGGTGAATCGATACTGTACACCCTGTCAGCCATCTTACGAAAAAATTTCAGTATCACAGGAAACATTATCAAAAAGAACAGGAGACATAGTGCGAGTTTACTGTAGCGGCAGTTTTTTCCCCGAAGAAGAAAAGGGAGGTAAATACGGAAAGGCCATTGATAATGCTTCCATAGTTTACCATAAAAATATATGTAAACAGCACTTTAAACAGATACAAAGGGACGATAAGAGTCGAAAAAGGATTAACAGCACTTTTTACAGAAAGATTATACGCTGTCTTCTCTGTACTATCAAATCAAACTTCCGTCGGACGTGAAAATTTTGATTCCGGAAGACGACCCGATCCGTTTTTATTTTATACCTATTAAAGGAAGTGAGATATAAAAAGTGTTTTTTGAGATTTTATCAGTTTCAGCCCAAATATTTCCGCTATGTTCCTTAACGATCAATGAAGCAATAGCCAGCCCAAGACCATATCCGGGTGTTTTCGTTGCTCCTCTGTAAAATTTAGAAAAAATCTGTTCCATATCTTTTTCGGATATGGGTGTTCCGGTACTTTCTACAGCAAGGATAACAATATGTTTTACGGCATATAATCTCACACTAATTGTACTTCTATCGGCAGAATATTTCATTGCATTATCTAATAGTATGTCAATAACTTGTCGGAGGTTTTGTTCATTTCCGTTTATGATAATATTTTTTTTATGTTCAAAAGAAAGTGACTTCCCAATATCATATAAAATCGGTTCATAAGTATACACGCTATTGCACACAACAAAATCAAAATCGATAGGTTCTTTATGTACAGGTAGCGTTGAACTATCTAATTTTGCAAGCTGTAAAAGCTGTTCAATTAATTGTTTCATACGTCGTGATTCATCTTCAATATGGTCAAGTCTCTGCCGGGTAAGAGAATCCTTAATTGATATTTCATTTGACTTCTGAAGCATCTCAGTATTTGACAATATTACAGTCAAAGGTGTTTTCAGTTCATGTGATGCGTTAGCTATAAATTCCTTCTGTGCGTTTATTGAGTTTTGGACAGGACGTGTCAGTTTTTCACTTAAAAAGAAACTCAGCACTCCGAAAACAAGTATTGAAACAATAGCAATAAAGATGGACTGGATCATTTGTCTTTTTAAAATCGACTGCTCTGTTTGAATATCGGTAAATGCGATTCGTATGTCAGATAAGCCGATACTTTTTCTGAGATATCGATAATGATCTTCAATTATACCGGTTTGAGATTTGAGATCCAGAACTTCATTCACCAAGTTTGTTATTTCCGTATATGAAAATTCATCCATATCATTTAGTAGTAGTCTGATATTATTCTGATAGTCTACCGTTACAACAAGAAGCGGAATGGAAGAATCAGCCTGTAAAACAGCATTGCTTGAATATGTTGTATGAATCGCCGAATTTAAGGTGGACATACAGCTGTCCTCAAGTGTTTTTTTAGTTGAAAGCCATGTACTTACCAGAATAAATATTAATAACAATGAAAACACAAAGACAATACTGGAAATGATCTGAATCCGTAATTTTTTAATCATACTTTTTCCTCTAAATAATAACCTACTTTTCGGACAACACATATTGCAACTTTAGATGATAGAAGGTGTAACTTACGACGGAGAAAAGAAACATATGCTTCCAGATTGTTATCTGTTGCATCCGAATCATAACCCCATATTTTGGATAAAATCAGTTCTTTGGAAACAATGTTGTTTTTATTAAGGATCAGGAGACGCAGCAGTTCATATTCTTTTGAATTCAGCCTGATAGATCTGCCACAGCAAGTTACTTCGTGTGAAGCAGGAGAAAGAGACAGATCACCAAACTGAATAACGTCATTCACCCCGGAATCTTTTCTGCGCAGAATTGCATTTAAACATGCAGAAAACTCTGCAATTTCAAAAGGCTTTGTAAGGTAGTAATCCGCGCCGATATTTAGTCCGTGGACCCGGTCTTTCACCTCGCTTTTTGCTGTAAGCATGAGGACCGGTGTATTGACTTTTTCTTTTCGTATCTGATTTAGAATCTGAAATCCATCCATTCCCGGCAACATCACATCAAGAACGATAGCATCATAAATACTGCTTCGTGCATATTCCAGTCCGGAGATGCCATCTAAAACAATATCTGCAGTTCCTCCGGATTCTTGAATGATATCTGCCAGCGTTTTAGCCAGTGATTTTGTATCTTCAATAATTAGTATTTTCAAATTATCTCAGCCTCCTCATTATTAAAAATAAGGATAACACTTTATTGTTAAAAATCAAGTAAATGTGCAAAAAATACTATAATTTTGACATACAACTTCTATCAGATATAAAAAATAAATAATTATTTATAAATTTTAAGAGTAATTTCAGCTTTATTTACTAAAATATATTCATCAACAACAAAAATCTAATCAAAAAAGGAGGAACAACGTTTTATGAAATGGAAAAAAATCTGTAGCATGCTGCTTGTATGTGCAACAACAATGTCCTTATTTGCAGGGTGTGGAAATTCGCAGACACAGGAAAGCAGCGAAGGAAGCGATTCGGCTGGCTCGGATGAGACAATACTTTCTCTCTGGACTGTATTTACCGGTTCGGATGGGGATGTGTTAAGAGAGATCATTGATGATTACAATGAAACAAATGAGGATGGAATCACTGTTCAGGTCGATATTATGGATAACGATACATTACAGTCAAAACTTCCATCCGCTATTTCAACAGGGACTGCACCGTCGTTTGTACTTGTAGGAATCGAATATCTTCAGGAATATGTCGAAAATGATTCCCTGGAAGATATCAGTGATTTCTGGGAAGCAACAGGTACCAATGAAGATAACTACTATGAAAATGTGGTAGCAAAATCATATGTTGGTGATAAACTGTATGGTGTACCAATGCAGTATAATCTTCAGTACTTATACTACAACAAAGATCTGTTTGAAGCCGCAGGATTGGATCCTGATGCTCCGCCGGCTACATTTGAAGAGCTGGAAGAGTGTGCAAAGGCTCTGACAGATCCTGATAAAGGGCAGTATGGACTGGCTCTTCCAACAGACTTTGGTTATTACGTTCAGTATTTGTGGGGAAATGGCGGGGATGTAATTAATACATCTACGAATGAAAATCTTTTGAACTCTGATCAGAATGTTGAAACCCTGACATGGCTGCAGGAACTCGCTCAGGCAGGTGTATCGCCAGAGGGATTGACATCAGCAGAAGCTGACACGATGTTCCAGTCAGGACAGATGGCTATGACGATTGCCGGTCCATGGAATATAAACATTCTGAATGATCTGGGAATGAATTACGGGATCACGGCTATGCCTGCCGGGTCTGACGGGGCATACTCAGCCGAGGGCGGATGTTCCTATATGATCCCGAAAGGAACAGACGAAGCGACAAAAGAAGCGGTTTACAAATTTATGGCATACTGGCTTACAGATGATGTCCTGAAGGAATGGTCAATGCAAAACGGTTTCCCTGTATGGTCCTATTCTCTTCTTGAAGATGAAGATATTAAATCAAACGATATTTTGAACAGCGTATCGGAGGCTTCATCGATTGGACGTGACTGGCATCTTGGTTACGAATATGGAAGCCAGATTGACAATGATGTTATGGCACCGATGATGGAAAGCATTTTATCCGGAGGAGATGTGAAAACTGAACTGCAGAGTGCGTCAGACCGTCTGGATGAGATTTTAGCTCAATAAGAAAATGCCAGGGAAAGTCCTGAAATTTCAGGACTTTCTTTTTTAAAGAGGAGTAACTTAGATGAAAAAACAAGGTAAAATAAAAGTCAAATATCAGAATACAGCTTATCTGTTTATTCTTCCTTCTATGCTCATACTGACAGTGTTTGTTTTTGTACCATTGATCGCAGCTTTTGTTATCAGTTTTCTTAATATGGATCTGTATATGAGCGACATTTCACTGGCTGGATTTGATAATTTTATAAAAATGTTTCACGATGAACGCATGTGGGGCGCAACTAAAAACACACTGATATTTACTTTCGCAGAAGTTCCGCTTCAAGTCGGAGTTGCATTACTCATTACTATGTTAATGCAGAGAAACACAAAATTTCATAAATTTCTGCGTGCATCTTTCTATATTCCTTATGTATGTTCTATGACAGCAATAAGCATTCTTTGGTCCATGCTTCTGAATTCCAATTCGGGAATGCTTGCTTATCTGTTGAAGAAGATTGGTGTTGTAATGCCAAATCTTCTGTCAGATGCACACTATGCAATGGCCGTAGTGATCTTAGTCACTGTGTGGAGAAATTTCGGTTATACACTGACTATACTTACTGCTGCAACTCTTGATATTCCAAATTCTCTATATGAGGCGGCAGATTTGGATGGAGCTACGGGATGGAAAAAATTTATATACATAACCATACCTTCAATAAAACAGACAATAGGATTTTGCATTGTTACGACATTTATCCTCGCATTTCAGGCATTTGACCAGATTTATGTCCTTACGGGAGGAGGCCCTCAGCATAAAACTGAAACTCTCGTCAGTTATATATATGATCGCGGATTCCGAACAGAACATGATCTTGGATATGCATCTGCAATCTCTGTATATTTGTTTATCATTATCGCTGTGATAACAATCGTAATGCGTCGATATCTAAACAGGGAGGAACAGAAATGAAGAAAAAACATCGGAAAAAACTTCATATAGGCGGCAATATTATATTGTTCGTTGTCGCATTACTCGTATTTGTACCTTTAGTATGGCTTATAGTATCTTCTTTTAAAACAGATGCTGATGTAATCAAATATCCTCCAGCCTTTCTCCCGGAGCAATGGGTACTGACACAGTACAAATATGTTTCAGAGGCAATACCTGTTTTCAGTATGCTGAAAAATACAGTTGTTTTTGCCGGCAGCGTAACAATTGTCAGCTTAATAATAGATTCCCTTGCTGCTTTTGCATTTGCGCGGATGGAATTCAGAGGGAAAAAAGTATTATTTACGGTAATCCTTATGACGATGATGGTGCCCTTTCAAATTATTATGATCCCGCTATATATTGAAGAGTATAAACTTGGAATTCTGGATACTTTGTTAGGACTCATACTTCCACGAGCGTCAGGAGCCTATGGAATATATATGCTGACATCTTTTTTCTCAAGGATTCCCAAATCTATAGAAGAGGCAGCTCGGATTGACGGATTAAATAATTTTCAAATTTATCATAAAATTGTAATACCATTATCAAAACCAGCGCTGATCACTCTTGGAATTTATCATTTCATGAATAACTGGAATGATTTGTTATATCCTATGATATTGACGAATTCCGTAGAGAATCGAACGTTGTCAGCCGGTCTCGCAATATTGGTAGGCAGCAACTCAATCAAGTATGGACCGACACTTGCTGCTACTGTAATTTCAATTATGCCACTGCTTCTGTTATTCCTTTTCGGACAGAGATTTTTTATTGAGGGGACAGCAACAGGAGGAGATAAAGAATAAAGGAGAAATATCGTGTATAATGTAAAATTAATTGTGAATAAGTCATTTCAAAAAGGCCGGATCAGCCCGTATATTTATGGATCATTTATAGAACATATGGGAAGAGTTGTTTATACTGGTATTTATGAACCGGGGCATCCCTGTGCTGATGAAAATGGCTTTCGTCTTGACGTGATCGAAAAAGTAAAAGAAATGGGGGTTACTTGTGTAAGATATCCCGGAGGAAATTTCGTCTCCTGCTATGACTGGAGAGATGGGGTCGGTGACAAGGAAAAAAGACCTCAGAAAAGAGAAATTGCATGGAAATCTATAGAAACAAATGAATTTGGAACGGATGAATTTATGAAATGGGCGAGAAAAGCAGATATAGCACCTGTGTTTGCAGTAAATCTGGGAACAAAAGGAATTGAAAATGCCCTCTCTCTTCTGGAATATTGCAATTTACCTGCCGGCACATTATACAGTGACTGGAGAAAGGCGAACGGGGAAGAAAATCCTTATAATATTCCAATATGGTGTCTGGGAAATGAGATGGATGGCATATGGCAGATTGGCCATAAGTCTCCTGAGGATTACGGAAAACTGGCTGCACAGACAGCTCATGCGATGAAATCATTAGACGATAAAGTTAAACTGGTAGTGTGCGGCAGTTCATCAACTGATGTGCCAACATACACTGACTGGGAAAGGATTGTTTTAGAATATACATATGAGTTTATAGATTATATTTCGCTGCATCAATATTATGGAGGGCAGGACTGTGGTACAGAGGAATTCCTTTCCCAGTCCGTAAAGATGGAGAAATATATCCAAACAGTCGCCGGTATCTGTGATACTGTAAAAAGCAAGAAAAAATCAAACAAACAAATAGATATCTGTTTTGATGAATGGGGAGTATGGGAAATCCCCGGCGATGAAGTAGCCGGCTCTGTTGCGTCAAGAGATTGGCAAGTTGCTCCGGCATTCAGTGAACAAATATATACATTGGAAGACGCTCTGTTATTTGCAAGCATGCTTATGACAATGGTCAAAAATTGTAGCAGGGTAAAGATTGCTTGCCAGTCCCTTCTTACCAATATCAGTGCAGCTATTATGACCGAAAGTAATGGAGAAGTATGGGTACAGCCAATCTTTTATCCCTTTTCTTTCATGTCGAGATACGGCAGAGGAAACGTGATGGAAACTGTACTAGAGGCTCCTGATTATACAAATGAACAGGGACTTAAAGTTCCTTATCTGGATCAAATTGCTATCTATAATCCGGCTCTGCAGGAGGTTGTATTCTTTTTTGTAAACAGAAGGAATGAAATGGCAAATGTCAATATTGATATTCAGGGATTCGGAAATCTGGAAATTACTGAGCAGATTGTCATGACTAATAAAAATATAAAAGCAGATAATCTGGCGGTTCATAAAAATGTAATTCCAAGAAAAATGGTTACGTTTTCTTGCAAAGGTAATCATCTGGTGGGACATGTTGAACCGTATTCATGGAACATGCTTCGAATAAAGGTGGTGCCGGACAATGAATAAAGATAATTATATGGAAACAGCTTATAATAAACCGTTTATTAAAAACAGAGCAGATCCACAGATTTATAAAAGTGATACAGGAATCTACTATTTTACAGGTTCTGTTCCCGAATATGACAGAATTATTCTCCGAATGGGAAAAACACTTTCGGTTCTTGCTGATGCTAAAGAACGTATTATATGGCGTAAACATGAAACAGGAGATCAAAGCATTCATATATGGGCTCCTGAACTGCATAAGCTGTGGGGAAAATGGTATATCTATTATGCAGCAGGAGATAAAGATGATATATGGAATATCCGACCATATGTATTAGAGTGTACTGGTGATGACCCTTATATGGATGAATGGCGAGAAGTTGGACGTATGCAGGCAGCTAAAAATGACGAATTCTCTTTTAAGGCTTTCTCACTCGATGCAACAGTCATGCAGTACAACAGAGATTATTACTATATTTGGGCCGAAAAAACAGGAGTTGGAAAAATGATCTCCAACCTCTATATTGCTAAAATGGAAACACCAAATAAACTTGCTACAGATCAGGTGCTGCTTTCTACACCTGACTATCCATGGGAAAGACACGGATTTTGGGTAAATGAGGGACCAGCTGTTTTAAAGAAAGATGATAAAATTTTTCTGACTTATTCCGCGAGTGACACAAGTCAGGCCTACTGTATGGGAATGCTTTCTTTAAAAGAAGGAGCAGATATTCTGGATCCTCAGAATTGGAAAAAAGAACGGACACCTGTTCTTCAGACAGATCAGTCCGCAGGAATTTTCGGACCCGGACATAACTCTTTTGTAAAGTCGGATGATAACAAGACTGATTTATGTGTATTTCATGGAAGAATGTATGATGAGATTAAAGGAGATCCATTATATGATCCAAATAGACATACTATGATTTTGAAAATAAAATGGGATAATAATATACCGGTTTTTGATTTTAGAAATATGCTTAAATAAAGCATTCGCAACGCTTCTTGAAGGAATCTTTGTATCCTGTATAGATCATCATAATTCCTTATATAAACTATAATATTTATGATATTGGTCTGGACAATGTATTCTATATACTTCAGTGAAGTATGCTAGGTGGAGCAACAAAAGAAGAAATCGTGTTTATCAGTATCAGGTTTATAGATTCGGTTCAAATTGCAGATGCGGATATGCATCAAACACTTTGGAATCTCCCACACAAGAGTATCGAAAGACATCTCAGGGTGTATGATTTTTTATTTATATTACTATTTGAATAGGTGAAAGCTTTGAGTTAAGCTTTCATCTTTTTTAATTCCTATACATTGTTATTTAAAAATACCTTAAGAATCTTTACAGGACATATTAAAAAACATCAATCATAATGAACCCATCTTAAAAAGACGAGGTGAAAATATGATTAAACCAGATCAGTGCAGACAGAAAACAAACATTCTTGACTATCTGGAGCAGACAGCAGAGTGTTACAGATACAGTACAGCGGTTACAGGCGTTGACGGCGAGTTCACGTGGTATGAGTTTACCGCGATGGCGAGAAAGATCGGCAGCGGTATCAGCAGGAGAGTATCTCCGGGCAGTCCGGTTCCTGTGATGATGGAGAAGAGCCAGCTCATGCTTGCGGCTATGCTCGGAGCAGTATATGCAGGCTGCTTTTATGTTCCGGTGAATCCGGACAACCCACCGGAGAGGCTGAAGAAGATTTTCCGGACGCTGCAGCCGGAGATCATTATAGCGGACCGTAATATACAGGAATTCCTTACGATGGAAAGTATCTGTGCCGGATTCGATAAAGAAGAGTACAGCATAATTTCAGCGGAAGAGCTCGTGAAGGAGGATGCGGATCCGGAGCGCCTTGCAGCGATCCGGAATGCATCGAGAGAGACAGATATCCTGTATGGTATTTTTACATCCGGCTCTACCGGGACGCCGAAGGCGGTCGCGGTAAGCCACGGGGCAGTTATCCGTTTTATCGGACATTTTACGAAGATATTCGGCATAAGTCACGAAGACGTGATCGGCAACCAGGCGCCCTTTGACTTTGATGTATCGGTAAAGGATATCTACTCATCCCTGATGACAGGCGCGGGGCTGGTGCTGATACCGAAAGAATATTTCTCTACGCCGCCGAGGCTTCTGGACTTCCTGTGTGAGAAAAATGTTACGACGCTGACGTGGGCGGTATCGGCACTGACACTTGTCTCATCTCTGAAAGGATTGAGATACCGCATTCCGGAGAAGGTGAATAAGATCATGTTCAGCGGTGAGGCAATGCCGCCCAGGCAGCTGAGGATCTGGCAGGAAGCTCTGCCGGACGCCCGTTTTGTCAACTTGTACGGCCCCACGGAGATTACGTGCAACTGTACGTATTATCCGGTTGTCCGAATGTACGAGGACAGGGAGAAGATACCGGTGGGAAATGCATTTCCGGGCAGGACAGTATTCCTTCTTGATGAAGATGATATTGAGATTGCTGAGCCGGGAAGACAAGGTGAGATCTGCGTGGCGGGAGAATCTCTTGCTCAGGGATATTATAGGAATGAGGAACAGACGAAGAAGCAGTTTGTCATGTATCCGGTCGGCGGCGGTGAACCTCAGAGAATATACAGAACCGGGGATATGGGATATTACGATGAAAAAGGCAGGATCATATTTGCCGGGAGAAAGGATTTCCAGATCAAGCACATGGGACACCGGATCGAACTGGAGGAGATCGAGAGCGCCATGAACGCCGTGGAAAATGTACAGCGAAGCTGCTGTGTATTTCAGGAGGAGAAAAACCGGATCGCAGGCTTCTATATGGGAGAGGCGGAGCCGTCGGAGGTACGGAGAAAGCTGAAAGAGAAGCTGCCTGTGTATATGGTTCCGCCAAAGCTGATACGGATGCAGGTTATGCCTCTGAATAAAAACGGAAAGACGGACAGGGCATATCTGAAGAGATGGAAAGAGTAAAAATGAATTGTTCATACAGATGAAAAGGAGAAATTTATGCAGAGAGAACAACTGGAATACGCGGCGGCACGTTACGGAACCCCGCTCTATATATTTGATCTGGATATGCTGAAGAGACAGGCGGACAGACTGAAAGAGGCGCTCAGGAAAGAGGCAGGGCTGTGCTATGCCATGAAGGCAAACCCGTTCCTGACAAAAGAAATGGCGGAGCAGACGGACCGAATCGAAGTATGCTCAATGGGAGAGTTTGAGATATGCAGGCGGCTGGAAATTCCGCCGGAGAAGCTCTTCATATCGGGAGTGCTCAAGAAAAAAGAAGATATATACAATATACTGAATACATATGGAGATAAATGCATATATACAGTGGAGTCTGTAAAGCAGCTTCATTATTTCCTTGAGTGGAGCGACGCCCATATGAAGAAACTCAGGCTTTATCCAAGACTGACCAACGGCAGTCAGTTCGGTATGGACGAGGACACAATGCGCAGTGTGTTCGGAATCGTAAATATGTGTCCGTATCTGGAAATTGAAGGTATTCATTATTTCTCGGGAACACAGAAACGTCATCTGAGACAGTTCCGACAGGAGCTTGAAATGCTGGACAGCTTTCTCCTGAAAATGAGAGACGAGTGGAAAGTGCGGATCACGCATCTGGAATACGGTCCGGGTACCGCGGTGCCGTATTTTCGTGGAAAAGAAGCGCAGACATACACAGATGAAGGACTGGAGGCCTTAAGAGAAGCAATCCGGTCCATGCAGTGGAAAGGCAATGTGACAATAGAGCTGGGAAGGGCATTTGCAGCGGAATGCGGATATTATCTCACAGAGGTCAAAGATGTGAAGAAAAACGGCGATACGAACTACTGTATTGTAGACGGCGGTAATCATCAGCTCAATTATGACGGACAGATCAAAGGCATGTATCAGCCGGGGATACAGCTCATACCGGGAGAGCAGGCAGGGCACAAGAAGCCATGGACCGTATGTGGAACGCTTTGTACGATGAATGATGTGCTATGCAGTAATGTAGAACTGTCAAATGTCCGGACCGGAAAAGTGCTTGTATTTGAGCGTACCGGCGCATATTCTGCGATGGAAGGAATGGCTCTTTTCCTGAGCCATGCGCTGCCCGCTGTCGTGTCATACAGTAAGAATGCGGGATGGACTGTGCTGAGAGAGCATCATCCTACTTATCAGTGGAATATGCCGGGTGATGATCTCAATAAACAGATATATAAAGTAATTTAAATTTGCTTACAGAATCAAGAGAAGGAGAAATATTACAATGGAAAAATTAATGGAAATCTTAATGGAAATCGACGACAGCATTGACTATGAAAAGGAGAAAGCCCTGATCGATGACAGGCTTCTGGATTCTTTCGGTGTGATCACACTCGTATCCGAACTGGAGGACGCGTTTGACATTGACATTGAAGCATCTGAGATGACGCCGGATAATTTTAATTCCGCAGAATCAATCTATAACATGGTGAAAAGACTTCAGGAGAACTAGCATATGGCATATCAATCATTGGTATACGGGTTTGTATTTCTTCCGCTGTGTCTGCTGGTATACCAGATCGCGCCGCAGAAATGGCGCAGGAGAGTGCTGCTAGCGTTCAGCTATCTGTTTTTCTGGCTTCTCAGCGGAAAACTGATCGTATATCTGCTCGGGACAACTGTGTTCGTACACTGTATCGGTATCTGGCTGGAGTGGCTCAGATCAGAACAGAAGACAGCTCTTGCATCTGCGGAAAGATGCGAAAAGAAGAGGATAAAGGGAATATATCAGAAGAAATCCAGAAGGGTGCTGGCATTCGGCGTACTCCTGCTCATTGGAATTCTTGCATATCTGAAATATTACAATTTCTTTGCGGGCAATCTGAACGGGATCTTCGGGAGCGCGCTGCCGTTTACTCTGGAAGAAAAAAATATCCTCATGCCGGTGGGAATCTCGTTTTATACGCTGCAGGCTATCGGCTATCTGGCAGACGTGTACTGGGGAAAGATCCGTGCAGAGGAAAAACTGGAGAATACGGCCCTGTTCCTCGCATTTTTCCCTCAGATCATGGAGGGGCCGATCTGCCGCTATTCGGATACAGCAGGTACACTTTACAGCGGAAAATCTCTGGAGATCGACAATCTGACAGAAGGATATATCCGGATATTCTGGGGACTGTTTAAGAAAAAGGTGATCGCGGACAGGCTGGCCATCGGCGTGGATGCAATATTCGGGAACTATACGTCATACAGCGGAGCTATGACTGTATTTGCCGCTGCGGCATATACTGTGCAGCTCTACATGGAATTTTCGGGATGCATGGACATTATTATCGGAAGCGGACAGCTCTTCGGAGTAAAACTCCCGGAAAACTTCCGGCAGCCGTTTGCGGCTCAGAGTGCGGCGGAGTTCTGGCGAAGATGGCATATTACGCTGGGAACATGGTTTAAGACATACATTTTCTATCCGGTTTCCATGTCCGGGCCGGTGAAAAAGTGGAATCAGTACGGAAGGAAACATTTTGGAAAATATATTACTATGCTCGGGACGTCCGCTATGGCTCTTTTTCCCGTATGGCTATGCAACGGACTGTGGCACGGGGCGAGATGGAGTTATATCTTCTACGGGATGTATTATTTTACACTGATCCTTTTGGGGATTGCAGCGGAACCTTTGCGTGACCGGGTGCTGGAGCTTTTGCATATCGGAGAAAAGTCCGCAGGGCTTAAGGTTGTGAGAATCGCAAAGACATGGCTTATCATATTTACCGGAGAACTGTTCTTCCGGGCGGACGGACTGCGTGCGGGAATCTATATGTTCCGCAGTATATTCCGGAATTTTGACCTTAACAGCCTTTTTGACGGAAGATTGCTGGAACTCGGGATGAGCAGGGCAGATCTGATTGCTATTGCAGCCGGATGCGTTGTTGTGGCTATTGTGGGGGCCGTGAAGGAGCGAGGCGTCCATGTGAGAGAAGCTCTGGGAAGAAAGCCGGTTTTTATCCGGTGGAGCATTTACTATGCGCTTCTTCTGGCGGTGATCGTGATCGCTGCGTACGGAGACGGATATCAGGCGGTGGATATGATATATGCCGGATTTTAGCAGTAATTCAATTTGAGAATTTTAAAGGAGGTTCATGTGAAGAAAAGAAAGAAGATCATACTGGCTTTAATTATATTTATAGCATTGCTGTGGATATGTTCTGCCGGGATACAGATCGTGGCGAGAAATGTAAAAGGTGCCATAAATGAAAGAAGCCGCGTGTTCGCATCTGTAAGTTCGGAACCCGAGAAAACGATCGATCTGCTTGTGGCGGGAGACAGCGAGAGTTATACATCGATATCCCCTATGGATCTGTGGAATCAAACAGGGATTGCAGCCTATGACTGCGGACAGCCTGCCCAGCGGATTCAGGAAACATATTATGTACTTAAGACTGCTTTCCAGAAACAGTCACCGAAACTGGTGCTCCTTGAGACAAATACTATGTTTCGGAATCCCGGGTTCCTCACAAATCTGCAGCTGTCTCTGACCGAGCCGCTGAATTATCATTTCCCTATTTTCCGTTATCACAATGCGTGGAAGGCACTGTTTGACGGGCCGGGCGGATTGAAGAGCGGATACATGGGATTTGAGATCCGGGATAAGACTGTGTCCTACGAGGGTGATGAAAATTATATGAAAGAGACAAAGGATAAGACAGAGATTCCGGAAGTTACGCGTATCTACATGGATAAGATCAGAAATCTGTGCAGAAAAAACGGTGCCGATCTTCTTTTGTTCAGTGCACCCTCTCCCGTGAATTACAATTATAAGAAGTATAATGCTCTAAAAGAATATGCAGAAGAGGCGGATCTTCCATATGTGGATCTGAACCTGAGATATCGGGATATCGGCATTGACTGGAAAAAAGACAGCTATGACAAAGGAGATCATCTGAATATAGACGGAGCCAGAAAGGTGACAGAGTTTATGGCAAAATATCTGACGGACAATTATCAGCTTCCGGACCGCAGAGAAGACGGCCGCTGGAAAGAATGGAACGAACTGGCGGAGAGCTATTTTAAAGAGTTGGAGCAATGTGTTATACTTTAATAAAATGCAGAACGAAAAATATTGCGGAAGGAGGAGTGGAGTAACATGGCAAAGTACAGATGCAGCGTATGCGGCTATATTTATGATGAGGAACATGAAGGAGCCCCGTTTTCTGAACTGAAAGAATGTCCGGTCTGCCATCAGCCGGCAGATAAGTTTACGGTATACAAGGAAGACCACGGCACAGAGATGCCTCAGAAAAAGGAGCTGAAACTGGAGTATCCGAAAGAGTTTGTGCGTCACGATGATTCCAGCAGATATATGAAAGAAATCCATGAAATGGCGGTGACGGGAAAGAGTATTTCGGCATCCATGGGTACAGAGCAGCCCATGCCGTCATGGGATGATATCCTGATCCTCGGCGCCCAACTGGATCCAATGCCTCTTGACGAAGACGCACCGGTGAAGACAACGACAGTGATCGGAAAGCATGCGGCAAAACCACTGATCCTTGAGAATCCGGTGTATGTCTCCCATATGTCGTTCGGAGCGTTATCCAGAGAGGCTAAGATATCTCTGGCAAGGGGATCTTCCATGGCGCACAGTGCCATGTGTTCCGGTGAGGGAGGTATCATTCACGAGGAGATGCAGGCAGCAGATAAATACATATTCGAGTATGTGGGCAATCTCTACAGTGTAACTCCTGAAAATCTGCGCAATGCGGATGCCATCGAGATCAAGATCGGGCAGGGAACAAAGCCCGGAATGGGCGGACACCTTCCGGGAGAGAAAGTAACCCGTGAGATCAGTGAAGTACGGAATAAGCCCATGGGCAAGGACGTCATCGCGCCTTCCAGATTCCCGGGCATCAATACGAAGGATGATCTGAAGAATCTGATCACACAGCTTCGATATGCCTCGGAAGGCAGGCCCATCGGTGTGAAGATCGCGGCGGGACGTATCGAGAGAGACCTTGCGTTCTGTGTATATGCAGAGCCGGATTTTATCACTATAGACGGGCGCGGAGGTGCGACGGGATCTTCGCCCAAATTGCTGCGGGATTCCGCCAGTGTTCCCACAATCTATGCGCTTCATCGGGCAAGAAAATATCTGGACAGCATCGGATCCGATATCAGCCTGATCATTACGGGCGGCTTAAGAGTATCATCGGATTTTGCAAAAGCGATCGCTATGGGAGCTGATGCAGTTGCAGTGGCATCTGCGGCTCTTATCGCTATGGCATGCCAGCAGTATAAGATCTGTGGTACAGGGATGTGCCCGATGGGAATCGCCACCCAGGATGAGGATCTGAGAGAACGGCTTCATGAGGACGCTGCTGCTGCAAGAGTGGCGAACTTTCTCAATGTCTCCCTGGAGGAATTGAAGATGTTTGCCAGGATCACGGGGCATGAGAATCTTCATGATCTGTCTATAGATGATCTGTGTACGATCAGCCGTGAGATCAGCGAGTATACGGATATTCCGCATGCATAAAGTATCATTGATTTTGAAGAAACTCAAACATATAATATAGACAGAAACTTTTATCGTCACCTGTTATCAGGTGGCGATTTCATCAGGAGGAAATTGTTATGACGATCAAGGAGATCGCGCAGCTCGCCGGGGTTTCGAGTGCTGCTGTATCCAGATATTTAAACGGCGGTTACGTCAGTGAAGAGAAGAAGGAGCAGATCAGAAAGGTGATCGAGGAGACCGGGTATCAGCCATCAGCACAGGCGCGGATCCTGCGCACGAAGAAGGCATGTCTCGTAGGTGTCGTAGTGCCGAAGATCAATTCGGAGTCTATCAGCCGTGTCACGGCAGGAATCGAACAGGTACTTTCCAGGAGAGGATATCAGATGCTGCTTGCAAGTACTGACAATGACCCGGGCAAGGAAATCACATATTTGAAACTGTTTGAGAATTATCCGGTAGACGGGATCATCCTGATCGGAACCGTCATAACGACGGGACACAAGAAATTTTTGAAAGATTCTAAAGTACCTGTCGTGGTAGTAGGACAATATACGAAGTATGCCAACTGCATTTATCATGATGACTACGGCGCGGGCAAAGCCATGGGCAGACTCGTGGCGGCCGAACTGAAGAAAGCATGGAAGGAAACCGGTGAATCCCGTGGAAAAATTGCTTATATCGGAGTGACAAAGGAAGATAAAGCAGTCGGCGTATCGAGAGAGGACGGATTCCGTTCGGGACTGAAGTCCGAGGGAATGCTGCTGGAGCCGGATTATGTAAAGACCGTGGAATTTACCATGGATTCCGGTTATCATGCAGCGCTTGAACTGCTGGAACAGAAGCAGGATATCCGGATCATATCATGCGCCACCGATACGATCGCGGCGGGCGCCATCGAAGCAATCCTTGTATACAGCAGACAGAATGTACCGCGCTCTGCGGCAGATTCGGGGACAAGGATGCAGTATGTTCTGAATCATTCAGGAATCCGGGTGACCGGATTTGGAGACAACCAGTTTTTAAAAGCTGTCACGGGGGGAATCCCTACCGTGCATTTCGGATATAAAACAAGCGGGATCCGGGGAGCGGAGCTGCTTCTTGACGTGATCGAGCGGGGGGAGAAGATTCCCATTGAGATGAAATTGGGATTCAGGCTGGAAGAGCCGCAGGAGAGAGAAAAGAGGTAATGTCCGCGGCAGCAGGTTCTGTCTGCATGGATGGAACACAGGTGGATAACAATATAAGATATCGATTTCATATAAAAATCATATAAAGATGCAATATGCACAAAAAATAATACGAAATATCGGTAAAAATTCCATCTTTACAAATAGGATTTTTACCGGTATTATTTATATGAAAGATGTGAAATCGATTACACATAAGGAAGGAGAGTTACCATGGATTACAGAAAGACCGCACAGGAAATCCTTGATAAAGTAGGCGGCAGCAAAAATATCGTGTCTGCTGCACACTGTGCAACAAGGCTCCGTCTTGTAATTGCTGATAACAGCAAGGCAGACAAGGCAGCAATAGAAAATGTTGAGGGAGTGAAGGGGGTATTCGAGGCGTCCGGCCAGCTCCAGATCATCCTCGGTACAGGAACAGTAAATAAAGTATTTGATGAATTCATCTCCATTGCAGGCATAACTGCCAGCACGAAGGCGGAGGCGAAAGAGGCGGCAGCCAAGCAGCAGAATATATTTCTGAGGGCGATCAAGCTTCTGGGAGATATTTTTGTGCCGATCATCCCGGCTATCGTGGCGAGCGGTTTCCTCATGGGTATCATGAATTCACTGGACTTCATGATCAACAACGGATTTATCAGCATGGATACGAGCAGTTCCATCTATGTATTTGCAAATCTGTTCAGTAACACGGCATATACATTCCTGCAGATCCTGATCGCGTTCTCGGCGGCAAAAGCTTTTGGAGCCAACCCGTATCTTGGTGCGGTCATCGGTATGATCATGATCAATCCGGCACTTCAGAATGCATATACCGTTGCTACAGACGGTGTACAGCAGACACAGTCAGTATTCTTCGGACTGTACGACATCGATATGGTAGGTTACCAGGGCCATGTTATTCCGGTCGTTATCGCGGTATGGCTCCTCTCCGTTATCGAGAAGAAGCTGCACAAGATCGTGCCGGAAGTTCTGGATCTGTTTGTCACACCGCTTGTCAGCGTGTTCGTGACAGGATATCTGACGCTGGCGATCATCGGACCTGTCTTTGTATGGGCTGAAAATGCGATCCTCGGCGCGATCCAGTGGATGCTCACTCTTCCGCTTGGCATCGGAAGTCTTATCATGGGTGCTCTGTATGCGCCGACGGTCGTAACAGGTATCCATCAGATGTATACTGCGATTGATATCGGACAGATCGCGCAGTACGGCGTTACATACTGGCTGCCTCTCGCAAGTGCGGCAAATGTGGCACAGGGAGCTGCGGCTCTTGCGGTTGCACTGAAATCAAAAGACAAGAAAGTAAAATCACTGGCTCTACCGTCTTCTTTAAGTGCATTTATGGGAATCACGGAGCCGGCGATCTTCGGTGTAAACTTAAGATTCTTCAAGCCGTTTATCGCAGGATGTATCGGCGGCGGATGCGGAGCTCTGTATGCGTCTATCGTTCATCTTGGAGCAAAAGGAACAGGCGTGACAGGTATTTTCGGTATCCTGCTCTGTCTTGATGAGCCGGTACAGTACTTAATAGAAATGGTGATCGCAGTAGGTGTTGCGTTTGCTATCTCGTTCATTATCTATCGGGATGCGAAGCCGGAGGCAGCTGCAGCCGGAGCGACAGCAGGAACGGCAGGAAACGCAGATGCTGAGCCGTCAGATGCGGCACTTGCAGATTCGCAGGCAGATGAAGGAGCAAAGGCTGAGGTTACAGAGGAAGAACTCAGAAGCCCTGTAAACGGAAAAGTAATTCCGCTTACGGAAGTGACAGATGAGACATTTGCATCTGAGATGCTCGGTACAACTGTCGCAGTGGAACCGGAAGACGGCAGGATCGTGGCTCCGTGTGATGGTGAGGTGCTCAATGTATTTGACACAGGACATGCGGTATGTCTGACAACACAGTCCGGCGGTGAACTTCTGATCCACGTTGGAGTAGATACGGTTAAGCTGGAAGGTAAAGGATTTACGAAGAAGGTTTCCGACGGAGCAAAGGTACACGCCGGAGATGTACTGATAGAGGCAGATCTGGATACAATACGAAATGCAGGATATCCTGCGACAACCATGGTCATCCTGACTAATGCGGATGAGTATTCAGAAGTTAAAAAAGCTGAGCCGGGTGTGACAGGGACAGACAAGATCATCATGAACCTTAAAAAATAAAATCTGAGAACAAGAAAAGTATCAGACAATATCAGCGCCGGCACCATGGGGAAAAGGTCCGGCGCTGATTTGAAACAGGGAGAAGATTATATGACTGCATTGACAAATGATTTGATAAAACTGACGACCGAAGCGGAAAAGAATGTGAAAAGCGACGGAAAATTCCGGCAGAAACTGCATCTTATGCCGCCTGTCGGATGGCTGAATGACCCCAACGGTCTCTGCCAGTTTAAGGGTGTTTATCATGCTTTTTTTCAGTACTCGCCGTTTAATGCAGAGGGCGGAGTCAAGATGTGGGGACACTATACAAGCCGGGACATGATCGACTGGGAATATCAGGGCGTGATGCTTTATCCGGATCAGCCGTTTGACTGCAGCGGCGTATATTCGGGATGTGCCTTGATCGAGGACGGAGAAATGTATCTGTATTACACGGGCAACGTAAAGCTTGAGGACAGCGGCGACTACGACTATATTAATACCGGCCGTCAGTCAAACACAGTGCTGGTGACAAGCAAGGACGGCATCCATTTCGGGAAAAAGCAGCTGCTTATGAGAAACAATGATTATCCGGCTGGCCTTACCCTCCATGTGCGTGACCCGAAAGTATGGAAAGAACATGGAACATACTATATGCTTCAGGGAGCACGTACAAAAGAAGATATGGGACAGGCTGTGATCTTCCGGTCAGACGATAAAATAAACTGGACATTTTACAGCCGCGTAGAGACAGAAGAAAAATTCGGTTACATGTGGGAGTGCCCGGACTACTTTGAAGTGGACGGGACAAAGATCTTATCCGCATCCGTGCAGGGGCTGACAGGAGAAGAGTGGAAAGACCGCAATGTTTACCAGTCGGGATACTTCACTGTGAAGGGTGATATTCTCGGACAATACAGCCTGTCTGACTACTGCCTTTGGGATTACGGTTTCGATTACTATGCACCGCAGAGCTTTGAGACAGAGGACGGCAGGCGGATCCAGATTGGCTGGATGGGAATGCCGGACTGCGAAGAGTATACAAACCGGACGATCGAAGACGGCTGGCAGCACTGCTTTACCTTCCCGCGGGAAGTGTTCGTAAAGGATGGAATCATCAGACAGAGACCAGTGAGAGAACTCGAAGCAAGAAAAATATTATCTGAGGAAACAAAAAACAGACTGGAAACAAAAAAATATACAGTATATGAAGCTGTTATAAATAACATCTTGGATGATCAATTCCGTGCAGTACTTGCAGAAGAACTAATTGTGAAGTATGAAAATAATAGATTTAAAATTGAATTTATGAACAAT
Organism: uncultured Lachnoclostridium sp.; assembly: GCA_946499505.1. Lineage (GTDB taxonomy): Bacteria > Bacillota > Clostridia > Lachnospirales > Lachnospiraceae > Mediterraneibacter. Next base: position 39,256 of record CAMMSL010000011.1, read on the forward strand.
AGAAATGATAAAGTTTCCTGTGGGCGCAAATCCAGATCAGTGGAGATAGATCATTTGACAGATGTCAGAATACTGGCAGATGAATCCTCTGTGGAAATATTTGTAAATGAAGGAGCATATGTTTTCAGCACGAGGTATTATCCGGAAGAGCCGGGAGTCAGTATAGGAGCAGAAGGAGCGGAGATCAGGCTATACCGCATTTAAGGAGCACCGGGCATTTTTATAGTGCCCGGTACTTTTGTGCCTTTTTTCAGAAAATCTCGACAAAACTTTCCTTGCATACCTATGTTAAATTTACTATAATGAGAAAAAGTTTACGTTTTATGTCGGAGGAATGAGATGAGGACAGTCTTAAAACGTATGACCACAGTGCTGTTGCTGTTGATCATGATAATAATAATGCCCGTATCCGAGGTTCGAGCGGAACCGCAGGCCGGGCAGACAACGGATAATGCGGCAGCGCAGGGGACGGAACTCTCGGATTTTGAGAAACAGAAGCAGGCTTCTTACGACACAGTTCCGGAGACAAATAATATTGACGGCTGGCCGGAAGGACCGAAAGTGTACGGCAATTCAGCCATTGTCATGGATATGAACAGCGGAGCCATATTGTATGGCAAGAAAATAGATGAACAGCATTATCCCGCCAGCATCACTAAGCTGCTCACAGTTCTTATAGCTCTGGAAAATTCAAGTCTTGACGATGAAGTGCTCTTTTCCCAGGAAAGTATCGATATTTTAAGATCCGATTACGCCAGTATCGGGATGCGCCCCGGCGAGATTCTGAGTATGGAGGATGCACTGTATGCCACTATGCTTGCATCTGCCAACGAAGTCGCATATGCTGTCGGTGAGAATGTGGGAAAGCTCATGGGCGGCGATTATAATACGTTTATTCAGGCCATGAATGACCGGAGTGCAGAGTTGGGCTGTACAGGTTCCAACTGGACGAATGCCAACGGCCTTCATGATGATCAGCACTATACGACAGCCCATGACATGGCATTGATAACTTCCGCTTTGTATCAATATGAAGAATTCCGCACGATCGCGCAGACATTGACATATACGATCGGCCCGACGAATCTGGTAAATGAAGAAAGAGTATTTCAGCAGCATCATAAAATGCTCTGGCCAGGGAACAGCAATTATTATGAGTACTGTACGGGCGGAAAGACAGGATATACAGATAAATCCAGAACAACGCTTGTCACTACTGCAGATAACGGAACACTGCAGCTCGTGGCGGTAGTGCTTCAGGATGACGGCGATGTATATGCGGATACAAGGTCGATGTTCGACTATGGATTTAATAATTTTTCCAAAGTCCTTTTAAGCGGGGAGAAAATGCCGGAAGAAATCCGGTCTTATACAGACAGCGATTCTTATGTACTTCTTCCGGATGGAGTTACGTTTGATTCCCTCGATCATGAGGTTACAGTTGAAGATGAGAAAGATGCGTCCGGACGGATCACATTTTTCTATAAAGAGCAGAATGTGGGGAGCGCGGATGTGGTGCTGACTCCGGAATATGTGGAAGAGGCGACCGGATACACAACCAGGCTTGAACTCAGCGGCCCGAATAACACAGAGGAGACAGATACGCAGGAGAATTTTTTTGCTTTCCTGCCAATGCCGGCACCGATCATGCTGTGTATTGTGGCAGCAGCAGTGATAGTGGCTCTGTTCTTTTTAATAGTGGTCGTCGCTCTCAGACGAAAGAAAGCCCGGAAAAAACATCGTATGATGGCCAGAAAAAAGAAACATCAGATGCAGAAGCGGCATGGAGCGGGCCGGCAGCAAACCCGCTATCGGAAAGGAACTTCCGCTCATGTCCGTCACCAGGCATCAGCCAGTAAAAAACGAAGACGAAGTTAGGTATACTGCCTGCGGTAATCCGTGGGCAGTATTTTCATGATATCCTTAAATGCTGCCGAGAACTTGCTCTGACTCTCATAGCCTACCGCGCGGGCGATGGATGCAATGCTCTCATCACTGTTCCGGAGCAGTCCGGCCGCTTTTGTGATGCGGTAGTGCTTCATATATGCGGCAACCGGCATTCCGTAGACAGATTTGAAAATGCTTTTCAGCGCCGCAGTATTGATGAGATATTCTTTTGCCAGTTTATCGATGGTATACCTCTTTTCCGGATGTTCTGTTATCCGGTCATGAATCTGTCGGATAATGCTGACTTGTTCGGAGTAGTGGGGATCAAGTACATTTTCTCTGGCAGGTTCCGCCATATTCAGAAACATGAGGAGCTCCTGGCATTTCAGTTTCAGGTAAGGCAGCTTCATCTGTTCCGGCAGGTCATATACCTCAGAAAAGATATGCTCGATCCGTCTGCTTGCGGGAAGCGCCGCGGTTTCCCTGTCTCCGCAGAATTTCCTGCAGAGATCTCTGACGTCTACGCCCGCATCGCTGAGAAGCTCGGGCAGACTCTCCTGAAGTATCTGCAGATCGAGAGCGACGGAAAGACCTTCATAATATCCGAGAGGAAGTGTGATCTCGGAGTCAGAACATTTATCCGTATAGTGGAAGGACAGGTCACCGTTTCCGAAATACAGGCTTAAGCCACCTTTCATTTCCCATCCGATCCTTCCGGCACGGCAGTGATCGATGGACAGGACGGAGATGCCATGACAGTGGTGGATATGGAAATGGTCCGCGAGGTAGCAGTGAAAAGACAGTTCGATGCCGGGATACAGTTCGAAGGTTTCCGACTTCAGTCTGGCATCATCAGGTACACCTTCAGATGTTACTGTTTTTACGATGTCAGATGTTCCGAGAGGACGGCGGATGTCTACACAGCTTCCCTCCGGCACATCTTTGAGTTTACCGGCAATTGTGCAAAATTCTTTTTCCATATCACACTTCTTCCTCCGGGCAGGTGATCTTTCCCAGTTTTTCGATCATATGATGCAGCATCTGCGCCAGCTCTGTATCTGCTGTTTTGTAATACATTTCTTTTCCTTCCCGCCGGCTGACGATCAGACCGCTGCTCTTTAGGATCCTCAAATGATGTGAGACTGCGGGACTTGTCATATTTACAATGGCAGCGATATTGAGCACGCATTCCTCACAGTGACACAGAAGCCAGAAGATGCGCAGTCTGCTGGGATCACCCAGCTGTTTCATGGCCTCGGATACCCCGGCGATCTCCGCCTCTCCCGGCAGATGCTTCCTTATTTTCTCTTCATTGTCATGCCCGTGATCATGAGGCAGGTTCTGTTCTTTCATAAGTCATTGCTCCAATCAGAAATATATTTCGCCCAAACGGAAATAACATCCGTACAGCTCTTGACTTATTATAAAATCAGAAGTACATTATAGTCAACAATTAAATAATCGTTTAATCAAAAGGAGATAATAAAAATGAAAAAAAGCTATAAAATTGATGTTGACTGTGCGAACTGTGCAAATAAGATGGAGCAGGCTGCTAAGAATACAGCAGGAGTAAAGGATGCGGTTGTTAACTTCATGACACTTAAGATGAATGTAGAGTTTGAAGAGGGACATGATGCAAAGTCAGTTATGCAGGAAGTCCTCAAAAACTGTAAAAAAGTGGAAGATGACTGCGAAATCTTCCTGTAAGATGATAGAAGGAATGACTTATGAGTAAAAAACAGAAAAAAATGCTGATCAGGATCCTGATTTCGGCAGCCCTGCTGATCGGATTTAACTTTCTGCCGTTCGGCGGACCGCTGAGATTCGTTCTCTACATGATTCCTTATCTGGTGATCGGCTATGATATCCTGATCAAGGCGTTTAAAGGAATCAAGAACCGCCAGCCCTTTGATGAGAGCCTGCTGATGGCAATCGCCACGATCGGCGCCATCGCTATTGCGATATACAGTGAAGTGGTCGATCACGAAGCGGGAGATTATGTAGAGGCGATAGCGGTTATGCTGTTCTATCAGGTCGGAGAGTGGTTCCAGAGCTACGCGGTAGGAAAAAGTCGCAGAAATATCAGTGATCTGATGGACATCCGTCCTGACTATGCAAACATTGAAAAGGATGGGAAACTGGAACAGATCGATCCGGATGAGGTGGAGATCGGTTCTGTGATCGTAGTACAGCCGGGTGAGAAAGTTCCTATCGACGGCGTGGTGATGGAGGGAACTTCCACTCTTAACACAAGTGCGCTGACAGGAGAGAGCCTGCCGAGAGATGCACAGGAAGGCGACGAGATCATCAGCGGATGCATCAATATGACAGGCGTGCTGAAGATAAAGACAACAAAAGAATTCGGTGACTCTACGGTGTCAAAGATTCTGGATCTGGTAGAGAACGCAAGTTCCAGAAAGTCCAGATCTGAAGCATTTATTACAAAATTTGCAAGAGTGTATACACCTGCGGTGGTGTACTCGGCAATCGCGCTTGCGATCCTTCCGCCGCTTGTGCGGATGTTCGGAATGGGAATCCCGGCAGAGTGGGGCACATGGATCTACCGCGCTCTTACCTTCCTCGTCATCAGCTGTCCGTGCGCGCTGGTAATCAGTATTCCTCTCAGCTTCTTCGCCGGTATCGGAGGAGCCAGCAATGCAGGCGTACTTGTAAAAGGATCCAACTATATGGAGACATTATCCAAGACAAAATGTGTCGTATTTGACAAGACAGGCACACTGACACAGGGTGTGTTTGAAGTAAATGAAGTACACCACAACGAGATGGACAGAGCGCAGCTTCTGGAATATGCCGCACTGGCTGAAAGCGCATCCTCCCATCCTATCAGCAAGAGTCTGCAGAGAGCCTACGGAAAAGAAATTGACCGAAGCCGTGTAACAGATATTCAGGAAATCAGCGGAAATGGTGTGATGGCCAAAGTGGACGGCGTCAATGTAGCGGCAGGAAATTCAAAGCTTATGGACAGACTTGGAGTCAAATGGATCGACTGCCATGAGGCAGGAACGATCATCCATATGGCGGTTGACGGGCGGTATGCCGGACATATCGTGATCTCCGATATCGAGAAGCCGCATGCAAAAGAGGCAATACAGGCGTTAAAGAAAGCCGGTGTGGAGAAAACGGTCATGCTTACCGGTGATTCCAGAAAGGTAGCCGAACATGTGGCGGCAGACCTTGGTATTGACGAAGTGCACGCAGAGCTTCTGCCGGCTGACAAGGTATTCGAAGTGGAAGAACTCCTGAAAAAGAATACCGGCAAGGGCAAGCTGGCATTCGTTGGAGACGGGATCAATGACGCGCCGGTGCTCTCCCGCGCGGATATCGGTATCGCCATGGGAGCCATGGGATCAGACGCGGCCATCGAGGCGGCGGATATCGTACTGATGGACGACGATCCGCTGAAGATATCCAAGGCTATCCGGATCTCAAGAAAATGTCTCCGCATTGTGTATGAAAATATCTGGTTCGCCATCGGCATCAAGCTGATCTGCCTCCTACTCGGAGCAGTCGGTATTGCCAATATGTGGCTTGCTATATTCGCAGATGTGGGCGTTATGATCATCGCAGTGCTCAATGCAATACGTGCGCTGTTTGTGAAAAAGTTATAAAAGGGACAGGGTGAATCCTGATTGGGGACGTAGTAAAACCCGGTTTTACTACGTCCCCAATCAGGATTCACCCTGTCCCTAATCAACATCTTTGCTGTAATTCTTTATATAATCTGAGTATCCCCTCATAAGTTTCCCCATATATAAAGTAATAATCAATCTGTCCCGTCCCCTCGGTATACAGATATGTCCCGTACACAGGCACATTGCAGCACATGACTGTCTCGTCCGCCGCGATTCCCAGTCCGTATCCGCACCCGGAGACAATGAGAGGCATCCGCATGATTTTCCCGCCGAAGCTGATGTATCGTGCCTTGCTTTTGATGAGCTCGCGGTCTTCTGCAAGGATTCCTTTGACATAGAGTTTTTCTTCCCGGAGCCAGTCAAAATAATTCCATGTTCTTACGGGATCTCCCGGCTCGATCAGTCTTGGCAGCAGACGGGATTCGGTCAGGAGTTTCCTTCCGTTTTTGTCGAGGAAACGGATGGCACCGCTTCTTTTATCAATCTGTACTTTAAGTTCTGCTGTGTCAAGCTCTGCAAGAGATTTTCCTGCCCGGGCTGTCCATGCAGGAGCTTCTTCCGGGATATAGTTCCAGTAACCGGCAGCAGGCACGCTTAAATTCCTGCCCCAAAACTGTACCCGGATAACGGAGTCATGCACAGGTGTCAGACGTAAGGTTCCGTCAGCGCTGATCAGGTCTAGAAATCGGCGGGTGCGTCTGATATTCCGGATCGATAAGTCACAAGAATGCCTGGCAGTTTCTTTTCCGAGTTTCAGCAGGTTTACGTCCGGAATGGAACCGAACCGGAACGGAGAGGGATTGACGGGAAGGTCAGCGGTCTGTGCGGTTTTTAATATAGAGCCCAATTTTTGATTTGAAGCTGCAGATTTTTCTGGCTCCTTCTGCTGGGGATCAATCGCCCTATCTTTTCTACCGGAGGATTCCGGCAGCTGCAGCTGTTCTCTCTCCGAAGCCGGCTTCGCGATGAGATCAGTCAGATCTCCCGTATGCAGTACAGTCAGTTCATGTAGGGCACGTGTGGCTGCCACATACAGAAGCTTGACATATGCATCTTCTGCGGGATAGTTTTCAGAAGTCGGATTAAAGAGGAGCACTGCGTCAAACTCAAGTCCTTTCGTATATTCTACAGGGAGCACCATGATTCCTGCCGTAAATTCGGCCGTCTCAGAATCTGTATCGGCAAGTGTCAATTCTGCACCGAGCAGCTTTTTAACATTTTCCGCTTCCGCATCATCCCGGCAGATGACAGCAATCGTTTCACGGCCTTCTGTCTCCCACCGGCTGATTGTCTTTATGGCTTCGGCAGTCATGGAGTCTTTGTCCCTGCACTCTGTTATGGTTACCGGATTACCATGGCGCAGGATCGGATCTGCCGGATAGACGGGAAAGCTGCCGTGCTTTAATATTTCGGCAGCAAGGTTCGAGATTTCAACAGTGTTGCGGTAGCTTTTTTTCAGAACTCCGAATCCGTCCGGAATTCCTTTCAGCATCAGTGTTTTCAGATCCTCCCAGTCATTCAGGCCATAACCATAATGAATGTTCTGTGACACATCGCCCATGATCGTGCAGGTACAGCCGCGAAGACAGTAGTACAGGGAGGCATACGCCGTCATGCCGAAATCCTGAGCCTCATCGATGATCACGTGGCTCGCCTCGCGGATGCCGTCTGTTTCCTTGATCCGCTTATACAGATACGCCAGCGCAGCAAGATCATACAGGTCAAATGACTCTCCGGGATCGGGAACTGTCTTTCCAGTTGCTGCTTGAACCTTGAGAAAATCTCTGTATATCTCGAAAATGGATCCTTTCCACACATTTCCTCCGAAATGCCGTCTGTATTTCCGGAACAGTTCTTTCCGCACGTCCGGCGGATACGCGATATCTTTGCCGGTGACCTCATTTTCCAGTTTTGATATAAGGATCGAGTTGAGCAGATTGATCTTACCCTGTATAGATAGGAGGGGATTGTTGTTCAGGCAGTTTGTAACAGTTCTTTTCTTCATGAGCAGAATGCCGTTTTCAAGAATAATATCTTCTGCGGGAATAGTCTCCCTTTCTATCTTTTCACAATATTTTTCAAGGTCGTGGAACCAGTCATAGCTGCCTTTGATCCGGACGGCATCTTCCTCTTTCCCGATACGGCGGATGCTGTAAGCCTGTGGATCCCAGTCCTCGTAGAGCAGGCGCACAAAGAGCTGCTCCATTGTCATCTGGGATACCCCGTACACATCCAGATCCGGGAGCACACTGGTAATATAATTCAGAAGAATCCGGTTGCTTCCGATAATATAGAAGTCTTCAGGACGGAAATCTTCTTCATAATTATATAAAATATAAGAAATGCGGTGCATTGCCACAGTTGTCTTTCCCGAACCGGCAGCCCCCTGTACGATCAGGTTCATTTTCGGGGAACGCCGGATTACCGCGTTCTGTTCTTTCTGGATCGTGGCAATGATCTCACCCAGAACGGCACTTTTGTTTCTGGCAAGATATTTGGTCAGGAGTTCATCATTTGCAACTACATCTGAATCATAGAAGTCAAGAAGACGGTCGTCTGCAATTTCATAGGTCCGCTTGCGCTTCAGGTCGATCTCACAGCGGCCCTCGTTCTTTACAGTGTAACTGCAATGTCCTGCCGTGTTTTCATAATAAACAGAAGCAACAGGAGCGCGCCAGTCTATGACAGCAGGTTCGGAACTGTTTTCAGAAATCCCCACACGCCCTACATAATAGGATTCCGCGCAGGGAAGCTTCGGATCCCGGAAATCAATCCTTCCGAAATACGGCTTTTTCCTCGCTTTTCTGCACCGGATGAGATCTCTTTGATTCTCCCTCAACTGGGACTGCGTGTTGTGGAAGAGCAAGAGGGCTTCCTTGTCCTTTGTCCCGTAAGTTTCCATCAGTTCATGCAGCTCATCGGATAACTGCTCGACGCTCTTTTCCGTCTTCTCAAGATTGTCCTGCGCAATCCCGATAATTCTGGAAAGCTGCGCCTCCTCGGCTTCCCTGCTCAGTCCCGGAACAGGGCGGGATACTTTTGTCTTTTGCCGGTCCACTGAAATTCACCTCTCCTTTCCCATTGGTCTGTTACTATTGGTACGATAGATATGCCTACTGCGTAATATAACATTTTTCTGCACAATTTCAAAGATTTATATTAGGTATACTAATAACTTTTGGCGATAACAATAACATAAATTGCAAAGGGCTTGACGAACCGGAAGATTCTTCTTATAATTACCTTTGAATGAATTTCAACAGCAAAGGTTATGACGGAGACAGTAGGTTTTATCCGAACATCCCAGCGAGCCGGGAACGGTGCGAGCCCGGTATCAGTAGAATAGTTCCGAAGATCACTCCCGAACCGCAGCCCCCAAAGCCTACGGAAGATACAGACAGCATGAGAGAGTAAGGGCTGACGCGGATCCCGCGTTAGAGGATACCATATGCGAACTGAATTGCTTTTACCACAGAATCAGACAGTGTGTATACGGGTGAAGGAAGTTCAAGTATGTTGTAACAGGTGGTTAAAACGAGAGAGATGGCTTTCGTCCTTTTGCAGGACGGGAGCCTTTTTTTATCGGATCTTAGAAAGCTGGATTTGGACACCGCCGGAGCGATTGATATGTCCATTGCGGACGCGCTTTCGCTCGGGCCGTAACGCAGCGGACACATAAGATCGCAGAAGGCGCGATCTAAGTGCCGGCGTTACTCTACGGTCCTTAATGGACATATCAATCGCTCCGGCTCCTCGAAATCAGGAGTTTTCTAAAATCCGCTAGAAAAAGGACTCCCGTCTCTCCCGGTTTTGATTCAGGTTCCGTTCTGGACAGGTCTGACGCAGCTATGTGTCGATTAAGGACCGTAAAGGAACGCCGGCCTTAGGCTGCGTTTTTTGCAGCCTTATGTGCCGCTGCGTTCCGTCCCGAGCGAGAGCGCGTCCGCAATCGACACATAGCTGCGGCGGACCAGAGACAGAAAGGAAAATCAGCATGTATAAGAAAGTTCCCACAGATATGAATTTTGTCGGCCGTGAGAAGGAAGTCGAGAAGTTCTGGGACGAGAACCACATCTTCGAGAAGAGTATCGAAGAGCGTGAGGGATGTCCGGAATATATCTTCTACGACGGACCGCCGACTGCAAACGGAAAACCGCACATCGGACATGTGCTCACCCGTGTCATCAAGGATATGATCCCGAGATACCGCACGATGAAGGGCTACATGGTCCCGAGAAAAGCCGGCTGGGATACCCACGGTCTTCCGGTAGAGCTGGAAGTGGAGAAATCCCTCGGCCTCGACGGCAAGGATCAGATCGAGGAATACGGTCTGGAGCCGTTCATTAAGAAATGTAAAGAAAGTGTCTGGAAATACAAAGGAATGTGGGAGGATTTCTCCGCTACCGTCGGTTTCTGGGCTGATATGGAGCATCCTTATGTAACATACCACAATACATTTATCGAGTCAGAGTGGTGGGCGCTGAAACAGATCTGGGACAAAGGCCTGCTCTACAAGGGCTTTAAGATCGTTCCCTACTGCCCGCGCTGCGGTACGCCGCTGTCCGCACAGGAAGTGGCTCAGGGCTACAAGGATGTGAAAGAGCGCTCCGCAGTTGTAAGATTTAAAGTAAAGGACGAGGATGCATATATCCTTGCATGGACGACCACCCCGTGGACACTGCCGTCCAACCTCGCACTCTGTGTAAACCCGAACGAGGATTACGCGAAAGTAAAGGCAGCAGACGGATACACATATTATATGGCGTGCGCTCTTCTTGATACAGTTCTTGGAAGACTGGCAGAGGAAGGAAAGCCGGCATATGAGATCCTTGAGACATACAAAGGTACAGATCTTGAGGGCAAGGAGTACGAGCCGCTCTACCAGTGTGCCGCAGACGCTGCTGCAAAACAGAACAAGAAGGCATTCTATGTGACATGTGACACATATGTTACCCTGACGGATGGTACCGGAGTCGTACACATCGCGCCGGCATTCGGTGAAGACGATGCGAATGTGGGAAGAAAATATGATCTTCCGTTCGTACAGCTTGTAGATGAAAAAGGAAACATGGCGGAGTCCACTCCGTTCGCAGGGCTGTTTGTAAAGAAAGCAGATCCGGAAGTATTAAAGGATCTGGATGGCAGAGGACTGCTCTTCGACGCACCGAAGTTCGAGCACAGCTACCCGCACTGCTGGAGATGTGACACACCGCTGATCTACTACGCGCGCGAGTCATGGTTCATCAAGATGACAGCGGTACGCGATGACCTGATCGCAAACAACAACACGATCAACTGGATCCCGGAGAGCATCGGAAAAGGACGTTTCGGCGACTGGATCGAGAACGTTCAGGACTGGGGGATCAGCCGTAACCGTTACTGGGGTACTCCGCTCAATATCTGGGAGTGTGAGTGCGGACATATGCACTCCATCGGAAGTATTGCAGAGCTGAAGGAAATGTCCGATAACTGTCCGGACGACATTGAGCTGCACCGCCCGTACATCGACGCAGTGACCATCAAGTGTCCGAAGTGCGGCAAAGAGATGCACCGCGTGCCGGAAGTGATCGACTGCTGGTTTGACAGCGGTTCCATGCCGTTTGCACAGCACCATTACCCGTTTGAGAATCAGGAGCTGTTCGAGCAGCAGTTCCCGGCAGACTTTATTTCCGAGGCAGTGGACCAGACAAGAGGATGGTTCTACTCCCTGCTGGCAATCTCCACGCTGATCTTCAACAAGGCTCCTTACAAGAACGTTATTGTCCTCGGACACGTTCAGGATGAGAACGGACAGAAGATGAGCAAGTCCAAGGGCAATGCGGTGGATCCGTTCGACGCTCTTGAGAAATACGGCGCTGACGCGATCCGCTGGTACTTCTACATCAACAGCGCGCCGTGGCTGCCGAACCGTTTCCACGGCAAAGCCGTGACAGAAGGACAGAGAAAATTCATGGGAACTCTGTGGAATACCTATGCATTCTTTGTTCTCTATGCGAATATCGATAATTTTGACGCGACAAAATATACACTGGAATACGATAAACTTACCGTAATGGATAAATGGCTTCTGTCCAAAATGAACACCATGGTGAAAGATGTAGATAACAATCTGGCGAACTACCGTATTCCGGAGGCGGCACGTGCCCTTCAGGAGTTTGTGGACGACATGAGCAACTGGTACGTAAGAAGAAGCCGTGAGCGTTTCTGGGCAAAGGGCATGGAGCAGGATAAGATCAATGCATACATGACACTGTATACAGCGCTTGTGACCGTATCCAAGGCAGCTGCTCCGATGATCCCGTTCATGACAGAGGAGATCTACCAGAACCTTGTCCGCAGCATTGACAAGGACGCACCGGAAAGTATCCACCTGTGCCTGTTCCCGGAGGTGAATGAGGATCAGATCGATCCGGAGCTGGAGCAGAACATGGACAATGTCCTGAAGCTTGTCGTTATGGGACGTGCCTGCAGAAACACATCCAATATCAAGAACCGTCAGCCGATCGGTCAGATGTTCGTGAAAGCCGCGTTTACCCTGCCTGAGTTCTATCAGGAGATCGTGGCAGACGAGCTGAATGTGAAGAATGTTAAATTTACGGAAGATGTAAGAGACTTTACTTCATACAATTTTAAACCTCAGTTAAAGACAGTGGGCCCGAAATATGGTAAAATGTTAGGTGGCATTAAGGCTGCCCTTGATTCTGTGGACGGTAACGCTGCAATGGATGAGGTCAATGAGACCGGAGCTCTTAAGCTCGATGTGAATGGTCAGGAGATCACACTGTTCCGCGAGGATCTGCTGATCGAGACCGCACAGATCGAAGGGTATGTATCAGAAAATGACAACGGAATTACCGTAGTCCTCGATACAAATCTGACGCCGGAGCTCCTGGAGGAAGGATTCGTCCGTGAGATCATCAGCAAGGTACAGACCATGAGAAAAGAGGCAGACTTTGAAGTGATGGACCGTATCCGCGTAACTTATGACGGCAGTGACAGGGCAGAGACGATCTTCGCAAAATATGCCGATGAGATCGCCGGGGAAGTACTCGCCAATGAAGTGGCGAAGGCAGAGCCGGCAGGCTATGTAAAGGAGTGGAAGATCAACGGTGAAACAGTTACAATGGGTGTGGAAAAGGAAGGAAAATAAGACAATGTTCAGCAAAGGATTTGAGAAAGAAACATTTAAGCAGACGGTAAAGGATAACATCAGAACCCTTTACAGAAAAACAATCGAGGAAGCGACGCCGCAGCAGCTTTTTCAGGCTGTATCCTACGCGGTAAAGGACGTGATCTTTGACGACTGGTTCGCAACACAGAAAGCGTATGACAAAGCAGATGCCAAGACAGTTTACTATATGTCAATGGAATTCCTGATGGGCCGTGCGCTGGGAAATAACCTGATCAACATGAGAGCTTACAAAGAAGTTAAGGAAGCGCTGGATGAGATGGGCATCGACCTGAATGTCATCGAGGATCAGGAGCCGGATGCGGCACTTGGAAACGGCGGTCTGGGAAGACTTGCAGCCTGCTTCCTCGACTCTCTGGCTACTCTGGACTATCCGGCATACGGATGCGGTATCCGTTACCGCTACGGTATGTTCAAGCAGAAGATCGAGAACGGATATCAGAAAGAAGTGCCGGATGACTGGTTAAGAGAGGGCAACCCGTTTGAGCTGCGAAGAGAAGAGTATGCAAAAGAAGTACGTTTCGGCGGAAATATCCGATTTGAAAAAGATCCTGAAACAGGAAAGGATATCTTTATTCAGGAGAACTACGAGTCCGTACTTGCAATCCCGTATGATATGCCGATCGTCGGATATGGCAACCATGTAGTAAATACACTGCGTGTGTGGGACGCCAAGGCGATCACGGACTTTAAGCTGGATGAGTTCGACAGAGGAAATTACCATAAGGCAGTAGAGCAGGAGAACCTTGCAAAACTGATCGTTGACGTCCTCTACCCGAACGATAACCACTATTCAGGAAAAGAGCTCCGTCTGAAACAGCAGTATTTCTTCATCTCTGCAAGCCTTCAGGCGCTGATCGCAAAATACAAGAAGAAACACAGCGATGTCCGCAAGCTTTATGAGAAAGTCGTGATCCAGATGAACGATACACATCCGACAGTTGCGGTTCCGGAGCTGATGCGTCTTCTGATCGACCAGGAAGGACTGAACTGGGATGAGGCGTGGGATGTAACGACAAAGACCTGTGCATATACGAACCATACGATCATGGCAGAGGCTCTTGAGAAATGGCCGATCGACCTGTTCTCCAAACTGCTTCCGCGTATCTACCAGATCGTACAGGAGATTGACCGCCGCTTCCTCATCAAAGTCCGCGAGATGTATCCGGGCAACGAGGAGAAGGTTAAGAAAATGGCAATCCTCATGGACGGACAGGTGCGCATGGCAAATATGGCGATCATCGCAGGCTTCTCCGTAAACGGTGTTGCAAAACTCCACACAGAGATCCTGAAGCATCAGGAGCTGAAAGATTTCTATGAGATGATGCCTGAGAAGTTCAATAACAAGACAAACGGTATTACACAGAGAAGATTCCTCGCTCATGGCAATCCGCTGCTTGCAGACTGGATCACAGATAAGATCGGAGACGGCTGGATTACAGACCTTTCACAGATCGCGAAACTGAAACCGTATGTGGATGACGAAACTGCAAGACGCGAGTTTATGGAGATCAAGTATAAGAACAAAGTACGTCTTGCAAAATATATCAAAGAGCACAACGGAATCGATGTAGATCCGCGTTCTATCTTTGACGTACAGGTAAAACGTCTCCATGAGTATAAACGTCAGCTTCTTAATATCCTGCATATTATGTATCTGTACAATCAGATCAAAGAGCATCCGGAACAGAGCTTCTATCCGAGAACATTTATCTTCGGTGCCAAAGCGGCAGCAGGATACTTGAGAGCGAAAGAGACGATCAAGCTGATCAACTCTGTGGCAGAGGTTGTTAACAATGACCGCAGTATCAACGGCAAACTGAAAGTCGTATTTATCGAAGATTACCGTGTATCCAACGGAGAGATCATCTTTGCGGCGGCAGACGTCAGCGAGCAGATTTCCACGGCGTCCAAGGAGGCATCAGGTACGGGAAATATGAAACTGATGCTCAACGGAGCTCCGACACTGGGAACAATGGACGGGGCAAATGTGGAGATCGTACAGGAAGTCGGCGAGGAAAATGCATTTATCTTCGGCCTGAGCTCAGAGGAAGTTATCAATTACGAGAATAACGGCGGCTATAATCCGCAGGATATCTATTTCAATGACTGGGAACTGAAGCGCGTTGTGGATCAGCTCATGGACGGCACCTATTCACACGGCGACCATAACATGTATGCCGACCTGTATAATTCTCTTCTCAACACGCAGTCTACAGACCGGGCGGATATGTATTTTATCCTGAAAGATTTCCGTTCTTATGCAGATGCCCAGAGGAGAGTGGAAGAGGCTTACAGAGACCAGCAGAGATGGTCGAGAATGGCTATGATGCAGACGGCATGCAGCGGAAAATTCTCATCCGACCGTACAATCGAGGAATATGTAAAAGACATCTGGCATCTTGAGAAAGTAGAGGTTCCGTCCGGACAGGACGAATAGGAGGTATCTTATGGATTACGGATACGATTATATATATGAATATAATTATGATTATCCCGTCAGTCATGGAAACGGAGGAAATGCGGCACTTACTGTACTGCTGACGGTCTATCTGGTCGTGCTTGCAGTAATTCTTGCCGTTGCACTGGCGAGTTATATCTTTCATTCGATCGGGATGTACACCATCGGCAAACGTATGGGAAGGGAACACGCATGGCTTGCTTTCATCCCGTTTGCAAGAGATTATTTCCATGGTGAACTTGCCGGCGAGATCCCGTTGAAGAATAAGAGTATCAGAAATCCGGGCATATGGAAGCTGGTACTGCCGATCATCTATGGCGCTGTCGCAGGAGTGTTGTTTATTTTCCTTTTCGTGTCAGCTATAGGGGCAGGCGCAGTCTCCTCCATAAACGGAAATCAGATGGGCGGTATCATGGCGTTTTCGACAACGTTGATCGCACTGTATGTCGTGATCCTTGTGGTGGCTGTCGTATATTCAGCAGTGTATTCCGTATTGCGGATCCTGATCGACATCCAGATTTATGAGAAATTTACTACCAGAAACATGGCAGTGGTGCATTCCGTGCTCTCAGGGATCATTCCTCTGTATGAGGCAATCTGCTTCTTTGTTATGAGGAATAAACCATTCAATCCGGGCATGGGGCCGCAGCTCACGCCGCCTCCGGTCCCGCCGGTATATCCGGGCGGTCCGGTACAGGGACATCCCGAGGTAAATCCACCGTTCCCAAATGGCGGTCCGGCAGCAGGAGAACCACATCCGGCCGGCCCGGCTCATGAAGCTCCGGTTCCGGATGCTGCACCGGAACAGCCGGAAAATAAAACAGAATAAAGTAAGTGAAGCCCTTCATATACTGGATATATGGAGGGCTTTTTTATGAATCGATATGCCGTGGAACAGAAATTCAAGTCGATCGCCGCATTTCTCGTGATCCTGATACTTCTGCCCTATATTGTATCGGTTTTTGTAAACGGGGCAGATGTGAGAGAAGATGCCGGCGGAGATTTTTATGTAAAGGTAAAGGTGCCGGATACAGAAGAGGCTGATGGTGTGACAGAAATCAGATGGACAGATTATCTGGCGGGTATACTGGCAGAAGAGATATCACAAGACTGCGAGCCGGAGACACTGAAGGCGCAGGCTGTACTCATCCGTACCCAGATCTACAGGACGCTTGAGAGCTCTGAGGACAAGATCCTCACCGAGAGTTATCTGTCACGCGATGAGATGGAGACTAAATGGGGAGCGGAAAACTACGGGAAATATCATGAGAAGTATATCCGTGCTGTGGAGGAGACAGATGATACCGTAGTAATGTACGGGGATACATATGCCTGGACTCCGTTTCACCAGTCCAGCAATGGAATGACGAGGAGTGCTGCTGAAGTACTTGGCAGTGAGGACTATCCCTATATTGCAGTCAGGGAGTGCCCTCTGGATAAAGAGGCGGACGATGAAATCCAGACCTTTACGTTTTCCTACACAGAAATCCAGAGCCTGTGCAGAGATTTCCTGGTGGCAGAAGAGAACGGAGATAAGGCGGCACAGGGATATACATATGATGATTTCGAGATCAGATCCTGTGATTCTGCCGGTTATGTAAGCGAGCTGAGGATTGGAAATACTGTATGTACCGGTGATCAGTTCAGGGATGCGCTCTCTCTTCCGTCAAGCGCATTTTCATTCAGCAGGGAAGACGATAACAATATAAAGATCACGACAACCGGAAAAGGACATGGTCTGGGCATGAGCATCTGGACCGCAGATCAGATGGCTAAAGAAGGGAAAACATTTGATGAGATCCTTGCTTTTTTCTTTGAAGGAACAGAACTCAGAAATGATATTCAGGAGACAGGTTTATTCTGAGCTGTGCCCGCAGGATTTTATGATAATCTTTTGAAATATACAGAATAATACATTTACTTTCTGGCAAAAATATAGCCAGAGGTGATGACAATGAATAAGAATGAAAGACCGTCTTTCCTGAAGGGAAAAGGCGCTGCCGTCGGCATTGTGATCTGCTTTGTAGCTGTAATAGCACTGGTTGGGGCATATACGTTCAGCAACTATCAGAAGGATATTGATGAGCAGATGGCAAAAGCCGAGGAACAGGCAGAAAAACTTACAGAAGATATGAATACGGAAGATAGTACAGAAGAGACAACAACAGACGATATCATCCTGCCGGAATCAGACAATGGCGCAGCAGGGGATACGGAGAGCGGACTTCAGAGCCAACCGGCAGAGGAAAATGAAAAAACTGAAGACTCTCAGAGTGATACATCAGGCGGAAGTAACGGGACAGATAATAGCACAGCATCGGCAGCCGGAGATACATCGGGTGTATGGTTCAGCGAGGACAGTACTCTTGCGTGGCCGGCCAGTGGTGCTGTGATCATGAATTACAGTATGGATCAGACAGTGTTCTTTCAGACATTGGAACAGTATAAATATAATCCGGCGATGATCATCAGTGGAGAAGTAGGGGAGACGATCGGTGCATCGGCAGCAGGGATCGCGACCAATATTGAGGATACGGCACAGACCGGAACTACGGTTACCCTTGATATGGGAAATGGATACAGTGCCGTGTACGGGCAGCTCAGTGATGTATCTGTGGCTGTCGGCGATTATGTCGGAGCCGGCGAAGCTCTTGGTACATTGAGCGAACCTACAAAATACTACAGCGTAGAAGGGCCGAATCTTTACTTTGAAGTACTCAAAGACGGCGAGCCGGTGGATCCGATGAACTTTATGGAGTAGAAAAATTAAACTTTTGTACCGATTCAGAAGCAGAAAATCATCTGATAAGCAGCCGGGAGGCAGGTATTGTGTGCGTTAGCAGTACCTGTCTCCCGGCGAATACTTTATCAGTCCGGAAAATCGCAGTTTCCATTGCCAAATCATGTGAAATGGAATAGAATAACTTTGGTGTTGTTTATGAATTATACATATATTGTTGAATGCAGTGACGGTTCCCTTTATACCGGATGGACGAATGATCTGGAGAAGCGTATCAAAGCGCACAATGACGGGAAGGGAGCAAAGTATACAAAATACCGGAGGCCGGTGGTGCTTGTCTATTATGAGCAATTTCAGACAAAGGAAGAGGCAATGAGCCGGGAGTGGGCCATCAAGCAGATGACACGGGAACAGAAAAAACGGATGATCGGATCTGATCCGCAGTAGGCGGTACAGATCCGGTCATCCGTTTTTTGTTTGAAACAAAATTTTGATCAAGGATTATAAAAGTCCAAGCCCCTTGGCAACGATCATAATAAAGTCCTGTACATTTGTGACAATTGTTGCCGCGGCAAGACTTCCGCGGTCCAGAAGCTTGTTTACTACGAATTCATCGGCGTCCACTGTATACAGGAAAACCGGCCGTACCGTACCGTCTTCAAGCACGCGGTAGGACGGGGTCATATTTCCGGTAGCAATGGTGTGCAGCATGGTTGCGAGGCAGATTACGGTTGTTGATTTCTTAACCATATTTCTCATTGCCGTCTGGCCTTCGTATGCATTTCCGATCACTTCCGGAAGAGGACCGTCGTCACGGATCGATCCTGTGAGGACAAACGGAACATCGTGCTTCACACAGCTGTACATAATTCCGTTGTCGATTTTGTAGTCATCGATAAACTGCGCGATAGAACCGCTTTTTCTTACTCGGTTGATGACATCCAGATGGTTGTAGTGACCGTTCGGCTGGGATTTCTGTGTGTAGATATCCTGTCCGAGTGCAGTGTGGAACATGGAGCCTTCAAGATCGTGAGTGGCCAGCGCGTTTCCGGCCATCAGTCCGTCTACATAGCCGTTTTCCACCATAACCTGCATCGCGCGGCGGGCATCCGCATCAAAGGAAAATGCCGGGCCCATGACCCACAGGATGTTTCCGTGTTCTTTTTCATATTTTAAAAGCTCGAACAGACGGTCATAATCTCTGGCAAAAGAAGTCTCGCGGCTTCTTCCCTGACGGAAGACAAACTGATCGTCGTTTGCTTCGGCAGGATCCTCAAATCCGGTGGAATGCAGATAGATTCCCTCTTCCGCATTTTCCGAGCGGCCGAGAATGACTTTGTCCCCAATCTCCAGATTGCGGTTCTCCACTACCTTTAATTCCCCGTCGTTTCCGATCACAACGCTGGAGTCCATACGGCTTTCTTTTGCGAGAATCCATTTGCCGTCTATCTTAAAATATTCCGGATACATGGAGGTGCTGTGATAGTTTTCCGGCGCGACGCCTTTGATTGTCACTTCCTCCCATTTCGCATCCGGCGCGTTTACAAATTTTTCTTTGGTAAAATCCGGTTCCCGGTATTCTGGTAAATGAAACATATGATATCATTCCTCTCTTTTGTTTTATCTTGTTGTATGCCTTGTCTGATGATACTTTTTATCAGAATATACAGGCTGCTGCGATTATGAAGCGGCGGGCTGCTTACCGCTCATAGACACATCTGCCGCCGATATAAGTCTGTACTACTTTGACTTTATCAATATCTTCGGCAGGAATATTCAGGATATCGTCGCTCAGCACGGCAAAATCTGCATGATACCCGGACTTCAGTATTCCTGTATCAGGAAAACCGGCTGCAAGCGCGGCTCCCTTTGTATATAATTTTACTGCGGTGGCGATGTCGACTGCCTGATCCTTGCCGCAGTCTGTTCCGTCTGCAGCGGTACGAGTGACGGCAAGTTTAAGCCCTGGGAAAGGATCGGACGGATCCGACCAGAATGTGGCCGGGGCGTCTGTGGAGAATCCCAGAGTTACACCCGCATCCAGCATTTTCTTATACGGATAGCACTGCTTCATCCATTCTGCGCCCAGATTGGTGAGATAACTTTTGCTCTCAGCGTAGGGGAAGATCGGCTGGGAGACAAAGGAGATTCCGTGTTCTGCCGCTTTCCTGATGCTTTCTTCTGACGGATCGGTAACGTGTTCTACCCTCACATACGGAATGTCCGGGGATGTCCACGGATCTTCCAGACATGCCCGGTCTATCATTCTTGAAATAGCTCTTGTGCCCATGGCATGCATGGATAACTGGCAGTGGTTTTCCTTACAGAAAGCGACAGCGGTCTCAACAAGGTGATCGTTGCACACGGATATGCCATACTCATCTTCAGAGCCATAATAAGGGCGGTTCATCCATGCTGTCCTTCCGGAAATGCTGCCGTCGCCGATAAGTTTCAGTCCTGCGGCAAAAATCTGCCGGTTCCGGTCAAATCTCTCCGGCGGAATCCGGAAATCTTTATTATCTGCGAAGAAATCCCACATATAATAAACGCCGACTCTCTGGTGGAAGCCCCGTTTCGCGGCAGCCTCATAGACCGGAATATTATCGCTTTCATCGAGATTACCCATATCGCAGATTGTAGTAATACCCTGAGAGGTGAGTACCCCGCCCAATTCTAGAAGGTTGTCCACGTGCTGTTCTACAGATTCTTGAGGCAGCAGTGGTGCGATCAGATTGCGGGCGTTTTCTTTCAGTACTCCGGTAGGTTCGCCGTTTTCGTCTCTCTCGATCTCTCCGCCCGGCGGATCCGGTGTATTTCTGTCAATGCCTGCCAGTCTGAGTGCCATGCTGTTGACGCAGCGGATATGTGCGCATGTACGCATAATGGACACAGGGGAATCACTGCATCCCCGGTCCAGATCATAGCGGGTGGGAGAACGCTTCTCGAGAAGTCCCTGCTCATCATAGCCCCATCCTTCGATCCATTCTCCGGCTGTCTGTTGTCCGCGGCGTTCTCTGACTGCCTCGACAAGATCTTCTATAGAATTGATCTCCGGCGGCATCGCCGTGATCTTCTTGCGGAAATCCGCAAGCATGACCGGATGCATATGGGCGTCCACAAATCCGGGGATCACGCGTCTGCCCTTCAGGTCAGTCACTGAAGAAACTCCATCCTGTGTGTATGACCGGCCTGAAATTATTTCTGCATATTCTTTTGGCATGTCGGATTCTGTTCCGATCCAGATGATGCGTCCTCCTTCGACAACCATAGTGTCCGCGTAAGGACAGCTGTCATCTGATGTAAATATTTTTCCATTAATAAAAATATGTTTTTCAGATTTTTTCATGCTGTTTTACACTCCTTTAGTGTCTATGATAGCAGAATGGCCTGTTTTTGTCAGGAAAAATCTTTAAAAACCTTGTAAAATGAAATAAAAAATGTTAGCATATAGAATATTTATGCAAACAGATATTATAATTATGAACAGATGACTCCGAGGCTGGAACAAGAAGATGTCCGGAGTTTTTTCGTTTTATAAGAAGATATTTGAAGAAGGCGGAAAGGGGCATAAGATAAGATAATGGAGATATCGGCGGAAGAGATAAAGAAGCGAGCATATGAATTACGGGATCAGATCACACAAGACAGAAGATGTCTGCATCAGATCCCGGAGATCGGAACGGATCTGCCACAGACGAGTGCATACATCAAAAAACGTCTGGACGAGATGGGGATTCCGTGGAAAGACTGCGGAGGCCCGCTCCCGGCTAAAATGACAGACGATTTTGTGGAAGCAGGATTTCCAAGGATGGAAAAGGAGACAGGGGTGACTGCAGTGATTGGACACGGGAGTCCGTGTATCCTTCTAAGAGCAGACATGGATGCACTTCCGGTCAGAGAGGATAATGATCTGGAGTATAAATCGTGTAATGGAGCAGGCCATATGTGCGGACATGACAGCCATGCAGCCATGCTTCTTGGAGCTGCACAGATCTTAAAGGATATGGAAAGCGAGTTGAAGGGGTCCGTAAAGCTCATGTTCCAGCCGGGAGAGGAGACCGGAGCGGGCGCGCGTGTTATGGTAGAAAACGGAGCTCTTCAGGATCCACAGGTAAATGCAGCGTTCGGACTGCATGTCCAGCCTACAGATGATACCGGAAAGGTCGGCTATGCGGTAGGGGTAAATTCCGCTTCTCTGGATTCCCTTATCTTGAAGATTCACGGAAGGGGAGGACACAGTTCCCAGCCTCAGCTCTGTACGGATCCGCTGATGATCATGAATCAGGTTTATCAGGCAGTCAATCTGCTGGCAACACGAGAAGCAGATCCCGCGGCAATGGTGGCCCTGACCTGCGGTGTGGCAAAGGGCGGTACAGCAGTCAATATTATTCCGGATGAGGCGGAGCTCCACATCGGACTTCGCACGCTGGATGTAGAGGCGGCAGAGCATTTAAAAAAGCGTATTCCCGAGGTGATCGACCACTACGTAAAAGCGTGGAACGGTGACTATGATCTGACGATATTCCACACGCCCTGCACATTTTCAAATGAAGAACTGTGCAGAGAAGTTGTTCCGCATATCGGGGAGGTTGTCGGAGAAGAGAAAGTATATCAGATTCCGCCAATGACAGGAACGGAAGATTTTGGATATGTGACAACCGAAGTTCCGGGCATGTTTGCATTTATCGGCGCGGGAAAGCCGGGCAATGCACCGCTTCACAGCCCGAAGATGATACTGGACGAAGAAGTGCTGCCTCTCGGGGCAGCTGTCCATGCAAATGTGGCGGTTACATGGCTTGAGGAACATGGAAAGGAGAACCATTAAAAATGAACGGAAAAACACAGAAGAAAGGCTTTCACATGCCTCATGTCTTCATTATATTACTTGTTATCATGCTGTTTGTTGTCCTTCTCTCTTATTTGATTCCCAGCGGATCATATGAACGGATTGAGGACGCCGCAGGGATCACCGTGATCGATCCGGATACATTTCAGTACGTGGCAAATGAGACGCCTATTACATTTATGGATTATTTTGAAGCCATCTATACCGGCTTTGTCAATGGCGCGACGATCATGGGCACGCTCTTTATCAGTTCCGGTGTTATCTACCTGTTGGAAGTCAGCGGAGCGTTTGGCGCCGGGATCAATATGATCCTGAAAAAGACAAAAGGAAAAGAATTTTCCGTTGTATGTATTTTCTACACGATTTTTGTCGTGTTCGGAGTGCTCGGATACGGAGAGGCGGCTTATCCGTTTTATCCTCTTGCAGTGACTATCGGATTTGCGCTGGGATATGACCGTATGGTGGGAACGGCGCTCGCCATTGTGGGAAGTACAGTTGGATTTACATCCGGACTGATGAATACATTTACGACCGGAGTGGCACAGCAGATCGTAGGACTTCCACTGTTTTCCGGCATTGGTTTCCGGGCAGTCGGGCTTGTTGTATTCTATATCATCGGCCTGATCGGATTATATACATACTGTCGCAAGATCAAGAAAAATCCTGCGCTCAGTCTGATGAGCGAAGAATATATGAACCAGAAACAGGAAGACCATACAGAGGGTATGGAAGAGATGAATGTCAGAAGAGCTCTTGGACTTCTCGTGTTCCTTGGAATCATCATTGTACAGGGATTCGGCTGCATCAGACTTGGATGGTCATTCCCGCAGATCGCGGCAATCTATGTGATCATGGGAATTCTGCTCTCCATTATCTTCAAGATTGGACCGAGCGAAGCATGCCAGCTTTTCTGTAAAGGAGCTGTTCGTGTATTCGCGGCAGCTTTCGCGGTAGGACTTGCCCAGTCAGTTGTAGTGCTGATGAATCAGGCGTGCATCATGGATACGATTGTCCACGGCATGTCGCAGCTTCTAGAGAACAGAAGTGCCATCCTCGCGCTCCTCATCATCTTTGTCTTTGTGACATTGTTCAACTTCCTTGTGGTTTCGGGAAGTGGAAAGGCTGTCATTGTCATGCCGATCCTGCAGCCGCTTGGAAAGATACTGAACATCAACCAGCAGGTGCTCGTGCTCACTTATCAGTACGGCGATGGTATCACAAACAGCTTCTGGCCGGGAAGCTCCCTCGTCCAGCTGTCCATGTGCGGTGTGGATTACGGTTCGTGGATCAAATTCTGCTGGAAGATATACCTCGGATTTATCGTCAGCGCGTTCGTGCTCGTCATGATCGCATACGGAATCGGGTATGGGCCGTTCTAAAGTAAAATTTCGATTTTTCAGTCTGATAAAGTATCCGCCGGGAGGCAGGTATTGCTAACGTACACATTTTCATTCGGTCGCAGCGTAACGGTGCGTACGCAATACCTGCCTCCCGGCTGCTTTCTTTCCCAGTCCGAAAATTCTCATGCAAACGGGTAGAAGAAGCGACTTCCCCGACTATGATCTTATTTTTTTGGCTGATTTAGGATTTGTTGAGCTTCCGGTTCGAATTCGAACCGCATTAATTTCTGGTCCGCTTGAATAATATTCATCTGCAGGAATATCCCGTGTCAAGCCCTTGCCTGTAAACAGGTGCTTCGCAGGCTTGACACGGGATGTTCTCTGCAGATATAAGACGAACAAGCGGAACCAGAAATCTCCATAACCGGAAACGGTTCTCCGCCAGGCCAATAAATAACTTCTTCTCTATTATTTACCCTTTTAACCGGTTTCTTTAGCTTTCATATTTGTCGGACTGGCTGCCGACTCTGATAAAACAGAAACAGATGGAGACGAGGCATCGAAAGACTTTAAAGAGATGACTGGTATGTGAGGAAGGGACTTCGAAATAATCTGTCAGAAAAAGTTAAGGGATTGGAATCTGATGTTAAGCCGCAAAATGGATTGTTCGAGCCAAAGGTGAGTTATCCATTTTGCGGCTTTGCATCTAATCAGATTCCAGTCCCTTTAATTTTTCTTAGATTATGTAGCGGAGCCTGAAGCACATGGCGGTTATCTTAAAAGTATTTCATTGCCTCATCTCCGTCTGTTTTCGGACTTTATCCTATTGGCATTCAGGCCGAAAAATCGAAATTTTAGTAATTCTCAGCCTTTCTCTCAAAGTAAGCCTTCGGATGTGCGCATACCGGGCAAACTTCCGGGGCTTCGTCTCCTTCATAAATATATCCGCAGTTGTTGCACTTCCAGCCAAGCGGAGCCTCGTCTTTGAATGTTTTCCCTTCACGGTAGTGGTCGAGCAGTTTCTGGTAACGTTTTTCGTGAGCAGCTTCTACCTGGGCTACGCCGCGGAATTTTGCAGCCAGTTCAGCAAAACCTTCAGCTTCAGCTTCTTCAGCCATACGTTTGTACATATCTGTCCATTCATAATTCTCGCCTGCAGCGGCATCTGCAAGGTTTTCCTCGACATTTCCGATGCCGTGGAATTCTTTAAACCACATTTTTGCGTGCTCTTTCTCCTGGTTTGCAGTCTCTTCGAAGATATTAGCCATCTGGACGAATCCTGCTTTTCTTGCAGCAGATGCATAGTATGTATATTTGTTGCGTGCCTGTGATTCACCTGAAAAAGCTTCCATCAGGTTCTGTTCTGTTTTGGTTCCTGCATATTTTGACATAATTTACCGCTCCTTTTTTGATCTGTTATTGGATTACTTTTAGTTAGAAAAAGACTGCCTCTGAATAGAGTATTTAATTTGCAACAATCTGCTGTTGCCGGAATCTCCAAAGGCAGTCTAATGTTTTATATGTTACTTATTCTACAGTTGTAATTATATTTCCGGATTAGCCGAAGTATCTCTTCAGAAGTCCTGCAAATGCTTTTCCGTGACGAGCCTCGTCTCTTGCCATCTCATGAACTGTGTCGTGGATTGCATCAAGGTTAGCAGCTTTAGCACGTTTTGCAAGGTCAAATTTACCAGCTGTAGCACCATTTTCAGCCTCTACACGCATCTCAAGGTTCTTCTTTGTGCTGTCTGTTACGACTTCGCCGAGCAGTTCAGCAAATTTAGCAGCGTGCTCAGCCTCTTCGTAAGCAGCTTTCTCCCAGTAGAGTCCGATCTCCGGATATCCCTCTCTGTGAGCAACTCTTGCCATTGCAAGATACATACCAACCTCAGAGCACTCGCCCTCGAAGTTTGCTCTCAGATCTGCAAGGATGTCCTCGCTTACGCCCTGAGCAACACCTACAACGTGCTCAGCAGCCCATGTCATCTCTCCTGACTGCTCCTGAAATTTCTCAGCCGGTGCATGGCATACCGGACATTCAGCCGGTGCAGCTTCTCCTTCATAAACATAACCACATACTGTACATACCCATTTTTTCATAATTTCTGTCTCCTTTTCTTAGAAAAATAATATTGTTAAGACTTTTTAATGCAGTCACTGCATTCACCATAAAATAATGTAGAACTTGACTCGATCAGCCCGTCAAAATTTTCCGCCGCCAGACGGTTGACTTCTTCAATGCTTTTCATATCGAGCTCCAGATCCAGTAATCGTCCGCACCTGGTACACAAAAAATGATTGTGCGGTTCTGTTCTTCCATCAAACCGATCTCCGCCGTCAGGTGTTGAAATCTTGATTGCTTCACCGATATCCGTCAGTAGATTTAAATTTCTATACACAGTTCCGAGACTGATGTTCGGAAAATCTTTCTTCACGTGCATATAAACCTCATCGGCTGTAGGGTGTTCTTTGGTTGTCATCAGGAAATGTTTGATGGATTCTCGTTGTCTACTATACTTCAAAGCTGCCAATGGGAATCCCCCTTTCATTGCTAAATGAGAACCGTTATTAATATAATAATGATAACGATTACTGTAATTAGAATATAATACATATTTGAATGCTTGTCAACTGTTATTATGAAAAAAATAAAATTAAATCTTATAGTTTTATAAACTCTTTAATAGGTAAGTATATCTATATCAAAATATTACAAAATAATTAAGAAAAATATGAAAACGGATATAATATAACAGAAAAGATAGAGGAGGATGTCGATGTATGTAGATGAAAAAGCAGGAAAATAAGTTGACATATGTATATCGGCTTGATATAATATTAACGTAACAAAATTAACAAATGTGTAACATTTAGAACTTCCTACAAAAGATAAAGACACAGATATCAAGGAGGTTTTATATGGGTAAAACACACATCACGCAAAAAGTGGTCTTTTCTGCTATGGCAGGAATGATCATGATCCCGGGGAGTGTGATGCAGGTATCAGCGGCTGAAGAGACAGAAGAGCAGCCGTTCATACAGGCGTCAGGGATCGAATCGGTACTGGAAGAATGTTATGAGACAGAAGTAAAAGACAATATTAATCTCTATCTGGTGCCAACAGACGAGGGAGAGTATTTGAATATGGCATTTTCTGATACAGGAGATTTCACCTATATTAGAAGTGCCCCGGATGAGGACAGCGACTGGGTCGGAAAGCTTTATAAAGATTCGGCGGCTCAGGTGCTGGAATATCTGGATGGCTGGACGAAGATCCGTTCCGGATCAGCCGAGGGATATGTCCCTGCAGATACGCTTATCACAGGCGGTGAAGCAGAACAGCATGCGGAAGAATACGAAAATAATACAGTCACGGTTACTGCCCGGGGTCTCAATGTCCGAGAAGGACAGGGAACGGATACCCCGGTATTGACACAGATTGACCAGGGCGAACAGTATCAGGTAACCGGCGAACCGGTGGATGGCTGGTATCCCGTGAAGGTTGGTGATATTGACGGCTGGGTGTCAGGAGAATACGTGACTGAACAAACTTCTTATTCCTACGGGGAGACAAAAGAGGAAGAAGAGAAGCGAGTCGCAGAAGAAAAGGCGGAAGAGGAACGAAAAGAGCAGGAAGCGGCAGAAAAAGAAGCTGCTGAGGCGTCAGCAGCTTCAGTGAGCACCACGGGAGTGTCAGGACAGGCGGTGATCGATTATGCCTGCCAGTTTGTAGGCAATCCATATGTGTGGGGCGGGACAAGCCTTACAAATGGTGCTGACTGTTCCGGCTTCGTCCAGTCGGTATACGCACATTTTGGAATCAGCCTTCCGAGGACCACATATGATATGGTTAATTCAGGATATTCTGTAAGTTATGAGGAAGCGCAGCCGGGAGATTTGATCCTGTATGGTGATTGTAGTCATGTAGGTCTCTATATGGGAGATGGCAATATAGTAAATGCTCTGAATTCAGATAAAGGGATTTGCATCTGCAGCGCGACATATACAAATATATATGCGGTCAGACGCGTCCTCTGAGCCGGATGTTGTACAAAACGAGAATCTATTATGATAGGAACGGGAAGATTGTATTTTAGTGAAAATGCAGTTTTCCCGTTTTCGACATTTATGTCGGTAAAATAAGCAAAATGCACAAAAATGTTTTTATTTGTAAAAATACGTCGAAATTGAAATTTGAAAAGTTTTCAACTTATCCACACTCAAAACAATGAAAAACGTGGAAAAAGTAAAGTTTTCCACGAAGTTATCCACATTATCCACACAAAAACATATGTTTTTGGTGAATTACTCGGGAGCAAAAAAAGAACGGACGTTTTGGTGAGTTGTTATGAAAATGTAAATTTGTCGAAAAAAATCGGTTTCATTCTTGACTTTTAAGTATTCAAAAAAACAAAAAATATGGGAGAAACATGTCAGAAAATTCAGAACAAACTTGCTGCATAAACATAGAAATTACGGTTGATAATTTAATTAACAGGGATTATAATAAGAACCACTGAAGAAATTCAATTAATTAAGGAGGAAATAGAAATGGCACAGGTTTCTAAAGATACAAAAATCGGAGAACTTCTCAACATTTTTCCGGAATCAGCACCAATCCTGATGGAGATTGGAATGCACTGCCTCGGATGCCCGGCATCTCAGATGGAGACACTCGAGGAAGCAGCTATGGTACATGGCATTGACAGTGCACTTCTTGTAGAGAAGATCAATGCGGCTATGACAGCAGCACAGAAATAAACAGTTAAAAACGAAAGCCCCGAAGCTTGTGATATCCGTTTGAAGGATATCGAGCTCCGGGGTTTTTTATTACCCTTACAGTGTGGATAATTTTTGTACGGCGTCTGCTGAGATGATGATATCACAGTGCTCCTCAAGAAATGCAAGCACAGTAGAGTCAGCCTTTTCAGGCGTACCATATTCTGAAAGCATATTGCAAATCTTGTTGAATTCGTTGGTTGAATGCTCTGACGGCGCAAGAGCCAATAGAAAGATGTCTTCTGTTTCATCCTTATATAATGTATTGGCACCTTTGTATGCCGGCGCGATCAGGCGGGCAGCCTGGATCACTCCGTCCAGAGAGCCAAAGGAAAACAGGCGTACAGAAAATGCGGGGGCTGTCGGCCTTTCTTCGCTTTCTTTTTCACTGGTCCTGGTTCCCGCGGCAGCTTCTTTTACCTTATTTAAGAGGTTGAAGAATTCATCGGCTCCTTCCAGTTTTTCAAGAGCTTCTATATTAAGAGGATCACTCTCGCCTGAAGGGGTGAATCTGGAAAAACGAGTGTCAAGTTCTTCGGGATCCTCCACTTTTGTTATGATCAGAACAATTGAATCAGAGGAGGACGGAATAGCTTCTATCATCAGCGGTATATTTTCCGCTTCAAATCCAAAATCAAAAGAAGCCTGCTGCATCATATCACGAAATAAAGATTTTGCTTTCTCAGTGCCATAGGCAAGCTCGCTCAGTTTAAGGTGGCGCGCTGCCAGATCAGCATGTGTCAACGTACAACGAATCTGATTTTCATTGAGTTTCTCAATCTTCATATAATCACATCCTTATACTATATAAGATAATATGCACATCAAATAGATTTAGATACATATTCTCACGATTAGTATATACAAAAAATATGGCAATGTAAAGAAAAATATCTGATCAGAGACTTATCAACAAATTCACAGTGGTTATGAACAATAAACACATTGAAAATAATCTGCATCGCTCATATAATGGCACTTACAAAAGACGGCATCGTCGATAAATAAATATATGGGAAAGGAGGGCAGACACTACATTTCTGTTATTTTCTGTTATTTCAGATCAAATGCCGGAAGTCCTGGCAATTATCTCATGGGACAGGAAAGATGATCTAAAGATGATGAGCTTCGTTGCGGACTCTGCTGTCTTTTGCGGATTCAGTATGCCGACAGTGTGTCACAATGCTTTCTTATGGTAATCTGAGCGATCTACATTATTTATTGCAGTCCGAACGAAAGAAGGAGTATACAACAGATGAAAATGAACGAAACAGTTTACAGAGATTTGTTTGCTGAGCTGGAAAAATATGAACAGAAAGGGATTGATATTTCAATTGACGGATATCATGCAAGTCCCCTTCAGATCGTGACGGCTTATATGACAAAAGAAGAGGGCACATATATGCGGGACTATGTCCTGAGCAGGGATGGGAATATTGAAGCGCTTGTATTTACAGATATCAATGATTCTCAACAGGCGGGAAATACCCCTTGATCCGTCGGACAGATGAAAAATAAAGTGTATTTTCGCAGAATTGTTTTAAAATCTCCTTAAACAGGTAAATTATTAATGACGCATAGAGAAAATGTGATATAATGATTGCGCAAGGCACAATCTGAAGCAATACGATTGCTTCGCCCTGCTGCACAGGGATTATATCGGCAACCCACGGCTTGAAAAGCAAATGGCGCTGTGCGCCGCTTCCTTTTCTGCGTATGTGGTATAATGATTGCGCAGTATAATAGCTGGTAGGAGGTACGGCATGGACGAAAGAGAAAGAAGGGACGCAGGCAGAATGCGGACCGGAGCAGATACCCCGCGAAGGAAGCGTCCTGACAGATACGCCCACGGACCGTCAGGCAACGGATCCGGTCGGAGTCGGCCGGGAAGACCGGGACAGAGAAAGAGAAGCAGAAGAGCCAGAAGAAGACGGCGAAATGCGGTCATAAGATGGATTATATTTATAATATTGATTTTTGCGGCGATCGGAGGATTTTTGATCTGGCAGAGATACGGTGCATCAAATGAGAAAGCTGATCTGGAACAATATTATGGGCTGGACCAGGAAGACGAGATCGCGGTTGTGGTCAATAATGAAGTTGTCAGAGAAGATTCGGACACACAGGCAGAGGATTCGGAAACTGCACCTGCGGCGGGAAAAGTTTACGACGGGCAGTATTATATAGAATATTCTGTTGTCAGAGACCGGATCAATAAGCGATTTTACTGGGATCCGAATGAGAATATCCTGCTGTATACGCTTCCTGACGGAAATGTCTCGGTAGAAGTCGGAAACAGCGAATATACGGAATTGACAGAAACGAAGAGCGTGGATTATACCATCCTGAAAACAGAGGGCAGAACGGCATATATTGCACTCCCGTTCATCCAGGAGTATACCAATATGGAATACGAAGTGTATGACAATCCCGGCAGAGCCGTGATCACATCGGAATGGGGCGAGATACAGACTGCTGAGATTAAACGTGATACACAGGTACGCTATCAGGGCGGTGTAAAAAGTCCTATCCTTACAGAAATATCGAAGAATAGTAAGGTTGTTGTGCTGGAAGACGAAAATGATTGGATGAAAGTCGGCACAGAGGACGGTTTTATCGGCTATGTAAAGACAAGTACATTGAGTGATATTACCACAGAGACGACATCCCGTGAGTTTGAGAAACCGGTTTACACTAATATTTCCAAAGATTATACAGTCAATATGGCATGGCATAATGTATCCAATTCGGATGCGAACAGTTATATACTTGAGACGATCGCAGGGACAAAAGGATTGACAACGATTGCCCCGACGTGGTTTAATCTTGCGGATACCGAGGGAAATATATCTTCTCTTGCTGATGCGGATTACGTAAATTATGCACAT
Source organism: uncultured Lachnoclostridium sp. (assembly GCA_946499505.1). Lineage (GTDB taxonomy): Bacteria > Bacillota > Clostridia > Lachnospirales > Lachnospiraceae > Mediterraneibacter. The sequence goes on from CAMMSL010000011.1 coordinate 71,039, forward strand.
CAGTCTAACCTGGAAGTCTGGGCTGTGCTTCGGGACTTTCATGGCGGAATAAATTCCTATGATGAGACGTATGATGTACTCAGTTATACATCAAAACGTACCAAGATCATTAATCAGGTGATCGCAAACGCAATCGAGACCGGCATCGATGGAATTAACCTGGACTTTGAGCTGGTGTCAACGGAATGCGGAGAACATTATATACAGTTTGTGCGTGAATTGTCTGTCAGATGCAGGCAGAATGGGTTGGTACTCTCGGTGGATAATTATGTACCCCAGCCGTATAATGAACACTACGACATAGAAGAACAGGGTACAGTGGCTGATTATGTGGTGATCATGGGATATGATGAGCACACGGAAGGTTCCTATGAGGCAGGCTCGGTCGCATCGATCAGCTATCTTAAGAATGGGATTACAGATGCACTTGAATCTGTGCCCGCTGAGAAACTGATCGCCGGAGTACCGTTCTTTACCAGACTTTGGTTTGAGACCCCGAAGACGGAAGAGGAGATTGCAGAGGAAGCCGGAACAGAAGCGGCATCTTATCCGGACAAAGTGACCAGCTCGGCTTACGGTATGTCGGAAGCGGCACAGGTGGTGAAAGATGCAGGTGTACAACCACAGTGGGATGAAGAAACCATGCAGAATTACGCGGAGTGGGAAGCTGATGGCGGCACTTACAAGATTTGGCTGGAGGATGATCAGTCTCTGGAAGAGAAGTTGAAAGTTATCAAGTCAAATAATCTGGCAGGCGTTGCAGAGTGGAGCCTTGGTATGGAAGACTCTGGCGTATGGGATTTGATCCTTCAGTATGTAAATTAGTCATATACTTCAGAAAGAGACATCCCCTTTCTGCATATATATTTAATATATGCGGAAAAGGGGATGTTTTTTATTGCGCGAAAAGTTGAGGATTATAGCAGTGATCGGATGTCTGCTGGCTCTGCTTATTATCTGCTATAAAGCAGGAGAACAATTAAAAGCGGGCATTTTAAACGGGAGAGAAACGGCAGGCTCTGTTTCCGGATCCGGGACGCTGATCGTGCTGGATGCGGGACATGGCGGTATTGATGTCGGGAAAATGGGAGTAAATGGTGCAGAGGAGAAAGAAATAAATCTAAAGATATCTTTAAAAATAAAAAAATTACTTACAGAGGATGGCATTTCAGTAGTTATGACCAGAAGTGATAACGATAGATTAGGGGATACACAGAAGGCTGATCTGAAAGAACGAGTCAGGATCATGAATGAGAAACATCCTGTCCTGGCAGTGAGTATCCACCAGAATAGCTACGAAGGAGCAGAAGTGAGAGGGCCTCAGGTGTTTTATTATACAGATTCGGATGCGGGCCGGTCAGCCGCAAGGATACTGCAGGAAGAACTTAACCGGATCGATCCGGTATATTCAAGGGAAGCAAAAGGGAATAGTTCCTACTATATATTAAAGAATGCGGAGGTTCCGGTTGTGATTGTGGAATGCGGGTTCTTAAGTAATGTGGAAGAGGAAGAACTGTTGATCAGTGATGAATATCAGGATACGGTGGCAGGAGCTGTCTCTGAGGGAATAAAAAAATACATAGATTAAGTTTTTTTTTAATACGAATAATGGTATAATGAATTTTATGGAGACAAAAATCAGAAAAATAGATAAAAATCAAATAGATGAAAAAATTATTGAAGAGGCAGGAGCCCTTCTTCGAGAGGGAAAGCTGGTGGCATTCCCGACAGAAACTGTCTATGGTCTTGGGGCTGATGCTCTGCAGGAAGAAGCTGCCAGAAAGACGTATGAGGCGAAAGGAAGACCTTCTGACAATCCGCTTATTGTCCATATTGCGGATTATGAAGACCTGAAAAAGATAGCGGTAAATATTCCGCCGGAGACGGATATGCTTGCAGCGCATTTCTGGCCCGGACCGCTGACAATGATATTTGAAAAGAGCGATGTGGTGCCTTATGGTACTACAGGTGGCCTGGATACAGTCGCAGTGCGAATGCCTGTCGATCCGGTGGCGCAGGCGCTGATCCGTGCGGCGGGTGGATTTGTATCGGCGCCAAGCGCAAATACATCCGGCCGGCCGAGCCCGACGACTGCTCAGCATGTGGAAGAAGACCTGTCCGGGAAAATAGACATGATCCTCGACGGGGGAACCGTTGATATCGGATTGGAGTCTACGATACTGGATATGACGGTTTCTCCGCCTATGATTCTGAGGCCGGGGGCAATCACCGCGGAAATGTTTGAAAAAGTAATAGGCCCGGTGGATGTAGATAAAACTCTTTTGAGCGAGGACAGTACACAGGCTCCCAAAGCACCCGGGATGAAATACAGGCATTATGCACCAAAAGCAAAATTGATAATAGTAGAAGGAGATCTGCGTGAGGAAATTCTTGCGATACGCCAGATCGCCTATGAGGCTGACAGGAAGGGACAGCCGATAGGAATTATTGCAACCAGTGAGACAGTTCCTTTTTATAATCACGGAATTGTTAAGAATATCGGTACAAGAGAGAATGAAAAGACAATTGCGCGCAATCTTTACAGTGTTCTCCGTGAATTCGACGATGAAAATGTGGATACGATCTACAGCGAATCCTTTGCTGTGCAGGGGATAGGTACTGCGATCATGAACAGACTGGAAAAAGCTGCCGGCCATCTCAGGATACCGGCTTCCGAGATCGTGAAACTCCAGAAATACAGAAAAGTAACTTTTGTAAGCGGGACGGATTCCGCACGCGGTCCTATGGCGGCAGAGCTTTTAAGACACTGCGATCTGAAGCAGGAATATGTGATCAATTCCAGAGGAATCGTAGTGCTTTTCCCTGAACCGGCTAATCAGAAAGCTGAGGCGATCATGAAAAGTGCTCAGATGACGCTGGCAGATCACAGTTCACTTCAGTTTGACGGCGAGGACATCCAGGAAGATACTCTTGTTCTGACGATAGATGAAAGCCAGAAAGAAAAGATATTATCAGAGTATGGCGAACAGGATAATGTGTTTACATTAAATGAATTCATTGGCGATGACACAGAAATCCCGGATCCGTACGGAAAGCCCCTGACGGCATATGGAGAATGTCTGGAAGTGCTGGACAAGCTGATTAAAAAACTTGCAGATAAATTAAATTCACTTATGGAGGAAGAAAAATGACAGGAAGAACAGTAGTGATGGATCATCCGTTGATCGCGCATAAGATCAGCTATATCCGACAGGAGAGCGTAGGGACGAAAGAATTTCGTGAAGTGATAGGAGAAATTGCCCAGCTTATGTGCTACGAGGCAACAAGAGATCTTAAGACAAAAGATGTAGCCATCAAGACGCCTATCGCTGAAATGACTGGGAAAGTTCTTGCGGGGAAAAAACTGGCGATCGTTCCGATCCTGCGCGCGGGTTTGGGAATGGTTGACGGAATGCTGTCGCTGATTCCGACTGCAAAAGTGGGACATATCGGTCTTTACAGAGATCCTAAGACGCTGGAACCGGTAGAGTATTACTGTAAACTGCCGGCAGACTGTGGCGAAAGAGAAGTGTTTGTAGTAGACCCTATGCTGGCAACAGGCGGATCCAGTGTGGCTGCAATACGGATGCTGAAAGAAAAAGGCGTGAAACATATCCGTTTCCTTTGTATCCTGGCAGCTCCTGAAGGGGTGAAACGCATGCAGGAGGAGCATCCGGATGTTGATATCTATATAGGCGCACTGGATGAAAAACTCAATGACCACGGCTATATCGTTCCGGGGCTCGGCGATGCAGGGGATCGTATATTTGGCACAAAATAGTGATGATGATGTAATACGGAGTAATGCTTATGCAGTTAAAAAACTGCAGAAGGAGATAAGAATATGTCGGGAAAAAGATCAGATTATCTGTCGTGGGATGAATATTTTATGGGGGTTGCGATGTTGTCGGGGATGAGATCAAAAGATCCGAATACGCAGGTGGGATGTTGTATTGTCAGTCAGGACAATAAGATATTATCCATGGGTTATAACGGGTTCCCGATCGGCTGTTCGGATGATGAATTTCCGTGGGCGAGAGAGGGAGAAGATCCGCTGGAAACGAAATATGTATATTCCACTCACAGCGAGCTTAATGCGATATTGAATTACAGTGGGGGGAGCCTTGCCGGGGCAAAACTGTATGTAACACTGTTCCCGTGCAACGAATGTGCGAAGGCTATTATACAGTCGGGAATCCGGGAGGTTATCTACGACTGTGATAAATATGCTGACACTGCGGGCGTGCAGGCATCGAAGAGGATGATGGATGCTGCAGGTGTCAGATACCATCAGTATCACAGGACCAATCGAAAGGTTGAATTCAGCCTGTGAAGCAAATGCTCCCTGCAAGGGAGCATTTCTATGCGCGATAAGACCGACAGGCGGCTGCCGGGCTCGCACGGGCAAATATTTGCCGCTCAGAGACTACCAAAGAAATGAGGAGTATATCGATTATGAAACGTATTTTGATGATGGTGTTGCGAAATCTGTTGATGGTTCCGTACGGCTGGATCCGTCTGTGCTACAGAGCTGCTCGCGTGGACAAATATACTGAGGAGGACATGTATGCATTCCTTAAATGGATCGATCTCAGGGCCAATCGGGGAGGCAACGTTCATATTGACGTTCATGGTGTAGAAAATCTCCCGGAGAAAAACGGATTTATGTTTTTCCCTAATCATCAGGGCCTGTACGATGTCCTGGCTATTATTGAAGCTTCACCCAGACCGTTTTCGGTGGTGGCGAAAAAGGAAATCGCAAATATTCCTTTTTTAAAGCAGGTTTTTGCGTGCATGAAAGCCTACATGATCGACCGTGAGGATGTGCGGCAGGCGATGCAGATTATTATTAATGTAACAAAGGAAGTAAAAAAAGGAAGAAATTATCTGATCTTTGCCGAAGGTACACGCTCCAAGAATGGGAACCATGTCGGTACCTTTAAGGGGGGGAGTTTCAAATCGGCAACCAAGGCCCAATGCCCGATCGTGCCAGTGGCTCTTGTAGATTCGTTTAAACCATTTGACACAAATACGATCAGGCCGGTGACTGTACAGGTGCATTTCCTTGAGCCAATGTACTATGAAGAGTATAAAGATATGAAAACAACAGAGATAGCAGCAATTGTGCAGGAGCGAATCCAAAAAGTTATAGATGCAAATGTGTAACTGTTTCGGCCGATTGAAAGTTTTTTGATAGATTTTTGAAATTTTCGTTGACATTGAAAAGTTCATTTAGTATAATAAATTTCGCACTATTAGTGCGGAACTGAATAAAATGCTGCAGCATCACATGACTGCGGTCGCATTCAGAATCAGGAGAAATACTCAAGAGGCTGAAGAGGCGCCCCTGCTAAGGGTGTAGGTCGGGAAACCGGCGCGAGGGTTCAAATCCCTCTTTCTCCGTTTGGTATTATCCGCGAAAACTACTGGAAAACCCCAGTAGTTTTTGCATGTTCAAAGCAAAGTTGTGGATGGTATCATGTAAAAGTACCAGATATAGTGCCTGAGTGGAAGCTGAGAAAAAAGTTGAAAAAACTTGTAAAAAATGGTTGACATTAGTAGAAACGAATGGTATTATATTTAAGCTGACTCGCGAGAGACAGCGAAAACAAAAGAAAAAAATAAAAAAGTTCTTGACAAAGCGGAACGGATTTGATAAAATATTAAAGCTGTCGCTTGAGAGAGAACGACAGGAACCTTGATAACTGAACAATAGACAA
>CAMMSL010000012.1 GCA_946499505.1 uncultured Lachnoclostridium sp.
AAAATCAGGGATATAGCCATTTTTTCTTTCTTAAACTGTCAAAGACGGGAGTATAATATACGGAATTGGAAAAAGCAAGAAAAAGTTTTGAAAAAAGCAAATTTTGGCGATTCGTCAGCCTGTGTGGGAAAATTACTTGCCTGAAGGGAATAAAAAGACAGGGATGAGACATACTAACAACGAACTAAAAAAACAGGAGGGATTACTCATGGCAAAGAACTATAGTAATACAAACAATTCAAACAAAAATGCAAAGAACAGCAATTCTTATGGAAACACACAGAGCAAGAACAAGAACTCCAACAAGAACAGCAACAGTTCATATTCCAACACTTCTGACAGCAGAAACTGTGGCAGGGATATGGATGCCTATGATGAGTCAGACCGTTACTGATCCTGGCAGATCCTATAGTCAAAAATAGCAGAAAAATGATGGGAGGGGCAGGGAAAGTTCAACTTTACTCTGCCCCTGATTTATAGTAATATGAATACAGACAAAATATAAGGACGGAGAAGTTCATGGATAAAATGGAATGGATCGCGCCCTGTCACTTCGGTCTTGAGTCTGTCCTGAAACGGGAAATTCAGGATCTCGGATATGAGATCGTGCAGGTTGAAGACGGAAGAGTTACATTCAGCGGCGGGATGGATGCTGTCTGCAGAGGGAATATTTTTCTGCGGACTGCAGAACGGATACTGTTGAAAGTCGGGAGCTTCAGGGCAGAGACTTTTGAGGAACTGTTTGAAAAAACAAAAGAAATTCCGTGGGAAGATTACATACCTCAGGATGGAAGATTCTGGGTGACGAAAGCGGCTTCTGTGAAAAGCAGACTGTTCAGCCCGTCGGATATTCAGTCCATTATGAAGAAAGCAATGGTGGAGCGACTGAAGGCCAGATATCGTATTCAATGGTTCCCGGAGACGGGGGCCTCGTATCCGGTCAGGGTATTTCTGATGAAAGATATAGTGACTGTCGGACTGGATACGACCGGTACTTCGCTTCATAAACGGGGATACCGCCCGGTGGCGGGAAAAGCACCGATCGCTGAGAATCTTGCGGCCGCGCTGATCATGCTGACGCCGTGGAAGAAGGATCGGATTCTGGTGGATCCGTTCTGCGGGAGCGGTACATTTCCGATCGAGGCGGCAATGATGGCAGCTAATATTGCTCCGGGAATGAACCGTTCGTTTACGGCAGAGTCATGGACGAACCTGATACCGAAGAAGAGCTGGTATGAGGCGGTGAACGAAGCACAGGATATGATCGATGACGATATCGAGACAGATATACAGGGATACGATGCGGATGGCGAAGTCCTGCGGACGGCACGCAGAAATGCAGAGAAAGCAGGAGTCGGCCATCTGATCCATTTCCAGCAGAGAGAAGTAAAAGATCTGAGCCATCCGAAAAAATACGGGTTTATCATCACGAATCCGCCATATGGCGAACGCCTGGAAGAAAAAGAGACATTGCCGCGCATTTATAAGGAGTTCGGCGACGCTTTCCGGAAGCTGGACAGCTGGTCGGCTTATATGATCACCAGTTATGAAGATGCGCAGCGATATTTTGGCAGAAAAGCGGATAAGAACAGGAAGATTTATAACGGGATGATAAGAACTTATTTTTATCAATTTTCAGGGCCAAGGCCGCCAAGACAGAAGAAATAGAGGATATACAGAGAAGATGAAAAAGAGAATTATATTTGCTACAGGTAACGAAAATAAGATGAAAGAGATACGGATGATCCTGAAGGATCTGGGAATGGAGATCCTTTCCATGAAAGAGGCAGGGGTCGACATTGATATTGTCGAGGACGGAATGAGCTTTGAAGAAAATGCGGAGATCAAGGCGAGAGCGGTAGCCAGAGTCCTGACAAATGATATTGTCCTTGCGGATGATTCCGGGCTTGAGATCGATTATCTGGATAAGGCGCCGGGAATTTATTCCGCGAGATTTGCCGGTGAGGACACTTCTTATGATATAAAAAATCGTATCCTGCTGGACAGACTGGAAGGTGTGCCGGATGAAGAGCGCACGGCAAGGTTTGTATGTGCAGTTGCTGCCGTATTTCCGGATGGAACTGTGTCCACTGTCAGAAAGACCATCGAGGGCAGGATTGCGGAGGAAGCGGCAGGAGATAACGGTTTCGGATATGATCCGATCTTTTATGTGCCGGAGTACGGCTGTACGACGGCAGAGATGAAGCCGGAGCAGAAAAATGAATTGAGCCACAGAGGAAAAGCGCTTCGTGCAATGAGAGACATATTAAAAGAAAAAATCGGTGAGGATATGTAATGAGGATATTGATCGTCAGTGATACACATGGCAGACACGGCAATCTGGACCGGGCATTGGAAGAAGCGGGCGAGATTGATGTATTTATCCACCTTGGTGATGTTGAAGGGGGAGAAGAGTATATAGACGCTGTGGTTGAATGTGAGAAACATATGGTGCGCGGCAATAATGATTTCTTTACCGATCTGCCCAGAGAAGAAGAATTTTATCTGGATAAATACAAGGTGTTTATTACCCATGGACATGCATATTACGTGTCGCTTGACCCTGAGTACATATTTGAGGAAGGACAGGCGAGGAAAGCTGATATAGTGATGTACGGACATACGCACAGGCCGTTCTTCGAGCAGAAGAACGGGATTACTGTGCTTAACCCGGGCAGCCTTTCGTTTCCGCGTCAGGAAGGAAGAAAAGGCAGCTATATGCTCATGGAGATCGCACCGGATGGAGCGGTCACATACGACCAGAGATACCTTCGATGAGATAAAATAAAAAAAGTGTGTCAGAAAAATAAAAAAGTTGTTGACATTACGAAATCCTTATAATATAATAGTCAATGCGCTACGGGAAGACAGGAAACGTAGTTATTATACCGGGGTGTGGCTCAGCTTGGCTAGAGCGCCTGGTTTGGGACCAGGAGGTCGCAGGTTCGAATCCTGTCACCCCGATATGTGCGGGTGTAGTTCAATGGTAGAACACCAGCCTTCCAAGCTGGATACGTGAGTTCGATTCTCATCACCCGCTTTTCCTGTGAAATAACAGGAAAAGGCAAATGAATATTTGCATCAGAGTCTGTAGCTCAGCTGGATAGAGCAACGGCCTTCTAAGCCGTAGGTCGTGGGTTCGAATCCCCCCAGGCTCGTTATGGTGGGTATGGTGCAGTTGGTTAGCGCGCCAGATTGTGGTTCTGGATATCGTGGGTTCGAGTCCCACTACCCACCCTTTTCTTTTATATTCCTACTGGCATGCAGTGTCAGACGTAAGTCTTTAATGGGCTATCGCCAAGCGGTAAGGCACAGGACTTTGACTCCTGCATTCGCTGGTTCGAATCCAGCTAGCCCAGTTTACCTGGGAAGCCGGGAAAGAAAATATGGGCGTGTAGCTCAGGTGGTAGAGCACTTGACTTTTAATCAAGTTGTCCGGGGTTCGAATCCCCGCACGCTCACTGGGATAACAAGCGGAAACCTTATATGATAGGTGTTTCCGCTGTTTTATTCTAAATAATAATAAGCGGATATGGCGGAATTGGCAGACGCGCCAGATTTAGGATCTGGTGTCTACGACGTGCAGGTTCAAGTCCTGTTATCCGCATTGGACCTGATCTCGGATGTGCCCAGGATGTGGTACTTCCGAGTTCTTTTGTTTGACAGGAGACATAATAAGGAGGCAGCTATGAATCATATCAACGAGATCACTCATATTGAGAGCGTCCGTCTCAGTGACGATGGCAGAAGTGTAGTTATCATAGATCAGACACAGCTTCCCAACCGGACGGAATATCTTACGCTGTCTACAGCGAAAGACATATGGGAAGCTATTTATCATCTGAAGGTCCGGGGTGCGCCGGCTATCGGCATCTGTGCAGGGTACGGGATCTACTGCCTTGCGCTTCAGATCAAGGCAGAGGACTATGACGGTTTCCTGCGTGAATTCAGGAAGAATAAGGAGTATCTGGATTCCGCCAGACCGACAGCTGTGAATCTGAGCTGGGCGCTGAACCGGATGGAGCGGATCGTAACAGGGAACAGTGATAAAAAGATAACGGAGATACTAGAATTTCTAAAAGAGGAATGTCTGAAGATCCATCAGGAGGATATCAGTATGTGCAGAGCGATATCCGAGTATGGGCTTTCCCTTCTGAAAGATGGAGACGGGATCCTTACGCACTGTAATGCCGGGCCTCTCGCCACATCCCGTTACGGAACCGGGCAGGGGCCTCTTTTTCTCGGGAAAGAGCGGGGCATGAATTTTCATGTATTTGCGGATGAAACGCGGCCGCTTCTTCAGGGAGCCCGGCTTACAGCTTATGAGCTCCAGAAAGCAGGGATCGACGTTACACTTATCTGCGATAATATGGCGGGTATTGTCATGAAAAACGGCTGGGTTCAGGCGTGCATGGTCGGATGCGACCGCGTGGCCGCAAATGGAGATACTGCAAATAAGATAGGGACAAGCGGCGTGGCTGTTCTGGCAAAGTATTACGGGATTCCGTTCTATGTACTGGGACCGACTTCTACGATTGATATGGAGTGCAAAAGTGGAGCGGATATTCACATTGAGCTGAGAGAGCCGGAGGAGATAAAAGAAAAGTTTTTCAGGGAACCTGTGGCCCTGAAAGAAGTGAAATGCTATAATCCGGCATTTGATGTGACGGATCACAATCTGATCACAGCGATCGTGACCGAAAAAGGAATCTGCTATCCTCCGTATACGGAAAGTCTGGCAAAGCTGTTTTAGAGAAAATAGTTTTACAGAAAATATTTTATTTTTTGCTTGCTGAAACCGGCGATTTAGTATATACTACGTAAGGTGCTTAACAGGAGGTCAGAAATATGGTCGAGAAGAAGATTAAATTCATAACATCAGGTCAGTTGATGAGCTTTTGCGACACATGCCAGAAAATGAAGTCAGATATTGATGTGACAGATATGTCCAATCGTAATTTCCGCATTGACGGAAAGTCGATTCTTGGGCTCATGTCGATCAAACTGGGACTGCCTATGCGTCTGATCGTAGACGGCGAGGACGAAGAACTGGCAAACGAGTATTTCACAAAATATGAATTTGAATAAAGATGAGAGAAGCGTCAAAAAAGGAGCAGTCACCGCGTTAGAGCGGTGAGAATGCTCCTTTTTTGTATGTTTTAAGAAGAAAGAACGCCACGACAGCTGCACACAGTTCTCCGGCAGGGAAAGCAATCCATACTCCGACGGGCCCGAAAAAGTTTGAAAGGATGCAGCTGAGAGGAATTGTGATCACAAACTGTCTCAGCAGGGAGATGATCAGGGAGTCCCTTCCGTTTCCCAGTGCCTCAAATGTGCCTGAATAGATCACGCCTACTGCAGAGATGAGAAATCCGAGGCAGATGATGCGAAGCGCAGTCACACCTGCGCCCATAAGCTCGGCATCAGCATCGAACAGGGCGAAGATCTGTTCCGGGAGAATAAGGGAAAGCAATGTGCCAAGCAGCATGATGGCGGCGGCGCAGGCAAGGCTGTAGCGGATCGTGCTGCGGACTCTTTTGTACTCGCCGGCACCGTAGTTATATCCGACGATGGGACGCATTCCCTGTACGATTCCGTTCGCCGGCATATAGATGAAGGTCTGAAGCTTAAAGTATACACCGAGAACAGCTACATACAGATCGGAAAACGCGGCAAGGATACGGTTCAGTATGCTGATCAGGACAGAGGGGAGCAGCATCATGATAGTGGACGGGATGCCCACACTGTAAATCTGTCCGATGATTTTCCAGTCTGGTTTTACATATTTTATGCGGATGCGCACGGCATATGTTTTTCTGAGATAGACAACTACATATAACAGGAATGCGCAGATCTGCCCGATGACTGTTGCGATAGCAGCGCCGGCCACTCCCAGTGCAGGAAAGCCGAGCAGTCCGAAGATCAATATGGGATCCAGTATAATGTTGATCACGCATCCTACTATGAGCAGATACATGGTGATCTTCATTTTTCCGATGCTCTGGAAGATCTTTTCGAAAGCAAGCTGGAGCAGCGAACCGAAAGACAGGCAGAGTACGATATAAGTGTAATCACAGGCGTCTTTCAGGATGGCCGGATCATCTGTAAAAAGGCGGAGAAATGGTCTGGTGATGAAAATACCTGCAAGGATAAAAAGAATACAGTGGAAGAATGTCAGCACAACTCCCAGTGTGGCTGCCCGGTCCGCCTTTTCCTGATCCCCGGAACCAAGGTGGATCGATATGGCGGAGCTTATGCCTACCCCGATTCCGACTCCTACGGATACGATAGCATTCTGCAGGGGATAGGCCAGAGAGACGGCGGTCAGGGCATCTGTTCCAAGTCTGGATACATATATGCTGTCTACTATATTATAGAGGGACTGAATCAGCATGGACAGCATCATGGGGACGGACATTGAAACGAGAAGGGAAAAGACAGGCCTTGTCCGCATAAATGAATTTTCTTTTTCCATAATCAAACTCCTTTCAAAATAATAAAAAAAGTCATATGCCTGTTTGAATTCTGAAACAGGAAAACCATATGACTTTTAAAGAAAATATTCATTTTTCGCAACGACAATAATAGCACAGGGGCGCAGATCCGTCAATGAAAAACTGGATAGATAAAGTAGATAAGTTCAGCCTGCGCTGCAGCTGAATGTTATAAAATCCCAAGATGTTCCAGCAGGATTTTTACGCCAAGCAGGATCAGAATGGCGCCTCCGGCGAATTCGGCTTTCGATTTATATTTTGTGCCGAATACGTTTCCGATCTTTACACCGACAGCAGAGATAATAAAAGTGGTGACCCCGATAAATGTGACGGCGGCGATGATATGGACATCAAGGAAAGCAAACGTAATGCCGACAGCAAGTGCGTCAATGCTGGTTGCTACAGCCAGCAGGAACATGGTCCTGATGTCCAGAGAGTCGTCCTCTTTCTCGCAGTCGCCTGAACAGGCTTCTTTGATCATATTTGCTCCGATGATCCCCAGCAGGATAAATGCAACCCAATGGTCGACGGCGGTGATCTTCTCACGGAACTGGTAACCCAGCAGGTAGCCAAGAGCCGGCATGAGTGCCTGAAAGCCGCCGAACCACAGACCTACGATCCCGGCTTTTTTGAACGAAATCTTCGGCATAGCAAGACCTTTACAGATAGAGACGGCAAAGGCGTCCATAGATAACCCTACGGCAAGTATAAACAGTTCTAATAATCCCATTTTCTTTCTCCTTAGTAGTGAATATTGGGGGGCCAGCAAAGTGTCCCCGTTGTTGATCGCTTCATTGCAGGAAACGCTCAGCCCGCGCCATTCGCAAAGCCGCACTGACACGCTGACCACGGCTGAGCCGGTGCATAAAAAAAAGCAGGTACATGCTGTACCTGTTGCAAAAACATGTACAGCAAAAAAACTGTACATGAGTCTCATTATTTAAGATAAGCCAGGTCCCGTAAAGACCAGTATGTTGACTTACCACGCAGGAATACGCCAATTACTCCCTCACGAACTGATAATATATTATCATCAGAGGATATTGATTGCAAGAAAAAAATCAGGGCGGGAGAGAAGTTTTATGTTTCACAGGATTGACATATTTTTTTGATAAACTTACACTGTTTATATTGATGAAGAGAAGGGACAGACTGTGTATATAAAAGGAGGAGACGGCAATGGAAAATATGAATATAAAGATACTTGTTGTTGACGATGAAAGCAGGATGCGGAAGCTTGTCAGGGACTTTCTTGTCCGCGACGGTTATACAGTGCTGGAAGCCGGCGACGGGATGGAAGCAATGGATATATTCTATGAGGATAAGGACATCGCTTTAGTTATACTGGATGTGATGATGCCGAAGATGGACGGCTGGCAGGTGTGCAGGGAGATCCGGGAATCTTCTAAAGTGCCGATCATAATGCTGACGGCACGGGCGGAAGAGAGAGATGAACTGCAGGGATTTGAGCTGGGGGTAGATGAATATATATCCAAGCCGTTCAGCCCGAAGATCCTTGTGGCAAGGGTAAATGCCATACTGAGGCGTACGCTGGGCAATACGGGCGGAGACGTGATCGAAGCCGGGGGCATTGTGATGGACAAAGCGGCTCATATTGTAAAAATAGATGGAAAGCCGGTGGAACTAAGCTATAAGGAATTTGAACTTCTTGCCTACTTCATGGAGAACCAGGGAATTGCTCTTTCAAGAGAGAAAATCCTCAATAATGTATGGAATTATGACTATTTCGGAGACGCAAGGACAATTGATACCCACGTGAAGAAATTAAGAAGCAAATTGGGAGACAAAGGAGAATACATCCGTACGATCTGGGGGATGGGCTATAAATTTGAGGTGGATTCATGAAATATTCAATCAGGCGGCAGATGACGGCGATTTTCATCGGATTGTTTGCCTGTATACTGGGTGCAGTACTTATTATCAACAACGGATTCCTCGGAAGATATTACCTCTCGCACAAGGCGAAAGATCTGGTCAGAACGTATTATGCCGTGGACGAGGTGCTGCAGGAGGGCAGTCTGACAGACGTATCAGTGCTTAAAGGCATCATAAACCGGACGGAGCGGGGAAATATTGATATTGTTGTCACGGACAGCAGTGGAACAGCGGTATTTTCCACGCTGGGAGAGAGTGATCCGAGGCTGAGTCAGATGATCAGTGATGTGGTCGGCCAGAATATCGATGCGGACACTGTTCTGGAGAAGACTGATAATTTTACGATATACCGCTCGACTGCGGACAGCGGTCTGAATAATGTGGAATATCTGAGAATGTGGGGGATATTCACGGACGGATCATGGTTCGTGATGCAGAGCCCGCTGGCAAGTATCAGGGAAAGCGCGGCTCTGGCAAATCAGTTCCTGATCTATCTGGGCGGCATCGGTATTATTGTCGGCGGAGTGCTTGTGTGGCTTCTGTCGCGGCGGATCACACAGCCGCTGATGGAGCTGACGCGCCTGTCGCAGGAAATGGCAAACCTGAATTTTGACGCAAAGTATACAAGCGGAGGAGCGGATGAGATCGGAATTCTGGGAAGCAACTTCAACCGGATGTCGGAACAGCTGGAGAAGACGATCTCGGAGCTGAAAAGTGCGAACAACCAGCTTCAGAAAGATATCGAACAGAAAGAAAAGATGGAAGAGATGCGCAATGAGTTCCTCGGAAATGTCTCTCATGAGCTGAAGACGCCGATCGCTCTCATCCAAGGATATGCAGAAGGACTTAAAGAAGGGGTAAATGACGATCCGGAGAGCAGGGAATTTTACTGTGAAGTCATTATGGATGAAGCGGACAAGATGAACCGGATGGTGAAGAACCTGCTGACTCTGAACCAGCTGGAGTTCGGTTCGGATGAAGTGCAGTTTGAACGGTTCGATATTGTCGGGCTTGTAAAAGGAGTGATCGCAAGCTGTGACATCCTGATCAGACAGGCGGATGCAGCGGTGGACTTTATTGCGGATGAAAAACTGGATGTCTGGGCGGATGAGTTTAAGACAGAGCAGGTTGTGCGCAACTATCTGACGAATGCGATCCATCATGTGGAAAATGAGAAACGGATTGAAGTGCGTATACGGAAAGTTGATGATAAGGCGCGTATAACTGTCTTTAACAGCGGCAAGCCTATCCCCGAGGAGGATATCCCGAAATTGTGGGATAAGTTCTATAAAGTGGATAAAGCGCATACAAGAGAATATGGCGGAAACGGTATAGGGCTTTCTATTGTAAAGGCGATCATGGAGTCGTTCCATCAGAAGTACGGGGTGCGCAATTTTGACAACGGAGTAGAATTCTGGTTCGAGCTCGACGCCAAAACAGAAAACACTTCTTTACATTAAAGCGAAAATGCGATAAAATGGTAACGTTATAGAGTGGTTTAAGGCATACGGCATGCCGGCTGTCAGCAGTGGGCATGGGTATGCCTTATATCATTCTGGGAATATTTTAAAATGAGAATGAGGAGGAAAACGCAGTGTATGACAAGATCTACAGCGCCATACAGTCAGTAGACAATTTTGTATGGGGATGGGGAATGATCGTGCTCCTTTTGGGAACACACATTTTCCTGACAATCAGGACAGGATTTATTCAGAGAAAGACGATCACAAAAGGGATTCCGCTTTCTGTTTCAAAAGAAGAGGGCGCGGACGGCGAGGTGAGCCAGTTCGGAGCACTGGCGACAGCGCTGGCTTCCACGATCGGAACAGGAAATATTATCGGAGTGGGAACGGCGATCGCTCTTGGAGGACCGGGTGCCGTGTTATGGTGCTGGCTGACCGGTGTCTTCGGTATCGCGACAAAATATGCAGAGTCACTGATCGCAGTCAAGTACCGTGTGAAAACTCCCGACGGACGTATGCAGGGCGGCGCCATGTATGCGCTGGAACGCGGGCTGAACATGAAATGGCTCGGTATGATCTTTGCGGTCTTTGCGGGATTCGCGTCTTTCGGTATCGGATGTGCGACGCAGGTTAATGCCATCGCGGAAGTCTGCAGCAGCAATCTTGGAATCGAACCGTGGATCGTCGGTGTGATCGTTGCAGTGCTGACAGCTTTTGTCATTTTCGGCGGCATTAAATCAATTGCAAATGTGTGCGAGAAATTGGTGCCTTTTATGGCTCTGTTCTATGTGATCGGCTGCGTTATCATCTTGGGAATCAACTATGATTATATTATACCGGCAATTCAGACGATCTGCAGACTGGCATTTACGAAAGGCGCGGCTGCCGGCGGTCTTGTGGGAGGCGGCATCAGACTTGCTCTCCAGTATGGAGTGGCAAGAGGACTTTTTTCGAATGAGTCAGGTATGGGATCTGCGCCGATCGCGGCGGCGGCAGCTAAAACAAAAAATCCGGTTCGTCAGGCTCTCGTCTCTTCTACAGGAACGTTCTGGGATACAGTAGTAGTATGCCTGATGACAGGTCTTGTGCTGGTGTCGACGATTATGAAAAACCCGGCAATTAATGCGGATCAGATTGTGGACGGCGGTGAGCTCACAACTCTGGCATTTTCTCAGATCCCGTATTTCGGACCGTTTATCCTTGTTGTGGGCATTATTACATTTGCGTATTCTACAATCCTCGGATGGGCGTATTACGGAGAACGCTGCGTGGAATATTTTGCAGGAAAGTTCGGGCTGATCCCCTACAGAGTACTTTACATAGCTATCGCGCTGATCGCACCTGTACTGGCGCTTGATCTCGTATGGCTGATCGCAGATATCCTGAATGCTCTGATGGCGATCCCGAACCTGATCGCGGTTCTGCTGCTTTCACCTGTGATCGTGAAAGAGACGAGAAAATATGTCAATAATCTGGATGCTGTGGATGACACGCCGGTTCCGGTAATAAAGACCGGTATCGGAAACGGCAGAAAATAGTCTGGTGCAGTCCGGGCATAGAAGCGGAGGAAAAAAGGATGATAGCAATCATAGACTATGATGCGGGTAATATAAAAAGTGTGGAAAAAGCCCTGCTCTATCTGGGGCAGGAAGTAAAAGTGACCGGAGATAAAGATGAGATCCTGTCAGCTGATAAGGTGATACTGCCCGGCGTAGGCGCTTTCGGGGATGCGATGGCTACGATCCGTGAAAGAGGGCTGGAGAGTGTGATCCGTCAGGTTGTGGATCAGGGCACTCCCTTCCTTGGAATCTGTCTCGGGCTGCAGCTTCTCTTTGAACGCAGTGATGAGGCTCCGGGCGTGGAAGGCCTCGGGATTCTGAAAGGAGAGATCCTGAAGATACCTGAAAAAGAAGGCATGAAGATTCCCCACATGGGCTGGAACTCTCTTCACCTTGAAAATGACGGCAGGCTTTTCAGGGGAATAGAAGAAGGAGCGTATGTTTACTTTGTTCATTCCTATTATCTGAAAGCGGCTGATGAGCAGATCGTGAAAGCATCCACCGACTACTGTACCCATATTCATGCATCTGTAGAAAAAGACAATGTGTTTGCGTGCCAGTTCCATCCGGAGAAGAGCAGCGACGTGGGACTGCACATACTGAAAAATTTTGTCGAACTGTAGGAGGGAAACGATATGTTTACAAAAAGAATCATTCCCTGCCTTGATGTAAACGGGGGAAGAGTAGTAAAAGGAGTCAATTTCGTCGATCTGAAAGACGCGGGAGATCCAGTGGAGATTGCCAGGGCTTATGATAAAGCCGGTGCAGATGAACTTGTATTTCTTGATATAACGGCGTCGTCCGATAACAGAGGGACGGTCATTGACATGGTCAGGAAAGTGGCTGAATGTGTGTTTATTCCGTTTACAGTGGGCGGGGGCATCCGGACGGTAGATGATTTCCGGGCAATTCTCCGGGAAGGCGCGGATAAGATATCGATCAATTCTTCTGCCATCAATACTCCGGAACTGGTCAGCGACGCGGCGGATAAGTTCGGGAGCCAGTGCGTTGTCGTGGCTATTGACGCCAAGAAAAGAGCGGACGGTTCAGGCTGGAATATTTACAAGAACGGCGGACGCATTGATGTGGGCATTGACGCGGTAGAGTGGGCAATGAAAGTAGAACGCCTCGGCGCGGGAGAAATCCTGCTCACCAGCATGGACTGCGACGGCACGAAAGCCGGCTACGATCTGGAACTGACACGTACGATCGCGGAACATGTATCTATCCCGGTCATCGCCTCCGGCGGCGCCGGCACACTGGAGCATTTTAAAGAGGCACTGACAGTCGGAAAGGCAGATGCGGCCCTGGCGGCTTCCCTTTTCCATTATAAGGAGCTGGAGATACGGCAGGTCAAAGAATACCTTCAAAATGAAGGGGTGCCGGTGAGGCTGTGATCACGCCGGATATTCCCGGTTGGATGGCTGAATAAATGAATTGCAAAGAGTTCATTGCAATGGTAAAATTAGTAACAGTTCTATAACTGAGCTGTTACTAATTTTTGTGTAGAATAAATTATCCGGAACATCCGGAAGGAAAAGAGGAACGGGATTATGGCAGGCTTGAACGGAGACTGGTACGAAGCGCTGAAAGGGGAATTTTCAAAGCCCTATTATAAGAAATTATTTGAGACAGTAAACAGGGAATACAGGACACATCTGATCTTCCCGCCGGCGGAGGATATCTTCAATGCTTTTCATCTGACGCCGCTGAAAGACGTTAAGGTGGTCATTCTCGGACAGGATCCGTATCACAATAACGGACAGGCACACGGACTGTGCTTTTCTGTGAAGAAAGGGGTGGACATCCCTCCGTCTCTTGTGAATATCTATCAGGAGCTCCACGATGATCTGGGCTGTACGATACCGAACCACGGCTGCCTGACAAAATGGGCGGAGCAGGGCGTGCTTATGCTGAACACAGTGCTTACGGTGCGTGCCCATCAGGCGAATTCCCACCGGGGAATCGGCTGGGAAGAATTTACCGATGCGGCTATCATGGCGCTGAACAGTCAGGACAGGCCGATTGTATTTATCCTGTGGGGAAGCCCGGCTCAGAGAAAGAAAGCGATGCTCAATAACCCGAAGCATCTGATCCTGACGGCGCCTCATCCGAGCCCACTGTCAGCCTTCCGCGGATTCTTCGGCAGCAGGCCGTTCAGCAAGACAAACGCCTTTCTGGAGAGCCACGGAATCGAGCCTATTGACTGGCAGATCGACTGACTTACAGAGAAAAGACTTGCAATTCACATCAAAGCGCGTTATAATTCATAACGTGCTGATGCAGATGTAGTTCATCGGTAGAATACCAGCTTCCCAAGCTGGGGAGGCGGGTTCGATTCCCGTCATCTGCTTAAAGAAAGCCGGAAACGTTGAGAATCAGCGTTTCCGGCTTTTGCATTATTCTTCGATCACTTGTATCTCAAGATAATCAAAATCAATGGAGTCCACAAAGTTATCCTGATAGAATCTTGCTTTTGCATGTCTTTTGAATTCAGCGATCGTGGAGTCCAGCCAGATCGGTTTGCTCAGATCAAACTGATAGCAGATCTCATCCAGAGCATTAAATATTTTGTGGGTACGCGTATCATCTGTCTCATCACAGATGACAGTATCTCTCAGCATTCTGTTATCCTTAAATTCTTTTCCCCATAAACGGAACATAATACACAGCTCCTTTCATAACTGCTATTCTAGCACAGCGAAGTCGAAAAGTCATTCGGAAAATCCAAAAGTACAAGGTTGTGTGAGCCTGAGGTTTTTGTTATATTAGTAAAAGAGTGGAAATGACAGGGAGCGTGAAAAAGCATGACATTAGCGAAGGTTCTGGAGAAGGTAAAGAATCTATGTGTGAAATATCAGGCGAAAGAGATCATTTTGTTCGGATCAAGGGCAAAAGGAACAGCACTGGAAAGAAGCGATATTGATATTGCTGTATCAGGAGTGAATGATTTTGACGCACTTGAAGAAGAAATAGAAGAAATTCCGACATTATATACAGTTGACCTTTTAAATATGGATACATGTAGGAATGAATTGATATTGGAGGACAT
This sequence comes from uncultured Lachnoclostridium sp., assembly GCA_946499505.1. Lineage (GTDB taxonomy): Bacteria > Bacillota > Clostridia > Lachnospirales > Lachnospiraceae > Mediterraneibacter. The sequence continues at coordinate 14,465 of CAMMSL010000012.1, forward strand.
CAGAAAATATGGACGCAAAATTTGAAAAAAGATGGTTATCATTCAACAATTCACTAGATTCACTGGCTGAAGCGCGTGAAAGAGATATGTCGGACTCGTTTGTTTTAAGTGGAACAAGTGCTAAATTTAGTATTACATTTGATCTGGCATGGAAGGTTATGAAAGATATACTGATCCAACATTATGCGATCACGGCATTTGTTTCCGGTTCACCTAGAGAAGTGCTTCGTATGGCATACAAAGCGGAACTGATTTCCGATGATATCTGGATGGAAATGCTAAAGATACGAAATCAGCTTGCACATGATTACGATGGAGTTATTGTGAAAGAATACTGCCAGAAAATCATTCACGAATATATTGACCGGCTATACGAGTTTAGAAATCGTGCCGGGGAAATCCTGACAATGAATTAAGGAAAAGGGGAACACAGACGGCTGACAGCCGGAAAGGGGATACTTATGAAGAAACTTCTGGACAGAATATTTATAGACGGACTGACCGGTATGGCGCAGGGACTGTTTGCCACGCTGATCATCGGCACGATCATCCAGCAGATCGGAACGTACTGCGGGGGAAATACCGGTAATCTGATCTTTACCTTGGGAAAGGTGGCTGCAGGACTGACAGGCGCAGGTATCGGTGCAGGTGTGGCGCGAAAACTGGAGGCTGGGCATCTGGTTATCGTATCAGCAGCGGTAGTGGGAATGATCGGAGCATTCGCGGGAGATGTCATGTCAGGGGATATACTTTCGGGAGGCGGCCTTGTGCTGTCCGGCCCGGGGGAACCGCTCGGCGCATTTATAGCATCGTACATCGCGATTGAGATCGGGATACTGATTTCCGGGAAGACGAGACTGGATATTATTCTTACACCCCTTGTCTGTATTGGCATTGGAGCTGCTGTTGGACTGCTGGCAGGACCTCCCATCTCCGGATTTATGTCATGGCTCGGTTCGCTGATCAACTGGGGAACAGAACAACAGCCTCTGCTCATGGGAATCGTGGTATCGGTGCTGATGGGAATGATCCTGACCCTGCCGATCAGTTCTGCTGCACTGGGCGTGATCCTGAATCTTTCGGGACTGGCAGCGGGCGCAGCGACTGTGGGATGCTGCTGCAATATGATCGGTTTCGCGGTGGCAAGCTTCCGGGAAAATAAATTCAGCGGCCTGCTTTCACAGGGAATCGGAACATCAATGCTGCAGGTGCCCAATATTGTGAGGCATCCGCAGATATGGATTCCGCCGATCCTCTCCAGCGCGATATTAGGACCGGTATCGACAATGGTATTCCATATGACAAATAATGCCACCGGATCCGGCATGGGAACAGCAGGGCTTGTAGGCCCGCTGATGACATGGCAGGTAATGACACGATCGGAAGCAGAGATGATCGTGCTTGTAAAGATCATCCTGATCCAGTTTGTTCTTCCGGCAGTACTCACACTCCTTGTATCCGAATTTATGAGAAAGAAGAAATGGATTCATTTTGGGGATATGAAGCTGGAATAAGATACTGCAGACAATCTTAAAAATGAATAAAAAAAGAGTGAACTCGGTTAACAGGAAACACAAAATATGGTATACTTAAAAGCAACAAAATAACCAATGGGGGCTATTCGTGATGAGAGGTGAACAGCAGGTTGAAGCTGCACTCAAGAGCTATGAAGATGTCGACAGCTGGAAGACAGTTATTTTTCTTTATAATGCAGCTTTAAAAGAAGTGGGCACAAAGCTGGAAATCTTAAATGACGAGTTCCAGCATGTACATCAGTATAACCCGATCGAGCATATCAAAACGCGGATCAAGACACCGGAAAGTATCGTAAAGAAACTGAAGCGGTATGGATATGAGACTTCAATAGAGAATATGGTCAGATATATTAATGATATTGCCGGAGTAAGACTGATCTGTTCGTTTACGTCGGATATCTACCGTTTGGCTGAGATGATCGGTAATCAGAGCGACCTTAAAGTGCTCTCGATCAAAGATTACATAAAGAATCCAAAAGAGAGCGGTTATAAAAGTTATCATATGCTTGTGTCGGTTCCGATTTTCCTGTCGGACAGCGTAGTAGACACAAAAGTGGAAATCCAGATCCGCACGATCGCCATGGATTTCTGGGCAAGTCTGGAGCACAAGATCTATTATAAATTTGAAGGAAATGCTCCGGAATATATCAGCCGGGATCTTCGTGAATGTGCGAAGATGGTCTCGGAACTGGATGAAAAGATGCTGTCTCTTAATGAGGCGATCCAGGAATGTATTCTCCAGCAGGAGAACAAGGCTAATATGGATGACGTGGTGGAAAACGTGATCGGGAACAGGACAGAACAGTCAAAACTTCAGGCAAATGGAACCGAAGGATAGAGCTGATGAAAAAGTAGATGTGCCAAAAAGCAGCCGGGAGATCAAATATCTCCCGGCTGTCTTGTTATACAGGGTTATGCCTGTTTATTTTCATCGTCAGCCGCCACTTCCGTGATGGATTTGACAAGCCCTGCGATTCCCTGTATTTCTGAAGGAATGATGATCTTGGTGGCTTTACCGTTGGCAGCTTTCTCAAATGCCTCAAGGCTTCTGAGCGTCAGGACTGCATTATCGGCTCCGGCTTCTTTTAAGAATCTCAGACCGTCGGCTGTAGCCTGCTGTACTTTCATGATAGCTTCCGCCTCACCTTCCGCCTCGCGGATCATCTTTTCTTTTTCTGCTTCCGCTTTCAGGATCGCTGCCTGTTTTGCGGCTTCCGCTTCGAGGATGACGGACTCTTTCTGGCCTTCAGCAACGAGGACGGTGGATTTCTTCTCACCTTCTGCGCGCAGGATAGCTTCACGTCTCTCACGTTCTGCCTTCATTTGTTTCTCCATCGCGTCTCGAATTGCAGTCGGCGGGATGATATTTTTGAGCTCTACGCGGTTTACTTTGATTCCCCACGGGTCTGTTGCGCGGTCCAGCTCTGCGCGCATCTTCGTATTGATCGTTTCGCGTGATGTAAGAGTTTCATCAAGTTCAAGATCACCAATGATATTTCTGAGAGTGGTTGCTGTCAGATTTTCCAGTGCCACGATGGGGCTTGCCACTCCGTAGCAGAACATTTTGGGATCAGTAATGACGTAAAAGATTACAGTATCGATCTGCATTGTTACATTATCTTTTGTGATCACCGGCTGGGGCGGAAAGTCTACAACCTGTTCCTTCAGGTCGATGCGCCTTGCCACGCGGTCAATGATAGGAAGCTTGAAATGCAGGCCAGTGCTCCATGTCGTGAGGTATGCGCCGAGACGTTCAACAACGACCGCCTGTGCCTGATGTACGATCTTGACGCATGAGATCAGGACAAGTACAACGATAACCAGAATGATCAGGAATAGAATTGTTCCAATACCAATAAATGCTGTATTCATGATGGTTCCTCCTCATATTTTTCTACAATTAATTTTACGCCTGAAACAGCGATAACCTTTGCAAGTTCATCCTTTTCCAGTGTTACATTGTTATCCTGTGATCGGACTGTCCACTCCTGTCCGTCCACAATGCTCCTGCCGGTCTGCCTTAGATTATCGACCCGCTCCGTGATTTTTATGACCTCCCCGATCTTGCTCTCATAGTTAGTCTTCAGACGTTTCTGATTGAGATGTTTCGCGGCCCATGGCCTTGTAAAGATCATCAGCACAATAGATACAGCAAAAAATACAATGATCTGAATGATCAGATTCGCCCCCAGCGTATTTACTCCCGCAGCAGCCAGTGCCCCTATGGCAAACCAGATCGTTGTCAGTCCGACCGTAAATATTTCGATAATGATCAGGATAATGAAAAGACCGATCCAGATCAGGTTCAGCATGGACGGGGAAAGTGCCAGAATGTCTGTTCCCATGTAGTGTCTCCTTTCCTAAAATATTTTCTGAAATTTATTCCGACGTATATTCTGTATAATCTACATCGTAGTAGCCTTCGCTTGGGGTGAGGGTAACGCTTCCGTATTCAACGGAGACCTCTGTCCCGTCGGGAATAACAATGTTTTTTGCTCCAGTGTCAGTGTACTCATCTGTAACCGGCGCGTAATCTGAACTGTCCACCCACAGATATTCGGAGGAGCCGTTCGGATATGTCAGAGTAACGCTCGAATAGCCATAGTCGTCTTCCGGCTTACCCAAAGCAGTGATATCATAGATACCTTCAGGGATAATTCCATCACCGGAAGTGTAAGTCCCGGCTTCCAGGCTGACCGGCTCGCTCAGAGGATTTTCTTTTATCTCCTGTGTCAGCGGCTGAGCGTTTTCCGATGTAAAGCGTAGAATGACGCCGCTGTCTACATTAAGGACGCCGCCGTTGTAAAGACGGAGATCTCCTTCTTCTGTAACCTGATCGTATTCAGGTTCTGTGCCGAAAGATACGTAGCGATAGATGCTATTCTCATCATCCACGATTTCGATACCGCCGTTCCCTTCCACAAGTTCCGCCTGATAAATCCCTTCAGGAATATGTACGCCGATCCGGTATATGCCGTTCCCCAGCACGGTTTCATAAGTTTCTCCGGATGCAGGAATGTCTCTTGTCACATAGCTGTAAGGATCATAGTCTGAATAATCCCAGCTATAATCATCGTCATACCATGAGTCATCTACACTGTATGAGCTGTCTGCAGAATTAGAACCAACTGCAGAAAAACCATTTTCCAGGATGCTGTCTGCGAAATCGGTGAGTGCTGGCAGTGCGGCTAAAAGGATAACAACAATAATGATGATCCATACCATCCATCCGCGCCGTTTGCCGCTGGCCCCTGTACGGCGGGCTGCAGAACTGTAGTTTGTCTGCCGCCTCGGATATATGGCCTTCGGTTTCTGTGCGGCGGTCTTCTGATGCGGTCGTGGAGTTGTGTTCTGCTTTCCTTTGGCCGACTGCGGCTGATAGACAGGGGACCCCTCAGTCAGACTCTCAGGTTGTGAAGAGATACTCTGGCGTCTGGAGCGTTCCCGGTCATAAATAGAATTATCCAGACCGCAGAATGTGCACCGATTGTTCACAAGATTTCCTCCACATAAACTGCATTTCTTTTTGATCATGCTCCACCCCCTCTGCTGTTGCTGGTAACAGTCCAGTTCGCGCTATTCGCAAAGCAGCACTGACGTGCTTATTGCGGCTGAACTGTTATTCAAATTTAGTTTATTCTACCATATGTACAGTATATTTTGTGTAAAATAATAAAAAATGGCGAAAATTGTAAAAAATCCTTAAGATTAGTGTACACTGCCTAAAAAATATTGATGCTTCCCCGGATTTTCGATATACTGTATACTTGAAGAAAAAGTTTATGAAAGTCAAAGGTATAAGGGAATGACAGAAGAGGCAAAGAAAAAGGGGATAGAGATTGGGATAGGTCTTCTGCTCTATATCATCGCATGGAGCGTTGTGTCACATTGGACGGTTCCGGCAGCAGGAGAGACTGTGCTTTTTCTGGCGGCATATGCAGTCCTCTCACTGAGCACGTATTGGGAACAGATCAAAAAGATCCTCAAAAAGCAGTTCCTGGATGAAAACCTGCTTATGATCATTGCAACAGCAGGTGCATTTGCCATAGACAGACACAAAGAGGCGGTTGCAGCAATGCTGTTTTATCAGGTCTCAAAGTTAGTGGAGGAATTGTCACTGGGGAAGACAAAAAAATCAATTGCGGAATTCATTGACATCCGGCCGGAATATGCCAATCTGAAAGTCGGCAATACGGAGAAAGTCGTGCCGCCGCAGCAGCTGGAACTAAAGCAGACCATTATACTGCGACCCGGGGAGAAAATTCCCGTTGATTCGGTCGTGACATCGGGAACAGGGGCAGTCGATATGAAAGCGCTCACCGGAGAATCAGAGCCCAGAGCGGTAAAGATCGGCGACCGGCTGTACAGCGGATGCATTAATTTAAACGGGGTACTTGAAGCGAGAGTCATCAGGCTTTATAATGATTCTGCGGCTGCGAAAGTCATGCGGCTGGTCGAGAGCGCAAATGAAAGGAAATCAGAGAGCGTGCATTTTGCGGACAGGTTTACAAAGTATTATACGCCCATCGTGATCCTGATTGCCCTTCTTACCGTGATCCTGCCGCCCATGATGTTCGCTGAGTCGAAAATGGAATGGATTTACCGCGGTCTGGTTCTTCTGGTGGCTGCATGTCCGTGCGGACTGATGGTGTCCATACCGCTGGCATTTCTCGGCGGTATCGGTTCGGCTTCAAAGCAAGGCGTACTGATAAAGGGCGGATCGTTTCTGGAAGACTTGACGAAAGTGGACACATTTGTATTTGATAAAACGGGTACACTGACAGAGGGTGTATTTCATGTACGTGAGATTGTTCCATGGAAGAGAGAAGAAGGTGAGCTGCTGGAGATAGCGGCTCTTGCGGAATCATATTCCAATCACCCGATCGCATTGTCGTTGATGGAGGAATATGGAAGAGAACCGGACAGAGCGAGGGTGACTGACATAGAAGAACAGCCGGGGTACGGCGTCCGGGCGAAAATAGACGGCAGAGAAGTATATGCAGGAAATACACGGCTTATGAACCGGCAGGGAATTTTCTACCAGCCAGTGGAAGATGCAGGAACTGTTGTCTATGTTGCCATAGAGGGACAATATGCAGGATACATACTGATTTCAGATATTATACGAAAAGACGCCGGCAGACTGATGCGCTGGATGCATAAGAAAGATCTGGCGACCGTGATGCTCACCGGAGACAATGAGCAGGCGGCGGAAGAAGTTGCGGCAAAACTCCGGATCGACAGTGTGTATGCGGAGCTAATGCCGGAGGATAAAGTTGCGCTGCTGGAAGAATTCCATGAGAATCAGATGGAAGGAGAAAAGCTTGCGTTTGTCGGAGACGGTATCAATGATGCGCCGGTTTTGACACTTGCCGATATCGGTATCGCCATGGGAGGTCTCGGTGCAGATGCGGCACTCGAGGCGGCGGACATCATTCTGATGGAGGATGAACCGGCGAAGATCATTAATGCGATCCGGATCGCCAGGGCAACGCTCCGATCAGTGAAGCAGAACATGGTATTTGCGATCGGCATGAAAGTACTGCTGATCATTATGGCATTCTTTGGATTCGTTACAATGCAGAATGCGATCATCGCCGATATGGCAGTCATGCTGATCAACATATTAAATTCATTCTGGATGATGCAGTATCCGGAACGGGGAGTGTGAATAGGACAATGAAGAAAAGATGGATGACAATACTGGCAGCCTCAGTTATGGCTGCAGGTGTGATCGGAGGCTGTGGCAGCCTTCAAAAATCGGGAGTCGATGCTCTCGAAAAGGGGGAATATGAAGAAGCGCTGGCTGACTTTCAGGAGATGACTGAAAGCGGCGGTGAAGATGCGGCAGAGGGATACCGGGGGCTTGGCATGACCTATTATGAGATGGAAGATTATGAACATGCGCTTGAGGCGTTCCGCAACGCAGCGGACAATGGCGCAGAGCAGACGATCCAGATGTATAATCTGATGGGAATCTGTGCGATGCAGACAGAAGACTATGCATCTGCTCTTGAATATATCCAGTCAGGGCTGGCTCTGACAAGCACCTCTGACGGAGCGGATAAGGCAGACGCCGATCTGGTACAGGAGATGAAGTATAATGAGATCATCTGCTATGAACAGCAGGCGGACTGGGAGAATGCGAAACAGAAAGTGACAGAGTATCTGGAGGATTATCCGGATGATGAGGCAGTACAGAAAGAAGCAGAGTTTTTAGAGACTCGTTAATGGATAAAGAGTGATAAAAGTACCGGGCGATTTTTCAAGAGTTGCCCGGTACTTTTGAGAGAAAAGTGTAATATCATGAAGATAAGAGAAAAATATCAGATCACGGAATATTGTCACCATTTTCTCAGAGAATATATCCATGAAGGTGACCACTGTATCGATGCGACCTGCGGGAAAGGCTGCGATACAGAATTTTTGTGCCGGAGTGTCGGAAAAACCGGCAGGGTTTATGGGTTCGACATTCAGAGAGATGCTGTAGAACTGACACGGAGGCGTCTGGAACAGGCAGGCTGCGCGGAGCAGGCAGTGCTGATCTGTGACGGTCATGAAAATATGGCAGATTATGTAAAAGACCGGGCTGCGGTTATTATGTTTAATTTTGGCTATCTGCCGGGCGGAGATCATTCGATCGCAACAAGACCCCGGACGAGTCTGAAGGCTGTAGAGGAGGGATTGAGACTTTTGAAAGAGGGCGGTGTTATGAGCCTCTGCATTTACAGCGGTGGTGATACTGGATATGAAGAGAAAAAGGCTCTGCTCGGTTACCTGAAAGAACTGGATACGAAACAGTGGCTGGTGATCGTCCACAGCTATTATAACAGAAAAAATGATCCGCCGCTGCCGGTGTTTGTAGTGCGGCTTGTGTAGTAGTTCAGAAATAGAGACAAAAGGAATCTTTATTTACAGCCGGCCGGAGAAAAGGAGACAGATATATGCATGAAACAGAACATATTGAAGAAAAAGTTATCCTGGTAGGAATCGATACCGGAAATCCGGATCAGGCACAGCAATCTCTCGACGAGCTGGCTGAACTTGCAAAGACTGCGGGAGCAGAAGTTGTGGGACGGCTGATCCAGGCAAGAGAGAGTGCACATCCTGCAACCTACATTGGAAAAGGGAAACTGGAGGAATTAAAAGATCTGGTCTGGGAGACAGATGCTACCGGCGTCATCTGTGACGATGAGCTTACCAGTGCCCAGCTGGGAAATCTGGAAGCGGAACTGTCCTGCAAGATCATCGACCGGACGCTCCTGATCCTTGATATCTTTGCTGCCCGCGCTGTATCCGGCGAGGGAAAAATCCAGGTGGAGCTTGCCCAGCTGAGATACCGCGCTTCCAGACTGACCGGACTCGGCAGGTCTCTCTCCCGTCTGGGCGGAGGTATCGGGACAAGGGGACCGGGTGAGAAAAAGCTGGAGATGGACCGCCGACTGATCAGAGAGCGGATCAGCAGACTGAAACGGGATCTCCGTGACGTAGAAAAACACAGGGAACTGATCCGGTCACAGCGCAGGCAGTCGGGAATGAAAGTGGCTGCATTGGTGGGGTATACTTCCGCAGGCAAGAGCAGTATCGAGAATGCGCTGACAGACGCAGGGATCCTGGAGGATGCCATGCTTTTTTCCACACTGGATACGACGACACGGTCGCTTATGCTGGATAACACCCAGGAGATCCTGCTCACGGATACCGTTGGTTTTATACGGAAGCTTCCCCATCATCTGGTGGAGGCATTTAAGAGTACACTTGAGGAAGCAAAGTATGCGGATATCATTATCCATGTGGTGGATGCGTCGAATCCCCAGATGGACGAACAGATGTATGTGGTCTATGATACGCTGCGCCAGCTTGGAGTGGAGGACCGCCCGGTGGTGACTCTTTTTAATAAACAGGACAGGCTGGAACATCCGGGGAGGCAGCGGGATTTTCAGGCAGATTATTCCATACCCACGTCCGCAAAGACAGGGCAGGGGCTGGATGAACTCAAAAAGGCCCTCCTGGAAATCCTTCGGAGAGACCAGATCTATATTGAGAGGCTGTATGGTTTTTCGGAGGCAGGGAAGATCCAGCTGATTCGAAGCCGGGGCCAGCTTATTTCGGAGGAGTATGTCCCGGAAGGGATTAAGGTAAAAGCGTATGTTCCAAAAGATATATATGGGAGGCTTTGATTATGATCGCAATAGACAAAGAAAAATGTATAGGCTGCGGGATGTGTGTGAAAGACTGCCCCGCAGGAAAACTGAAACTGAAAGAAAAAAAGGCGGTATATACGCCGGAATGTATTGAGTGCGGGCACTGTGTCGCTGTCTGTCCGATGGCGGCAGTGTCTATCCCGGAGTATGATATGGCTGATGTTGAAGAATACAATAAGGACGAGTTTTCAATAGATCCCGAACATTTCCTGCATGCCGTGAAATTCAGGAGAAGTATACGTTCTTACAAAAAGCAGCCTTTGGAAAAAGAGAAGATGGAGAAGATACTGCAGGCAGGGCGGTATACTCCGACAGCGAAGAACAGCCAGTCCTGCCGTTTCATTGTATTAAGAGATGAACTGGAGGAGTTTAAGACACTTCTGTGGGAAGAAATCCCGGAACTGGCGGAACGGCTGAAAGGCGAGATGCCTCAATATGCAATGCTGTTTAAGTTCATGTACCGGCGCTGGAAGAAAGACCATGCTGCGGATCAGTTGTTTTTCAACGCTCCGTCCTGTATCCTGGTAGTTTCGGATAACCCGCTGGACGGCGGTCTTGCAGCGGCAAATATAGAGACCATGGCTGTGGCAGAGGGAGCAGGTGTTTTATTCAGTGGATATCTCCAGCGGATCATAGAGGCGTCTCCGAAACTCAAAGAATGGCTGGGAATCCCGGACCGGCATCTCACATCCTGCATGCTCATCGGATATCCTGCGGTTACATATAAAAGGACAGCACCGAGAAAAAAGGCAGATATCGTCTGGAGATAACTGCCTGGGATTATTTATATTTATGGTAAAACTATCATGTTTAACAGACCAGTATCAGAGAAACGGTTTTGACGGTGTCTCGGGATAGCTTCCCATGGATACGAGAAGGCGCAAGCCGGCGTCTCTTGCCGTCAGAACTGCATTCTTTACAGCGGAGGCGTCACCGGTCACTGCAACGATCACTTCGTTGGAATGGCTGGTGCCCCGGTCCGGCGTCATATAGCGGATCACCTCTACCGGTGATGCCTTGACTGCCAGATCAGCCATGACAAGGCCGATGGCTGCGGGAGAACCGCAGAAGAAGCCGAAGGGTTTTCCGAGGGGGGCGCCAAACGCCATATTGAGTGCCTGATCAGCATTTGCCGAGTAAGTAAATTCCAGATGGCCGGCCTGACTGATATACAGTTCGCCGGCATATTTTTCTATATATTCAAGTGATATTTCTACAGCCCTTCGTACATCGGATACATTGTTTCCACCGATGATGATAAAGCATCCGTGTCCGCCCCATCCCTTCGTGTCCCGGGGCAGCTCTATAGATACAACCTCTGTGTTCGTCGATTTTACAGCTTCATCCACGGCATTGATCTGGCCGGCCGCTCCTGTACGTGAGCTGATCAGTCCCAGACTTTTGTAAGGCTTCTTCAACTGCATCTGTCCGAGAAGGGAATCATCGATTCCGGGGATGACAAGCCCGATCGTATCGAGCACAGTCGTGCCCACGAATTCAGTCAGTGAACAGTCAGTGGGGATCTGTGTAAGGTTATTTACATCTACCATCTATATAATCTCCTGTTTATCTATAGAATCGTAAGGGAGCAGCCCGTTTTATCTGCAAGATTATATCATTCCTCCGTCCAGACCGATGATCTGTCCGGTCAGATAAGCCGGTGCCTCAGCCAGCATGAGCACGGCCTGTGCGGCTTCTTCAGGGGTGCCGTATCTTCCTGCCGGTATCTCATCTTCCAGTGCGGCCCGTTCTTCCGGATTGAGTCTTGCATTCATTTCCGTATCGATCACTCCGCAGGCCAGTGCGTTTACCTGTATATTGCTGGGGGCGAGTTCCTTTGCCAACGCCCTTGTCAGACCGTGCAGGCCTGATTTGGCGGCGGAGTAGGCGGCTTCACAGGATGCGCCGCAGGTTCCCCACATGGAAGAGATGTTAATGATCTTACCTGCTTTCCGGGAAACCATATAGGGGATTGCCGATCTGCAGCAGTAAAATGCGGAGGATAAGTCTGTATCGATCACGGTCCGCCACTCTTCATCGGTCATGTCGCTGAGCAGTCCGAAAAAAGCACATCCTGCATTATTGACAAGTACATCAAGTCCGCCGCACTGTGCAGTGATCTTATCAAACATAGAGCGTACTTCGTCAGGATTCCCTGCATCTCCGGGGAGCATGGTACAGGTGCCTCCGGATGCGTGGATCATGTCTTCCGTTTCTCTCAGCCGGTCGAGAGAACTTCTGCAGTTGATAAATACATGATAACCGTCTTCTGCAAAGGCAAGGGCACATGCGCGGCCGATGCCTCTGGAGGAACCGGTGATCAGGACATTTTTCATTCTCATAGTCAACCTCCTGTCAGAAACAGTATAACACATTTTCATTGTACTTGACCCATCGTTGTGTTAAAATTTATTTGACAACCAGCATACTGAAAGGAAATCACTCCTGCGGCAGTTCTGTACGCGGGGTGAGCAGATCTCTGCGGAGGGTAAGACATGATAGATGACGCGATGGAGTTTGCAACGAAAGCACATGAAGGACAGTTTCGGAAGGGGACGAGACGACCCTATATTGTCCATCCCATCGAGGTGGCGGATATCGTGTCGACAATGACGAAAGACGAGGAGATAATCTGTGCGGCAGTGCTGCATGATACGATCGAGGACTGCAGCGGGATCACATGGGATATCCTGAAACTCCGGTTCGGAGGAAGAGTGGCCGACATGGTGGCTCAGGAAAGCGAGGATAAATCACTGAGCTGGGAGGAGCGGAAAGGAGCTACGATACAGAGGCTGAAAGAGGCACCCATAGAAGTGCAGATGATCGGACTTGCGGACAAGCTCTCCAATATGCGGGATATTGACAGGGACTATCCGGTAGTGGGAGACGAGCTGTGGCTGCGTTTCCGGATGCAGAGTAAAACCGCACTGGCGTGGTATTATAAAGGAATCCGCGATGTACTGGAGAAAAATTTCAAAGGAGTGGAGGCGTACGAGGAGTACTGCCGTCTGATCGAGAAGAATTTCGGACCGGAACCGGCACATACTGAGTGGATGAAAGGAGACAGGCAGCAATGACAGGGAAGACAAGGGTAATCTGTTTTGCAAACAATAAAGGAGGGAGTGGAAAGTCTACGACATGTTCCAATGTAGGATACGGCCTGACGCAGCTCGGGCGGAAAGTCCTGCTCATCGACGGGGACATGCAGCTGAATCTTTCCCTCTCTCTTTTTGATGAGGATACTGTACTCGGGTTTGCCCAGGGGGAGAAGAACCTCTATGAGGGAATCCGCAGGCAGGATGATCTGAAAGATTATATAGTCCGCACAGAGTATGAGAATCTTGACCTGATCCCGTCCTCTACGCTGATGAGTTCCATTGAGTATGAATTGTTTACCAAATGGCAGAGGGAATATATTCTGAAGAAAGGGCTGAAGAGCATTCTGGATTCGGAAGTCTATGATTACGTACTGATCGACGCTCCGCCTACGCTCGGCGGATGGGTGATGAACATTCTCTGTGCATCGGACGAGATCATCATTCCCGTGGAGGCATCTCCGTGGGGGCTGTTCGGACTTGGCAATATGTTTGAATTCCTTGAACAGGTAAAGGAGATCGCTCCGGACCTGAAACTGGGAGGCATCGTGATCACGAAAGTAGATACGAGGAAAAACTATTTCAAACAGACACTGGAAACCCTCAGAGAGCTTGACGATGTAAAAGTGTTTCATACATACATCCGTGTGGACAGCGGCATAGAGTGGTCTCAGGACAATAACGCTCCGGTCATGGCATACAAGAAGAGCAGCAGAAGTGCGAAAGAATATATGGAACTGACAAGAGAGATTGATGCGGATGCATGAGGAACTGTTAAGAGAACTGTCGGTGATCACGGACGAGGAACAAAAGATCCTTGACGGACGTAAAGAGATTGACCAGCAGATCTATACGGAAAAAAAAGATATGGTGATCGACAGCAGAAAGCTTCTCCAGAAGGGGAAGCTTATTCAAGTCCGCCCGCATACCAGATTCGTACACTTCCCGAAACATACCCACAATTATATTGAAGTAATCTATATGTGTCAGGGTAGTACACGGCACATCATTAACGGAAATGAAATCGTTCTGGAACAGGGAGATCTTCTGTTCCTCAATCAGAATGCAGTACAGGAGATCATGCCGGCAGGGATGGATGATATTGCGGTAAATTTTATCGTGCTCCCTGAATTCCTTGATACGGCGTTCTCTATGATGGGGGCGGAGGAGAACCAGCTGCGGGATTTCCTTGTGGGGGCTCTCTCCGGCAGGGACGGCGAGACGTCATGGATGTATTTTCATGTGGCAGATATCCTGCCTATTCAGAATCTGATCGAAAATATGGTATGGACGATCTTCTATGATTCGTCCAATAAGAGAAGCTGCACCCAGATCACCATGGGCCTCCTCTTTCTGCAGCTTCTGAATTATATGGACAAAATGGAGACCGGCGGCCCCGGTTATGATTCGGAACTTACCGCCGCGGTTTTAAGCTATATCAATGAACATTACAAGAACGGCACACTTTCTGAACTGGCCGGGCAGATGGGGTACGATGTGTACTGGCTGAGCAGGGAGATCCGCCGCAGGACGGGAAAGACATATAAGGAGCTGCTGCAGGAAAAACGGATGCAGCAGGCCGTATATCTGCTGACGAACAGTAAGATACCTGTAACGGATATTATCGAATCGGTAGGATATGACAATACAAGTTATTTCTACAGGAAGTTCCGTGAGAAGTACGGAATGAGTCCAAAGGAGTACAGAGGACAATTTGTACAAAATGTCTGAATTGATTTTGTGAAAAGTGCAAAAAAGAACCCTAAAATTAATGAATAATTGCAAATGAGGACGCTGTTTTATATAAATAGCGTCCTTTTTTTGGGCGCTTTTGACAATTATAATAAAAACTAGAGAAAAAGAGAAGGAGGCACTTACAGATGGAAAAGTATTATTTGGCCGTTGATATCGGTGCATCCAGCGGACGTCATATGCTCGCCAGCATGAAAGACGGAAAGATGCAGCTCGAGGAAGTGTATCGTTTCCCGAACGGAATGGACAATAAGAACGGAACGCTGTGCTGGGATGTAGAGCGACTGATCACGGAGATCAAAAACGGTCTCAAAAAGTGTAAGGAGATCGGCAAGATCCCGGTTTCCATGGGTATCGATACATGGGGCGTAGATTATGTTCTCCTCGACAAGGACGATAACATTCTTGGCGATACGGTGGGATACCGCGACAGCCGCACAGAGGGCATGGATGAGAAAGTGTATGAAATTATTCCTCAGGACGACCTGTATGCAAGGACAGGCATCCAGAAACAGATATTCAACACGATCTACCAGCTTATGGCAGTAAAACAGTCCCATCCGGAATATCTGGAACAGGCGGAAACAATCCTGATGATCCCGGATTATTTCAACTTCCTGCTCACAGGGGTGAAGAAAAACGAGTATACAGAGGCTACGACAGGACAGCTGATCAGCCCGAAGACCAACGACTGGGATTATGAACTGATCGATATGCTGGGATATAACTCCAAGATGTTCCTGCCGGTATCCATGCCGGGTACGGTAGTGGGAGACTTTACAGAGGAAGTGCAGAAAGAGGTAGGATTTAACTGTACAGTCGTCCTCCCGGCAACGCACGACACAGGAAGCGCAGTGCTTGCAGTGCCGACAAACGATGACGATGCGGTATACATCAGCTCCGGTACATGGTCCCTGATGGGGATCGAGAGAAAAGAGGCTGACTGCTCCATGGAGAGTATGAAGGCAAACTTTACAAATGAAGGCGGATACGATCACAGATTCCGTTATCTGAAGAACATTATGGGACTGTGGATGATCCAGTCTGTGAAGAAAGAGTTTACTGAGGATCTGTCATTTGCAGAGATCTGCGAGATGGCTTCCAAAGAGACCATTTCCTCTATTGTAGACTGCAACGACGACTGTTTCCTTGCGCCGAAGAGCATGATCGAGGCTGTACAGAAGTTCTGCCGCGACACGAACCAGCAGGTTCCGGAGACGGTGGGCGAGATCTCATCCGTGATCTACAACAGTCTTGCAAAATGCTACGGTGATACTGTAGAGGAGATCGAGGCCATCACAGGTAAGAAATACAGCACGATCTACGTTGTAGGCGGCGGCTCCAATGCCGGATATTTAAACGAACTTACAGCAAAATACACCGGAAGAAAAGTTTCAGCAGGACCGTCCGAGGCGACTGCCATCGGAAATATCATCGTGCAGATGCTTCACGACGGCGTATTCGCGAGTCTGCCGGAGGCAAGAACCTGTGTGAAAGAATCTTTTGATGTAAAAATGTACGAATAGTCATTCATACAGGAATACATATTCAAAGACAGAAAATAAAGAAGAAACAGGAGGATTTCAAATGTTAGTTGAGACAAAAGCAAGAGTAGGCGTATTTTCCATCGCTCTGGGCGCATATCTGCCCCAGTTCCCGTCACTGGTGCCGGAGTTTGAGGCACAGTATGACGCATTCAAGAAGACACTTCCGGATACAGTGGAGATCATTGACGGAGGAATGGTCACAACAAAAGAGCAGTCACAGGCAGCAGGCGATAAGTTCCGCGCGGCTGATGTTGACCTTGTATTTATGCAGCTTCTTACATACGCTACATCCTACAATATGCTTCCGGCAGTGAAAGATCTGGATGTGCCGGTTGTTCTTGTAAACGTACAGAAGCTAAAAGCACTGGATTACGACCACACAGATATCGCAAAATGGCTGGGCGAAGGCTATGCATGCGGAGCTGTCGGCGAGATGGTGGCAGACCTTGAGAGATTCGGTAAGAGACACGCAGTGATCACAGGCGTTGTCGAAGGCGGAGATCCGGCGGTACAGAAAGAAATCGAAGACTGGTGCCGTGCGGCTCAGGTGAGAAGAAGATTCCGCGACACAAACATCGCTCAGATCGGAAGACCATATCCGGGTATGATGGATCTCTATATCGACGAATCCAACCTGTACAGAAGAATGCATCTGTATACAAAGCAGTTTGACTGGGAGAAAATGTGGGCGATTGCCGACAATATTACGGATGAAGACGCGATCCGCGCGAAAGCACAGGATATCCTTGATACTTTTGATATCGAGGGCGGCGGAAGCATCGAGGAAGTATGGGAGATGGCGAAATACGTCGTTGCGTTTGAGCAGTGGGTAAAAGACGAGAAGCTCGGTCTGATCGCTTCCCACTATGACGGATTTGCACAGGGCAAGGCAGGCGTCCTTGACAGTATGCTCATCCCGGCATTCTCCATGCTGATCAAGCAGGGAACAGCCTGCGCTGTTGAGGGAGATATGAAGGTTGCCATGGCAATGAGTATCTTAAAGACGATATCCGGAACAGGCCAGCTTGCAGAGATGTATTCCATCGACTTCAATGATGACATTGCAATCATCGGACACAGCGGATCCGGAGATGCTGATATTTCCTGTAAGAAACCGACCATGAAGATCGTGAAGGTATTCCACGGCAAGACAGGCGGCGGATATCTGACACAGTTCTATCCGTACACAGGCCCGGTTACGTATCTTGCGATCACACAGGACGGAGACGGACACTTCAAATTTGTAGTGGCAGAGGGAGTCAACGAGGAAGGACCGATCCTTTCCTTCGGAGATACAAATATGAGAACACGCTTCACATGCGGTGCTAGAGAATTTGTGAACCGCTGGAGCGAGTGCGGACCGACACATCATTTTGCAGCAGCTACGGGAAGACACATTGACACGATCCTTAAAGTTGCAGAAATCTTTAACGTGCCGGTTGATATCGTGACGAGATAAGCCCGGTTATCTGATGAACCGAGTGCGTCGGATATGTAATTGCTGTTTAAAAACAGAATAGAAGAGCGAAAGCCGCCGCGGCGGGAGACTGTACGTGCAGATCATACTGCAGGGTTTCCCGCTGCGGCGGCTTTTTGTGCCTGGGGAGTGTTTAAAAACTGCATTTTCAGTCAAAAATAGGAATGAATGATTATTGAAAATCAAATTTGTGCAAAATAAACCAAAAACAATCAAAAAATATGTGAATTATTTTGATTGAAATTGACTGAAAATGAATATATAATGTAGTCACAAAAAGAAATGGAGGGAACGAAATGATCTACACAGTTACATTTAACCCGTCTCTGGATTATATCGTCTCTGTCGATGAGTTTAAACTCGGGCTTACGAACCGCACAAGTTCAGAACTGCTCCTGCCGGGAGGAAAAGGGATCAATGTTTCGACGATCCTCACGAATCTCGGGATCGAGAGCACGGCTCTCGGGTTCGTTGCCGGCTTTACAGGAGATGAGATCATCCGCCGGGTGGAGCAGATCGGAGTGCGATCTGACTTCATCCGGATTGAAGACGGAATCTCACGGATCAATGTCAAGCTGAAAAGCATCGACGGAACCGAGATCAACGGGATGGGGCCGGATATCAGCAGCGAAAAGACGGAGGAGCTGATGAAGAAACTGGATGTTCTGGACGAAGGAGATGTACTTGTGCTGGCAGGCAGTATCCCGGCTTCTATGCCCGATGATATATACAGCCGGATCCTGAAGCGGCTGGAAGGGAAAGGGGTCACATTTGTAGTGGACGCGACGGGAGGACTTCTTCTGAACGTACTGAAATATCATCCGTTTCTTATCAAACCGAACAACCATGAGCTGGGCGATCTGTTCGGTGTGGAATTAAAAACAAGGAAAGAGGTCGTCCCGTATGGAAGAAAACTACAGGAAATGGGAGCAAAAAACGTACTGATCTCTATGGCCGGAGAAGGTGCTGTTCTTGTAGCAGAGGACGGCAGTGTATATGACACGCCGGCGCCGAAAGGCGTCCTTGTAAACGCAGTGGGATCAGGGGATTCTATGGTAGCCGGATTTACTGCCGGATGGATGGAGAAAAAAGATTACAGACACGCATTCTATATGGGAGTTGCAGCGGGAAGTGCCAGTGCATTTTCAGAGTATCTTGCCACAAAGGATGAGATTATGGAGCTGTATCAGAAGATCGTATAAATCTGCAATGTTATCATGAAAGAGAGGTTTTAAGAATGAGGATCACAGATCTGCTGGATGAGCGGAGCATTTCCCTTACGGGAACTCCGAAGACAAAGAGCGAGGCGCTTGACCGGATCATCGACCTGATGGTCAAAAGTGGAAAAATCAATGACAGAGAGGCATATCGGGCTCAGGTGTATGCACGGGAAGAAGAGAGTACTACGGGGATCGGAGAAGGCATTGCAATCCCGCACGGGAAATGTGATGCAGTGACTAAGCCGGGACTTGCGGCCATGGTAATAAAGGACGGTGTGGAGTTCGATTCTCTTGACGGACAGCCGGTCACGCTGATGTTCCTGATCGCGGCGCCGAATACAAAGGACAATGTGCATCTGGATGTCCTGAGCAAGCTGTCGGTACTTCTGATGGACGAGAACTTCGCGGACAATCTTAGAAACGCGAAGAGTGTGGATGAGTTTCTGAAGATCGTTGACAAGGCGGATGAGGAGCAGAGTGATATCGACGAACGTCTGGCTGATACAAATGAGGAAGCGGCAGGGGATTTTAAGATTCTTGCTGTTACATCCTGTCCTACCGGAATCGCACATACTTATATGGCTGCGGAGGGTATCGAGAAAGCTGCCAAGGCGAAGAACTGCTTCATAAAAGTAGAGACAAGGGGTTCCGGCGGCGCCAAGAATGTGCTGACGGATGAAGAAATCCGGGAGGCGGACTGCATTATAGTGGCGGCGGACGCTCAGGTGCCTATGGAACGCTTTGATGGAAAGAAAGTGATCGAGTGTCAGGTGTCTGACGGAATCAGCAAGGCAGATCAGCTGGTCGAACAGGCGATGTCGGGCAATGTCCCGGTATATCATGGAACAGGCGAGGGAGGTTCTGCTTCTTCCGGAAGCGCTAAATCGGGAGGCATAGGGCATAAGATCTACACACAGCTTATGAACGGTGTGTCTCATATGCTTCCGTTTGTAGTAGGCGGCGGTATCCTTATTGCAATTGCATTCCTGATCGACGGACTGTCGGTCGACCTGAATGCACTGCCTGCCGACCAAAGAGCGGATTTCGGAACGATCACGCCTCTGGCAGCGCTTTTTAAAGGGATCGGAGACACTGCATTCGGTTTCATGCTGCCGGTACTTGCAGGATTTATCGCCATGGCGATCGGCGACCGGCCGGCTCTGGCCGTGGGCTTTGTGGGAGGTATGATCGCATCCGGCGGAAAGTCAGGATTTTTAGGCGCGCTTGTTGCCGGATTTGCAGCGGGATATATCATTCTCGGACTGCGCAAGATCTGCGGAAAACTGCCTCAGGCCATAGAGAAGATCGCACCGGTCCTCCTCTATCCGGTATTCGGTATCCTGATCATGGGGCTTCTGATGAACTTCGTGGTAGAGCCGATTATGGGAGGCATCAATACAGCGCTCAACACAGGCCTTTCCAATATGGGCGAGACCAGCAAGGTGCTTGTGGGTCTGATCCTCGGAGGCATGATGGCGATCGATATGGGCGGCCCGTTCAATAAAGCGGCGTATGTATTCGGCACAGCCTCTATTGCGGCAGGAAACTATGATATCATGGCAGCAGTTATGATCGGCGGAATGACGCCGCCGTGTGCGATCGCACTTGCAACTCTGCTCTTTAAAAATAAGTTTACCAAAGAACAGAGAGAGACCGGGCCAACCAACTTTATCATGGGACTGGCATTTATCACGGAAGGCGCTATCCCCTTCGCGGCATCCGATCCGCTCCATGTGCTCCCGGCCTGCATTGCAGGTTCAGCTGTAGCCGGAGCTTTGTCCATGGCATTTAACTGTACACTTATGGCTCCCCACGGCGGTATCTTCGTATTCCCGGTGGTGGGCAATGCCCTTCTGTATCTTGCAGCTCTGGTGGTCGGTACTGTGATATCTGCGCTGCTGCTCGGACTGCTGAAGAAGAAGGTGGATTAATCAGAAAAATTGGCGTACAATAGAGGAAATACAATTATAAAGAGGTTGTTATGTTATCAGAACAGAGATATGAAAAGATACTGGCTCTTCTGGATGAAAAGAAGAGCGTTACTGTGGCGGAGATCACAGACCTCCTCGGCATTTCCGAATCTACTGCACGCCGTGATATTACGGCTCTTGACAGGGCCGGCAGACTGACAAAGGTATTCGGAGGAGCCGTGACAAGTGACGGCTCCTTTGTCACGCAGGAGCCTACGGTCGCCCAGAAAGTGGAAGTGCAGAAAGCAGAAAAGATTCAGATTGCCCGGTGTGCCGCGGCGATGATCGAGGACCGGGATTTTGTCTATCTGGATGCAGGGACGACTACCGGATATATGATCGAGTTCCTTGTCCGGACGAAAGCCTCGTTTGTGACAAATGCGGTGGCGCATGCGCAGAAACTGGCCGCGCAGGGAAATCGCGTATTTCTCGTCGGGGGAGAATTAAAGAGTTCCACTGAGGCGGTGATCGGTGCCCAGGCTATGGAGACGCTGGAAAGATATCATTTTACAAAAGGATTTTTCGGGACAAACGGTATCAGCAGAAATGAGGGATTTACCACGCCGGATGCCGGCGAAGCACAGGTGAAAAGGACTGCCATGCGGCAGTGCCGGATCAGTTATGTACTTGCAGACAGCACTAAGTTCGGAAACATCAGTGCTGTCACATTTGCTTCTTTTGACGCCGGAATTATCCTTACGGAGAAGATTGTGGAAGGATATCAGGCGGGAGAAAAACTGATCCTCTGCCAATAAGAATCGAGCTAGTTGATTTTGTAGCATGCCATTTCATAAGGAATAAAATATCCCTGCGCATGCCGGCATACAGGGCATACCGGCGGTGCCTGATTCCCCTCGTGGATATAACCGCAGTTGGTACACATCCATTTGGACACTGCTTTTGGCTGATACCATGTGCCGGATTCCAGCATTTCCGCCAGTTTTGCAAATCTCTGCTCGTGGATATGCTCGATTTCCGCGATCTGATGGAAGGCGGATGCCACTTCGGAGAATCCCTCTTCACGGGCAGTATTTCCAAATGCCTGATAGACGTCGGCAAATTCTTCGTGTTCATTGTGCTCTGCAGCGCGAAGAAGTTCAGGCAGGCTGTCCTGCTGGTCGACAGGATAGCTTCCGTCGATATGGATCGTCTGCCCGGACAGATCCTTCAGAAGTTCATAAAAACGCTCGGCGTGGGCACGCTCCTGATCCGCGGTATAGCGGAAGATTTCTGCGATGGTGAGCATACCTTCTTTTTCCGCACGCTCTGCCGCTATCGTATAGCGGTTGCGGGCCTGACTTTCCCCTGCGAAGGCTCTCATAAGGTTTTCTTTTGTCATACTTTCAGAAAAATTAACAGCCATGATACACACTCCTTTTTCATTTTAAGGAAAGTATGTGCCATGGCTGTCAGTTTTATACATTTAGTTGAATCCGATCAGACGTCTTGCCACGCTGTATGCGAGGGAAGAAACCTTTCTGCCCGGGCGCCCCGGCAGGTTCATGGTCTGTCCGAGGATGCCATAGCGGATCTTGATATAAGTCTTGTAATCTTTCCGCTTCAGATAGTCCCAGAGCTCTTTCTTTTTGACCAGATTTTCCTGCTTTTTAGAGCGGATACACAGAATTGATGAGACTGTCATCATGATCGCCAGATAGTTGATCATATATTTCCGGAGCTTTTTGCTCGTGATCATGCGAAGCTCGTACATTGCGATCATAGTCTTTGTGACAAAGAGCTGCTGGTCAATCCTGCTGATCATTACCTTTTCGTTGACGGACTGGTCCTCGCGTCCGATGAAATACCGGTAGAAGTCCACGTTCAGGTAATACAGTGTGCGTACGTGCGGCAGCGGATAATATACATAGATATTGTCGACATAGAAGGTATGTTTCGGCAGTTCCAGCTGGCAGAGCTTGAGCATCTCCGTGCGGTAGATGACGGAGTGCATCAGAATGTACTGATCCAGACGGAAACGTCCGATATCATCCCAGCGGAAAATCTGGTTTTCCGGAAGCACGTTGTCGTAGCGGATTACTTTTTTATGCTCCATGCCGACTTTTTCGTATACATAGTTTGCGATGACCATATCGACCTCAGAGTCCGCTTCGACAAAGCCTTTGACTGCATCGAGAATCTTGAGGAGCGAATCTTCATCCACCCAGTCATCGCTGTCCACAACTTTAAAATATTTCCCTGTGGCGTGTTGCAGCCCGCAGTTGACAGCGTCGCCGTGTCCGCCGTTTTCCTTGTTAATGGCTTTCACGATAGTGGGATATTTTTCCTGATAGCGCTCGGCTATTTTCTGTGTACCGTCTTTGGAACCGTCGTTGACTATGAGGATCTCCACATCCTCCCCGCCGACAAGGATTGAGTTGATTGCCTTTTCCATATATGCTTCCGAGTTGTAGCACGGTATGGCAAATGATATATATTTCATATTTTTCCTCCCCGCAGTAATGCGTTTATTTATTACTGTTCAGGCAACAGTTTTGTTTGCGACTTTAGTATACCATTGATCACTGCATATTGTAAAATTTATTTTTTTCAGATATAGTAGAGGTATCGGTTTTGATCGGTACATGAAGTGTTAAGGAGGAGACCAATGAAGAAAAATGTGATCGTAGGGCAGTCAGGCGGGCCGACTGCTGTGATAAATGCAAGCCTGTACGGTGTTGTATATGAGGCGCTGAACAGAGAAGATGCATGCGGGACGGTATATGGGATGATCAACGGAATTGAGGGATTTCTAAACGATCAGATCATGGATATGGAGCCGCTGGAGCGGTCCGGCGAACTGGAGCTGATCAGGACGACGCCGGGATCCTATCTGGGCTCATGCAGATATAAGCTGCCGGAGGATCTTGGCGATGAAGTATATCCGAAACTGTTTGAGAAGTTCGAACAGTACGGGATCGGATATTTCTTCTATATCGGCGGCAATGATTCCATGGATACGGTGAGCAAGCTCTCCCGTTATGCGGAAAAAACAGGAAGCAGTATCCGGTTCATGGGAATCCCGAAGACCATCGACAATGATCTGGTACGCACGGACCATACGCCTGGCTTTGGGAGCGCTGCAAAATATGTGGCGTCTACCGTGCGTGAGATCGCGGTCGATGCGTCTGTATATGATAATAAGAAGTCTGTCACCATCGTGGAGATCATGGGACGCCATGCGGGATGGCTGACGGCGGCCGGCGTCCTTGCACGGAAGTTCGAGGGAGACAATCCGGTGCTGATCTACCTGCCGGAGATGGCATTTGATCCGGAGAAATTTATTTCCGATGTGAAAGAAGCACTTGGGAAAGTGTCGAATCTGGTCGTATGCATTTCGGAAGGCATTAACGATGGAAACGGAACATTTATCTGTGAGCTTGCAAGCGATGTGGGCGTAGATAATTTCGGGCATAAGATGCTCACCGGTTCCGGAAAATATCTGGAGAACCTGGTGAAAGAGAAGATTGGGGTAAAAGTAAGATCCATCGAACTGAATGTATGCCAGAGATGTTCCTCTGCAATGCTCTCAGGAACGGACCAGAAAGAAGCCATTGCCTCCGGTGCGTACGGGGTGAAATGCGCCATCGAGGGCGAGACAGGAAAGATGATCGGCTTCTCCCGTCTGCCGGGCGAAGATTATAAGATCGATTATGTTGCGGAAGACGTAAACCTGATCTGCAATCAGGAAAAGACCGTACCCCTTGAGTGGATTACGGGGAACGGTTCGGATATCGGGCAGGAGTTTATTGATTATGCGCTGCCTCTGATTCAGGGCGAGGTAAAAGTGCCGATGAAAGACGGGCTGCCGCTTTTTGCTTACCGGAAATGATTGCTCTGCGAGAAGGGTACAGACTGGCGTGAGGACCGGACTGCAGGTCTGCGTCGGCGCCGGATCAGCACAGCTGTGTAGGACATTCTTTTCCGGCTGCCATCTCAACTAGTCCGCGCACTCCGCAGTATACCATGCTCTTAACGGCGCTGTCTGTGTAAAAAGCCATGTGCTGGGTGTGGATAACATTTTTAAATTGTCTTAAATAAGCCATATCACGGTTGGAGAGGATATCGGTACGCAGATCCCTGTGGACGATATCCTCTTCGTATTCTATGCAGTCAAGTCCCAGCGCTCCGATCTGCTCGGATTCGATGCCGGAGATCAGCGCCTTGATGTCTGTGAGAGCACCTCTTGCGCAGTTGATCAGCACAACACCCTTCTTCATTCGGGAGAGGGCCTCGGCATTGATCATATGGTAGGTCTCCGGGGTGAGCGGAAAGTGCAGGGAGATTACGTCGGCTTTCCGGTAAATGGTTTCGAGAGAGACGTATTCGGCAAGATCTGATACGGCAGGATTTTCGTGCCGGTTACAGGCGAGGATGCGGCAGCCGAAACCCGACAGCTCTTTTATGACCGCGCTTCCGATCTGTCCGGTGCCTATGATTCCCACAGTGAGATCTTTCAGTTCCCTGCCCATGAGTCCGGTGAGGGAGAAATCATTGACCTGTGTACGCCAGAGCGCCTGTTTGTAATTGCGCAGGCAGAGCAGGATCATCATGATCGTATAATCCGCAACACCATGGGGATCATAACACGCGTTGCACACATGCAGCCCGATCCGGCGCGCGTGATCAATGTCGATATGATTGTATCCGATCGTCCGTGTGGACAGGCAGAGTACGCCGCGTTCTTTCAGCATATCAAGCTCGGGCCTGCGGTAATTGTACATACCGAGGACAGTGACTCCGCATCCGGGCTCCAGCTTTGAAATCGCGTTCCCGGTCAGCCCTTCCGGGTGCAGCTCCAGTTCGATTCCCGGAATTTCGGATAACTCTTCAAAATATTCCCTTTCATCATCTCTTACTTCAAATGCATATATTTTCATGAGGGGCCTCCTGATCTGATTAGTATTGACTGCAGACCAGTATAAAAAACAGGGAAAAACCTGTCAATCCAACGCTTTGACGCGGGAAACCGCTGCGGTGTGAAGCGGCGAATTGAGTATCGGATATCTGATGCAGAAACATGCTGCATATGATTTATCAGATTGGGGCAGGCCCATATGAAAGTTATATGAGCAGGAGGTATATATGAGTCAGAAGGTGGAAAATATCCTCAACCTCGCCCTCGACGCAACCCCGGAAGAGCGGGCGCGTTCCGGAGAGCTGGACGTCGGTTATGACCCGGAAGAGCGGGAGTGGGAATTGATCGTAAAATATTCCGGCAGTCTGGAATCTGTCAGGAGTATCTCAACGTCTGTGACGGAGCTGATGAACGGATACGCGGTGATCGTGGTTCGGGAGGAGCGGATTGAAGAGCTTGCAGGCATTCCGGAAGTGGAATTTATCGAGAAGCCGAAAAGCCTTTATTTTCAGGCGGACGCGGGACGTCAGGTTTCCTGCATTGATACCGTCCAGAGTGCGCCGTACAATCTGAGCGGCCGGGGCGTTCTGATCGGGATCGTAGACAGCGGGATTGATTATGCGAATCCGGATTTCAGGAATGAGGACGGAACCACGAGGATCGTATCGCTGTGGGATCAGTCGGCATCAGGGAATCCTCCTGCGGGATATACTGTGGGCAGTGAGTTTACAAGAGAAGAAATCAATACAGTGCTGGAAGAGAACGCTTCAGGCGGCTTTCCGGGCTTAGACATGGGGATGGTTTTAAGCCGTGATATGAGCGGACACGGAACTGCCGTAGCCGGGATCGCGGCAGGAAATGGAAGAGGAAGTGAGGGCCGGATATACCGGGGCACGGCGCCGGAGTCTGAGCTTATTATCGTGAAGATGGGGATACCGCGTCAGGAGGGATTCCCTCGCACGACCGAACTGATGATGGGTGTGGATTATGTGATCCGAAAAGCACTTGAGCTGAGGATGCCTGTGGCTGTCAATATCAGTTTTGGTAATACATACGGCTCCCATGACGGCACTTCTCTTGTGGAGAGATTTCTGAATGATATCGCCGATACATGGAAAAATGTCATATGTATCGGCAGCGGCAACGAGGGTACGACCGCGGGGCATACGGCAGGACGGGTATCGGATGAGGAAGAAGAGGTTCAGGAGCTGGCCGTTCAGGAGCGGGAACCGGCATTAAATATACAGATCTGGAAATCCTATGTGGATGAAATGGATATTTCTATATCCAGTCCTTCGGGCGAACGTGTGGGACCTTTGCGGGAGATACTAGGCCCGCAGCGGTTTGTACTGGGAGATACCGAACTGCTGGTTTATTACGGGGAACCGAAACCTTACAGTGTCAGGCAGGAAATTTATATATCCTTTATACCCCGGCAGTCTTATGTGGACAGCGGCGTATGGCAGATCGTACTGACTCCGCGGCGGATTGTGGACGGTGTGTATCAGATGTGGCTTCCGGCACAGGCGGCGCTGAATGTGGGAACTTCTTTCCTGACGCCTGTCAGTACCTCCACCCTTACGATTCCTTCCACAGCTTCCCTTGCAGTAACAGTGGCGGCGTATGACGCGAGGACATTTTCCTATGCGGACTTTTCGGGAAGAGGGCCGGCGGCAGTCTATGAGGGAAGCAATGTGTTAAAACCAGACCTCGCGGCACCCGGAGTACTGGTCAACGCGCCTGTTCCCGGCGGCGGTTACAGTGCCTTTTCCGGCACTTCGTTCGCTGCGCCTTTTGTAACGGGAAGCGCGGCTCTTTTGATGGAATGGGGGATCGTGCGGGGCAACGATCCATATCTGTACGGGGAAAAAGTGAAGGCGTATCTGAGGCGAGGTGCAAGAGAACTGCCGGGGTACAGTGTGTGGCCGAACTCACTGCTGGGGTTCGGGGCGTTGTGCGTCAGGGACAGCCTGCCGAACGGTTGAGCACTGCTTTTCTGAATTCCGGTATTCTTTCGGGCTTTTGCCGAGCTTTCTGCGGAAGGTCTCGGCATAGTAGCTGGCACTGCCGAAGCCGGTTGAGAGTGCGATTTCTGTAACTGTCATATCCGTATCATGCAGCAGTTCCATGCTTTTTCTCAATCGGTAATGCGTCAGATATTCATTAGGAGTACGTGAAAAATATCTGGCAAAGAGACGGCAGCATTTACTCTGCCCCACAGCGCCGGAAGCTGCGATCTCTGCAAGAGATATCTTTTTCCTGTAATTAGTCTGAATAAATCTTACCATATTTTTTATGATCAGAAGGTTTTGGCTTTTCCGGGGCTTTTTTCTGTCGCTGTCGGGAAGGTGTCTGCTGAGCTGTGCCCAGATCGCTGCAAAGGCGGACAGTACTTCAAGCGGAGCAAGGGATGATTCTCTGTTATGATATATGAGATACAGGCGGGACAGTATCTCCCGGTGCCAGCCGGTATCAGAACGAAGCTTAAGAAAAGGCAGTCTGCTGTTTCTCAGCAGCGGCTTTATAAAATCATTCTCATATGCCGGAAGAGAAGAGAGAAGTACCGGATGAAGCAGGATACAGAAAAAATCACACTCCTGCTCCTCATCAGAAAAGCCGAAATGCATCTGCCCGGCATTCACAAATATTCCATCTCCTTCTTCAAGTTCTGTGATATCCTCATTTACGTTATATTTCATCCTCCCGGACAATACACAGAGAAATTCGATGTCATCATGCCAGTGGTCAGGCGCGCGGTATTCCGGATAACCGGACAGCAGACCTCTGCGGATATAAATCGGATAATCCGGGTTGTTATATTGTACTCTTTCTGAATAGTCATCGTTCAGTCTAATAGAAGAATTCATTATATTACCTCGCAGGATTGTTATAGAATTATGCAGGTATCTGATAGAAACCTTGCAAAATGTACAGTAAAATCATATTATGAATAAATCTTGAAGTCAAGTTCGAAAGGAGTACAGATGTTTGCCGATTATCATGTACATACGGAATTCAGCGATGATTCCATATATCCGATGGAAGATGTGATCAGGGATGCAGTCCGTATGAATATGGAGGAAATCTGCATAACTGACCATGTGGATTATGGTGTGAAAGATGACTGGGACTCCGGCGCAGAGATCATCTACCGAAACGGAGAACCTCTTGCAAATGTGGATTATCCTGCATATATGGATAAGATCCAGTCGCTGAAGAAAAAGTATGAAGGGAAGATCAGGATAAAAACAGGAATGGAGGTTGGCGTTCAGATACATACGATCCCTCAGTTCGAGAATCTATTTAGAAGATATCCATTTGATTTTATTATCCTGTCTGTCCATCAGGTGGAAGATAAAGAGTTCTGGACACAGGAGTTCCAGAAAGGCAGAACACAGAAGGAATATAATGAACGCTATTATGAGGAGATGCTTTCACTGGTAAAGCATTACAAGAACTATTCTGTGCTTGGGCATATGGATTTGATCAAACGGTATGACCAGGAGGGAGAATATCCTTTTGAAAAAATAAAACCTGTCATAGAAGATATCCTGAAAATCGTGATCGCTGATGGCAAAGGGATTGAAATAAACACATCGGCGAAACGGTATGGACTGGAAGATACCATGCCCTCACAGGAAATACTGCGATTATACAAGGAACTGGGAGGGGAGATCATTACGATCGGCAGCGACAGTCATAAGCCGGACCAGCTGGGATGCGGTATCGCTGAAGCTCAGAAACTTCTGAAAGAGATTGGATTTCAGAAAATCTGCACATTTGAAAAAATGAATCCGGTCATGCATGAATTATAAAGCAATGTCAGGAGAATAACAAACCGATGAACGATAAAAATTTTAGAAAAAAACTTCTTGCCCTTGTACTGCCGATCACATTTCAACAGCTTATGCTGGCTGTTGTCAGTGCGTCAGACGCCCTTATGGTAGGAGTGATTGGGCAAGATCTGCTCTCAGCCGTATCGCTGGCGAGTCAGGTCACATTTGTATATAATCTTTTTCTTGCTGCCCTGACGATCGGTACGAGTATGTTTGCCGCACAATACTGGGGAAAAGGGGATAAAAATGCGATCGAAAGGATACTTGGGATTGTACTGAGGACATCTATGCTGGTTTCGGCCGTATTTTTTGCCGGAACAATGTTTACACCGGAACTGCTGATGCGGATTTTTACGGAAGATCCGGTGCTGACCGTTTATGGGACTGATTACCTGAGGATTGTGAGTGTTACTTATCTGATGTGCGGCATATCACAGATTTACCTCTGTATCATGAAGAACAGCGGCCTTGCCGCAAAGAGTATGGTCATAAGTTCTACAGCGGCAGGATTAAATATCATTCTGAATGCTGTCCTGATTTATGGGCTTTTTGGGGCGCCGCGAATGGAAGCGGCAGGAGCGGCCGCGGCGACAGCCCTTTCAAGAGTGGCCGAACTGGCATGGGTGCTGCTGGAATTGAGAAAAAAGGGGAGAATCAAGATCCGCCTCCGCTATATACTGCATCCGGATCAGCCGATGAGAAAAGAATTCTGGCATTATACATTCCCCGTACTGGGGAATGAACTTGTCTGGGGCGGCGGATTCACCATGTATTCTGTGATCATGGGGCACCTGGGAACAGACGCGGTAGCCGCAAATTCGATAGCAAATATTGTGAAAAACCTGATTGCGAGCCTTGCTATGGGCATCGGAAACGGAGGAGCGATCATTGTAGGAAATGAGCTGGGAGCCGGAAAACTGGAGAAAGCAAAGCTGTATGGCGGGAAGCTGTGCCGCATTGCGGTTATAAGCGGGATCTGTTCCGGCATTTTTCTTCTGGCTGTAAGTCCGGCTGTTCTGACCGTTTCTGATCTGTCTCCCACAGCAGAAGAATATCTCAAATGGATGCTGGTCATGTGCAGCTATTATATGATCGGAAAATATGTAAACGGAACAACGATCAGCGGAATTTTCTGCGCTGGGGGCGATTCCCGGTTCGGCTTCCTGTGCGATACGATTACGCTCTGGTGTTTTACTGTCCCGGCGGGCTTTATAACCGCGTTTGTCTTAAAAATGCCCGTGCTGTTTGTATATTTCATTATTAATCTGGATGAAATTGTAAAGCTGCCGACAGTATACCGTAGGTATAAAAAATACCGCTGGCTGAAGGATCTGACTATAAATCAAGAAGAAAAATAAACATTATTAAGTTGGATGGAGGAAAGCAAAATGACAATGAGAGAGCGTATCAGAGAAGGAAAGTTATTTACAGACGAATGTGAAGGGCTTCCGGAAGAACGGATGTCTGCAAAGATCAGAATGTGGAAATTCAATCATCTGATGCCGGATGAAACAGAGAAAAGAAGTGCCTGTATAAATGAAATATTCGGCAAAGAAACAGATGCATGGATCGAACCGCCGTTTTACTTCTGCTATGGAACACATATTACGGTCGGGGATGGAACTTACATAAATATGAACTGTAACTTTATAGACGACGGAATCATACAGATCGGAAAAAATGTATTATTTGGCCCAGCCGTCACGATCGCGACCGTGGGTCACCCGGTGAACCCTGAGCTGAGAGAATATATGTATGCTGATCCTGTTGTGATCGGCGACAATTGCTGGCTGGGGGCGAATGTGGTCGTATGCCCGGGAGTAACGATAGGAAGAAACAGCGTGATCGGTGCAGGAAGTGTAGTAATCCATGATATTCCGGAAAATACAGTTGCAGTCGGAAATCCATGCCGCGTGATCCGTAAAATCGGAGAAAAGGACATGAAATATTATTATAGAGACCGAATGATCGATACTGAAGACCTGAAAGAAGAAAAATTGCTGCGGAAAGGTGCTGAATAAAACTGTAGATTTTCTGGCAGTGGGGAAATCAGGTTATCAGATAAATCTCGAAAGAGAAAAAAATTGCATACGGGAGGAAAAAGAAGATGCTTATACCGAATATAAAGACGCCCGTCCGGAGATCGGGATGTGGAATCAGGACTGGACACTTCCGGAACCGGCAGTCAGCGATTATTCAGAAGAACTTCTTTCAGGAGCAGAGGAAGGGCAGCATTATCTGGAGCTGAGCAACAGAGAAAAGGAACTTCTGGAGTTGGTGTGCTCAAAGTTTGACAACGTTACAGTTATTGTCAATACCAATAATGCCATGGAGCTTGGATGGCTGGACGATTACGAGCAGATCGGAAGCGCGATATGGGTTCCCTGTCCGGGGCAGAGTGGTTTCAGCGCCCTTGGAAAGATTATGAGCGGTGAAGTGAACCCGTCTGGAAGAATGGTGGACACTTTCCTGAGAAATCTGACGCAGACACTATAATCCGGAAAATCTGGATCATGCAGCTGTCGCGAAACAGACAGTCCTGCACAGCGGCTGATGCTATCAACCAGTTCATCAAATATGGTGGACTGGTTTTCTTTATGTGCGCATTCATTTTAATCATTTTCCTTAGTTATAAAGAACACATGACGGTGCTTCTCTTGTGGAGAGATTTCTGAATGATATCGTCGATACGTGGAAAAATGTGATCTGTATCGGCAGCGGCAACGAGGGTACGATCGCGGGGCATACGGCAGAACGGGTATCGGATGAGGAAGAAGCGGTTCAGGAGCGGGAACCGGCATTAAATATACAAATCTGGAAATCCTATGTGGATGAAATGAATATTTCTATATCCAGTCCTTCGGGCGAACGTGTGGGACCTTTGCGGGAGATACTAGGCCCGCAGCGGTTTGTACTGGGAGATACCGAACTGCTGGTTTATTACGGGGAACCGAAACCTTACAGTGTCAGGCAGGAAATTTATATATCCTTTATACCCCGGCAGTCTATGAAGGGAGCAAAGTGATAAAGCCTGACCTTGCGGCACCCGGAGTATTGGTCAACGCGCCTGTTCCCGGCGGAGGTTACAGTGCCTTTTCCGGCACTTCGTTCGCTGCGCCTTTTATCACAGGAAGCGCAGTCCTCCTGATGGAATGGGGGGTGTGCAGGGCAACGATCCGTATCTGTACGGGGAAAAAGTAAAGGCGTATCTGAGACGAGGGGCAAGAGAACTGCTAGGATACAGCGTGTGGCCGAACTCGCTGCTGGGGTTCGGGGCGTTGTGCGTGCGGGACAGCCTGCCAGGATAGGGGTGACAGGAGGATGAGGCTTTATAAAAAATATTGACGTGTGTAATAAAAAACGCTATATTGGGTGTAATAAAAAATGCGATTGGAGAAAAGATGCGGGTAGAAACAAGAAAAAAGATAACAGATATGTCTACACGATATAAAGGGTATATTAGTACAAAAGAATTATTGCATGAAGGGCTTACAAATCGGCAGATAACGGCATCTGTAGAAGAAGGACTTTTAGAGAAAATTTCACATGGACATTATTGGTTTCGATGCGGAAACTATAATAAACCGGCGGAATACAAGGCGTTGGAGATTAGTATTACAGCGCCGGATGCTGTGATTTGTGCAGATAGTGCGTGCTATTTTTGGGGCTTGATAGAAAAAGAACCTGACAGCCTTTCAGTGGCAACAAAGAGAAGTGATCGAAAAAAGATTCATATGAATTTTCCGGTCAAAAGGCATTATTTTTCGGCTGACTTCTTTACAGAAGATCGAGAGAGAATTGACACTGAATTTGGTCATTTTTTTGTATATGGCATGGAGAGAAGTGTATGCGATTGTATTCGTTTCAGAAATGATATGGAGCCGGATGTATTTGATTGCATTATTGAAACTTATTCCAGACGCAAAGATAAGACAGAAAGAAGACTGATGGCGTATGCAGAGAAACTGCATATGGTAAATAAAGTAAAGGATTATTTATAGTTTTCGGAAAAGAAGGAGTTGAATTATGGAATACTATTTTACTGAAGATAACAAGAGGTACAATTATAATAGAAAGCTATATCAAAGAATGGATGCTTACTATATTGAACTACAAAAAAGGAGAAAATCTCCACGTGCTTTTTTGAGACGGATTTGTGAATTCGAAAGCAGCATTGAAGTGAAAACGCATAAACGGCTTTTGGAATGGGATAAAAGGCATCCGCTTATCGGTTGGATTCTTTTTGTGGTATTGCTTAAAGAAGTTATTCTGATTATTCTTGAGATTATATCTGAAGGAATTAGGTGATAAATATTTGTGGGGAGTCCGTTATCATGTTATAATTATTTCCGGTGAGGAAATATATTCTTCAAATTAAAGAAACAGGAGACACAAATGAAATCACTTCTTATCTACCTGAAAAATTACAAAAAGGAATCCGTACTGGCGCCTCTTTTTAAAATGCTGGAGGCGTCTTTTGAATTGCTTGTGCCGCTCGTCATGGCTGCGGTCATTGATGTGGGGATCGCGCAGGAGGACAGGCCGTATATTGTAAAGATGTGTTTTGTACTTATTGCTCTGGGGCTTATCGGTCTTGTCTGTTCGATCACTGCCCAGTATTTTTCTGCAAAGGCGGCGTCCGGCTTCGGGACAGGTGTGCGGCACGCGCTGTTTGAACATATCCAGAAGCTTACATTTACGGAGATGGATACGATCGGAAGTTCTACTCTGATCACGAGGCTGACCAGTGATATCAACCAGACCCAGTCGGGAGTGAATCTGGTGCTGCGTCTGTTCCTGCGATCTCCGTTTATTGTGTTTGGCGCTATGATCATGGCATTTACCGTAGATGTTAAGGCAGCCATGATTTTTGTCGTGGTGATTCCGGTTCTCTCGGTGATCGTATTCGGCATCATGCTTGTGACCATGCCCCTCTACAGAAAAGTACAGTCCTATGTGGACAGGGTGCTGCTCACTACAAGGGAAAATCTGGCAGGTGTCCGTGTAATACGTGCGTTCAACAAAGAGCAGGAAGAACTTGAAAAGTTTGAACAGGAAAATCAGACGCTGACGGATGCCCAGAAGTTTGTGGGACGTATCTCAGGGCTTATGAATCCGCTGACTTATGTCGTGGTAAACGGGGGAATTATCGCTCTGATCTATGCAGGAGCGATCCGCGTCAATATCGGAGATCTGACACAGGGAGAGGTCGTAGCCCTTATCAACTATATGTCGCAGATCCTGACAGAGCTGGTAAAGCTTGCCAATCTGATCATTACAGTGACAAAAGCGGTTGCATGTGGAAACAGAATCGGAAGCGTGCTGAATATACAGCCGGATATGGAAGATGGAGGCCAGATCTTACCGGCGGGCAATATTTATTCCGCGGCAGAGGGAAGACAGGGGGGACAGGATGTTCCCGTTGTTGAGTTTGATCATGTCTCGCTGACTTATAAAGGAGCGGGCGGTGAATCCCTGACGGATATTTCGTTCCGGGTAATGAAAGGGCAGACTATCGGAATTATCGGAGGAACAGGTTCCGGAAAATCATCGCTGGTTAATCTGATACCGAGATTTTATGATGCCACACAGGGGCAGATACGCATATTCGGGCATGATATCCGTAAAATCCGGATAGAAAGTCTCAGGAAGCATATCGGTGTTGTGCCGCAGAAGGCTGTTCTGTTTAAGGGGACGATTGCGGAGAACCTGCGATGGGGAAATGAAAATGCATCGGACGCAGAATTGGAAGAAGCGCTTGCGGTTTCACAGGCAAAAGAATTTGTGGACAAGAAACCGGACAGAACGGAATTCCAGATTGAACAGGGTGGGCGTAATCTGTCCGGCGGACAGAAGCAACGCCTCACCATTGCAAGGGCTCTTGTGAGAAAACCGGAGATTCTGATTCTGGACGACAGCGCATCGGCGCTTGATTTTGCCACAGATGCGGCACTTCGCAGTGCAATCCGTTCAATGAAAGGCAGTCCGGCTGTATTTATTGTATCCCAGCGGGCATCGTCTGTGCAGTATGCAGATCAGATCATCGTACTGGACGACGGTGAAGCGGCAGGAATCGGGACGCATGAGGAACTGCTTGCATCCTGTTCTGCATATCAGGAAATCTATTATTCCCAGTTCCCGGAGGAGGCGCAGGCAAATGGCTGATAAAAAGACAGAAACTCAGATGAATGATAATAAGAAGAAACAGGGACAGGCGGCTACGCTGAAAAAAGTATTCCGGCATCTTGGAAAATACAGGATTTTTGTGGTATTTTCCATTTTGCTGGCAACAGTTTCGGTGGCGCTTACACTGTATGTCCCGAAACTGACGGGAAATGCGGTTGATTATATTATCGGTGCCGGCAATGTGGATTTCCCGGGGGTGATCCGGATTATGATCCGGATCGGAGTATGTACGCTGATTACAGCGCTGGCTCAGTGGCTGATGAATATATGCAATAACAAAATGACATATCAGGTGGTGCAGGATATCCGGAATGAGGCATTCCGCAAGATTAAGATCCTCCCGTTGAAATATATTGACGGACATCCGTACGGCGAAGTGGTCAGCCGGGTGATCGCGGATGTGGATCAGTTCGCGGACGGACTTCTGATGGGATTTACCCAGCTCTTCACCGGAATTGCCACGATCGTCGGAACATTCTGCTTCATGCTGTCGGTCAATGTGACGATCACGTTTGTAGTCGTGCTGATCACGCCGGTCTCATTCATTGTGGCGAACTTTATTGCAAAGAGAACATTTTCCATGTTCCGTCTTCAGTCTGAGATCCGCGGGGAGCAGACCGGACTGATCGATGAGATGGTCGGTAACCAGAAGGTTGTGCAGGCATTCGGACGCGGCAAAAAAGTGACAGAAGAGTTCGATGAGATCAATGAGCGGCTTGGGAAAGCCTATCTGAAAGCCACATTCTTCTCATCCATTACGAATCCATCCACGAGATTTGTAAACAGCCTTGTATATACCGGAGTGGGAATCACGGGCGCCTTTGCAGTAGTAAACGGCTCTCTTTCCGTCGGACAGCTCTCCAGTTTTTTGAGTTACGCGAACCAGTATACAAAGCCGTTTAATGAGATATCAGGCGTAGTTACCGAGTTCCAGAATGCCGTAGCATGTGCGCAGCGAATCTTTGATCTGATTGAGGAAGAACCTCAGACACCGGAACCGGAGAACGCGGTGGAGCTGAAAAATATACAGGGAAATGTCAGGGCAGAGCACGTGGACTTCTCCTATGTGGAAGGACAGAAGCTGATCCGTGATTTTAATCTTGATGTGAAACCCGGACAGCGGATTGCCATCGTGGGTCCCACCGGATGCGGCAAGACGACGATCATTAATCTGCTTATGCGGTTCTACGATGTTAAGAATGGTTCGATCAGTGTAGAAGGCACCGATATCCGGGAAATGACGCGTAAGAGCCTGCGTGCCGGATACGGAATGGTGCTCCAGGATACATGGCTTAAGACGGGGACAATCCGGGACAATATTACGATGGGACGTCCTGACGCCACAGATGAGGAAGTCATCGCGGCGGCGAAAGCTTCCCACATCCACAGCTATATCCGACGTTTGCCGCAGGGGTATGATACATGGATCACGGAAGACGGAGGCGGTCTTTCTCAGGGGCAGAAGCAGCTTCTCTGTATTGCCAGAGTCATGCTGTGCAGGCCTCCAATGCTGATCCTTGATGAGGCGACATCATCTATTGATACGAGAACCGAATTGAAGATACAGGATGCTTTTGCGGCACTGATGAAGGGCAGGACAACATTCATTGTAGCGCACAGACTGTCCACGATCCGGGAGGCAGATGTGATCCTCGTAATGAAAGACGGACAGATCATCGAGCAGGGCAATCACGAAAGCCTGCTCGCAGAAGGCGGATTCTATAAACATTTGTATGAGAGTCAGTTTATGAAAAGTCAGGAGAGTGCATAAGTATGGAACGACTGAGTACGCTGTGCTATATCGAGCAGGATGGAAAATATCTGATGCTCCACCGCACAGTGAAGAAAAATGATGTGAATAAGGACAAGTGGATCGGCGTGGGCGGACATTTTGAACACGGGGAAAGTCCTGAGGAATGTCTTTTGCGAGAGGTGAAAGAAGAGACCGGATACACACTGACCTCGTGGAGGTACAGAGGAATTGTGACTTTTGTGTACGGGGAAGATACAGTGGAGTATATGTCCCTTTATACGGCAGATGGTTTCACGGGAAATCCGATCGAGTGTGACGAGGGTGAGCTTGAATGGGTGGATAAGAAAGATATCCCGGCGCTGGAGCTGTGGGAAGGGGATAAGATCTTTTTCCGGCTGCTGGATATGGGAAGAGAATTCTTTTCACTGAAACTTGTCTATGACAGACAGGATGTGCTTCGGTATGCCGCCCTTGACGGAGCGCCGATGGAACTGTTCGATGAGATCCGGGAGGACGGCAGCAGGACCGGCGTGGTCAAAGAACGGGGAGTTGTACATGAGGACGGGACGCTTCACGCCACGGTGCACACATGGATCGTCCGCCCGAATGACAAGAGCGGTTATGATCTGCTCCTCCAGAAACGCAGTGAATGGAAAGATTCCAATCCGGGCTGCTGGGATATCTCTTCCGCAGGACATATCGAAGCGGGACAAGGATATCTTGAAAGCGCTTTGAGGGAGCTGAGAGAAGAACTCGGGATCAATGCCCGTCCGGAACAGCTCCGGGAGATCGGGACGAGGCGGTGCGGATTCGAGAGTGAATTTTATGGCCGGCCGTTTCGGGATAATGAGCTGAGCATGCTCTATATCTATCAGGAACCGGTAGAAATTGAGAATCTTACTCTACAGGAGTCGGAAGTTTCCGAAGCAGCGTGGATGGACTATGCCGAATGCTGCAGAAAAGTCGCAGATCATTCGTTTCAGAATTGTATCTATGAGGATGAACTGGATATGGTGGGAAAAGCGTTGGAAATTACTATATAAAAAGAGCAGCTAAGAGAAAGGAAGCGGAAGAACATGAAATATGCAGTCGTATATGAGAGCGCAACAGGAAATACAAAGATGCTGGCAGATGAAATAAGGAACGCCCTTGGAGAAGAAAACTGTGTCTGGTTCGGGACTCCGGATGAAAACATGCCCCGCGGGACAGAAGAAGCAGAATTACTTTTTCTCGGGTTCTGGACAGACAAAGGAGAATGCAGCGAGAAGATCGGAAAATATATGGAAACACTGCACGGACAAAAAGTTTTCCTGTTCGGTACGGCGGGCTTCGGCGGTTCAGAGCAGTATTTCTCACAGATCCTGAGCCGTGTATCAGCACATTTACCGGAGAAGAATACGGTGACTGGGGAGTATATGTGTCAGGGAAAGATGCCTCAGAGTGTGCGGAAACGCTATGAGGCGATGCAGGAGAAAGCACCGCAGGATGATAAAATAAAGATGATGATAGATAATTTTGACAAGGCAGCATCCCATCCGGATGAAGCGGACCTTCATCGTCTGAAGGATATGCTTGCGGAACTCAATGCTGAATGAGCAGAAGATGTAACGTTTAACTGCGGTTCATGGAAGGAGAGGGAATCATGACAGAAACAGGAGTGATACACGGGAGATTTCAGGTTCTCCATCTGAAGCACATGGAATATCTTCTGGCGGCAAAGATGAGATGCAGGGTATTGTATGTGGGGATTACCCATCCGGATATATCGGCATATCCGGCGACATCGCCGCTTGACGAGCATGGAACAACGAAGACGGACAATCCTCTTACTTATATCGAGAGATATGAAATGATCCGGGACGCCCTGTTGGATTTTGGCGTAAAGAGAGAAGAGTTTGAGATTATACCGTTTCCGATCAGCAGTCCGGATGTGCTGCTTCAGTATGCACCTGGAGATGCAGTGTATTATATGAGCATCTGCAGTCCGTGGGATGAAGAAAAGTATCAGATCCTGCAATCTCTGGATCTTAACGTGGAGGTCCTGTGGAGAAGGACAGGAGAAGAAAAAGGAATTACGGGGACGGAACTGCGGGCCATGATAGCCAGAGGGGAAGACTGGCAGCAGTATATGCCGAAGACTGCGGCAGAATATCTGGAAAGAAACAGTATCGACCAGAGGATACGGCACCTCTATTATACGTATGGCGGTAAGTAGGATGCCCATCTATCAGACTGGGCTGCCCTCCGCCTGCGCAGGCGGTCAGGGCTGAGGTTCGGCAAACAGTCCGATATTCGGCGGCAGAAAAGTGAAAAGAAAGAAAAGTATGAGGAAGAGAACGGTCAGAAAATATATGGCAGTTCTCTTTTTATATATTTTCGAGGAGCTTTGAAATTTCCATGCGCAGAAAAAGGTGAGAAACACACTGATAAAAAATATCAGGATATCGATCCATGTGACGGTTCGTCCCAGGATACCTGAGTAGGTATAGAAAAGGACCGGAACTGTGAGCGTGCCAAGAAGACTGCCGAACAGGAGCGCGGGGCGCAGGGAAGGAGATACATCGGAGAGATGTGGCGACAGCAGGAGAGACCAGAAAAGAACAGGAAAAAATACTAGTTTCATATGTTCCCATGTGGATTCGTTGACAGGACTTATCAGCCCGATCAGAGGATTCTCGTTTGACCAGCCGTAGAAAAAATGTGAGAGCGTTCCGAATACTGCTGTAAAAATGAAACCTGCAATGAGCCAGGATTTGATACTTTTCATAAAAAACACCTGCATATACTGTAGTGATACTATCAGTATATGCAGGTGCTGCTGTTATTATCATTTTGTTGAGTGGCGAAAACGCCGCGAAGATTATTTCTCTGCCAGAAAGCTCAACAGTGATTTCGCCGAGTAGTTGAGGATCAGATTCCGCGGGACTTTGGCAAGTTTTGCTGCTTCCGAAGCATATGTAAAATCTCCTACATGTGCTTTCCCGTGGCTGTCACTGGAAAACAGCACCGGATAATTGAAGTGCACGGACAGGTTTAGAATAACAAGATCCGTAAATTTAGTATCCCCTCTGTATCCTTCCGGACTTAAAGAGCTGTTGTTGATCTCCAGCAGTACATGATACTTCATAGCAGCGGCAAAAAGTTTAAATGGATCAATTGGAAACTTTGTATCGCTGCAGTGTCCGATGACTGTTACATACGGGTTTTTCATAGCGTTTATATATGCCTCGGTGTTTTCTTCGGCAGTTCCTGGCTTGATGGTTGGCTGATGCATGCTGGCGATCACATAGTCCAGACCTTTCAGGATATCATCACTCAGATCAAGATTCCCTTTATGATTTGTTATATTCGCTTCCGCACCATAGAGCATCTGAATACCGAGTCTTTCTTTCTGTGCATATCGCAGGTTCCGAAAATATGACACACGTCCACCACCTAAAGTAGCCGGGCCATGATCAGATATGCCGAGCATTTTCAGATTGTGTGCTTTTGCGGCTTTGACCATGTCGGTAATCGTTGCACTGGAACCGTGGCCGCTGGCAATGGTGTGAGTGTGAATGTCAAATTCATATCGCTCGGCAGGCTCTTTACTGTGTGCTTTATATGTATGTTGTTGATACGTCATAGAACACTGCCTCACTTTCTTAAAAAATCCACTGCTTTTAGTATGGAACATTTTCAACGGGATGTCAATGTGAAATCACAAAAAACAAATAGAAAACAACAAAACCAATGTTGGTTTATGTGGGAAATCTGTGAAAGATATATGAGAATAGTGTTGATTCGCGTTGACTTATAGTGCTGTATGAAGTATAATTATCGTAATTGCAGGATTGTATAAATCCAGATTGGAGTGAGGTTGAAATGGTTCAGGAACATAAGCCGGAACGTATCGTACAGGAACTTGTTCCCGGCAAAGAGATTACCATCGCCCACCTGATCGCAAGTCCCGATATTACGCTTTATGAGAAGCTCGGTCTTGATCCGAGGGTAGAATACAGCAAGTCTGCGATCGGCGTGCTGACGATCAGTCCGGCGGAGACGGCTATCATTGCCGGAGATATTGCTATTAAAGCGGCAGGTATTGAGCTTGGATTTGTGGACAGGTTCAGCGGCACACTGATCGTGACCGGTACGATCTCGGAGACAGAGGCGGCGATCCGGGCAGTCCTCGAATATGTGAAGGATAAGATGGGCTTTTCCGTATGCGAGATAACAAGGACGTAATATAATGAAGAAAATAGTACTGGTAGGCAGGAGCGAATGCGGAAAGACCACACTGACGCAGGCTCTGAAGGGTGAAACAATACACTATCACAAGACCCAGTACGTGAACAATTTCGATGTGATCATCGATACTCCCGGTGAATACGCGCAGACCAAGCATCTGGGATATGCACTGGCGCTGTATACATATGAGGCAGATGTAGTGGGAATGCTTTTGTCGGCAACAGAACCCTACTCCCTATATCCGCCATGTAGTACATCAATGTGCAATCGGGAAGTGATCGGTATCGTCACCAAGATCCACGATGAACGCGCGGATGTTGCGAGGGCGGAAAGGTGGCTTCGTCTTGCAGGATGCAGGAAAATCTTCTATGTGGATTCCAAGAGTTATGAAGGAATTCCCGAGATACTGGAGTATCTGAAAGAAGACGGAGATGTGCTTCCGTGGGAAAAAGATGAAAACCAATAAAAACCAACATTGAAATGTGTTGACGACTGTGGGATTGTGTGGTAATATTCAAAAAGAAACAACACAAAACAAAATGTTTTGTAGGATCCAAGGAGGAGAAGAGATGCAAAACGAATACGAAATCAAAAAAGAAATGTGTGAAATCGGTAAACGAGTTTACAATCGTGGAATGGTTGCTGCAAACGATGGTAACTTTTCTGTAAAACTCAATGACCATGAGTTTTTATGTACACCGACAGGTGTCAGCAAAGGGTTCATGACACCGGAGTACATCTGCAAAGTTGACGAGAATGGTAATGTCCTTCAGGCAAACAAAGGATTCAGACCTTCATCAGAGATCAAGATGCATATGCGTGTATATCAGAAAAGACCGGATGTAAAATCAGTTGTACATGCTCACCCGCTGTACGCTACAACATTCGCGATTGCAGGCATTCCGCTGACACAGCCGATCATGCCTGAGGCAGTTATCGCACTTGGATGCGTACCGATCGCTCCGTACGGAACACCGTCTACAATGGAGATTCCGGATGCAGTTGAGCCTTATCTTCAGCACTTTGATGCAGTTCTCCTTGAGAACCACGGCGCACTGACATATTCTGACAGCCTTCTTGCTGCATACATGAAGATGGAATCTGTAGAGTTCTATGCACAGCTGTTATGGCAGACAATGCAGATCGGCGGACCGCAGGAGTTCAGCAAAGAGCAGGTTGAGAGACTGTACGAGATCAGAAGACAGATGGGACTTCCGGGCAAACATCCGGCTAACCTCTGCCCGAACGCACAGGCAGGCAAACCGAGCTGCCATTCATGCAGCGGTTCATGCGGAAGTGCAGCAGCTTCTTCTACAGCTGGAAACACAGACGCTGATCTGGTTGCTTCTATTACAAAGAAAGTTATGGAACAGCTTGGCATGTAGGAGTTCAGCTTATGAATGAACAGGATATTACCAATGCGGTAAAATCCGTGTTGGATCAGATGAAAGGGACAGTACCCGCCGCAGAGAAGCCGCATGTCTGCAAATGCAAGAAACATCAGATGACACTGGCTCTTGCAAATGCCCTGATTGAAAAGGTAAAGGCAAAAGCTTCGGAGATGGGGGTGGACGTTGTCATTGCTGTCTCGGACAAGGCCGGAAGGCCGGTAGCCATCCAGTGTATGGATGGCGCATACATAGCTAGTTTCGACATTGCATTAAATAAGACTTATACATCCGCAAGCCTGAAAATGTCTACTGCACAGCTGGCAGAGTTGAGCCAGCCCGGGCAGGATCTTTACGGAATCCAG
Source organism: uncultured Lachnoclostridium sp. (assembly GCA_946499505.1). Taxonomy (GTDB): domain Bacteria; phylum Bacillota; class Clostridia; order Lachnospirales; family Lachnospiraceae; genus Mediterraneibacter. The sequence continues at coordinate 57,878 of CAMMSL010000012.1, forward strand.
TTTACGAATAACGGAAAGATCGTGATCTTCGGAGGAGGCGAGGTTCTCGAATATGACGGACGTATCGTCGGAGCTCTTGGAGTGAGCGGAGGCTCGGCGGCGGAAGATACAGCTATAGCGGCTTACGGGAAAGAAGTCTTTAAGGAGGTATTAGAGTGTCTGTAAATGAACAGATGGTTCAGGACATCGTACAGGAAGTTATGGCGAAGATGCAGATTGCATCAGATGTCTCAGGAGACAGAGGTGTCTTTAAAGATATGAACGAGGCAATCGAGGCTGCTAAGAAGTCTCAGAAGATTGTAGCCAGAATGTCACTGGACCACAGAGAAAAAGTTATCTCCAACATCCGCAAAAAGATTAAGGAGAATGCAGAAATTCTTGCACGCATGGGCGTACAGGAAACCGGCATGGGAAATGTCGGACATAAGATCCTGAAACATCAGCTCGTTGCTGAGAAAACTCCGGGAACAGAGGATATCACAACGACAGCATGGTCAGGGGACAGAGGACTTACTCTTATTGAGATGGGACCGTTCGGAGTTATCGGCGCGATCACACCGTGTACGAACCCCAGTGAGACAGTTCTCTGCAATACGATCGGAATGTTTGCAGCAGGAAATACAGTTGTATTTAACCCGCATCCGGCAGCAATAAAGACATCAATCTACGCGATCAATCTTGTGAATGAGGCATCCGTAGAGGCCGGTGGTCCGGACAACATTGCCTGCACAGTAGAGCATCCGACGCTTGAGACAAGCAATATCATGATGAAACATCCGGCAATCCAGCTTATCGCTGCAACAGGCGGCCCGGGCGTTGTTACTGCAGTCCTTTCTTCCGGAAGAAGAGGAATCGGAGCAGGAGCAGGAAACCCGCCGGCTGTTGTCGATGAAACAGCAGATCTGAGAAAGGCAGCTGAAGATATCGTAAACGGATGTACATTTGACAATAACCTTCCGTGTATTGCTGAAAAAGAGATCGTTGCAGTTGATTCAGTGGTAGATGAACTGATGAACTATATGATCACAGAGCAGGGCTGTTATCTGGCTTCCAAAGAGGAGCAGGACGCACTTACCGCAGTTGTTCTTAAAGATGGAAAACTGAACAGAAAATGTGTGGGACGTGATGCGAAGACTCTGCTCAGCATGATCGGTGTTACAGTTCCGGACAATATCAGATGTATTACGTTTGAAGGTCCGAAGGAGCATCCGCTGATCACAACGGAGCTTATGATGCCGATCCTCGGTGTGGTAAGGGCAAAAGATTTTGACGATGCTGTTGAGCAGGCTGTATGGCTTGAACATGGAAACCGCCATTCTGCACATATCCACTCAAAGAACATCGACAATATCACAAAATATGCGAAAGCAATCGATACAGCAATCCTCGTAAAGAACGGACCGTCTTATGCGGCACTTGGATTCGGCGGCGAAGGATTCTGTACATTTACAATTGCCAGCAGAACAGGCGAGGGCCTGACAAGCGCAAGCACATTCACAAAGAAAAGACGCTGCGTAATGACCGACAGTCTGTGCATACGTTAAGCCGTGCGCTTACGGCGTGAAATATGTACGCAGGCTTGCCTGCAGATACATATTTTACGGCGGAAGCATATGGCGTATGCCGACAGCGAGAACAGAAAAAATAGTAGCAGGAGGTAAATAACATGGAAATGAATTCCGCTAATGTGGAAGCCGTCGTAAAACAGGTACTCGAGAGTATGCTCGACAAGAAGATCCCTTCACAGTCAGCACCGGCAGCAAGCCAGGCTATCCCGAAGACAGCTCATGTAGCTATGCTGACATCACTTGGGCATTATGATATTAAAGAATTTCCGATTCCGGAAGTGGGAGACGGAGATATTCTTGTAAAAGTAGAAGGATGCGGTATCTGCGGTACAGACGCACACGAATTCAAAAAAGACCCGTTCGGCCTGATCCCGGTGGCACTCGGACATGAGGGAACCGGTGAGATCGTCAAGATGGGTAAAAATGTAAAAGTTGACAGTGCCGGAAAACCGTTGAAGGTCGGCGACAAAGTTGTTACATGTATGATCTTCAAAGATGACCCGGAGATCGAGATGTTCGACCTGAACAAGAAGAATGTAGGAGGCGCTGATGTTTACGGACTTCTTCCGGATGATGACATTCATCTGAACGGATGGTTTTCGGACTACATCTTTATCCGTGAAGGATCTTCCGTATTCAATGTAAGCGATCTCGACCTCGACTCAAGAATCCTCATCGAGCCATGTGCAGTTCTCGTACATGCAGTAGAGAGAGCTAAGACAACAGGCATCTTAAGATTCAACAGCAGAGTTGTTGTACAGGGATGCGGACCGATCGGTCTGATCTGTATCGCAGTTCTCCGCACACTTGGTGTTGAAAATATCGTCGCAGTAGACGGTAATCCGCAGAGACTTGAGTTTGCTAAGAAAATGGGTGCTGACAAGTCTGTAAACTTTATGGAATACAAAGGAATCGAGGCCCTTTCAGGAGCAGTGAAAGACGCATTTGGCGGACACCTTGCAGATTTCGCATTCCAGTGTACCGGATCACCGGCAGCACATTCGAACATCTACAAATTTATCCGCAACGGCGGCGGACTCTGCGAGCTTGGATTCTTTATCAACGGCGGAGATGCTACGATCAATCCGCACTTTGACCTCTGCTCCAAAGAGATCAATCTGGTCGGCTCATGGGTATATACACTGAGAGATTATGCAACGACCTTTGATTTCCTGAAGAGAGCACAGGCAATCGGGCTTCCGATGAAGGAACTGATCACTCACAGATTCCCGCTGGAGGAGATCAATGAGGCTCATGAAACAAATCTTGCACAGAAAGGCCTTAAGATCGCTATCGTTAATAAATAAGGTGGATCATTATGGGAGAAGCAGTAGGTATGTTGGAGGTCTTCGGGCTGGCAACGGCATTTGCGGCGGCTGACGCCGGATGCAAGGCCGGCGATGTATGGCTCGAGAAATTCGACAAAAATAAACCGGCGAATGCAGATGAATTACCTGTACCGCTGATCGTCATGGTCAAATTCCGTGGAAGCGTATCCGATGTCACGGCAGCGCTTGAAGCGGCAAAGGCGAGAGCCGAAGAGCTTGCGGGCGTTGTAAACGAATATAAGATCGCAAGACCGACAGAGGATACAGAGAAGATGCTGAAGCTTACCGGATTAGATAAAGGTGAACCACATATCATCAATGAAAAAGATATTGAAGAGATTTAGGAGGAAATGAACAATGGCAATGGCACAGCAGGCATTAGGAATGGTTGAAACAAGAGGACTTACGGCAGCTATCGAGGCTGCAGATGCAATGACAAAGGCAGCAGAGGTTACTCTGATCGGAACAGAGAAGATCGGAAGCGGACTCGTAACAGTTATGGTACGCGGAGACGTAGGAGCTGTTAAAGCTGCAGTAGAGACAGGCGCAGACGCAGCAGGAAGACTTGGAGAGCTGGTCGCTACACACGTAATCCCGAGACCGCACAACGATGTTGAGAAGATCCTTCCTACTGTATAGTCATACTGCTTGCGGGAGGTCCTTACATTAAAGCAAAGGAGCAGTCTCATGGGAAACGCGTATGGATTTTTTGAGATCCCGAGTGTTACAGCGGCGGTAGTCGCAGTTGATATTATGTGCAAGACGGCAGATGTGCAGTTTGTCACATGGGAGAAAAAATTGGGCGGACGATTGGTTACGATCATCATCCGCGGCGATGTATCCGCTGTAAAACAGGCTGTCGAAGCTGCTGAAGCAGGAGGAATTAAAAAGCCTGTGTGCGCTGTTGTGATCCCGAACCCCCATGAGGAGGTACTCAAGATCGTTAACGGCAGTGCTAACAGAGTAAATTAGGAGGCAGTTTAAGATGGCAGAAGAAAAGAAAACTACAACAGCCAAAGCGCCGGCAAAAACTGTACGAAGAGTAAGAAAGACGGCGCAGAAGGCGGAAACGGTTCAGGAACAACCTATAATTCAGAAGGAGGAACGAAAAATGTCACAGGAAGCATTAGGAATGGTTGAAACAAGAGGTCTGGTAGCATCAATTGAAGCAGCAGATACAATGTTAAAAGCTGCAAACGTAGTTCTGGTCGGAACAGAGAAGATCGGAAGCGGACTTGTAACAGTTATGGTACGCGGTGATGTAGGAGCTGTTAAATCAGCAGTTGAGTCCGGAGCAGAGGCTGCAGGAAGACTTGGCGAATTAGTAGCTACACACGTAATCCCGAGACCGCACAGCGATGTGGAGAAGATTCTTCCGGTTCTTAAATAATCTGGGATTATTGAAAAGTCAGTAATCACGCATTATCGACGAATCAACGATGGGAACTGATCAGGAAACTGTATCAGTTCCCTGAAAATACAAGGAGAATTGAGAAATGGATAACAGTAATGTGGCATTAATTACAAAGCTGGTTCTGGAAGCAGTTGAAAAACAGAAATCATCCGATGATGCAGGATATCTTGTACCCATCGGAGTGTCCGCAAGACATATCCATCTTACACAGGAACACGTCGAAGTGCTGTTCGGAAAAGGCTATCAGCTCACGAAGAAAAAAGAGCTGATGGGCGGACAGTTCGCATCAAATGAGACCGTGACGATCGTGGGAATCAAACTCAGAGCAATCGAGAATGTCAGAGTTTTAGGACCTGTCAGAAAACAGACACAGGTTGAGATTTCTGCGACAGACGCGATTAAACTCGGCGTCAAAGCTCCGATCAGAGAGTCGGGAAATGTTGCAGGAAGCGCACCGATCGCTGTAGTCGGACCGAAAGGTGCTCTTTACCTTAAAGAAGGATGCATCATTGCAATGAGACATATACATATGTCACCGAGGGATGCCATGGCAGCCGGTGTGCATGACGGAGATATCGTATCGGTAAAAGCGGACAATGAAAGAGGAACAATATTCAACCACGTAAAGATTCGTGTAGACGACAGCTTCACACTTGAGATGCACATCGATACGGATGAAGCAAATGCTGCCAAGATCGCAACCGGTGATACGGTGAGGATTATATCATGCTGATAGGGAAAGTTGTCGGAAGTGTTGTTTCAACACGCAAATGTGAAAATTTGGTCGGAAATAAATTTATGATCGTGGATATACTGGAGCATATGCATTCCGGCGCAGACCAGCTTATCGCGATCGATAAGATCGGAGCGGGAATCGGCGAATATGTGCTTGTGGCACAGGGCAGCGCGGCAAGAATCGGAAGCGGTATGCCGGATGCGCCGATCGACGCGGCGATTGTGGGAATTATTGACGACGGATCAGGACTGGAGTAGTGGAATTATGGATATGAAAGAATTAAGCAGCATATTGCAGCAGAACGGTATCGTTGGTGCAGGTGGTGCAGGATTTCCGACATATGCAAAGCTGGATGAGCGTGCAGATACGATCATCCTGAACTGTGCGGAATGTGAACCGCTCCTGAGGCTGCACAGACAGCTTCTTGAAAAGCATGCTGCCGAAATCGCAGATATGTTCCATACGATTGCTGAGACCGTTGGAGCAAAAGAAGCAATTATCGGTATTAAGAAAGCATACAAGAAAACGATCGAAGCAGTAAATGCTGTTATTGACAAATATCCGGAAATGAGACTTGGATTGCTGGATGAAGTCTATCCTGCCGGCGATGAAGTAGTTCTTATCTACGAAGTAACAGGAAAAGTTGTACGCCCCGGCGGACTTCCGATCGAGAGCGGCGTTGCAGTATTCAATGTAGAGACTGTATATAATGCATACAGAGCTCTGCATGAAAATACACCTGTAGAAGATAAGCTGGTGTCTGTTGTTGCAGAGGTAGAGAATCCGATTACAGTTCGTGTTCCTATCGGTACGCCTCTTGACGAGGTTGTAGCGCTTGCAGGACACGTCACAACACCGAATCCGGTGTATTTTGTGGGCGGTCCTATGATGGGCAACATCGGAACAGGCGCCCAGCCGGTGACAAAGACGACGAATGCAATTCTCGTACTGCCGGAAGATCATTATATTGTTCAGAAGAAATTAAAGAAAAATTCAATCGATATGAAACGTGCAGCAGCATGCTGCTGTCAGTGTACGATGTGTACGGATCTGTGCCCGAGACATCTGCTCGGACATCCGATCGAGCCACACGCATTTATGCTTGCGGCGACTTGTAAGAATGTACAGGAGCCGAACATCTTCCTCAACACGATGTTCTGTTCTTCCTGTGGTGTCTGTGAGCTGTACTCCTGTTTTCAGGGACTTTCTCCGAGAAGCCTTATGGCTGAATACAAAGCCGGCCTGAGGGCAAATGGAATCCGGGCTCCCAAGGTTGAAGCAAAGCCGGTAGGACCGGAGAGAGAATACAGAAAAGTTCCGATGGAAAGACTGATGGCAAGAATTGATCTGACGAAATATAATAGAGAGGCGCCCCTCGATGAATCTGAGGTAGCCGTAAAGAAGGTTAAGATCATGATGAGCCAGCATATCGGTGCACCTGCATCACCGGTCGTTAAGAAAGGCGACAAGGTGACAAAAGGACAGATGATAGCTGAACCCGGTAAAGGATTAAGCGTAGGCATCCATGCATCAGTTACAGGTACAGTAACCGAAGTAAATGACAAATATGTTATCATAGAAACTTAGGAAGGACGTGCAGGCAATGAGTAAGGCAATTGGAATGGTAGAATATAAGACTGTTTCAGCAGGCATTACCGCAACAGATGCAATGGTAAAGACCTCTGAAGTCAGTATAATCGAAGCTCAGACAGTATGTCCGGGTAAGTATATTGCGATCATTACAGGTGACTTAAGTGCCGTAAAAGCAGCGGTAGACAATGCTAAAGAGCTGCACGGCTTCCACCTGATCGACAGTTTTGTACTCGGAAACCCGCATGAGTCTATTTTCCCGGCGATCTATGGAGCATCTAAGATTGAAGATGTATCAGCGCTCGGTATTTTTGAGACATATGATGCTGCATCAATTATTGTAGCGGCCGATGAGGCGGCTAAGACAGCAATTGTTGATCTGATCGAGCTGCGTATCGCAAGAGGTATGTGCGGAAAATCATATATGCTGCTGACAGGCGAAGTTGCTGCCGTAGAGGCGGCGATCGAACGGGCGAAAGAAGCAGTGAAAGACAGAGGAATGTTCCTCGATGCGTCTGTTATTGCTCATCCCGATGCCCAGATTCGCGACGCAATTTTATAACAGCTAAGAACAGACAGGCTCTCCCCTGCTATAACTGCAGTTTTACGGTATACGCCGGACAAGTGCAGAGCGGTCGGAGGGTCTGTTTTGGCATAAGCAGGAGGCAGTGAGATGCTTGCAATAGAAAGACGTAATGAGATCCTGGAAAAACTGCAGACAGACAGAAGAGTTGTTGTGAGCGAGTTAAGCCAGCTGTATGATGTCTCTGAAGAGACGATCCGAAGAGACCTTGAGAAGCTGGTAAATGACGGTTATGCCATTAAAAGTTACGGCGGTGCCGTTATTAATGAGAACGTTAATATTGAACTGCCATTTAATATTAGAAAAAATCGGAATATTCTAGGTAAACAGCACATAGCGGAATTGGTTGCCGGGCTGGTAAATGACGGCGACAGCATTATGCTGGACGCCAGTACCACTGCAGTGTATATTGCAAAAGCCCTGCAGGAGAAGGAACTTAAAAATCTGACCATCATTACCAATTCCATCGAGATTATTATCGAGCTGTTTGATGTGCAGGACTGGACAATTCTGTCAACCGGCGGTGCATCGCGGGAGGGATCATTTGCACTCGTGGGACCGCAGACAGACAGAATGCTCAGCAACTACCATGTTGATAAAGCGATTATCTCTTGTAAAGGCCTTGATGTATCGGCAGGATTTACGGATTCAGATGATCTGCATGCCAATAATAAAAGAACAATGCTCAAGTCGGCAAAGGACAGGATCCTTGCGATTGACAGCAGTAAATTTGACCGGATAGCATTTACAGAGATAGGAACTCTGGATGATCTCACAGTGGTGATAACTGATGAAAAACCAGAGGAAAAATGGCTCCAGGTATTTAAAGATTCGGGAGTTCAGTGTATCTATCCCCGATAAGGGATAGGAACGATGTATGAATACCGGATAAAGAGAGGACAGCTATGAAAAGCTTTGATATTAAAACAAAAATTTATTTTGGAGATCAGGCACTTGACCGTCTTGCAGAGATCCCCTATCAGAAAGTTCTGGTTGTGACTGATCCGTTTATTGCTCAGGGCGAGCTGATCAAACTGGTCACAGAGCCGCTTAAAAAGGGCAATAAACAGTTCGAGATTTTTAAAGATGTTGTGCCTGATCCGCCGATTGAGAAGATCAGCGAAGGCGTAAAGAAGATGCTTGAATACAGACCGGATGCTATTGTTGCAGTAGGAGGAGGCTCTGCTATCGACTCATCCAAATCCATCAGAGAATTTGCCCTGCGCGTAGACCATTACGCAGAAGTGGGGCTGATTGCGATACCGACAACAAGCGGGACAGGGTCCGAAGTAACCTCTTTTGCGGTGGTTACGGATCCGGCAGCAAAGGTAAAGTATCCGCTGGTATCTTATTCCATGATGCCTGATGAAGCAATTCTGGACGCCGAACTGGTGAAGAGCGTGCCTCCGTCAGTGACGGCTGATACAGGAATGGATGTGTTTACACATGCTCTGGAGGCGTGTGTCAGCATAAACCGCAGTGATTTCTCTAATGCACTGGCAGAAAAAGCAATTGAAATCTGCGGGGTATTCCTGCTCAGGGCATTTCTGGACGGAAATGATATGCATGCAAGACAGAAAATGCATTCGGCATCATGCCTTGCCGGACTTGCATTTAATACAGCATCACTCGGACTGAACCACGGGATGGCTCATCAGCTTGGGGCAACGTTCCATATTCCGCATGGACGTGCCAATGCTATGCTTCTTCCGCATATTATAGAGTTCAACAGTGATATTAACAAGCACAGTAAGAGCCGCAAAGAGTATCTTCCGGCAGTGAAGAGATACTCCACAGTAGCTCAGATACTGGGGTTAAGCAGTTATAATAAGATCATGACAGTGAGATCCCTTGTGAACTGGGTGCAGTTTATGTTAAAGGAAATGGATATTCCGTTGTCCATCTCCCAGATGGGTACGATATCGGAAGAAGAGTATTTCGGGGCGGTTGACCGTATGGCGGACGCAGCCCTTGAAGACGCATGTACAGCCACAAACCCGAGAGTGCCGACAAAGAATGATGTAATAAGGATATATAAAAATCTCTGGTAGAGATAAGGATTTTCAAATAAGTAAAAATTTCCGCCGGGAGATATGTATTGTCAGCGCACACAATACATATCTCCCGGCGGACGTTTTTTTTCTGCCAAATACGATCTGCAAAACCTTTCATGAGCTGTAACTGTTTTCTCACCTTACTGTATGCTATCATGAAATCATACTGCAAGGGAGGTGCTGAAAATGAATACAATTCTTGAGATTGACAGCTTAAAGAAATATTACGGGAAGCCGGGTAATCAGACGAAAGCTCTGAACGGGATCACATTTCAGGTGATGGAAGGAGAATTCCTCGGGATCATGGGAAGCAGCGGTTCGGGAAAATCGACGCTGCTAAACTGCATTGCCACGGTGATACAGCCGAGCAGCGGCAGGATCGTGATGAGGGGAACGCAGATCCAGTCACTGAAAGGAAAAAAGCTTGCACAGTACAGAGGAAGGGAAATCGGTTATCTGTTTCAGAATTTTGAGTTGATCGATAATCTGACCGGAAGGGAAAACATTATGCTTCCAATGTCTCTTCACAATGTGCCGGACAAAGAGAGCAGAGACAGACTGACGCGTCTGGCATCTTATCTGGAGATCACAGACGTGCTTGATAAGTTTCCGTCCCAGATGTCGGGAGGGCAGAAACAGCGCATTGCAGCGGCAAGGGCATTGATCATGGATCCGGGCATTATACTTGCGGACGAACCGACGGGAGCGCTTGATTCGAAAAACGCAAAAACACTTATGAAGAAGCTTTCAGGATTAAATGAGGAGGAAAATGCGACGATCCTTATGGTAACGCATGACTCTAATGCGGCAAGTTACTGCAAAAGGATCCTGTTCATTCAGGACGGACAGATCTTTCATGAACTGAGGAGGGATACTCCGGAAGAAACACGACTGGAATTTTATGAGAGGATATTGAAAGTGATGTCACAGATGGGAGGAGGAAGCGCCAATGTTCTTTGAGCTGATTGCACGCAACAGTAAAAGAAGCAGAAAAGAGAACGGGCTGTTTTTTACGACGCTTCTGGTCTCTGTCATAGCATTTTATATTATACTTTCCCTTTCGCGTCAGGATGTTATGCTGTTCCTTCAGAAAATGGAAAGTGATGCGGTATCCCGTCTCCTCGCGATGATTCCCGTATTTTACGCGCTGACGCTGGTCATTTTGTTTTTCCTGATCTATTTTGCCAGCAAGTTCCAGCTTGAACGGCGCAGACATGAGTTCGGGATGTATCTGATGATGGGAATGACGCGGAACAGGCTGTTTGTGCTTCTTCTGGCGGAAGACGTGCGGAGCAGTGTTATTGCCCTGCTGATCGGACTTCCTGCAGGAGTCCTGCTGTCGGAGCTGATCAGTCTGGTGACTGCCCGGCTGGTGGGGCTGGGAATTATCGGACACCGGTTCACACTGTCGCTTCATGCCATTCTGCTGACAGCAGCAGGGTTCTTTATTATTAAACTGGCGGCGTTCCTGATCTTGAGCGCGAAGATCAGCCGTCAGGAGATCGGATCACTTCTGTCGGAAAAACCGGAGGAAACAAAGAGGCAGTATCCGGCATTTGTTTATGGTCTGGCGCTTCTGGCAGGAATCCTCTGCCTTGGAACTGCATATTATCTGGCAATCCGGGGGATGTCGTGGAGCCAGATCCGGATGATGGGGGTTACGCTGCTGCTGGGATTTGCGGGGACACTGCTGTTCTTCTACGGGCTCAGATATATATTTAACCTGGTTATAAAAGGCGGGAAGAGAGACCGGCATCTGCATATATTCAATGTGCGCCAGTTGCAGGAAAATGTAGTCCGAAAGTCAGGCACCATGGCGGTCAGTTCTCTTCTGATACTCGGAGCACTCTGCTGCTTTGGCGCGGGAGTGGCCATCGCGGTCAACTATGGACAGTCAGATCCCCATGTGCTGGACTATACATTTATACCGGAATATACGGATGAACCAAATCAGGAGAAGGCTGCGGCGGATATATTTGATACGCTGCATAAGGAAGGTCTGGACACAGAGTTTTCCCAATTGTTTGAAATGAAGATCGGCCGTATCCGCACAACAGACATCCGCTCAGAAGATGATTTCGAAAATGCATATTCAATGGATAGTGTGATGGATCAGATTGCCGGATTTCCTGCTTCGGATGACAGAGACATACTTTTAAATAACCTGAGTTTTGCCGACTATCCTTATCTGATTTCCCTTTCCGGATATAATGAACTGCTCCGTACCGCGGGACTTCCTGAGATAGAGCTGGGCAAAGATGAAGGGGCTGTATATATGGACAGCAGTTTTGTCAATGCGAGCCGCCTTGAGATTATGGATGCTGTCCTTGCAAAACATCCGGAAGTGGAGCTTGACGGGAATCCACTGCAGCTGACCGGTAAGGTACAGACGACAGCAGTTGTGACGGATTATTCGATCACTATGTCTTTTGCGCTGATCCTTCCTGATGATGCATTTCAATATTATACACAGAATCAGTACGACGTCTATGTTAACGGAGTGCTGGACAGCGGTACCACAGAAAAGACCGGACTTATGCAGGCAATCTCCGGGATGAATGACAGATTAAATGAGACCGGACTAAATTATGAGAGCTATCTGCAGAATATGGGGCGGCAGCTTTTCTATATCGTGGCGGCAAGTTATATTACGATTTATCTGGCAATCATCTTTCTGATCGTTGCGAACACTGTGATCGGCGTCCAGTTCCTGATGAATCAGCAGCAGACAAACCGGAGATATAAGACGCTCATCAAGCTGGGAGCTGCGTATGAAATACTGTGCGGATCCGCAAAGAAACAGATCAACTGGTATTTCGGAATCCCGGTGCTTGCGGCAGCTGTAAGCAGCCTGTTCGCGGTACGGGCGCTGTTTACGGGCATACTTTCTCCCAGAACTCAGGGAACTGCCGGAGAGCTGCTGGGCATTTCCGCGGCTATGATTCTTGTGCTTTGTGTGATAGAATGCATTTATATGACGGCGGTAAAACGTTCCAGCAGCAGGTATCTGCTGACGCTTATGGCGCCGGAGCGGGAAGAATAACAGATTGAACATAAAGCGGAGAATCGCAGGAGGTGCAGGAAAGGATGAAACGGATCGCAGTAGTTGAGGATGAACCTCTTATGCGTGAAGAACTGTCGCTGATGCTCAGGAAAGCGGGATATGAGACGATAGAGATCAGTGAATTTAATCATGTGACAAAGCAGCTGGAAGAAATTTCGCCTGATCTTGTAGTGCTGGATCTCAACCTGCCGAGGGTAAGCGGATTTCAGATCTGCCGGGAGATCAAAGGAAGAAGTCCGTTTCCGGTACTCGTGCTGACATCCCGGGACCAGATGAAAGATGAACTTCACGCCCTTGAACTCGGGGCGGACGAGTATCTGACCAAACCGTGCCGCAGGGAGAGACTCCTTGCCCGGGTCTCAAATGTCCTGAAGCGCTATGAAGGACGGGCGAATCTGCTGGAGGGACCGGGATTTCTGCTGGACCGTCAGACCTATACACTGTATATCAACAACAGTTCGACTGTACTTCCGAAAAATCAGGGAAAACTGCTTGAAACATTTTTAGCCCGCAGCGACAGGACAGCGGCAAAAGATGAGCTGTGCACAGCACTGTGGGGCACGACAGAGTTTATTGATGAAAATGCGCTGCAGGTCAATCTGACAAGACTGAAAAAGACGATGGCAGGGCTCGGAATGAAGCAGAAGATCATACCGGTCCGCGGTGTGGGATATCGTCTGGAAAATGAAGAAGAACCGGATTGGGGAAAAGACATGTTTCGAAACAAGGAGGACCCGTGATGAGAAACAGACTGCTTTATTTATCGAGGTATTTGCCGTGGCTTCTTCTCCTGCTTGGACTTGATGCAGTCTCGGCGCTCCTGCTGTGGCTCTCCGAAGCGGAGAACTTTAGTGTACTGGTTCCTCTGATCCTGCTGGGAACTGTCCTTTTGTTCTTTGTGACAGCATTTGTATTGATTCGTGTGGAACAGAAGCGGGAAAATACGTTTCGTGCATTTCTGAATAATCCCGACCTTATCAATGAAGAAAATCTGATCCGGACGGTCAGCGCGTCCAAACGGGAATCCATACGGCTGCTGGGAACTGTCCTGCGGGAAAAAGACCTCGCCTGCAGCAGAGCGAAAGCTGCGGCTGAGGATTATGAGGAATATGTTGAGGCGTGGGCGCATGAGACGAAAACCCCGCTGTCACTTCTGACAATGGTACTGGACAATCAGGGAGAGGAAATCCCCGCACCGGCTGCATTTAAGCTGGAATATGTCCGAAGCCGGCTTCAGGAGTATATCAGCCAGATTCTTTACTACGCACGTCTAAAGAGCGGAAGAAAAGATTATCTGTTCGAGTATGTAGATCTGAATGACTGCATCGGTGAGGTACTGGATGATTACAGTCTGCTCCTGAAAGAGAAAAATTTCAAAATTACTGTACAGGTGCCTGAACTTTCAGTCTTTACTGACCGGAGAGGAATTGAATTCCTGCTTGGACAGATTGTGAGCAACACAGTGAAATACTGTACCGTAATGTCCGGGAACACTGCTGATGCGGCTGATACGGAGAAGTATGATAGTGCTGACAGAGAAAAACGGCCGGAACTAAAAATTACTTTTGAGCAGTCGGAGACAGAAGATGTGCTGCGTATACAAGATAATGGGATCGGTGTGAAAGAATGTGACCTGCCCTATATCTTTGAAAAAGGTTTTACAGGAGATTCGGAGGATTCAGGAAAGAAAGCGACGGGAATGGGACTCTATCTGTCAAAGAAGATGGCGGATGACCTGAAAATCGGACTGGAAGCCACGTCCGAGCGGGGCGCGGGATTCGAGATGGCGATCCGGTTCCCGCGGGTCTGAGAAAGAAATTTCGATTTTTCGTACTGACAAAGTATCCGCCGGGAGGCAGGTATTGCTAACGCACACATTTTCATTCGGTCGCAGCGTAACGGTACATAAGAGCGCAAAAGACGCGCTCTAAGTGCCGACGCTGCTCCAACGGTGCGTACGCAATACCTGCCTCCCGGCTGCTTTCTTTCCCATTCCGAAAATTCTCATGCAAACGGGTAGAAGAAGCGACTTCATCGACTATGATCCCATTATTTCAGTCGATATAGGCTTTGTTGATCTTCCGGTTCGAATTCGAACCGCATTAATTTCTGGTCCGCTTGAATAATATTCATCTGCAGGAACAAGCGGAACCAGAAATCTCCATAACCGGAAACGGTTCCCGGCAAGAAAAGA
>CAMMSL010000013.1 GCA_946499505.1 uncultured Lachnoclostridium sp.
CTATATCTTCCCTGCTGTACGCCGTGCGCAACTTCGATTTCGCAGCTTCGCTGCTCCATCTCAGTCGCGGGCTGGCGCCCTATATCTTCCCTGCTGTACGCCGTGCGCAACTTCGATTTCGCAGCTTCGCTGCTTCATCTCAGTCGCGGGCTGGCGCCCTATAACGATAACAAAAAGTGCCTGACCGAGAATAAATTCTCGTCAGACACTTTTATTATCGTTGCACGGCTTGCAGCCATCACGAAAGTTCTAGTTTTCCTGTGTATAACTGATAGTAGGTTCCTTTCAGTTTGAGGAGTTCTTCGTGTGTACCTCTCTCGATAATACGTCCATGCTCAAGCACCATGATCGCATCGCTGTTGCGGATGGTGGAGAGTCTGTGGGCGATCACAAATACGGTACGGCCTTTCATCAGGTTATCCATACCTTTCTGAACGATCTGCTCGGTTCTTGTATCGATGGAGGATGTCGCCTCATCGAGGATCAGTACCGGCGGGTCTGCGATTGCCGCTCTCGCGATTGCGAGCAGCTGTCTCTGACCCTGTGAAAGTTCTTCGCCGTCGCCGCTCAGATGTGTATCATAGCCGTTCGGCAGCATACGGATGAAGCCGTCTGCATGTGCCAGTTTTGCTGCATTTACTACTTCTTCGTCAGTTGCATCCAGTTTGCCGTAACGGATGTTTTCTTTGATCGTTCCGGTAAACAGATGTGTATCCTGAAGCACGATGCCGAGCGACCGTCTCAGATCGGCTTTCTTGATCTTATTGATATTGATGTCATCGTAACGGATCTTTCCGTCGGCCACATCATAGAAACGGTTGATCAGGTTGGTGATCGTTGTCTTGCCGGCTCCGGTAGATCCCACGAACGCCAGCTTCTGTCCCGGTTTCGCATACAGGGTCAGGTCATGAAGCACCATATGATCCGGCGTATATCCGAATGTCATATCATAGAAGCGCACATCGCCTTTCAGTTCCTGATAGGTAACAGTGCCGTCTGCCTTGTGAGGATGTTTCCATGCCCACAGACCGGTACGCTCCTCGCACTCGGAAAGGCTTCCGTCCGCATTTCTTTTTGCATTGACAAGAGTAACATAACCGTCGTCCACCTCTGACGGCTCATCCATCATACGGAAGATACGCTCGGCTCCTGCGAGTGCCATGATAATGGAGTTGAACTGCTGGGCCACCTGCATAAACGGCTGTGTAAAGCTCTTTGTGAACTGCAGGTAGGAAGCCATGACTCCCAGCGTGATATTTCCGATACCCGCTACAGAGAGGAAGCCCCCGAACACTGCTGTGAGTACGAACTGAAGGTTTCCGAGGTTACCGATGATCGGTCCCATCATGCTGGCAAATGTATGTGCATTGGACGCACTGGTAAAGAGTCTTTCATTCAGCTGGTCGAACTCTTCCTCAGAAATCTTCTCATGGTTAAACACCTTAATGACTCTCTGTCCGTTCATACGCTCCTCGACAAATCCGGTAATATCTGCCAGATCAAGCTGCTGACGGATGAAATATTTTCCACTGTTTCCTGTTACGACCTTTGACACAAGGATCATCACAATGATCATGAGCACTGCAAGCACTGTCAGGATCGGGCTCAGGACGAGCATGGAGATAAATGTAACAATAATCGTAAACGCCGACATCAGTACCTGCGGGATAGACTGGTTGATCATCTGGCGCAGGGTATCTGTATCGTTCGTATAAAGACTCATGATAGAGCCGTTCGTATTCTGGTCAAAATAGCGGATCGGCAGTGTCTGCATATGTTCAAACATCTCATCGCGGACACGTTTTAACACGCCCTGTCCGATCACTACCATCATACGGCTGTAGATAAATGTTGCGATTACTCCCAGAAGGAAGATCGTTCCCAGCACTGCCAGTGCCATATAAAGCTCTGTGTAATCTGGATTCTGCTGTCCGATCAGCGGGATGATAAAGTCATCCAGCAGGAACTTCAGTGACAGAGATACGGAGATTGAAGCGACGGAACTCATGAGGATACAGATCAGCGCGATGATGAACTGCACTTTATATGTTCCGAACACATAACCAAGGAGTCTTTTCGCTGTCTTGATTGTTCCCTTTGTCACTGCGGGACCGCCGCCGGCTCTCTGCTGAACCTGCTGAGCATTGCTGTTATTCTGATCACTCATCGTCAGCGCCTCCTTTCACCTGTGATTCGTATACTTCCCTGTAAATCTCATTTGTCTTGAGAAGCTCTTCTGACGTACCGATTCCGTTGATCTCACCGTTATCCATAACAATGATCATATCTGCATCTTCGACAGAAGAAATTCTCTGCGCAATGATGATCTTTGTCGTATCCGGGATCTCCTCGCGGAACGCCTGACGGATCAGGGCGTCTGTCCTTGTATCCACCGCGCTGGTAGAGTCGTCGAGGATCAGGATCTTCGGCTTCTTAAGCAGGGCTCTGGCGATACACAGTCTCTGCTTCTGACCGCCGGATACATTATTTCCGCCTTCCACGATCATCGAATTGTAGCCGGCCGGGAACTCGCTGATAAATCCGTCTGCCTGAGCCAGCTTACAGACTCTCTGAACTTCTTCATCACTGGCGTTCTCATCGCCCCAGCGGATATTGTCATAAATCGTACCTGTAAAGAGCACATTTTTCTGAAGCACCATGGACACCTGATCACGGAGCGCTTCCAGACTGTATTTACGGACGTCTACGCCGCCGACCTTGACAGCACCGCCGGTCACATCATAAAGTCTCGGGATCAGCTGTACGAGAGTTGACTTGGCGCTTCCGGTACCGCCGATCACACCGATGATCTGGCCGCTTTTAATATGAAGGTTTACATCTTTTAGAGAAAGATTGCCGCCCTCTCCTGCATAGCTGAAGTTTACATGCTCAAAATCAATATCGCCGTTTTTCACTTCTGTAACGGCATCTGCCGCGTCTTCCATCTCCGGCACTTCATCGAGCACTTCCGTGATACGGTCTGTAGATGCCTCGGCGATCATGATCATCGTAAATACGAAAGTAACCATCATCAGTGACATCAGGATCTGAAGCGCATATACGATAACACTGGTCAGCTCGCCTGTCTGCATCGTTCCTGTGATAATGCTCTCACCGCCGATCAGCACCATGATAATAACAACGGCATATACCGTAAACTGCATGATCGGCGAGTTCCATGCAACGATTTTCTCCGCTTTTGTGAAAAGCTTGAATACAAGCGTTGATACCTTTCCGAACTTCTCCATCTCATGGTCTGCACGGACATAAGCCTTTACCACTCTCGCGGCATTGACATTTTCCTGAACCGTATTATTAAGTACATCGTACTCATCAAATACCTGTACGAAATGCGGGTGTGCCATCTTTGCGATCGCGATCAGCGCACCTCCGAGGATCGGCACCGTGATCAGCATGATGACTGCAATCTTTACGCTGATCGTCAGCGTCATGATCAATGACAGGATGATCATGATCGGCGCCCTCGCCAGAAGACGGATCGTAAACATATATGCCATCTGCACGTTTGTGATATCCGTCGTCATCCTTGTCACAAGGCTTGACGTTGAAAAGTGGTCAATGTTTCCAAATGAAAAATCCTGTATTTTGTAAAAAATGTCATGGCGCAGATTCTTCGCATATCCTGAGGATGCGATCGCGCCCATCTGTCCTGCTTTCGCGCCGAAAACAAGTGCGAGCATCGCCATAACGATGAGCAGCACTCCGGTCCGGATGATATAACCCATATCACCGTTTGCAATTCCGACATCGATGATGTTCGCCATCAGAAGCGGAATCAGCACTTCCATCAGCACCTCAAGACAGACCAGCACAGGGGTCAGAAAAGATTCGCGCTTGTATTCCCTGACGGAACGAAGTAATTTTCTATTCATGGTCTGTTATCTCCTCTCTCCTTTTTTCATCTACCGACAAATTCTCGGACATCTGTTCCAGCACTTCCCTGCAGACAGCCAGCTTTTCTTCCGGTATGTCTTTTGCAAGGAGCTCCTCGATATAACGGATATTATCCAGTATATGCTGGCGCACTCCTTTTGCTTTTTCCGTGGGCATCAGCTTCTTCAGGCGTGCATCCTTTTTCACCGGTTCGCGGGTAATAAATCCGTTTTTCTCCAGAATCTGGAGCGTGCCTGTAGCAGTGGATCTGCGGATCTGGAATTCTTTTTCCACGTCTTTCTGATAAATATCCCTCCGCAGTGACTGAAACAGTATATAATGCAGGACAAGCCGCTGCATATTTGTAGTCAGGCTGTCTTCCTCCTCCTGCACGCACATCTGCCGCTTCAGCTGGTGGGAAAGCGTATTGATCAGCCGCCCGACGTCATGACCGCTGTCCGGCGTTTCTCTGTTATCGCCAATGCACATTACTGCCACACATCCTTTCCATGCTCTAGATAATTTGTTCGGTAACTAACAATATAGTATAGAGATTTAAAATTATTGTCAATCATCAAAATGCACAAAAGAAAAACTTCCGAATTATATAAAATCGGAAGTTTTTCTCGTCATTATTTTAAAGCTGTCAGGCCGGTCGCAGGAGGATTTACTGTACTTCTGCTCTATTTTTTTGAGGGTTATGGTGTTCTATCCTTCTTTTTCATATGAATATACTACTATTATTCCCAGACGCGATTTTTCTTTATGAGTTTTTCCTATATTTTTCATGTAATTTTCTTCTTTTTTAAACAAAATTGTAGAAAATTTCTATAAAGAACGTTATAATAAAAAACAGTAAGAATGAAAGTGAGGGCTCATTATGAAACAAAATAACATGTTAGCTATGATTTTAGCTGGCGGCCGCGGCTCACGTCTTCATGAGCTGACGAAAAAAGTGGCTAAACCGGCTGTTTCATATGGCGGGAAATACCGCATCATCGATTTCCCACTCAGCAACTGTGCAAATAGCGGCATTGATGTTGTCGGTGTATTAACGCAGTATGAATCTGTTCTGCTTAACAGCTATGTCGCAGCGGGACGCCGCTGGGGTCTTGATGCAAAAGACAGCGGTGTATATGTACTTCCGCCGCGCGAGAAATCCGATGCAGATCTGGACGTATACAGAGGAACTGCAGATGCGATTTCACAGAATATCGACTTTATCGATGCATATTCCCCGGAATATCTTCTGATCCTTTCCGGAGACCACATCTATAAAATGAATTATGCCAAGATGCTTGCTTACCACAAAGAGTGCCAGTCTGACGCAACGATCGCGGTAATCGAAGTTCCGATGAAAGAAGCAAGCCGTTTCGGTATCATGAATACAAACGAGACAGGCCGTATTATTGAATTTGAAGAAAAACCGGAACATCCGAAGAGCAACCTGGCATCCATGGGTATCTATATCTTCAATTGGAAGACACTGAGAAAGATGCTTCTTGCAGATATGAAAGATCCGGATTCTTCACACGACTTTGGTAAAGATATTATCCCGACTCTCTTAAAAGAAGGCAAGAATGTATTTGCTTACAAATATAAAGGCTACTGGAAAGACGTTGGAACGATTGATTCGCTCTGGGAAGCAAACATGGATCTGCTCAGCAAGAACAATGAGCTTGATCTTCATGATCCTACCTGGAAGATCTATACAGAAGACGTGACTGCATTGCCGCAGTATATCGGTGCTGACGCCACGATCGAAAAAGCATTTATCACACAGGGCTGCGTAGTAGACGGCGAAGTGAAAAACTCTGTACTGTTCACGAATTCTAAAGTTGCAGCAGGTGCCAAGGTCATCGACAGTGTACTGATGCCGGGCGCAGAAGTTGCCGAAGGTGCAGTAGTCACACGTGCCCTCGTAGCTGACGGCATTAAGATTGGTAAGAATGCAGTAGTAGGAAGTGCTGACAGCGAAAACA
Source organism: uncultured Lachnoclostridium sp. (assembly GCA_946499505.1). GTDB lineage: Bacteria > Bacillota > Clostridia > Lachnospirales > Lachnospiraceae > Mediterraneibacter. Next base: position 5,877 of record CAMMSL010000013.1, read on the forward strand.
TTGAACTTGTTGCAAAACGTGTAAAGGGGGATGAATAATATGAATAAGGCATTCGGAATTGTTAATTTTGCCGGAAATCACATTAAGGTAGAAGGCCTTCAGGATTACCGCCCTGTAGGAGCATTCTCATTCCTCGGCAGATACCGCATCATCGATTTCCCGATCTCTAATATGAGTAACAGCGGTATTGACAACATTCAGGTTTACGTACGCAGGAAACCGCGTTCCCTGACCGAGCACCTGGGAACAGGACGTCATTATAATATCAACTCAAAACGCGGTAAACTGAGCATCATGTATACAGAATCTTCTCAGGTAGGCGATATCTACAGTACCGATATCCAGGCTTACATCGAGAACATGGACTGCATTGAAAGAATGACTCAGCCGTATGTTGTCATTGCCCCGAGCTATATGATCTATACTGCGGACTATAGTGATTTTATTCAGGCACATATCGACTCAGGCGCAGATATTTCCATGATGTATCACGCTGTTGATAACGCAAAAGATGCATTCCTTGCATGCGATACACTGAATATCAACAAACAAAAAGGTGTACTTTCTATCGAGCCGAACCGCGGAAATGCAAAGAACAGAAATATCTTCATGGATACATATGTAATGACGAAAGAACTTTTCCTCGAGCTGGTAAACAAAGCTCATAAAACATCATCTATGTATACATTTGCAGATATTATTGATGAGGAATGCGAAGAGCTCGACATCCGTGCCGTTCCGCACAGAGGATATTTCGCAGCGATCACGGATTTCAAGAGCTACTATGATGCAAACATGGATCTGATCGATCTGAAGAACGCAATGAATCTGTTCGACGATGAGTGGCCGGTATATACCCGTACAAACGACTCCTGTCCGACACAGTATTTTGCAGACAGCAAGGTTACTTCCTCCGTTGTCTCCAATGGCTGCCTGATCGACGGCGAGATCGAGAACTCCATCATCGGTCGAGGCTGCGTCATCAAACCGGGAGCTGTCGTTAAGAACTGCGTGATCTCTGCTGATGTTGTCATCGGCAAAGGTGTTCACATTGAGAATATGATGGTAGATAAGCACGCGAGACTGATCCGTGGAAAGAGGATCATCGCTTCTCCGGAAAAACCGGGATATGTAAAACGCGGGGATACACTGTAAATTGTTCTTTCCAGATTGAAAAGTATCCGCCGGGAGATATGTGTTGTTAGCACATATCTCCCGGCTGCTTTCTTTCCTATCCCGAAAACCGAATTTCAGACGTAAATATCAAAATCTGAACAATATTTACAAAGAGTTGTCTGTCAATCCGAGAAGCCAATCCCTTGCATTGATCCTGCGTATCCCGTCATACTGTGCTTCCGGGTCATCATCGAGTGTCAGAATCATTTTGGGATAATGATCCCGAATCGCCATAAGTGGTCTCAGTTCCCGTTCCAGCGTCTTTTCATCCCGAACAGAAAGGGCAACCTGATAATACAGTATTCCTTTACTGTTCTGTGCGACAAAATTAACTTCAAAGGAATCAATTTTCCCCACATATACATCATATCCTCTGCGGAGCAATTCCAGATATACCACATTTTCCAGAATATGCCCCGCATCCATCTGCCTTGATCCTAACAGCATATAACGAAGTCCTATATCCACTACATAATACTTTTCCAAGGTCTTCAAGTATTGCTTTCCTTTGATATTGTACCGCTTTGCCTGGTAAATAATATAGCTTTCTGTCAGAGCCTCCAGATATTTTTCAACCGTTTTCGTATCTATTTTCCGCCCATCGGAAGTCATTGTATCTGCGATCTTCTTAGAAGAAAGTGGATTCCCGATATTGTCAAACACAAACCGCAGGACACTTTTGAGCATCATGGTATCCGTGATTCTCTTTCGGCTTACAATATCTTTGACTACGATCGTATTGTACAGTCCTTCCAGGTAATCCCTAATTTCGTCTGGCTGCTCTTTCAGTTCCAAGGTATAGGGGAATGAACTGTTTTCCAGATATTCTGTGTATTTCACACCCCTGTCCGCCATGCTGCCCGTACTCTCCATATATTCTTTAAAAGACAATGGAAGCATTTCAATCTGCACATACCGTCCGGAAATCAGAGTTGCAATCTCACTAGAGAGCATATAGGCATTGGAGCCGGTGATATAAATATCCACATTTTTCTTAATATGCAGGCTGTCCACCACTTTGGGGAAATCCTCAACATGCTGGATCTCATCCAGAAAAATATAGGTCATTTTTCCCGGAACCAGGCGTTCTTTTAAATATGCATATAGTTTCCTGTAATCTGTCAGTTCTTCAAAATCAATATCCTCAAAGTTTATTGAAATGATCTGTTCCTCTTCTGTCCCATGTTCCAGCAGCCAATTCTGATAAATCTCCAACAGGGTAGATTTCCCGCATCTGCGGATGCCTGTAACAACCTTAATAAGCTGTTTATCTTTGAAAACAATCAGTTTATTCAGATATTCTTTCCGTTGAAGTATCATGAGCATACCACCCTTCTCAATTTCTAAGGTTAGTATACCCTAAACCAAAAAAATATCAAAAGTTTTGGGATTGCAATCCAAAAACTTTTGATATTTTGTTATTTTTAGGAATATATTTCTGATTTAGTCTAAAATCAAATCTAATATATACGGAATTTACATCTCTGCTTTATAGTAATTGATCAGGCATCCGTCCAGTATGATCTGTCTCTCTGCATCTGTCAGGTCGCCCAGTCTCAGATTGATCTCTTTAAGGTCGTCGCCTACTACATAAGCCTTGATAATATCTGCTTTTTCTTCAACTGCCTTTCTCACGTCCGGCACGAAGATGTAGTCACCGTTCTTGAACGGCAGATGCTCGTGGTCTGCGTCTGTCAGGAACGGAAGCATACCCCAGTTGATCAGGTTGGAGCGGTAACGCTTTGTTGCATATTCGATGGCAATGTTCGCCCAGCCGCCCAGTACCTTCTGGCAGGATGCAGCCTGCTCACGTGCAGATCCGTCTCCCGGCTTCACTGCGAAGATCGTACTTCCGACGCCGATATTTCCTTTGCCGACTTCCGGATATGTCTTCTGGATCGTTGCCATTACCGGTTTCAGTTCTTCCAGAGCATCAAGCGGACATTTTCCTGCTTCGATCGCTTTCTGCGCTTTCTGTACTTCTTTTGCGCGTCCCACATATGCCGGATCTTTTCTTGAGAGTGCGAACTCTGCAAGTCCCAGCGGATTGGAACGGTAGGAAGAAGTCTCACCTGACGGGATGAGCTCGTCTGTTGTTGTAACCGGGTCATGGATCTCGGATACGACTTTCACGATCAGGTTCTCCGGCAGTGCAGACATCTCCGGCCAGTCTTTGATATTCGGTCCGAACTGGATCTCCACGCTCGGATCTGCCACGCCGTGGCTGTCAAATACGCGGTTCGCATAAATATTGCTGTCAAAGTGATATTTCTGTCCTTTGTACTCCACATCCATAGCTGTTGCCGGTGTGAGGAAACCTTTGTTTGCCGCCGTAGCCGCGATAGAACGTGCATCCATAAGAGCCACAGAGGATATCTGTCCGCTCTGGAGCTTGCTTCCCTCACGGTTCGGGAAGTTTCTCGTTGTATGGCGGATGGACAATGCGTTATTCGCCGGTGTGTCTCCTGCGCCAAAGCACGGTCCGCAGAATGCAGTCTTCACGACTGTTCCTGCCTCCATAAGATCAGCCACTGCTCCGTTCTTCACCAGTTCCATATAGATCGGCATACTTGCCGGATATACGCTGAATGTAAATGCGCCGGAACCGATATTGTGTCCCTTGATAATGTCAGCTGCCGCACAGATATTTTCAAATCCGCCGCCCGCACATCCTGCGATGATGCCCTGCTCTACATAGAGCTTGCCGTCGCGGATCTTATCCTGAAGTGAATACTCTACCGCGCCGTCAAGGCTTACGAGCGCTTTCTGCTCTACATCGTGAAGAATATCCTCTAAGTTTGCATTGAGTTCATCGATCGTATAAACGTTGCTCGGATGGAACGGCATTGCGATCATCGGTTTGATCTCGCTTAAGTTCACATAGACACATCCGTCATAATATGTACATGCGCCCGGATTCAATTCTTTATAGTCGCCGCTTCTTCCGTGGATCTCGTAGAACTCTTCAATCTTCTCATCTGTCGTCCAGATAGAAGACAGACAGGTCGTCTCTGTAGTCATAACGTCAACGCCGATACGGAAATCTGCGCTCAGCTTCTTCACGCCCGGTCCGACAAACTCCATCACTTTATTGTTTACATAGCCATTTTTAAATACCGCACCGATAATCGCAAGTGCAACGTCCTGCGGTCCGACGCCTTTCATCGGCTCGCCGTCAAGATAGATTGCGATCACGCCCGGCATCTTGATATCATAGGTCTTGTTGAGAAGCTGTTTTACAAGCTCCGGTCCGCCTTCTCCCATAGCCATGGTTCCAAGCGCCCCGTAACGTGTATGGCTGTCAGATCCGAGGATCATCTTACCGCCGCCTGCCAGCATCTCACGAGCAAACTGATGGATGACTGCCTGATGAGGCGGAACATAGACGCCGCCGTATTTCTTCGCGCAGGTCAGTCCGAACATGTGGTCATCTTCATTGATCGTACCGCCTACTGCGCAGAGACTGTTATGGCAGTTTGTCAGCACATAGGGGATCGGGAATTTCTGAAGTCCCGACGCACGTGCTGTCTGGATAATGCCGACGAATGTGATATCGTGGGATGTCAGCTTGTCGAATTTAATCTGCAGGTTCTGCATATTGCCGGAAGTGTTGTGCGCGTTTAAGATGCCGTATGCCATCGTGTTCTTCGCAGCTTCTTCCCTGGAAAGCGGAACCTGAACATTTCCTGTATCTTCCACAATCTCGGTACCGTTTAAGAGGTAAACACCGTTGTCATATAATTTGATCATGTAATCCTCCTTCTAAAACAATTCATTTCACTGTCAACTGCATTGGACGTGAGGACATCTCTGATATAACTCCATGTCATATAAATACATTTCATAATGTAAACATTTAAATTATGTTCTCACATGCTCAACAGAAATATTTTATCATATTTTAAAATAGTAGTAAATGTGCTTTTCTTTTTTATCTCTCACAGTCCAGACTGATCGAATCCACCAGCCCGGTATCTGCCGTTACGCTTGCATTGCAGCTGCTTATATAGGCTTCATCTCCGTACCAAAAGTATGAATTGCCGTATTCTTCATCCTCATAAGAATCATCCGGCTCACCATATGCAGCCAGCAGATCCGCCTCAGTGGATCCGATCTGGATTCCGCCCGGAAAGATTACTTTCAGGCTGCCGTTTGTCAAGTTCCATGCATCCGCAGAGATCGATCCCACCTGGCAGTCTTTGATCGCTGCAGGCTCGGAGCCTGTATTGATCATACCAACCATGATGGAATCTCCGCTCGTGTCTTCAAACCATGCAAGCTCATAATCACCTGCATTAACGACATAGTCTTCCGGTGTATATTCACTGTCCAGCTTCACTCCTGCAGCTTCGAGCTCAGCAGCCGTACAGGGAAGCGTTACCACAGTGTCATTGATCTGCACCGTGTAGCTGTCCCAGCTGTCACCGAGTGCATCGTTTGTCTCCGCAGGCTCAGCCGGCGTCACATTACTTTCATACGGCTCACTGTCGCCACTAGACAGGTCAAACTCATCATTCGTAGTATTTGCTGCTTCAGAAACAGCCTCCTCCGGCACCGTGATCTCCCCGACAGAATCATACTCCATAAATGTCACGTCCACATAACATTCCGATACAGTTACCCCGGCGTCCTGGAGCAGCGATGCGAAGGCGTCGGCCATATCAAAATATACTCTCGCAGGGAGAATACTGTCCCTGTAAATATCTATCGTACACGGAAATACCATATCCGACATCAGGTCCTCGTCAATGCCGTATCCTGTAAGTGAATCGATCAGGTCCGGCTGTATGATTTCCCCGAAGATGTCTCCGTCAAGCTCGCCGGTAAGCTCAAAGCATTCCTGATCATTTACTGTGACCAGCTCTTCCGCGAGCGTAAACTGATCCGCATATTCAGCCATACTCTCAGCCATGCTGTCCATCTCACCTGTTACGTCCTCTTCGTCCGACACCTCTCTCGTCCACATATCCTCCATCAGTGTATAGGTAACATATTCATCATCTTCTATGACGGAATACATCTCTGTCGGAACATCAAAATTCATCCCCATCATATTCATAGAGACGGTTCCTTTGCCGTGCGATGCCTCCGGTTCCTTTGTAGCCTCCAGATCCATGTCCATCCCGAAGTTAACATCATCAGAATCATCAGACATAGCCATATTCATCTTAAAATTCATAAGAGTTGATTCTACTTCATCAGAATTTTTCTCCATGTCCCGCAGAAGATTCTCCGGTGTAGCTTTCGTGGCGCATCCCGCCAGCAATACCGCCGTCATCACTCCTGCAAGCCCCACTGCCATAATTTTTTCACTTTGTTTCCTCATACTTTTCCCTCCTTGGCATCTTTTTCACAGCTCAGTTGCCACCGCTGCTTCCTTATATCATATCACTGAAGTATGCAACGATCAGATCTACCATCCTGTCATAGCTCTGCACCCCGTCCGCCTGTCCGTTGGCCTTCAGATATGTATCGTTGATCCGTTCCGCCGTCTCTGATATGGTCCCCTCATACCTGTCCCAGAACTCATTGTTTGCAGTCAGATCCGGCTCTGCCTCCTCATCCAGCATTCCCCGGACTTCCTGCCAGCTCTCATAGTCCGCCCGGTACAGTGCATTCATACAGTAAACCCATCCGGACAGATAGCCGCTGTATTGAAAATCCGTCCGATCGAATCCGATGCACGCGAGAAATGCGATAAAATTCGCCTCCTGTTCTTCCATAAAGCCCCGAAGATGCGACAGTTCGTGGCATACGGTAAAAGGCTTGTCATACGCCGGCATATCACCGTTGTAATTTGCCTCCACAGTAAACGGCAGATAAATCCCGGTCAACCCCTGATAAGACAGTATCTCCGATATGATCAGTGGTTTCGGCTTCGGATAATATCCGGCAAGAGAAGAAAACTCCCCAGAAAGCTGCCGCATAGCTTCCACACCGCCGTCCCGCTCTGATTCATCCAGAGTAAGCAGGCCGTCCCCGTCTCTTGCCACGTCATCTGCCCGGGCATTCACTTCTTCTGTAAGCCAGACACAGATCTCTTTCAGATTGTCTGCGCCGTACTGATATGTAATGATCCCTTCCTCCTTGGAAAAGGAGCTCCTGTGATAGTTGATCCCGCAACAGGCTGTATAGAGAAATGCCAGGATGCCTGCTGCCAGAAGTACTCCGGAAATCCATGAGACAAAAATACGAGCCGGCGAATCTGCACTTTCCCTGCGTCTTTCTTTGTAACCTGCAATTTTTATGACCATGCGAACCAGTGTCACAAAGAATGCTGTCAGCAGGATATAGATTCCAACCTCCGAAACAGAGAACGGGACCAGGCCGCAGATCCGTCCGATGCTGTTCACTGCCAGCGGGTATATAGATTCCGAGTACCACTCCGCAAATGCTGGAGCTTTAGCTGAAAGTATCATCAGGGCGGCGCTTAACAGAAGCAGAATTACGGCCGCGATACATCGTCGCATACTGCCGCTCAGCTCACGCCCACTCCCTGTGCTCCTCGTCATCTTATCTCCTCCGTCTTCTTCCATCTTTCGTCCCTGTGACTATATGTTACGCCCAATTACATTTGTTTACAAGCAGAAAAGAGCTGTAAAAAAATGCCGGGCACTTTTTGTCTAAAGTGCCCGGTACTTCCGTGTATTTTTGCTCTTTATTCGCTTATCTCCGACGTCTGCGGATCATAACCACTGCGATTGCAATGACCGCCAGCAGTGACGCCAGCAGCGCTGCCACTACAGGCATAAACTGTGCAGTGTCGCCTGTCTGGACATTTCCTTTGTCTGTGCTTTGCGTTGTTCCGCCATTGTCAGGTTTCTTATCCGGAGTTTTATCATCCGGGGTATCTTCGTTACCCGGTGTCGGATTCTCCGGCTCATTGTATTCATTGGTAAATACAATGCCCTGACTATCTCCGTTTCCAATCGTTACGGTCGGTACCAGCGTTCCGCTGCCATTGTCTGCCACTTCAACCGTGACATCATAAACCGTCTCGTCGTAAGTAATCGTTGTGTCATCGCCTTTCACCTCGGATACTGTGTATCTGTAGGTTCCGGCCTGATCATAGGTTATCTCATCGAATTTAACAGAGCCGTTTGCATCATTGACTGCCTCATCTACAGTATTTCCATCTGCATCTTTTAATACAAATGTGAACTCTCCATCCTTCAGATCTCTTCCTGTCAATATCTTGGAAGCTCCGAGGCTGACACCTGTTGATGCAGCCGTATACTCGTTCTCAAATTCCGGAAGATCAGTCTGTGTATTTCCCTCGAAGTACTGTACTGCTGCCTCAAGGTATCCTCCTGCATCTGTCACGTCGATCTGTACTGTATAGATCGTTCCGTCATAGGTGATGCCGCCCAGGCTGTCATTTCGCTCGCTGATCGTGTAATTGTAAGTTCCTGTCTGATCAAAGGTAAGATCACCAAATACTACATTACCGTCTGCATCATTTGTTCCAGTCGTCAGTACATTTCCGTCTGCGTCCTTCACTTCAAATACAAATTCTTCAGCATTGAGTTCGCGTCCTGTCAGAGTCTTGTGAGCTCTCAGCGCTGTCTCGCCGGTCAGGGTTACCTGTCCCGGATCATAGCTGTTTTTAAATACGATCGCATCCGCACCGGATACATCTGCATGCAGGGCGCCGTCCGTATCTGTGACAACAACTGTCACATCATATACGGTGTCATCATATGTATATCCTGTCTTTCCGTCATTTACCTCGCTGATATGATATACGTATGTTCCTGGCTCTGTATACTCGATCGTACCGAATGCAAAGCTGCTTCCGACATTCTGTACCTCTGTTGCCGAAGGCATCGGCGCGTCGTTATCGCCTGTGATCCGGAAAGTAAACATATTGTTTTCAATGTTCTTTCCTGTCAGCTCTTTTGTGCCGCTTATGGTCACACCCGTCTTTGCCGGATCGTAACTGTTGTCAAATGTGATCGCATCTGTGACGTTTCCGTCTTTCGAAATGGATACATCTGCCGCAAGCTGGCCGTTTCCGCTGTCGGTTACTTCTACAACGATCGTGTACAAGCTTCCATCCTCGGTAATGCCGCCTTCGGATGAATCATTTTCTTTGACCGTGTATGTGTAAGTACCACTCTCCGTATATGTCACCGGTCCTGATACAAATACAAGGCTGCCGTCTGCTCCGTTCGTGATCGTGGTCTCTTTCACCGGATCTGTTGACGGATTCGATGCCGCCGGTGTCAGTGTAAAGCTGAACTCTCCGCCCTGCATCGTGTAGGAGTTTCCTTCAGATGCTGTCACTGTCTTCGTACCTGTAATGCCGGTTTCAAACTCTGCCGGTACGACCGGAGCCGCCTGGTATACATTCGTGAACATATTGCCCGCATCCCCGTCTCCACCGGAATAGCTTACCTCTGATGAAAGTGTACCTGTCGCTTCATTGTAGTCTACCTGCACGGTTGCTGTGATCGTCTGTGTACTGTTTGTTACTCCTGCTACGTTGCCGCCAGTCTCCGTAATCAGATACGTATAGGTTCCGGCTTCTGTAAATGTTGCAGTTCCGAAATCAATGACTGCATTATTCTGACCGCCGTTATGCGCTTCCGGACGTGTAGTAGCCGGAGCTCCGTTCTGTGGTGTGATCATAAATGTAAAGTCATCTGTATCCCGCAGGTCACGTCCGCTCATAGTTTTCAGCGCCTGGATATTGGCTGTTATCTCCTGCGGCGTGTAAGTATTCTTAAATGTCATGGAACCGCTTGTCGTAGCCGATGCCACTGCCACCAGATCTCCGGACTTATTATCCGTTACATTTACTGTAATTGTTGCTTTATGATCATCATAGTGGATCTGTCCCGGATTTTCCGGAATCACCTCACTGATTTCAAATGTGTATTCACCGGCTGCAGTAAAGATGATGTCCCCAAACGCCGCCTTGTGATCCTTTGTATCTTTGCCAATCTGCAGATTATCCGCATTATCTGGCAGAGTAACCTTCGTAGTATCTCCGCCTGTCTGAGTCAGGGTAAATGTAAATACTTCATCTCCCCAGTCTTTTCCGGTAAATTCCTTTGTGACTTCCAGATTTGTCGCACCGTTAAGTGTTACCTGTCCGGCTGAATAGTTGTTAACAAATGCTGCTGTCGCTGCACTGTCTGCCGGAATGGCTCCTTTCAGCTCAGCATTTTCCGCTGTATATCCTGTTTCCGGTGTCTCTGTCACAGTATATTCTGCGCCTTCAGGGAGACCGGTGATCGTAACGCTGCCTTCATGTTTCAGCTTGATCGTTCCGGTACTCGTAATCGTACCCTGATATTCTGTCGTGCCGTCTGATGTACCACTGTAACTGTATTCGCCATCCAGCTGGTTTCCTTTCTTGTCCGTCAGAACTACCGTAAAGGTGAATTCTTTTTCGGTATCAATTGTGGTGCCCTGATCTGTATTTACTGTGACAGTCTTGCTGATCGTCAGGCTGCCTGTCTTTACTTCTGTCTCTGTCTTATTGGTTGTAATCTGCGGATTATCTCCGACTGTAATCTGTGCCTCATTCTCAATCGTCTGGCCTAGCGCGTTCTCGTTCACGACCGCCTGGAATGAAACCTGACCGTCCATAGTATTAGCAGGTACAGCATTGAGCGTCCATGTGATCGTACGGGTGTCCGTGTCATACACGGCATTCTCACCGGCACTGTCCGGAACATAAGTCAGTCCTTCATCCAGTGTATCCGTGATCACCATATCTACCGGCTCATCTTCAGCATTTGCATACTGGATCGTGTAAGTTAATGTATCGCCGACTTGAGTTCCATCTGTGGACGGATCATTGTCTGTCACGCTCTTCTCCGGAACAGGGTTTTCCGTCCTGTTAGTAATAAGCTCAACCTGCGAAGCGCCCTCACCAATCGTAATGGTCGCCTGGTTAGTTACCGTATTCTCCGGCTCAGTAATATCAAGAGCATCTTCCGTCACCACAACGGCGAAGGATACAGTACCGAACTCACCGGCTTCTTTCTGTCCGAGGTTCCACGTAATAACGCCGTTATCCAGCACGCCGCCATCACTGATAATGTTGTTGCTATCAGCGTCCACCGCAATCTGTGTACCCGTAGGAATTGTATCAGTTACAACAACATTCGCTGCCTCAGACTTGGTATTCGTCCATGTGATCTCGTAGGTCAGCGTGTCGCCGAAGCCCACAAGCTGACCGTCAATGCTTGAGCCTGTCTTATTACCATCTACGTCAGTTGCAAAGACGTCCTTGGCATCTCCATAATTAAAGTAAATGTTTGTAAAGGTCGGAGCTGCAATCTCGCCGTCAACCGCAAGTGCACCATTTCTTTCCACGATCTTCACAACAATCTGTCTCGTTGTGTTGTCGTAGCTCCATCCCTCCGGGGCTTCTGTCTGATCCTCATTCACGTCAAATACATAAGTACCCGGCCGTGTAAAGGTTACTTCCGACAGCGATACGGATTTTGTCTCACCGGCGGTGAAGCTGTCGCTTACAGCCCCCGTAAGCTCAAAAGTATCGCTATATTCCTTGATTCCTGAAGCACTGCCTGCCGGATTCTGCGCAGCACTTTCCTCAGCATTGAAGGTAGCCGTGAAAGAAAAGTCCGCATCAGTGTCTGCTCCAACCACATTCTTATTCACCGTAAGCGCCGAATCGCCGCTCAACGTGATTTCTGCCGGCTCGTATGAATTCGTGAACACAACTCCGCTCACGCCGGTCTGATCACTGTCTGCGGTAAAACCGCTTCCATCCCATACGCCTTTAGTGATTTCAGGATCAGCCGCTCTCAGCGTTCCCTTGCCGTTATCAGTTACCGTAATATCTACCTTGTAGGCAGCCGTATCGTAAGTGATACCATCCGCAGTCGGGTTTGCCGGATCCATACCGGCAGGCAGGTTTTCAGTTACAACATAGCTAAAGGTCTTACTTGCTGCACCACCAAGCTCATCCATATCAAATGTCAACTTGTTCAATAAAGCAATTTCAGAAGTCCAATCGTTGGTGTCAACGACCTGTGCGCTGTTGGTATTCTCAATCGGAGTTGCTGATACTGCCGGTGCTCCGACAAGAGGTGTGACAGCAAAGGCAAAGTCACCATCCTCCAACGCATACGTCAGTCCGTCTGCAACATCCAGGTTCTTCGTCCCCATTAATGTTACCGCGGTATCGCCATCAAACGTTGCCATATAGGTATTCGTAAATGCTGCATTCTGCTGGCTGTTTTCGTAAACGATTTCAGCAGATAATGTACCGGTTGTCTCATCTTCGGTAACGTTTACTCTTACTGTCTGGTCAGCATCAGCGCAGGTTGTACCGACGTTATTGTCATCCAGCTCGGTAATCTTATAAACATATTCTCCGGCTTTCGAGAAAGTCATTTCACCGAAAGAGCCTGTATTAATAGTGCCAGACTGTGGTGCACCAATGCTTATCGTATCAGGATCTGGCATTGGCATATCTGCCACAGCGACTTCAGCAGCAGTTGTAGAAACCGGTTCGATCTTAAATTGGAATTCGTATTCATCGGTCCATACATGACCCGTAAAGATTTTCTGTACCTCAATGCCTGCCTTGTCCTGATCGCCAATTGTTATTTTTTCGGGCTCATAAGAATTGTTAAACGTAAAGTTGTTCCCCTGCTGCTGCCCGTCATTAGGCATTACCGTTGCGACCACATTACCGTGTCCGTCATCACTGACCGTGATCCAGACGATGCGAGCCGGATCCTGATCGTAGGTTATTCCATTAGACATGACATTGCCAGCAGACTCGGTAATCTTGTAACCAAAGGTCTTACCAATCATATCCTTTGTGAAAACCCCCTGCGCAAACTGGAAGCTGACGTTTCCATTGGCAATATTAACCGCTTCTGTATCCGGGTTTCCTTCACTATCTACCGGTATGGGCTGGGATCCATCTTCCGTGAAATCTCCTTCGCTATAGGAGGTTTTATCCGGATCTGTTTGAGCAGAGCCAAGTGCTTCGATGGTGAACTTAAAGTCTCCATCCTCCAGCGTGTAGCCACTATTGGATACAGTCAGGATTTTGGTTCCCTGTATAGACGCTGTGGTTGCATCTGCATTGTAGGTATTTGTAAAGGCGACGGCGTTATTGTCGGCTCCGATCATGGAACCACCCGACCCCTTATTGACCTGAACCATAGGATTGCTGGTGTACTCAAGGTCGCCCTGAGTTGTGATGTTTTCGATCTCGTCAGTCGTCGCCAGACGCAGCGTGCCGTCTCCGTTATCGACAATAACGATGTTCACCCGATATATTGCTGCATCATAATCAATACCTCCGGAATTCTGCGTTGTATCGTCATTATCAGTGTCGTAGTTAACTTCCTGAATGATATAACGGTATTCACCCGGCTTTTCGAAAGTGATCTCTCCGAACTCAAATGAAGCAGAATCTCCGGAGTCCGGTGTAATCGTCACTTCAGTGTCAGCTTCCCCATCGTTATCAGCATCAACAGGAAGCGGCGCATCGGACGTCGCCTGAGCAGCTGCTATCGTGAAAGTAAACACATCACCAGTCTGGAAATCACGTCCTTCAATATTCTTCGTACCGCCAAGTTCAATTTTTAGATCCGTTGTAGTAGTAGATTTCACACTGTAGTTATTGGTAAAGGTTACCGTTGCGTTATCGCTTCCAACCGTTCCTGCTGCTGTCGCAGTTGCCACATCGTTGATAGGCTGACCGTTGTCCGCAGAGCTTGCGCCAGTTGCCCCCTTGACGTTACTCAGCGTAAAGCCACTGTTCACGGCTCCATTTGCCGCATTCTGCTCAACAACCGAATACTGCACGCTGCCCATACCCGGAATCTCAAGCGACTGATTCGCTTTTAGCTTGAAGGTTGTCTTGCCATCAGCATCGAAATCCAGACTTGTGGTCTGGCCATCTTCTCCATCCGTATGAATAGTTGCTGCTACATTCTGTAAACCAGCCTTAGACGGAATGGTCAGCTCGAAGTCAAATTCTTTATCAGGAGCCGTCAATCCCGGATCAGCAGTGACTTCTTTTTTGACAATGAGACTTGCACGATCGACATTCGTCGTAACTTTATTGGTGACTACAGGGTTATGATCCCCAATTTTGACATTTGCTTCGTTCTCTATTGTCGTTACTGCACTGTTGTCCACCTCAACCGTAAATGAAACACTGCCCGTTGCTCCTGCCGCAACGTTGCTGATCGTCCACTCAAGGTTACCAGTCTCGCCGACTTGTGGCTGATTTGTCGGATTACCTGTGGCAGAAACGAACGTTGTCCCTTCAGGAACAGCATCTGTTATAGCCACCGTAGATTCAGTGCTTTCTGTGTTGCGATATTCGATTGTGTAGGTAAGCTGCGTACCCGGCATAACTGTTTCGCCGTCAGCATCCGCAGTTCCACCAGAACCATTTGACATAGATACGGATTTCTCCGGTACATAATTGACTGTAGTATTGGTGGTATAACTGTTGTTTCCTACCGTAATGGTTGCCGTATTAGGCAGAGCGTTATTCTCGTTATCAACCGCCGCCGAATCCACTACTACATCGAATTCGACCGTGCCGCTTACACCTGGAGCAGCCTGGAACGTCCAGGTAATAATCCCTTCCTCAGCGTTGTAGGTTGCGTTTTCCGGCACTTCACCATCTTCGATATACGTCCCTGACGGAAGCGTATCGATAATAGTGATTGTTGCCGCTACTGCATCTCCATTCCCGTCTACCGCTGTATTCACCCAGTCAATGGTATAGTGCAGCTTCTCTCCAACGCCGACCAGCTGACCGTCGATGCTCGCATGAGTGCTGTCACTTGTCAGAGAAACATCTTTGCTCACAAACGGCACGCTGAGCTTGCCGTTATTGCCCAGCAGCACAAGGAAGTGCCCAGCCTGCGGATCGGTGCCTCCCTGATCAAATACAAAGGTAGGCTCACGATAATTGCCGTAAGTCCCTGTCTCGTTTACAGACTTTGATGCGGTCACGTCTTGAAGATTGCCGATACGGGGAGAACCTTCACTAATGTACAGACCGCTATTGTCGCTATCTACAAATCCTGCAAGCGTTTCACCACTGCGAGCCACATAGGAAGTGACTTTCTTGACGTCAGAACCCGCACCATCATAGTAGGTCATGGGAACATAATACGTTGCACCAGAATCCAATTGGCCGGTTGCGCGACTATATCCTGTCGGACTTCCTTCATCCGCCACATAGAGAGGCGTATCCTCCTGCACGAAGTAGAAGGGGTTTGTAGGAGCAGGTTCGAACTCAACCGTCGCGCCTACGCCATTATTAGTCTGCCCGCCCTCGGTGTAAGCATTGCTGTAGAAGCTTGCCTTCCCGTTTTCGGAATTATTCTTGAGGTAGTCCTCGTCCACACCGTTAAGTGTCGCAGCGTCAATACCTTCTGCCAGACCAACCTCATAGCAAAGACGAAGCGGCATGGTTTCCGATGTTTCGTTATTGGTTGGAACTCCATTGCCGTCCAGTGTTACCGTGTTCGTGCGCAGCGGAATAAGTGCCGCGGGCACGTTTACTTCAATAGTCTGGGTGTTGTCGCCATTATCGGTAACGACGATCTCTATCTGATCCGTATTAAAGCTCTGTCCCGGATAAGCAGGGTTGCTGTATTCATAGCTCCCCGCTACATAAACCCCCCGGACATCCGTGGAATTGTTTTCATCTTTAGTTACGTTAAGAACCTGATCCATGAAGATCAGCGTCTCTACGTTCTTAATCTCCATGTACTGACCGGTGGTGTCTTTGTACGTTATGTATCCGCTGTCGGTGGGGTTACCCGTGACCTCAGTCGGAACCGACGCAGAAGACATGATCATGCTCGCGATTTCCTCAAAGATCTGCTCAAGCTGTTCGTCATCTGCCGCGGCAAAATACTGCGTAGGATAGAATAAGGAATCCGGATCGTATGCTGCCGAAGATCCTGTCGGATGGGACACCCTAAAGTCTACTTTTGTATCATTGTTTCCATCCCCTATGGGAGCCCGGACAACCGGTTCATTGTTCTGAGTTTCTGAGCTGTATCTATTCCATGCGTCGACGACCGCCTGAACCTGATCGGGGTTTTGAGTAGCGTCGCTGTCCCAATTCCCCTCCGGGTTCAGAACAAGGTTGGCCATTGCGACCATGGCATCGGTTTGGACATCTGTTCCAAAACTGATGGTATAGATATTTGCCTCATCGCCTGAATTACCATAATAACGATCCGTGATAGCATTCTTGTAATAGGAGGCTGTCAGTAACGCCATGAAACCATCGGCGGAATCGGGGTTGTCATTGTCGCCGCTTCCGATAGCCTCTCCGGAATTAGTAGACCACCAGCTGCCACTCTGGACCATTTGATCTGGATTAAGATCTGTACCGTTGGTGATACTGCCTTGTCGCTGACCACCATTCTCTCTTGTATACGTTGCATCAGTCGCAGATGAGAACGTGGTGGGTGCGCCGTCAGACATAAGAATCACATTAGGAACGCGGATAACTGTCTCTCCATTTACCTCGGCTGTAGTATCTGTATTGTCTGCAAGAATCTTCATGCCTGCAAACATACCCGCCTGGATATTGGTGCCACCGCCTGTAGAGGTCGTATCATCGTTGATGTTACACCTAACATCAGCGCGGCCTCCATCATGACCAGGAGTATAGTCATAGTTATATATTGACAGGTAGTTTCCATCCCTTACTTGTTGAAGAATGGCTTCACCTGTCGTCAGGCTTGGAAGCAGAGTTGTCGACGCCCCATTGAATACTGCAATGGCGATACGATTCTGAGGATTTGCTTTCACCAGAGCATAAATAGCGTTGTTGACCGATGTTATCATTGCCTGAATACGGCTTTGATCCTGTGCTACTGATACATGATCTTGCCTGTATCCCCAAGTCATACTGGTAGAAAAATCCAAAATGAATACCGTATCAGTCGGTGTAATCCCAACAGTATTCGTGGACGTAGCCAGCGCAGAATATGTCACCAGAAAATCGGAATCATTGGTAACTTCATTGCTGCCAAAATTGACAGAATCTTCAGCGCTGACTGACTTGTCAACCCATATCCTCCCATCGTACTGAGTAGAATCTTCATCCCCCAGCGTGTACTCCTGCGTAGTGCCAGTATCGGCGGTGCGCTGAACACCATCGCCAGTCGTTGCCGCCCGTGTCTGCACGCCGGCATCCGCTGCATCATCGCCTCCGAAGCCGAAGAAATCAGCAATGGATTCGATCGCGTTGCTCCAGAATCCGCCGCTTTCCTCAGTGCCGCTTTCTTCAGCCGCAAACACTGTCGTCGGGTTTGCCAACGTCAGTATCATAGCCAGTGAGAGCACTGCAGCGAGCAGTTTTCTTCCGGTCTTTCTCCTTTCTCTTGCTATAGGTTGTTTTTGTTTCATATTTACTCTCCCTTCATCCGCACAATTACATGTACGGTTTTTATTTCCCCGGATGTCCGGTATTTTTTTCCTTCTTATTCCCTTATCATATATGTGTCTACATTCTCCTTCTAGCTATAAGTTCTTTCTGATTTATATGGGGAATCATTTCACCTTTAGCTATACGTGCACTTACATAAAAAATATTTATCACACTTCCTTTCTTAAATATTCTTTATCTGCCCAAGAAAATTCACCTAGTCTGTTTAATTTTATACCCGTCGAAAAAGCTTGTCAACAGTATGAAGCCTATGTTCTCATGGTAATATAAGTAATATGAAAGAAGGACTTTCCTCCGGGGATTTATACCCCTTTGGAGGAAAGTCCTTCCAGATCTACATCATAATTCATCGGATGCTCCTTAGCCCATTCCGGATCAGTATCCGCCTTTTTTTTCCATCTATAATATGCTTCTACAAATCCGTCGTGAAGCAGGTGCTCCGCGCTCAGCCTCATCTGGACTGCCTCATCGTAATTGTCGAATGAACCGATATAGAATCTCTTTCTCTTAAAGCCGATATCTACACGATAACGCCCGTTCTTCAACTGATGGACACCACGGAATCCACTCGTATTATCACTTCTGTGCTTTCTTTTTTCCAGGATCTCCACACATGTCCCGTCGATTCGGTGCAGTTTCTCAGTGATACTCTGCTGATTCTCAGCTTTCAGACATCCGCAACTCTGATAATTGCCGTGCACCAGACTGTCTTCTGTTATATCAGTCTCATTTCCGCAGTCACACCGGCAGTGCCAGTATACAGAACCGCGGCGGTCTCGTTTATCCGTGGGATACAGCGCCGTCAGACGCCCGAAGCGCCTTCCGGTGATATCTACCCTGTTGTGACTGTGGTCATGGGCTCTACACCCACAGCTTTTTACTTTTCCTGCCTTCAGGTCATGGGCTGTTACAGCCTTTTCTCGGCCGCAGTCACATTGACACAGCCAGCAGGTGCGACCGCCCCGGTTCTCCGTTCTTCTCAGGACAGTCAGATGTCCGAATATCTGGCCTGTCAGGTCTTCCGCGATTCTCCCTCGGCACGCTGTCTCCCGCTTAACGCATCCGCAGTCCTTTACCGTTCCCCGGACAAGTTCTCTTGTATTTGCAAGAATTTCTCCTCCACAGTCACAGCGGCACTGCCATACAGCATACCGGTTCTTTGTCTGGTCTGTCTGCTCTATAACTGTCAGCTTTCCAAATCTCTGCCCGGCCAGTTCTTTTCTCCTGGTCATCTTGTCACCGCCTTTCTTGTTCTCGTTTATAAAACGGCCGGAAAGGTTATCCTCTCCGGCCGTTGTTCATTTAAGATCTGTGTCCTATCTGCGGCGTCTGCGCATGATGATCACTACGACTGCTGCAATAGCTGCCAGTGATGCGATCACTGCAATTACCGCCGGTATGATCGGCGTTGTATCGCCGGTCTGTACTGCCTTCGGTGTGCCATCCGCCGGTGCCGCATTGCTGTCATCCGGTTTCTGCGGCTCTGCCGGTTTGGTGTATTTGTTTGTAAAGACAAGAGTTTTATCGCCAGTATCTACTGAAGCACTCAGGCTGCCATTTCCGTCATCTGTAACCGTAATCGTCACATTATATACGGTATTGTCATATGTGATTGTTGCATCACTTCCCGCTGCCTCTGTAACTGTATATTTGTATGTTCCTGCCTTGTCGAAGCTGATCGTGTCAAATACCACTGCTCCATTCTCATCATTCTTTGCTGAGGATACTACGTTTCCGTCCTCATCCTTAAGCTCGAATGTAAATTCACCGTCTTTCAGTGCACGTCCGTCCAGTTTCTTCGCCGCACCAAGGCTTACACTTGTTGGCGCTGCTGTATAGCTGTTCGCAAATTTCACTGCATCAAGCGCCTCACCGCCTGCTGCTTTTACTTCCCATGCAACGGAAAGTGTGCCATCCTGATCGTCTGTCACTGTAGCTGTTGCAGTGTATACACTTGTATCATATGTCACTCCGCCGAGTCCGTTATTAACCTCATGGATCGTGTAGCTGTATGTACCCGGTTTCTCAAATGTGATTCCGCCAAGCTCTACATTGCCTGCTGCATCGTTTGTACCCTCGGATACCACATTGCCCTCAACGTCTGCCATCTGGAATGTGAACTCGCCTTCGTTCAGATTACGTCCGTCAATCGTCTTTGTGATCGTAACTCCGTCTCCGGTCGGGGTGGACTCTTCAGGTGTTACACTGTAGGTGTTGGTGAACGTAAAGTCGCTGCCATCCTGCGTTCCTTCTGTTACATTGGTTACCACTGCAGTAAGTTCTCCGCCGCCCATATCGGTTACGGTAACTTCAACAGTCTTGGTGCCTTCTTCATTTGTCACGCCGGCCAGTTCACCAGACTCGGAAATCGTATAAGTAAATACTTTCGTACGTCCGGCTGTCTGTACTGCTGCGCCTCCGTCAGCTTCCGTTTCATCTGCAACAACATCTGCCGCAGTATCATCTGATGCTGTCTCATCTGCTGTCACAGCTTCTGCCGTATCCGCTGCTACATCTTCTGTTGCATCTTCCGTTACAGTTTCTTCCTCAGATCCGAAGACATTTTCCATTGTGTACGTGATCGGTCCGAAACTTACTGTTGCACCCTGATTAGAAACAGTTGTTGTCTCCGGCATCGGTGCGCCTTCGGATCCGACGATCGTGAACTGGTATTCACCACCGGTTAATGTCGGCGGGTTCAGACCCTCTGCTGCTGAAATTACTTTGTTTCCTGTGAGCGTAAGATTAAATTCCGAATCAGCTCCATAGGTATTTTCAAAGGTCAGGTTCTTGCCGCCATTGTCATATGCAACTGCCACAGTAAGTTTTCCTGCACGGTCATCGGTAACTGTTACTGTTACGCCAAATGTACCGCCATTGTAGCTTACTCCGCTCTCCGGATCTAGGGTATCCTCAGATACGGTATAGTTAAATGTGTATACATCCTGATCGCCTGTGCGGTCGACAGTTGCTTTGCCAACCTCATTTGAACCTTCCGCAGTTACTGCCGCGTTCAGATTCTCTGTGTTGTATACAATATCGCCGAATGTAATGTTTCCGGAAGCATCATTTGTACCGGATGCGACCTTCACATTGTTGCTGCCTGTTACACTGAAGTGGAACTGACCTGCATAATTTGCAATATCGTCATTGTTGAGTACTTTCACTGCCTGAATCTGTGCTTCACCGGAAGCACCTACTGTCGTAGTTCCTGCGTCATAGCTGTTATTAAATACCAGCTGTGCAGGTAATGCATCCGTTGCAACTCTCCACCTTCACTAGTCAGCTGAACGTTTTCGGTATAAACCGATTTGTCGGTCCAGACACGTCCGGTGTTCTTGGTAGAATCTCCGCCCTGAGTGGAAACGCCATAGTCGTCACCGTACCACTCGTCATGCGTATCGGAATCGGATACCCATGCGCCGGTTTCAGCCTGAGTTTCAATGCCGAACAGAGAAGCCACTGCGTCTACCAGGTCATTGCCGCCCGCTGCATAGGCAATTGTTGAGATGCCCATGACAACTACAAGCAGAGCCGCTATGACACCTGCAGCTATCTTACTGCCTTTTCTCCTTTCCGTATGTTTTGTGTTTCTTGTTTTCATTTACCTCTTCCTTTCTTGTGCGCATTTTAAGGTGCGCAGCTCCCTTATTAATGTATTTCCCCCTCGGGATCAACAAAGGTGCCGAGCCTCAACTGAAAGGAGTCGAGACATAACAATTATTATGTAGTAACAAACCGGTACTCTTAACTGATTCTTAAGGCGGGATTTAAGAGACCTGGAAGAGCAAGTTGATTTACAGATATTAAACTGCATGCCAAACAGACCTCCTGCGAAGGTCTGAGAAAAAGTTATATGAAACTTATCAGTAGATGTAGGTATATTCCCCTTATTAAAGGCAGACTTTTTTTACACAGTATGTTCACGGTGTAGAAAAAAGGAGAATTTTATCGAACTGATAAGAAATTCGGACTCAAATGTAAAATTAGGGCGAAAAATATTTAACATTTGAGTGTGGATAAATTATCCGCATGTTGGGATACAATTATCCGCATCTGTTGACAACAAATTTTATGTATTATAAAATGTAGAAGATTAAATGGATTTTTCTTTTTAGGATCTGTTACTACATAATAATTGTTATGTTTCCGGTTCAAGTAATTTAATTTTCTCAATATTTCGTTTCCATTCCTTTATTCCATCTGATGCGTACCCCCTTGTAACGTCGAGATTACTGTGGCCAAGTATATCTGCAAGATTGATAAGGTTCTTTGTTTCCCTGTAAAATGTGCGTGCAAACAGATGACGCAGATTATGGGGAAATACTTTTTTCAGGCTGATGTTGGCAAGATCTCCAATCGCTTTCATTTCCTTCCAAATATTAGAGCGATTCTTTTCGCGGCCTGTTCTAGTGCGGAAAATAACTCCCGATCGTATTCCGTTTCTTCCTATATATAACAGAAGTTTTTTCGAAGTAATTCTGGCAGGATCACCATACGATACTTCCCCTTGTTCCAAACTCTTACAACGCCGTTTCTAATATTTTCCACATGAAAGAATTTCAGCTCGCTCACGCGAATCCCTGTTGCGCATATAGTTTCCATAATCATTGCGATCTGGTCTTTCCCGTACTGTCTGGCAGTACGCACGAGTTTCAGGAATTCTCTCTTATCAAGAGCCTTATCCATGCACAGCGTATCCATCCTCTGAACTTTGATACGTCTGAGGCGCAGCCTGCCCTTCTCCTGAAATACCAGAAACTGATTCAGCGCCACAAGCATAGAATTCACACTGCTGACCGCATAGTTTTTTATAAGCCATTCCTTGTGTTCCGGCAAAGGCCATAAATTTTCTCACATCCCTCATATATTTTTCGATCGTTGCCTCTGAATTTTCCCGTTCCTGTAGATAATACCGGAACTCGTTCATATCCTCTTCCTTCAATATAAAAGTAGTGTTATTCATGGGCTTTTCCTCCTTTTCCGTTATTATGCCTGTTGAACCTGCGATTCATACCCTATTAGTCACCTGATATTTTCTGCAAAAGATAGAAAAAGACTGCGAATCCTACATCCGCAGTCTCTTTCTATTGCGTTATGATATATTAAAATTATCGTTACTTAGCTTTCTTTTTCTCCGTACATCCTCCGATACGCCTGATAGATCCTCGATCCCGTGACTCCACGGATCACATTCGCCGCACATCTCTTCAGCGCCGTCACATCCAGTTCACCGTTCCTGACCTTCTGCTTAAGCTCCTTTGCGACACCTTTTCCTCCCGGCATGATCAGATCATTGCCGGCCTCAATGGCAGCACTGTGACTTCCCACGTCTTTTCCGGTCGCATACCAGTCTGTCATCACAACACCGTCGAATCCCCATTCATTCCGGAGCACCTTTGTGAGCAGATCATAGCTGTTGTTTGCATAAACGCCGTTAACTTTATTGTAGCTTGTCATAAGTGCTTTCGCATTTCCTTCCTGCACGGCGATCCTGAATCCCCTCAGATAGATTTCCCTGAGTGCCCTCTCATTTACGTTTGCATTCATATGATTCCGATTATCTTCCTGATTATTACAACAGAAATGTTTGATGGTCACATAGCATCCTCTTCTGGACTGTACTCCTTTACTCATGGCAGCCGCCATCTTTCCGGAGAGGAGCGGATCCTCCGAGTAATACTCGAAGTTGCGTCCGCACAGCGGATTTCTGTGGATATTCATTCCCGGTGCCAGCCAGTAGGTGACGCCGTATCTCTCCATCTCTTTTCCCACTGCTTTGCCGACGCGCTCCACAAGAGCGGTATTCCACGACTGTGCCAGGGCAAGCCCTGTCGGGAATGACGTTGCAAACTGGTAAACACACGGCTGTTTTTCCGGGTCTCCCATCATGATCTTTTTCACAACTCCGGGCACATAGTTCATAGCCGAGAGCATCGGTTCCACGCCCTTTAATCTGCCGGTCCTTGTCACAGCCGAAGTTCTCTGGAGACGCAGACCCGCAGGTCCGTCTGCCAGACATACATTGGGAAGTCCTTTGTCAAGAAGTTCCCCTGTCGTATATCCCGCAGATCCGGGAGCATCGAAGAATTTCGCTCCGTTTCCTCCCGCTCCGGCGCCTGTCACCACGTCGCACAGCTCCTCCGCTGACAGGACATTGAGGACCGCATCGGTCACAGGTGAGGAATAGATTTCCGGCTCTTCATACAGGTGGCCGACCGTCGCAATGTCTGCCGCTTTCACCGGGATGCGCTCCAGATCTGTATCCTGTTCATCCGCAGTATCCGGCAGCATAGGCGGTTCCATTTCTTTTACCTTGAGCACAACAGGGCAGATATTCTCACACTGTTCTGTCACAATGTCTTCGTCCAGAACCAGTGCCGCCACTGCGGAAGTATCTCTGCTGGAAGTTCCAAGCCTTAAGATATAATCACCCTTTTCCAGTACATAAGCAGCGTCTTCCTCGCGGTAGGACGCAAGCTCCGCCATATCGAAGGTAAGTGATACCGCTGTGCTCTCCCCGGGTTTTAATTCTTCTGTCTTGGCAAATGCGGCCAGCTCCTGGTATTCTTTCGCCATACCGGTCTTCGGACAGCTCACATAGAGCTGGACAACTTCTTTCCCCGCATATGTGCTGCCGGTGTTCGTCACTTTCGCTGAAACAGTCACTTTTCCTCCGGCTGCTGTGATCGTTTCCTTTTCTACCTTAAAGTTTGTGTAGGAAAGGCCGTACCCAAAAGGATAACGGGGCTCTACGTCATAGCTGTCAAAATAGCGGTATCCGACATAGATTCCTTCCCTGTAATACTCCTGGTCCACATCACCGTTCAGATAACTGTAGTCCATGGCAAACGGGATGTCCTCATATTTCTTCGGCCATGTATCCACTGTC
Organism: uncultured Lachnoclostridium sp.; assembly: GCA_946499505.1. Taxonomy (GTDB): domain Bacteria; phylum Bacillota; class Clostridia; order Lachnospirales; family Lachnospiraceae; genus Mediterraneibacter. The sequence continues at coordinate 30,380 of CAMMSL010000013.1, forward strand.
TTTGCCGACGGTGTAACTTTGCCGCAGATCAGATCGGCAAATGCATTGCCGCCTTTCATTCCCTGCTGCGCATAGTACACTACTGCTCCGATTCCCGCGATCTCATCGAGAAAACTCATGTCAAACACAGATCCCACATTGATCACGACGATTATTTTCTCATAATTTGCCGCACACATGGCAAGATTTGCTTTCTCTTCATCCGACAGAGAATACTCATGGTTCTTCAACTTGCGGTCTGCACTCTCACCCGCCTGGCGCGCCACTACATAGATACATGTATCCGTATCAGAATCATGGATATCTTCGATCGTGACCGGCTGTCCGAACGGATGCTGATATGGAGTTCCCATCATATTTACCACGTCAAACTTCAGCATCCTGCGGCGGAATTCTGCCGCATATTCTTCTTCGCCTTTTCTGTACTCCTTTTCGTATCTCCTGAGCCAGCTTTTCGTCGTCACATTAAAGCCTGCTGCCTCCATTCCCTCCAGGATCGAGACTGCATGCCGCTCGTTTACCTCGCCGGAACCTGTCCCGCCCTTAATGGTCATTGCTGCGCCTGCGCCGTACAGAGCCACTTTTCCCGGTGCGATCGGAAGCGTGCCGTCATTTTCCAGAAGCACGATTCCCTCCAGTGCCGCCTCATAAGAGACCCGGGCATTTTCTTCTTCCAGAGGCGTGACCTCGTCAGTAAACGCCGCCTTATTTCGTATTTTCATTTTCATCGAATGAAGCCTCCCTTATATTATTTTCTATGCCTCCAGCATCTCGTCTTTCTTCGCAAGGATTGCTTCCACTGCCGCGCACGCCGGGCAGTCGCAGTATTTTGCTCCTGCCGCCTTGAGTTCCTTTGCGTGAGCCGCTACCTCTTTTGTCTTCTCAGCGCCGAATACCTTGGCTCCTCCCTCTGACTCTGCGAATGCGATCAGATTGTCGAGAGGCATGATATCCGCCTCAAGCTCTGCAATGTACTTTTCTGTCTCCTTGGCTTCGTTCTCTGTTCCAACTGCATCCAGCCATGCCTGTCCGGCAGCCTTTGCCTCCGCACTGCAGGAAAATGCCTCCATCATATCGTGTGTCTTCTCAACTACATAATCCAGTACTTCTTTTTTCATTACAAAAATCTCCTTTCTGTTTCTGATATCTTCTATTCTATCACACACAGGAGTAATTTCGTACTCCCATATCATGATCACTGCCAGCACTCACAGTGCGCGTTCACAGCCATTCCGAAGCGCCCGTAACCGCCACCGCACGCGCACCGCATTCATTTGCAAATGCCGCGGGCCGAACAAGCACATCAAGGATAGCAGCTCGGTTATTGTATTCCCAGGGACGCCAGCTCCATATCCTCGTTAAATGCAAATGTAAAATGTATCTCTGCATTTTCGTAATCCGCCGTCACATACGCTACTGCTGCAGTCACTCCGCGCTGCGTCACTTCTGTCGTAGTAATATCTGCCACAGACTGAAATGCGCCCCAGTCTTCCGATACCCTTGCCTTTGCCTCATCCATTCTCTCCTTGTTCATAATGGACGACATATCCTCAACGGACATATCCTTTAATCCGTCGAAATTTTCCTCATTAATGTAGTCCACCGCCTGCTCTGCCATCGCCTCAACCTCTGCCTTGTCAAATATACTGCTCTGCGAGAGATCCTTGTTCTTCGGCATCGCAAAATAACACGCTATGGCAGCGATCACCAGAATCACCGCCGTTATGATAATATTTCTTATTCGTTTCCTCTTCTGTTCTTCTGTCTGGGCGGGCTGAAAAACCACCTGCTTTTTTTTCTTCATATCTACGTCCACCTTTTATTTTAATGCAACAGAACAAGTCGTCTCATCCCGTCTTCTGCTATTTTAACATATATTGCAGAAAATAATATGACAATTTTAGTTTAACTCCGTATTCAAATCATGGTAATATATCAAATAGAAGTATGCTTCCATTTTTATAGACACGGAACAGATTTCGAATGGAAACAGATAAGAAAGGGGAATTGCATTATGGGCAGAGGCGGCGGTTCACACGGCGGAGGAGGTCATTCCGGAGGCAGGTCATTCGGCGGCCGTTCAGGCGGCGGTTTCGGAGGCAGTCATGGAGGCGGAAGAGGTCCCGGCGGCCCCGGCTTCGGCGGACCGGGATTCGGCGGTCCTCCACCGGGAGGTCCGGGATTCGGCGGTCCCGGCGGATGGGGGCCAGGATGGGGAGGTCCCCGCAGAAGATGGGGCGGTCCTATATTCCCGGGAGGCGGTTTCAGAGGCCCCGGCGGATGCTCTACGGTCATTCTCTTAGTGATCATTATTCTCGCGGTCATCAGCTTCGTTGCACCAGACTGGGGATCTTCCCGGCAGGACATTGATGTAACTGTATCACGTACCGAACGTACGGCTGTTACCGGAACACAGACTTACAGTGACTGGTATGTGGATGAACTGGGATTTATCGATCACGACACGGATCTGACCGACGGGCTGAAATATTTCTATTCAAAAACCGGTATCCAGCCCTATGTCATGCTTCTCGATTATGATGAATCCTTATGGGACGGAGGAAATTGGAATGAAGATGCGGCAGAACAATATCTGGCGCAGGTCTACGAAGATACTTTCTCTGATAACGGACATCTGATCTTTGCTTATTTTGCATGTGAGAACGATACAGAAGATATGGATGGAATGTTTTATTTCTATTACGGTTCCGCCGCATATTCCATCATGGACGACGAGGCTGAGACCATCTTCTGGAGCTATTTTGACATGAATTACAACAATCTGGATCTGAGTATCGCAGAGTTTATCGGACAGACATTTGAAGAGACGGCAGATAATATCATGCATGTCGGAACTTCAGGAAACAGCACCCTTATAAAGGCGTCTGTTATCTTTGCCGTGATCTGCGTTGCAGCTATTATCATCGGTATCGTTGTGGCAAAACGGGCGGCAAAAAAAGACAGTATGGATCAGCTTTAAGAAACAGAAGCCGGCGCATCTGAATCAGTGCGCCGGCTTTTATCCATGAACAATATTTTCTTTTTCGCTCTGTTTATTTCATTTCTTTTTCCCAGTAACGGATCACGTTCAGCTGCGCCTCATCACCCAGCTTCTCCATTGTCTCGATTTCTTCTGCTGACAGTTCAACTGCGGCGGCTTTTACAGCATCCTCTACCTGGTAAACTTTCGTCACACCGATGATCGGCAGCGTTCCCTTGGCAATAGCCCATGCCACCGGGATCTGCGCCGTTGCCACATGGTGACGGTCCGCGATCTCTTCCAGTCCCGCATTGAGTTTCTCAAGCTTTGGAAGCATCGGATTATAAGTTCTTCCCCTGTCAGAATCCTCAGGGAACGGATGCTCTGTATCATATTTTCCGGTCAGAGCTCCCTGCTCCAGCACCATATAGGAGAAGAAAATGATATCATTCTCTTTGCAGTAATCCAGAATTCCGGAAGTTTCTGAAGAACGGTTCAGAAGACTGTAATGGTTCTGGATCGCAGATATCTTCAGCCCCTCTTTTGCAAGGATTTCAGCTGCTTCTTTGATCTCGGCCAGACTGTGGTTTGAGAGTCCGATCTTCCCGATCTTTCCGCTCTTTGCAAGAGGGATCAGTTCTGTTACCCACTTTGGCGCATCCATCGGATTGTGGATCCAGTAAAAGTCCATGTAATCTGTTCCCAGCAGCTCCGCGCTCTTCTCATACAGCGCGGTCACCGCATTATCTGCCGCCGGATCCGCGCACTGAGGGGTAAATTTATCAGAAATCAGATAGCTGTCTCTTGGAACTGTCGCAAGAAAGTCCCCCAGAACCTTTTCAAAAGTTCCCATACCGTATGCGTACGCAGTGTCCCAGAGATTCAGACCGTTTTTCATTGCTGCGTCAAATACCGGTCTGAGAGCTTCCGGTGTAAGATCTCCTCCAAATGTGCCGTCATTTCCCCATGCCCATGCTCCGAGAGCGATCTTGGGCATCTCTTTTATTTCTGCCATGTTATATTCCTCCTATTTTTCATTTTTTGATGTTTCAATTTTCTGACTGCCTGTAGACCACACGTGCTGCTGCTTTGCAGCTGCCGGCGTATTCTGTGCCATCACTCCCGCCAGCTTATGCGGCACATAAGGTTCTTCTAAATAAGCAGTCTCTTCGGGCGTCAGGGTAAGCTCTACCGCTTTGGCCGCCCCTTCAATGTGATGCAGTTTAGTAGCTCCTGCGATTGGTGCAGCCACCTTTGTAAGCAGCCATGCCAAAGAGATCTCTGTCATGGACACGCCTCTCTTTTCTGCCAGTTCAGCCACACGGTTAATGATCACGGAATCCTGCTTGGCCGTTGCGTCATACTTAAACTTGGCATAACTGTCCTCTTCCAGCCTTTTTGAACTTTCTCCCGGATGTTTCGAAAGGCGTCCGCTGGCCAGAGCACTGTAAGGAGTCATGGCAATGTTGTCCTCAGCGCAGAGTTTTGCCATCTCCCGCTCCTCCTCCCGGAAAATCAGATTGTAATGTCCCTGAACAGAGACAAACCTGGCAAATCCCTCTTTTTCGGCAAGTGCGTTTGCCTTAGCAAGCTGATAGGCAAAACAGTTGGAAATACCAATGTACCGAACCTTTCCTGCCTTTACAATACGATTAAGGCCATCCATGATATCATAAAGAGGCGTCTCATAATCCCACATATGGTAAATGTAGAGATCCACATAATCGAGTCCCAGATTTTTTAAGCTGGTGTTCACCATCTGCTCGATATGCTGCTGGCCGGTGATTCCGGCGGCAATCTCCTCCTGAGTGCGGGGAAGGAATTTTGTGGCCACCACCACGTCTTCCCGCTTGGCAAAATCGCGGAGGGCCCTGCCCAGATACTGCTCGCTGGTTCCGCTCTGGTAGCCGATGGCAGTATCAAAAAAATTCACTCCAAGTTCCAGCCCCCTGCGGATAATCTCGCGTGAGTACTCCTCATCCAGAGTCCAGCTGTGCTGTCCGTTTTGGGAATCGCCAAATCCCATACACCCCATACAGATACGTGAAACATTTAATTCTGAATTACCTAATTTTGTGTACTGCATACTGCAATCCTCCTTATATGCCTCTTTACTATCTTCCCGTATATTGTAAAATGGATCGTTTTCTAAGTCTAATACCTGTCTGTTATTGTTTTCTATGCGTTTTAAGAATGGTTCTCCGGAAAATTCTGCTCCAGCCATGCCTGTACCATTTCCTGCAGATTTTCCCGTCTGTTTTCCAGTACATACAGGCTGCTTCCTATCTTTGCTTCCGGACAGAGGTCTCTGACCGCCTGCTCCATCCCTTTATCCTCTCCTCCGCAATGACTGAAAAACGGCAGAAGAATCTTTCCCGCCATATTGTTCTCCTTCAGCCATGCCGTCAGCGGAGGAGCAATGGTTCCGCACCAGTTAGGGGAACCGGCAAAGACAATATCGTATTTGTCAGCTCTTTCGGTTACGGGAAGCAGGGACGGGTAATTCCCGGTCCTGATCTCCCGTCTGACCTGACTCAGGAGCTGCTCAAAATCCGCGGGGTAAGGCTGCCTCGGATAGATCTGGCTGCGGATTCCTCCGGTCTGTTTTTCTATCATTTCTGCAATCCCGCGGGTTTTTCCTGAATAGGAGTAGCAGATGATCAAAATATTTTCTTTCATAAAAAGTGCCCTCCTCGTAATCCATTCTTATCCGGCTTTCCTCCTCCGCCTGTTGTTTATATTATAAATTTCTCCCATCTCTTCTGTCTAATGCCTGTCTATTATGAAAAATCATACTTTTTACGTATACTAAAAACGGTTATGACATCAATCACAGATAATGATGCCATAACCATTTTAAATCAGTGTTCCTGTATTGTCTGGACGAAAAGGGAGACTGCCTGTGAAAACAGATGATTCTTCTTCCAGAGAATTACACTCCTTGTAATATGCGTAGGAGAGATCGGGCGGAAACAAAGTTCCGGATCCGCATGTATGGACAGAGCTCCGTCGAGACAGACCGCACAGCCCATCCCCGCTTCCACCAGCAGTGCACTGTTGGAAAGCAGATTATAATAAGCAGGAATATTCAGATGCCTTTCTTCGCACTGCATCCAGTGGAGGATCTGATTTTTTGCATTTTCTCTCCCCGGCATGATCAGCGGGTACTGCTTGATATCTTCCACTGTTACAGTTTCTTTTGCAGCGAGCTCATGATCCTGCCGGACGAGGACGCCCCATGTCTCTTTCTGGGGAAGTCTGACATATTCAAACTTTGAAGTATCTATCGGCTCCATCACAAGTCCCAGATCGATCAGTCCGTGCTCGATCATCTCCTTGATGTTATCCGCCATTCCGTTATAGAGATCAAACTGGACGTCAGGATATTTCTCCCGGAATTCTTTCATATGGGCAGCCAGCGTCCGTCCTCCCAATGCTTCCGTGGCGCCGATCCGTATGGTTCCGCAGATCACATCCTTCTGATCTGTAAATGTATGCTCCAGCTTGTCTGCAAGCTCTACAATGGTTTCCGCCTGCTGCTTGAACAGGAAACCTTCATCCGTCAGCGTAACAGAACGTTTTCCCCGGATCAGAAGAGCTGTGCCCATCTCATCTTCCAGTTCCATCAGCTGACGGCTGAGGGTCGGCTGTGTTACATGAAGAATATCTGCCGCTCTTGTAATATTTCCTTCGTCCGCTACTGTAAGAAAGTATTTCAGTACACGCAGTTCCATTCTGTTTCCTCCTGTTTTCTGTTCACTAACTGTTTTCCGCTCACTAACTAAATTATATCATCACGGCAGCCCGGCTTCAATTTACAATATTTTTTCAGATTCTCTTTGCAGACTTTTTTCCTGTTTTGTCTCTTTTAAACTCTCTATTGACAACCTGCTCTCTGCGCCATATAATAACATTGTTATATGACACTGTTATATTGAGGGTGCTATGGAAGAAAAGTCATCTAATACATTGGAAAATATTTTTCAGGCCGGCATGGAAGAATTTTCTGACAAAGGCTTTCTTGGCGCATCCCTGCGTCAGATCGTCAAAAAGGCCGGCGTGACTACCGGGGCCTTCTACGGATATTTTTCCAGTAAGGAGGCCTTGTTCACCGCCATTGTAGAGCCGCATGCCGCCGCCCTCATGGGCCGGTATATGGAAGCACAGACTACATTTGCCGAACTTCCTGAGGCAGAACAGCCTTCTCATATGGGATTGGAATCCGGCGAATGTATCCACTGGATGGTGGATTACATCTGCCGGCACCGGGAGCCGGTGAAACTGCTGCTCTGCCGTTCAGAAGGTACCAGTTACGAGCATTTTGTCCACAACATGGTCGAGGTGGAAGTAGAATACACGATGAAATATCTGGAAGTCTTACGCCGCCTCGGACAGGATATCCCGGAACTGGATGAGCAGATGTGCCATATCATTGCCAGCGGTATGTTTAATGGGGTATTTGAGATCGTGGTACACGATATGCCAAGAGACAAAGCACTGCGCTATGTGGATCAGCTGCGGGACTTTTACACAGCCGGCTGGCTGAAATTGATGGGGCAATAGCCCCCATCTTTTTTGCATGATGGTTAGTCTTATCTAACTTCATGATAAATATTTTCAATAAAAAGGAGGTATCTTTTTGAAATCCAAAAAACAAAGCAGCCTGTCTCGTATCTTAGGTTATGCAGGCGGGCACAAAAACCTTACCCTGCTGGGCTGTATCCTCTCCGCTCTTTCTGCGGTACTGGGGCTGATTCCTTATGTGTGCGTCTGGGCAGCGGCAGGGAATATGATAAAGTCATGGCCCGACCTTGACAGGGCGGCCGGTCTGGACCACTGGGGCTGGACCGCGGTATGGACTGCGATCGGCAGTATTATCTTATATTTTGCGGCGCTGATGTCCACTCATATCGCCGCCTTCCGCACGGCACGGAATATCCGGCGTGCCGCCATGTATCACGTACTGAAACTGCCTCTGGGCTTTTTCACCGGGAACCAGTCGGGACGGCTGCGGAAGCTGATCGACGACAATGCCGGACTCACCGAAGATCTGCTGGCTCATAAGCTTCCCGATCTGGCAGGGACCATAGTGACGCCTGTTGCCGCTGTTATTATGCTGTTCCTCTTTGACTGGAAAATGGGACTTTTGTGTCTGCTCACCATGGCTCTCGCCCTTCTTTCCATGTGTCTGATGATGGGTGGAAAAAACGCGGGATTTTTCCATCGATATCAGAAAGAAATTGAACGCATGAGCGGTGAAGCAGTGGAATATGTCCGGGGCATCCCGGTTGTAAAGATGTTCCAGCAGACAGTCTACTCATTCAAGGCCTTTTACGCCGCCATAAAGGATTACAGCGATCTGGCAAGCCAGTATGCCATGAGCTGCCGTGTGGGGCAGACCTGTTTCCTGACTTGTATCAACGGGGCATTCGTCCTGCTGATTCCTGCCGCTCTTCTGCTGGCCTCCGGCGGGAATGTCCGGACAGTACTGGTTAATTTTATATTCTACGCCCTGTTTGCTCCTGCCTGCGGGCAGATGATCAACCGGATCATGTACATGAGCGAAGCTGTCATGGAAGCGGATGAAGCTGTGGGACGCCTGGATGAAATCCTCGGCCAGGAGCCTATGGAAGAACCGAAAGTACAAAAACGTCCGGCAGACGCCGCCGTATCTTTTGACCATGTGACCTTTACCTATCCCGGCGCGGATCGCCCGGCTCTTAACAACGTATCCTTCACTGTCCGGCCAGGCCAGGTAGTGGCACTGGTAGGACCGTCCGGCGGCGGCAAGACCACAGCCGCAAGCCTGATTCCCCGCTTCTGGGATACAGACAGCGGAACCGTCTCGATCGGCGGAGTCAATGTCCGGGAGATGGACACAGAAGATCTGATGAATCAAGTGGCTTTTGTCTTTCAGGATACCCGGTTGTTTAAAGAAAGCCTTATGGAAAATATCCGGGCGGCAAGACCGTCTGCTTCCAGAGAAGAGGTCATGGCTGCCGCCCATGCCGCCCAGTGCGACGGCATTCTGAGAAAGCTGCCACAGGGTCTGGATACTGTAGTGGGTACAAAAGGCGTTTATCTGTCCGGCGGCGAGCAGCAGAGAATCGCTCTGGCGCGGGCCATTTTGAAAGACGCTCCCATCGTAGTGCTGGATGAAGCCACTGCTTTTGCCGACCCGGAAAATGAGCATCAGATCCAGAAGGCCTTTGAAGTGCTGACAAAGAACAAAACCGTGCTGATGATCGCCCACAGGCTGTCTACCGTACAGGACGCGGATTCCATCATCGTCTTAAGCAGCGGAAAGATCACCGAACAGGGCAGCCATGCAAGCCTGCTTGCACGGCATGGCATTTATGCCGCCATGTGGGAAGAATACCGGCGCAGCGCCCGGTGGAGAGTTGGAAAGGAGGAAGCGGTATGACAAAGAAATTACAGCACATATTTGCTCTCAGCGAAAAGGGGGCAAAAGATCTGGTAAAAGCCGTGATATGGTGCTTTGTGTGCAACTTAAGCCTGATGCTTCCGGTAGGCGCCGTCCTGTTTACGGTGCAGCATCTCTTGGATTCCATGGAAAACGGAAACAATCCTGTGGATGGATTCTGGATCTATACAGGCTTTGGAGCGGCTGTCCTGATCCTTCTGTTCATTCTCCACTGGTTCCAGTACGCTTCCCTGTATCTGGCAACCTATAAGGAGAGTGCCAACAGGCGGGTCAGCCTTGCAGAAACTTTGCGCCGCCTTCCCTTAAGCTTTTTCGGGAACCGGGATCTGAGCGACCTGACATCCACCATGATCGCGGACTGCTCCAGTCTGGATCAGATGTTTTCCCACTATGTGCCCCAGCTGTTTGCTTCTGTTTTCTCCACACTGGTGATCGGCATTGCCATGTTCCTTTGCGACTGGAGAATGGCACTTGCCGTATTGTGGGTCGTGCCGGCGGCAGTGCTGCTCACAGCAGGGAGCAAGAAGATCCAGGATTCCTTCGGTACTAAAAATATTTTAAACAAGAGGGCGGTAGCCGACTGCATTCAGGAAGGACTGGAAACCATACGGGATATCAAGGCCTGCTGCCGGGAGGAAGCCTACATGGGAAAACTGGAGGAAAAGCTGGCCGTCATGGAGAAAGGCTCCATCCACTCAGAGCTGGCAACCGGCGTGTTTGTTTGCTCTGCACAGGCTTTCATGCGTCTGGGGCTGGCTACCACCATCCTGACCGGAGGAGCGCTTCTGGCAGCCGGGGAGATTTCTTTCCTCTATTTTCTGGGATTCCTCTTTGCCGCCGCAAGACTTTACGATCCGCTGGGGCTGGCACTTCAGAATATTGCCGCCACCTTCAATACCAAACTGCAGATTGAACGGATGCGTTCCATTCTGGAACAGCCGGTACAGGAAGGCTCAAAAGAATTTGCTCCGAAGAACTGCGATATCACATTTGACCATGTTTCCTTTGCCTACCGGGAAGGGGACGGCGTGCTGGAGGATGTAAGCTTTACCGCCAGACAGGGAGAAGTGACCGCTCTCATCGGTCCCTCCGGAGGCGGGAAATCCACTGCATGCAAGCTGGCCGCCCGTTTTTGGGACGTTACCGGAGGGAAAGTCACCCTTGGAGGGGTGGATGTATCCGGTGTGGATCCGGAAACACTGTTAAAATATTATTCCATGGTATTTCAGGACGTTGTTCTGTTTCGGGATACGGTGATGGAAAATATACGCCTTGGACGCCGGGGAGCCACGGATGAGGAAGTCATCGCAGCAGCCAGAGCCGCCCGGTGCGATGAATTTATACAAAAACTCCCGAAAGGCTATCAGACCGTGATCGGAGAAAACGGCTCCACCCTCTCCGGCGGCGAACGCCAGAGGATCTCCATCGCCCGCGCCCTTTTGAAGGATGCGCCTGTCATTCTTCTTGACGAGGCGACTGCCAGCCTTGATGTCGAGAACGAAAGTGCTGTTCAGGAAGCTCTCTCCCGCCTGCTTCAGGGCAAAACAGTGCTGGTCATCGCCCACAGGATGCGTACTGTCGCCGGGGCGGGCCACATCGTTGTGCTGGAAAACGGCCATGTGGCACAGCAGGGCACTCCGGAAGAACTGATGGAACAGGGCGGTCTTTACCGCCGTATGGTGGAACTTCAGAAAGAAACGGCCCAGTGGAAACTGGGAACGTAACAGCCGCCCTCACCGATAAAAATGAAAATGGCCCGTATGTTAAGAAATTTTCTTTTCATACGAGCCGTTTTTTATGCAGTTCCATAAGGATGTTCTCCTTTGCCCTCCGTATCTTTCAACAATTCTCCCAGTTCTATCCTTCTCAGATTGGTAATTTTTTCTGGTATCTCCAGCTGCTGATAGTACATAATATTAATGTACACATAGCAATCATTACCGGAATAATCAGGATTCTATATATGTCCAGCAGAACAACTGTCATGATCATAAATAAAGGCGTTCCCGTTATGAGTAAATATCCTGCGCCGCTTCCCATAAGCCGGATTAACAAAGGAGCCAGCCATATCATACATGATACACTCACCGCATGAAATAAAGTTTTGCTATGTGCTGATACACAGACCGTAATCGCACAGAGCGAGATCAATGCCAGATAATCCAGTACTAAAGTCAGAGAAGCAAAATACAATACTGTTTTCATTGTCTCAGGGCTCTCAGGATTTAAGCTATTTGCCAGCACAGTTCCGATTATACAGTCTTTCCCCTCAAATCCGTATACTGCCCCTATACAAACAGATACACAAACCACTATAGCAATATAAATTATTGTTGTCATTGTAAAACAAGCCGCTATTTTTGCTATAATATCTTTGGATTTACCTTCTTCACTTGTGAACAGTAACGCCGACATATTATTTTGATATTCTTCTGAAAATACAGGTGATACACCAACTAAAACTAAAACACTTCCTAAAATCATCCCAAGCTGCAATATATCAAAAAATACTGTCCATCCTTTTGTATAATCAAGTATGATTTCATTCCCCCCTGCTTCCGCTGCTCTTCCTAAATCGGTTTGAGAAATTGTATACAGGGAAGTCGAAACTTTATAGTCATCCCAATCCCTGAAATAACCATTTCCTAAATATTCTGTTATAAACCCGTTGAGGTAATTCTGATCTCTGAAATCTCCGTAGTATTCTTCAACTTTAGACGGGAATCCGTATTTCTCAATAATCTGTTCTGCTTTATCATCCGTTAATACTCCTCTGAATTCTTTTGTAATTTTACGATCCTCCTGAACCGCTTTATATCCGGTATATAACTTGCCATTAACAGTACTTCTTTCATCTCCTGCATTTATAAAATAAAAATCAAAAAGCAAAATTCCCAGCACACATAATAAACAAACCATAAAGAATTTCCTGTAAAATAACTTGAACAATTCAGTTTTATATAATCTCATTTTTTATCTCCTGCGGATTTCTAGTAAAATATAAATAAATATCTTCTAACGCCGTTTCTGCCTTTACTGAATCGGAAGTTGGTTTTTCATCTGAAACAATACGCAATTCCACACATTTATCCAGATTTCTTATGTTGCTGACGATAAATTTTTCACTGTATTCTGCTGCTTCCTCTTCTGGCACATTACATTTCCATACGATTTGCTTCACCTCATCCGCCAGCTGTTCTTCTGTTCCCATTTTGATAATTTTTCCCTCATGCATAATCATGATCTGATCTGCAATATATTCTATATCCGAGACAATATGGGTTGACAGAAGTACAATACGTTTTTTCCCAAGCGAGCTTATAATATTCCGAAACCGAACTCTTTCTTTGGGATCTAACCCTGCTGTAGGTTCATCTAATATCAGAATTTCCGGATCATTTAACAATGCCTGTGCAATCCCCAGCCGCTTCATCATTCCTCCGGAGTACGTTTTTAATTTTTGTTTTTCCACTTGTTTCAGACCTGCAAGTTCTAAGAGCTCATCAATACGATTTCTGGCATGGTCTGCCGGAATTGCTTTCAACGCCGCCATGTAATTTAAAAATCGTAAAGCAGAAAACTCCCTGTAACAGCCTAACTCCTGCGGCAGGTAGCCCAATAATCTGCGATATTCTTTTCCCAGCTGCTGAATACCGATGTTGTCACAACGTATATTTCCGGAATCAGGCTTTAAAATTCCGCAGATCATTCTCATAAGAGTCGTTTTTCCAGCCCCATTCTCTCCCAACAATCCATAAATCCCGTTTTCCATATGCAGATCTGTTTTTTGTACCGCTGTTTTGTCTCCGAATTTCTTTTCCACACCAATTAAATCTAATCTGTGCATAGTATATCTCCCTTATTAATTTCGATAAAAAGCCGCCTGATTTGCATACATAAAAAAATACATCCAATTACAAATGCAATACACCAAATCGTAAATGCAGATGCAAAATATAATCCGGGAACTGAAGAAAGACCTAATATAATAATCACAGAAAGCATCCCGATAACTAAAAAATATGTTTTTCTTCTTCCTGTCTCTGTCAACAGTATTGCCATACATATAGATACGGTAAATAAAAAAGGGACGCCTATATAAACTCCAACCTGTAGAAACCAGATCTTCCACTGTCCGCTTACATAAATTGTTATAAACATAAAAGTAATTAAATTTAACGAACCCAATATAGTCATTTCAATACCTGCCAGTTGTCTAACGTTAAAATAACAAGTATCGAATAATTCAGCCATTCCACCTGTAAAGATATTCGATAAAATTAATATGGATATCCATCCTGAAACAGACGATGCCGCCATTGCAAAAACTGTTATATCCTTTGCAGAAATATCATATCTTTTTAAAACTAAAAATACTGCAGCTATTGCCAGATTCATTATAAAATCTATCAGCCATAAATGTTTATCCATATAGTACAATTGGCTTCTGACTGTTTGAAACCAATTATTTACAGGTGTGATTTCCTTTTTGCTTACTTCATCGGATAATATTTTCAATATCCTGTCCTTTTTTTCACTATCAATAATTATCCTTTTATTCGTATTTTCGAACCATATTTGTAAATCGTTATTCTTCATAATCTGCCATTTCCTTTCTCATTTTTTCAATACCGGAACGATAACGGGATTTTACAGTAGATAGATTACATCCAAGCATTTCAGCAATCTCTTTAAACCGCAAATCACCCTGAATCCTCAAAACAACTACTTCTCTCTGCTCGAAGGGTATTCTATTTAAAATGGCATTGATATAAAGTTTAAATTCAATATTACTTAATTCTTTATCAACACAAACTTCATCTTCTGATATCTCCACGATATCTCCCCGTTTTTTAAGCCTAAGGTAATCTCTGCAGAGATTTCTGGCTATGATCAATAAATATCCCTTTAAATTCTTATAAGTATATGTATCAATATATTTGATAAACCTTAAAAAGACTTCCTGTGAAATATCATAAGAATCCAATTCATTCAAAGTGAGATAAAAACAAAACCTGTAAATATCATCATAATATTTATCTATAATCACATTTAATGCCTCTTTATTTCCGGCATGAACTTTCCGAATAAGTTCTTTATCGTTCACCCCAATCTCCCTCTCTGTTGATTCTTATATAATAAATAACTCTCAAACATCTGAAAAAGTTTAACACAAATCAAAAAAATACAAAAATTTTTCTCTGATTGCAAAATCTCATGCTGCCTGGTTCATTATATATCAGGACATAAAAAAAATCTGCAAAGTTAAATTTGCAGATCTTGAGCTCCCCCTGTTGGACTTGAACCAACGACACTTCGGTTAACAGCCGAATGCTCTACCGACTGAGCTAAGGAGGAATACTGTATTTAATTTTCAGCAGTTTTCACTGCCAAGTGGAGAATACGAGAGTCGAACTCGTGACCTCCTGCTTGCAAGGCAGGCGCTCTCCCAACTGAGCTAATCCCCCGGAAAATATGTTCTTGTAAGAACTTTTATAAAATACCATATTTCCCGAAGGATGTCAATATATTTTATTTAAAATCCCAACAGTCTGATCAGCAGCGGATTCGTGTCATATAAGAACTGAAGGATCTGACTCTTCTCCACCATCTCAAAGCACGCCATTCCCGGTTCTGTACTATACGCGAGAGTCATGACAAGGAATCCGATCCAGATGATCACGATCGCCAGTACCAGTCCAAGCACAGCGCCGGCAATATGGTTCACCAGTCCGAGTACCGGCAGCTCCCCGATAATATTCACCGCAAACATCAACGCTTTTACAATGATGATCGCCAGCAGGAATGTCACCAGGAAAGACAGCAGGTTCAGCACCAGTCTTGATATATAGGCTGCTACATATCTCGGGAAACTGTTTACCCCGAGCTCGCCATATATCGTACTGTTGTTATTCTCTATAAGCTCGTCTTTCAAAAACTGAGGCATGGGCGCATTTTCTATCTCCTGGATCTGTATATCCTTCGGGATCTCTCCGATCAGGTTCAAAATATCGTCCGTCGTAATGCCGAGCAGGTCCCAGTCCAGATCATTGAGGTTCGCGAGCTGGTCATTGGTAAGGTCAGCAAACGGAGTACCACTCAGATCGATCTGCGCGAGCTGGTCCTCTGTAATATCCGGTATAAACGCCTCCACGATCCTGGCTTCAATATAATCGTCTACCGGAGTGTACTCTTCCAGTGCGTTTGCCACATAGGGCGACAGAAACAGTACGAGAACCAGTGTCAGGATCGTCGAGAGAAGAGAGATTCCGAATTTCAGAAATCCTCTGATATATCCCACCACAATACAAATGATAAATATTGTTGCAACAATAATTAAAAGCCAGTTATCCATAATCTCTCCTACTTCGTCAGATAAACCACACGCAATTCATCGACGCTCATCACATAGTATCTGTTTACTCCGAACGCCCGGAACATTTCCAGGGCATCCACATCAAGATTTCCGTCAAATTTAATGATTCCCGTCACTGTAACGATACAGCATCTGCTGCCGTCATACATGATGATCTCGTCACCGTCTATTTTGACATTGTCATACATTCCAGGAATCTCCCTGCTGATCATCTGTTCACCGATCCGGTTGTACAGCCTCAACTCATATCCGGATTTTTCACGATTCAGCAGGATCAGCCCGATATACTGGTCTGAATGGAACACACTCTGTATTTCCTGATCCAGGGTGACCGTTTTCACTACTTCAGGATCATCAGTCCCCCGGTAGATCACAAAGGAATTATCACCCACAGCTACAGAACGGTCGCCTCCCATAAAAAATATATCTCCCATGATAGTATTATTATATTCTTCCGAAAAGACGATATTGTCTGTATTTCCCTGACCTGCCTCTCCAAAATTATAATATACTACTCTTGATTTTATGGCTGTACCATCGAGGAAAAGGTAGGAAACCGCCAATGTAGTCCCGTCGTCGGACATCGCCATTGCTGTCGGATATCCCGTTGTTCCTGTAGATATCTGCATTTCTGCCAATATATTCCCCGTTGCATCATAGGTCATAATCGTCGGAGAAGTCTCATTTCGGAGAAGTACACTCACAATACCCTGGTTCGAGATTGCGATCTTCTCAATCGGAAGCGTCGTCTCAATCTCGCCTTTCAATCCATCTTCCGAAAACACCAGAATACTGTTGCCGCCATTATCCGCCACTGCAAATGACTCATCTCTTACTACGATGACCGGATTCTGTATCTGAGTCGGCTGTATCCACCTCTCCTCATTCTTTTTATCGAGGAATGCGACTCCGTCACGATTGTATCTCACAATACCGTCCGCAAACTGTGCGTAATTACTTGTATCCGAAATATTTGCGGAATATTGTGCGGATATCCGTGCGGTTCCGTATACCTGATTTTTCATGAGAAGATATGTACCACATATCGCAAGAATAATCAATATGATAATCACAAGTATCCTGCGCATTTTTGCATACCGGAACTTGCGTACTTTCTTCATTATCTCGCTCAGATCATCCGGGGGCGTCAATATTCTGAGATATGGCTTTTTCTTTTGCGTCATTCTAACTCCCCTTATTCTGATTTTGCCGGCAATTCACCGTCCATTTCGAACGGTTTTCGCCTGCTCCGTTCGCATTATACCGCGTGCGCAGAAAAGGAAGCGGCGCACAGCGACATTTACTTTTCAAGCCGCGGGTTGACGGTATAATCCCTGCGCAGCAGGGCGAAGCGATCTATCGCTTCGGATTGCGTTAAGCGCAATTATTATACCATGATTTTATGGTAATAGCAATTTTTGCCCTACATAAATCAGATTGCCGTCCGTGATGCCGTTCATCCTGCAGATTGCATCTACATGAGTGACATCTCCGTACATTTTTCTGCTGATAATAGCGAGGGTATCTCCTTCTTCCACGATATATACGCCGTTACTTCCATTCTCACTCGCAGACAGAGAAGCCTGTCCACTCTCATCCACTGTAGATGCATCATTTTCTTCTGCAGCTGTATTCCCGTCGGAGCTGTCTGTACCAGTTCCATCCGTCTGGCCTTCACTACTCTGAGCATCCTGAACACTCTGATCATCCGAGGCCTGTCCATCATCACTCTGATTCTCCTGATCATCGGATGTCTGTCCGTCTCCCGTCTGTTCTTCAGAAGTCACAGCTGTCACGGAGCCGCTCGTTTCTCTCGTCTCCACGGTATCCGATGTATCTGCCAACGCCTCCAGCGTACTCTGTACCGATTTCATGCGGTCAAAGCTGTTGACCATTGACACACCCATGACGATCAGGATCAGGACAAGACAAGCACTCGTCACATACATCAGGCCTCCTGCTTTCCTGCGTTTCTGGCGCTCCCCCCGCTTTCTAACCAGATCACGAAAGTCCTGTGCAGCTCTGTCTTCCACAGTCTCCGGGGAAACCGCCCCATTTTTTTTTCGACTGGCGATCATGTAATTCTGCATACACGGATTTTTCTCATAATACGTATAATGCCCTCCGATCGCCATCAGATCATTCATTTTATGCACATAATATGTTTCGTCCTTTTCTATTGGATCTTTCATGATAAACACAGTATTTTTCTTCGGAAATGATTTCTTATGAAGCTTTATGGTCGAACTGTCCGGAGTGAGAGGTACTCCGGGATGCGCCACGAACCATCCCAGCATCTCTCCATCCTCAAAAAACTGCTTGCAGTCCTCATATGCATGTTTCCATGTATTTTCATCGATCACATATTCATTTCCCGACATCTTCAGTTCATGCATCTGGATCGCACCATATATGTATACATAATCCTCATCATCTCCTGACTGGATATCTCCTACAAGAAATGCTCCGATCGGAGCTTTCGCCTTCTCGCTTTTCTCACTTAGCTGTGCGAAAAAAGTATCTACATAATCTTCTACATATATCTTTGGGCTGTCGCTCACATTCCCGATCTGCCGCACATTTTTTGGTATTTGTCTTTCCATGATCATACTCCACCTTCCTGATAAATGATATTTCCCGGCGTCGTAAAGAGAATAGCACAGAGAAATAGCTGAATTTATCAGTTAGTGTCAGACAAGTTCGACAAATTTAATCGGGGACAGGGCAAAACGCGATCGGGGACGTAGTAAAACCCGGTTTTACTACGTCCCCGATGACAATTTAGAAACTATTTTGAAAATTCTTTTATCTTCTGATAGATACTATCCGTATCAAGTCCGTACTTCTTGATCAGCTCCACAGCCGGTCCGGACTCGCCGAATGTATCGTTGATTCCGATCTTCAGGACCTTTGTCGGTGCTTTCTCTGCAAGTACATCGCACACCGCGCTTCCGAGGCCTCCGATCACGGAATGTTCCTCAACTGTAACGACTTTTCCGGTCTCTTTTGCAGCTGCCACCACAAGTTCCTCATCCAGAGGTTTGATCGTGTGGATATTGATCACTTTCGCATCGATGCCGTCTGCTGCAAGCTTCTCAGCAGCCTCAAGACAGTTGCTTACCGGAAGACCTGTAGCGATGATCGTAAGGTCTTTTCCTTCTCTTAACACAACGCCTTTTCCAAGTTCAAATTTGTAGTCCGGCCTGTCGTTGATCACCGGAACTGCCAGACGTCCGAATCTCAAGTAAACCGGCCCCTGATGTTCATAAGCTGCTTTCACAGCCGCTTTTGCTTCTACATCATCCGCCGGACTGATCACTACCATCCCCGGGATCGTGCGCATCAGGGCGATATCCTCGTTGCACTGATGTGTCGCGCCGTCCTCGCCGACAGAGATTCCGGCGTGTGTCGCGCCGATCTTTACGTTAAGATTCGGATATCCGATAGAGTTTCTCACCTGCTCAAATGCACGTCCTGCCGCAAACATTGCGAAGGAACTTGCAAATGGCACAAGACCTGTTGCTGCAAGGCCTGCCGCCACTCCCATCATATTGCTCTCTGCGATACCGCAGTCGATGAAGCGCTCCGGAAATGCTTTCTTGAATACGCCTGTCTTTGTGGCTGCCGCAAGGTCGGCGTCCAGTACTACGACCTCTTTATGCTCTGCCCCCAGTTCAGCGAGGGCATTTCCATAACTCTCTCTTGTTGCGATCTTCTTTACATCTGACATAACGCTTCACCTGCCTTTTCCAGATCTTCCATTGCGATCTTGTACTCTTCATCATTCGGAGCTTTTCCATGCCATCCGGCCTGATTTTCCATGAAGGAAACGCCTTTGCCCTTGACTGTTTTTGCGATGATAGCTGTCGGCTGTCCCTTCACTGTCTTCGCTTCTTTAAATGCAGCGTCGATCTGGTCGAAATCATTTCCGTCAATATTAATAACATGGAAATTAAACGCCTCAAATTTCTTATCAATCGGATACGGGGAGTTGACTTCTGTGATCGCACCGTCGATCTGAAGGTTGTTATTATCTACGATCACTACGAGATTGTCCAGTTTCCTGTGAGCTGCCAGCATGGATGCCTCCCATACCTGTCCTTCCTGGATCTCGCCATCGCCGAGCAGTGTATACACTCTGTAGTCAGCTCCTGTCATTTTTGCCGCGATCGCCATTCCAACCGCTGCAGAGATTCCCTGTCCGAGAGAACCTGAAGACATATCAACTCCCGGAATGTGCTTCATATCCGGATGTCCCTGAAGATAGGACCCTGTATGTCTGAGAGTCTTCAGATCTTCCTTCGGGAAATATCCTCTCTCTGCCAGAACGGAGTAGAGTCCCGGCGCCGTATGTCCCTTGGAAAGTACGAAGCGGTCTCTGTCCGCTTTCTTCGGATCCTTCGGGTCGATATTCATTTCTTCGAAATAAAGATATGTGAAAATATCTGCTGCTGACAGTGATCCGCCCGGATGTCCGGCTTTTGCACTGTGTACTGCCGTCACGATATCCTTGCGGACTTCATTGGCAGTCTTCATTAATTTAAGCTTGTCCATTTGTTTCTCCTTTTTTACATTTTATATCAGCCTGGCCCGGCGCCGAAATGTGCCGTCAGGGATCTTACTCACCGAATACAGCAATGTAATCTTCCTGGAATTTCTTGATTCCTGCGTCTGTCAGCGGATGATGTGTCATCTGCTCGATTACCTTGTACGGTACTGTAGCGATATCCGCGCCAGCCAGAGCACAGTCTGTAATATGCATCGGATTGCGGATACTTGCCGCAATGATCTCTGTCTCGATACCTGCAACTTCAAATATCTGTGCGATCTCATTGATCAGGTCAACGCCCCTTACGGAAATATCGTCCAGACGTCCAAGGAACGGTGATACATATGTAGCGCCTGCTCTTGCTGCAAGAAGTGCCTGGTTTGCTGTGAAGATCAGTGTCACATTTGTCTTGATTCCCTCAGCTGAAAGTACTTTCACTGCTTTTAATCCCTCTGTTGTCATCGGAATCTTCACTACCATATTCGGATGGATCTTTGCGATCTCTCGTCCCTCTTTGATCATGCCTTCAGCATCCGTTGTCGTAGCCTTTACTTCCCCGCTGATCGGTCCGTCTACGATCGATGCGATCTCTGCGATCACTTCTTCGAATACACGTCCCTCTTTTGCGATCAGTGACGGGTTTGTCGTAACACCGCAGATCACGCCCATATCATTTGCTTTTCTGATGTCATCTACATTTGCTGTGTCAATAAAAAATCTCATCTTCGTTCCTCCTTAAAACTGGACATATTTGTTGTATCTGTACTAATTATATCGATTAAAAAATATCAGGTCAACCTGCCGAAAAATTATTAATACAGAAAAATCACTTAATAAATCGGATTATCATAGTATTTTATTAATAATTAATAATATTTAACAATCCGTATTTTATTAAGTGACGCATTTTAAGGATTATCCAGAATCATCCGCTCCATTTCATTCTGATTTATTACTAATATTTTTCTTATTTTTATTAATTTTTCTTTTTTCTCCCCGTTTTTCTGAACGTGGATAAGAAGTCGTCCCGCGTACAACAAGCTTCGGTTCATATTCCACATGATAGATACTGACCGGCTCGATCTCGGTATATTTCTTTGTACGCGAGCTCATCTTTTTCATGATGATATCACAGGCGTCCATGCCCTTATAGATCACGAAATGTTCAATGGTCGTAAGTGATACTTCTTTCACCTTTGCAAACAGTGTATTATCACAGCCCATGACAGACATATCACCGGGTACCCTGTACTTTTCATCATAAAGTGCATCCATGATCCCGAATGCGATCATGTCATTAAGCCCCACAATAGCAGTCAGCTCCGGATGTTCTTTCAGGAGTTCTTTTGTCAGGTCATAACCGATTCTGTATTCCGAATCGATTCCCGGCACATCCTTGTCGATCTGCTCATCCGCGGCTTTGATCACCACGCCGTCTTTCAGACCTGCACTCTGAAATTCCTTTAAGAAGCCTTCGACCCTCTTGGATCTCTGTTTCTGCCGTACGGTAAGAGGCGGCGCGATATAACCCACTTTCCGGTGCCCCAGCTCCAGGAGATGCCTTGCCATCAGACGGCCCAGCTTGGAATTGTCCAGCTCCACCGCATCTACATTCAGCTTTTCATCCTGGTTATTCACAACGACCACGGGAATCCGCTTTGACAGTTCCTCCACCTGCCCCATAAAACACTGGCTCGGGTTGCACATATAAATGATGCCCTGCGGGTTCATCGATGAAATCATTTTCAGATAACGCTCTTCCATCTTCAGATCTCTCTGGGTATTGCAGACAAAGATGCCGAACCCCTGATCCGCAGCCCGGGACTCGATTCCCTGGAGCAGCATGACATAATACGGATTCGTGAGATTCGGACTAATGACCACGAGCAGATTCTGCCTGCGCTCCTCCTTGCGCTTTTTACGCTTCGGAAGTTCATATCCAAGCTCCTCTGCCGCTCCTTCCACTTTCCGGATCACTTCCTTGGAAAATGATACGTTATACTTTTTGTTCAACACCATCGATACCGTAGCCTGTGACACTCCGGCACGTTTTGCCACGTCCGATGAAGTTACTTTATTCCTGCTCATGAAAAACCAGTTCCCCTACAATTCCGTCCTGCCCTCAAGCGCCCTCAGAAGTGTGACCTCATCAATATACTCAAGGTCTCCACCCACCGGCACGCCGCTGGCGATCCTGCTCACCTTGATCCCAGCCGGTTTGATAAGCTTGCTGATATACATAGCTGTCGTCTCACCCTCAAGGCTGGAGTTTGTCGCAATGATCACCTCATCCACATCCCCCTGAAGCCGCTCCATCAGCTCTTTCAGCTTGATATCTCCGGGGCCGATGCCCAGCATCGGGGAGATTGCGCCGTGGAGTACATGGTAGACGCCGTTGTATTTGCCCGTCTTCTCATATGCCGCCAGATCCCTGGGAGTCTCCACTACCATAATGGTCTTCTTATCCCGGTCAGGATTGCTGCAGATCGGACAGATCTCCTGATCTGTAAGTGTGCAGCACACCTTGCAGTATCTGACATTCTTTCTGGCGTCCACGATCGTCTTTGCGAGTTCCTCCACCTGATCCACAGGCATGTTGATCACATGAAACGCCAGTCTCTGTGCCGACTTGTTCCCGATCCCCGGAAGACGGGAAAACTCTTCGATCAGCCGGCTGATCTGATTACTGTAATAATCCATCTCTAGAACATCCCCGGGATACCGCCGCCGAGTCCGCCTGTCAGCTTAGACATCGCTGCTCCGCTTTCTTCCTCTACTTTGCGCAGCGCCTCGTTTGTCGCCGCAACGATCAGATCCTCCAGCATCTCGATATCATCCGGATCGACTACTTCTTCTGCAAGTTTTACTTTCAGCACCTCGCGCTTTCCGGACACAGTCACTTCCACTGCACCGCCGCCCGCTGTCGCTGTAAATTCTTTTGCCTCCAGCTCTTTCTGCTGCTCTTCCATCTGACGCTGCATGCGCTGCGCCTGTTTCATAAGGTTTGCCATGTTTCCCGGCATTCCGCCGCCCGGAAATCCTCCGCGTTTCGCCATATTTAATCCTCCACTGTTATCTCCATATTGATCTTCTGTTCTATATCGATGAATGTATCTTCAAAATGCCGGCCCTCTTCCACATGCCGCACCTCTACTTCCACTTTCTTTCCGATCCGCTGTTCGATCAGATCCTCCAGCTCCTGTATGTGGTCTTCTCTGCCTACCACACTTGCAGCCAGAGCATCGGGAAGTACGATCAGCAGGCGGTTGTCGCCGCCAAGGCTTAAGCGGGCTTTCTTCAGATATCCCCGCACCATACCGGACGCCTCGCCCGCGATGGAACGGAAATTCTTCACCACTTCCTGCACATCCTCCGGGATCGCATTGGGAAGTTCTCTCCGAACTCCTGCGCTGCCTGCTGCTCCGGAACCGCCTCCCGGCATACCGGCTCTGTTTCCGCCGGCTTCTCCGTATGCGCCATCCTGATATCCTGCACCAGATCCATATCCTCCCTGGGCCTGCAGCACGGCTGCGGCATCGATTCCTTTTTCCACTTTCTCTTCCACTGCACGGATGCGGTCCAACAGGGAATCCTGCGTACTTTCCATGGCAGGTGTACACAATTTGATCAACGCGACTTCCAGCATGACTCTCTTCTGTGTCGCATACTTGAGCTGGTTGGAAAGTTCAGAAAAAATGCGGATATACCGGAACAGCATATCCGGCTCGATCATCTGCGCCTCTTCCCTGAGCTGAGCCATATTTTCCGTTGATACATCCAGAACATCCTCTATATTATCAGAAGTATTTACCAGAAGCAAGTTCCTCAGGTACCATGTAAAATCCGCCGCAAGCTGGGTCAGTTCCCGGCCCTGCATGACCAGGTCCTCCACCACGTCCAGCACGCCGGCCACGTCCCTGTCGATCACCTTTCGCAGCAGCCGGCTGAACACATCCGTGTCCACGGCGCCGAGGACTTCCAGCACATTGTCGTAAGTGAGCTTCTGCCCCATATAAAATGCAATGCACTGATCCAGAAGACTCAGCGCATCACGCATGGAACCGTCCGCAGCTTTCGCGATGTATCGGAGCGCCTTGTCCTCCACATCCACATGTTCCGTGTCCATCAGCTCTTTCATGCGGTCCGTGATCGTCTCGATGCTGATACGCTTGAAGTCATAATGCTGGCACCGTGACAGGATCGTGATCGGTATCTTGTGGACCTCTGTCGTCGCCAGGATAAAGATCACGTACTCCGGCGGCTCCTCCAGCGTTTTCAGCAAAGCATTGAAAGCTCCTATGGACAGCATATGCACCTCGTCGATGATATAGACCTTATACCGCCCCTCTGTCGGACGGTACGCCACCTCCTCACGGATTTCTCTGATATTATCGACACCGTTGTTGGAGGCTGCATCGATCTCGATCACATTCATGGACGTGCCGGCCGCGATAGACCGGCACATCTCACATTCCCCGCAGGGGCTTCCGTCCACCGGATGCTCACAGTTCACCGCTTTGGCAAAAATCTTTGCCACTGTTGTCTTTCCGGTTCCCCTGGTTCCGCAGAACAGATATGCATGTCCGATGCGGTTTGCCTTGATCTGGTTCTGCAATGTTGTAATAATATGGTCCTGCCCCTTTACATCGCCGAATTCGGTCGGGCGGAACTTTCGGTAAAGTGCCGTATACGACATGGATTACACCTCGTCACCGAAGCTGATGCCGATCATTCTCGCTTCTTTGATCAGGCTGCATTTCGGATCAACAGTCTTTAACTTGCCCGCCACTTCTGCCAGCGGTACTTTTGTCGTCTCGCCATTCTTCATGGCAACCATATATCCGTACTTCTCTTCAAGGATCAGTTCCGCAGCTTTCGCACCTACACGTGTTGCAAATACGCGGTCATATGCACACGGTGAACCGCCTCTCTGTGTATGTCCCGGAACCGTGATACGAACTTCCTTATCAGTCTCTTTCTGGATCTGCTCTGCCAGCTCATATGCGATGGAAGGATATTTTCTCTTCGCCAGTTTCTCTTTGTACTCTTTCTTTGATAACTTGGCGTCTTTCTTGGAGATCGCGCCTTCTGCCACTGCAAGGATGGTAAACGGTTTGCCTGCTTTTGAGCGTCCGTCGATTACTTTCTTGATTGCTTTGATATCATACGGGATCTCCGGCAGAAGGATGATATCAGCTCCGCCCGCGATACCTGCATGAAGTGTTACATATCCTACCTTGTGTCCCATAACCTCAATGATAAATACACGGCTGTGGGATGTCGCCGTCGTGTGGATCCTGTCGATCGTATCCGTAGCGATATCTACGGCACTCTGGAAGCCGAAGGTCATATCCGTTCCCCACAGGTCATTGTCGATCGTCTTCGGCAGAGTGATAATATTAAGCCCCTCTTCACGGAGCAGGTTTGCTGTCTTGTGTGTTCCGTTTCCGCCAAGGATGACAAGACAGTTCAGGTTCAGCTTATGATATGTATGTTTCATAGCCTCCACCTTGTCAAGTCCGTCTTTATCCGGCACTCTCATCAGTTTGAACGGCTGTCTGGATGTACCGAGGATCGTACCGCCCCGTGTCAGGATTCCTGAAAAATCTTTGGATGTGAGCATGCTGAAATCTGCATAGATCAGGCCTTTGTATCCGTCTTTAAACCCGTAGATCTCCACATCATCGCGCTTGGAGCAGATTCCTTTTACAACGCCTCTCATAGCTGCATTGAGCGCCTGACAGTCTCCGCCGCTTGTCAACATACCGATACGTAACATATTACATTTCCTCCTTTATCTCACCGCTGCCCGCTTCCTCATATTTGTTCCGGAGAACCGTTCCTTCACAATCCCGGAATCTTATTATATAACAGAATAAGCAGCCGGCTTTTTCCGACTGCTTATTATTATACCCTATTTACGATTTCCATTCAACAAAAGTGAAACCCGAAATATTTTTCCGTCATATTCAACCTTTGGAATCCCATTGTACTTCTTCGTCACATCGAGAACTGACTCGAGCCCGATTCCTTTGCGGTTCTTAGCCTTTGCCGAAAGAAATACTCCATCTTTTTTTCGCACGATCCCCGAATAACTGTTTTCCACAAGAATGATCAACACACTGCCTGACTGATGGATCTTCACAGTGATGTAGCGCGCTCCTTCTGTCTGTCTCGCACAGGCTTCATAAGCATTTTCCAGAAGATTTCCGAGGATGATGCATATATCTGTATCCGTTACAACAAATGATTCCTCTGCATCTACCTGAATGCCCATCCGGATTTTCTCCTCGTCTGCCAGTTGTCTGTAATGGCTGAGCAGCGAATCCATAGCTGAATTCCCACTGTATATCCCGGAACTTTTCTTATCAAGTCTGGAGATACAGTCACAGAGATATTCTTCCATTCCCTTATAATCTTTCTTATCTGCATATCCCTGCAATACCACCATATGATGTCTCATATCATGCCGTGCTTTTGCAGTTCCCTCAATATAGTCCTGAAAATGCTCCAGCTGTTTCTGCTGCGCATTGATCTGAAGATCAGATATATGCAGTTCTTCTTCCAGCTTTGTGGCTTTGCTCTGCCCGATCAGCGAAGCCAGGAGTATAATGTACGAGGAAAAAGTCAGCACAACCCATAAAAATGGTACAAAGATAAATTCTCTCCCCGGAAAATCTGTTATATCCGTAAATACCGGCTGCATATACAAGGCGTACATCACACTTGAAAAGAAAGGCAGGAGCCAGGCAAAAAACCAGGAAGAAAGAAATCCGCTGCAATCCAGCGCCGGGCGCATAAGCTTAGAAAAGAAAAGTCTGATCAAAGGGAATGAGACCACTGCGGTCAAAATGACCGGCCATGCCGGAAACTCCATATAATATTCCGGAATATGATCTGAAATCAGATAGTAGAAGACTGTCGCGATCAGCGCGACATCGTCTGCATAGCACTTCACAATTCCCGAGATAAAGAGGCATTGCCCCAGATTATAATCCAGCACCGTATAAGGTATGCAAAAACACGCCATAGCTGTGGCAAGAGTGATAAACTGCTGGGCATAGCTTCCCAGCCCGAAATAGGCATATCCTGCCACTCCCACTGCCGCGATCGCCACAAACATGGAAATCGCAAAGATAAGCCGTTTCCAGAAAGGCTTCTTGATCTTGTCTTTAAATGTCCGGTAGAGCACAGATACTACAATGATCACATAGAGAAACGCTATGCATATAAAGCTTCCTGTAATTCTCATATATATGATCTCCGGTTCACATATTCAAACATATAGTTCGCATATGCCTGTGTCACTTCCTGATACATCGCTCTGGAAATCGGGATACGTTTCCCGTCTGTCAGGACAAAATCCTTATCATCCAGCGAATCTATATAGTCCATATTTACCATACAGTTTCTGTAACACCAGAGGAACTGGCAGTACGGACGGAGTACTGGTGCAAATTTGTCAAAAGGCATATATGATCTGACTACGTTTGAAGTTGTATGCACCTGAATATAATGGTTGTGATAATCTACATACATGATATCTTTGATCAGGATCTTTGTAAACTGGCGTCCTTCTTTCAGCTCGATATAATGAAGAAATTTATCATATACTTCTTCGAAATGATCCAGTGCATTCTCAAGTTCTTCATATGTGTACGGTTTAACAAGATAATCCAGCGCTCTTACTTTAAATGCTTTTATCGCATGTTCCCGGCTTGCAGTCGTAAAAATAATCTGGCACTCCGGATATTTCTCACGTATCGCCTGAGCGATTCTGTCACCATTGTTCCTCTTCATATAGATATCAAGTATCACAAGATCATATGCTTTCTCCTTTGCTGAGGAAAGAAATTTCTGCTCTTCCTCAAAGTTATCAATCTGCATATGTACCCTGTGTTCTTTACAGTATCTGCTGATATTTTCAAACAAATACCGGATATCCTCCCTGGAATCATCAACTATCGCTATGTGCATTCTATCTTCCTCCCGCAATGTCTGTCCATATTATACTACATCAATCCATTGTAAAGTCCAATTATAACAATGGTAAATTTTGTCTTATTGCAGTAAAAAAGGAATAAAATACGGCGCCGTAAGTGTAGATCACTTACAGCGCCGCTGCATTTTTCTATGATCAGATCTGCCGGATACCGTTCCGAACTGTAGGATCCTACAGTCTCTTAAGAAGAGCTTCTCTCTGCTCCTCGTATCCCGGTTTTCCAAGCAGTGCAAACATGTTCTTCTTGTAGCTCTCAACCCCCGGCTGATTGAACGGATTAACGCCGAGTAAATATCCGCTCACACCGCATGCAAACTCAAAGAAATAGAACAGTTCGCCGAGGTAATATTCGTTCTGCTCCGGAATCTTCACCATAAGGTTCGGAACATTTCCGTCTGTATGTGCGAGGATCGTACCATTCATCGCACTCTTATTGATAAAGTCAACCTCTTTACCTGCAAGATAGTTCAGGCCGTCCAGATCCACCGGCTCTTCATTGATAACGATCTCTTCCCTGGACTTTTCTACATTGAGAACAGTCTCGAACAGGATCCTGTTGCCGTCCTGGATGAACTGACCCATAGAGTGCAGGTCTGTCGTAAGGTCTACAGATGCCGGGAAGATACCTTTCTGGTCCTTGCCCTCACTCTCGCCGTAGAGCTGTTTCCACCATTCGGACACATAGTGCAGGCTCGGCTCATAGTTTGCCAGAACCTCTATTGTCTTGCCCTTGCGGAGAAGAATGTTTCTTATCGCCGCATATTTCATCGCATCGTTGTCAGCGAAATCATTCTCGATCGCAGCCTTTCTTCCTGCTGCTGCACCGTCCATCAGTTTGTCGATGTCAGCGCCGCTCACAGCGATCGGAAGCAGACCTACTGCTGTCAGTACGGAGAAACGTCCTCCTACATCATCCGGCACTACGAATGTCTCATAGCCCTCTTCTGTCGCAAGATTCTTAAGAGCTCCTTTCGCCCGGTCAGTCGTTGCATAGATTCTCTTTGCAGCTTCCTCTTTGCCATATTTCTTCTCCAGGATCTCCTTGAATACGCGGAACGCGATCGCAGGTTCTGTTGTGGTACCTGACTTTGAGATCATATTGATAGAGAAATCTCTGTCTCCTACCACGTCGATCAGATCTTTGATATAAGTGCTGCTGATGCTGTTTCCTACATAATAGATCTCCGGAGCTTTGCGGATCTCTTTGGATACCACATTTGCAAAAGAATGTCCGAGGAACTCGATGGCAGCTCTAGCTCCCAGATAAGAACCGCCGATTCCGATCACGAGAAGAACTTCAGAATCCTCACGGATCTTCTCCGCCGCTTTCTTGATGCGTGCGAACTCTTCCTTATCATAATCTACCGGAAGATCGATCCATCCAAGGAAATCATTTCCCGCGCCGGTCTTTGCGAGCAGCTTGTCTTTCGCCTGTGCAGCAAGCTCACTCATGTACTGCATCTCGTGCTCCTGTACAAAACTGCTTGCCTTTGAATAATCAAATGTTACTTTGCTCATCATTATCCTTCCTCTCTGATATTCTCTGATATCAATGTCATCATTTGAATTCCGGCAATGGCAGAAACCACCGCTGCCGATACTCTATGCATATTCTACCAAATCTGTATACCTTATTCAAGTTAAAAGCTTTTAAGCCAGAAATTCTTCCAGAATCTGCCGGATCGCCTCCTCTCTCAGAGCAGGTCTGTCATCATCCTGTCCCTGTCCGCTCTGCGCTGCACGCCGTGCTGTCTCTTTCACAGCTCCGGCTTTTGTCGTGGACCTCGGTTCTCCTTCAATATTAATGGGAAGTCCGTTTCCTTCAGATGCTTTTCCTGCTGACACACCTGTTTTTCTGTCAGCCATCTCTTCTGTATCCGTTATAGCCGCCCCGGCATATGATGCTTCTGCATATTCGGGTTCCGGCTGATTTTTCGCTGTTCTGGCGGGCCGCACATTTCTTCCTCCGCGGCCTGCTGCCCGGGACTCCTGTTTTGCATACTCCTGTTTTGCATATTCCGGCCTCTTATTTTCCGTATTTTCTTCTGAGGCCTGTATGCCTTTTCCGCTTCCCTCCGCAGATATGACATCGATGAATTCCCGCTCCCTTGTGTTCTGCCTGCGCAGACGGAATGTACATATATTCTCCAGATAATCAGTCATATACATCCTGACTGCATTTATCTTATACGGCTCGTCACTCAGACGCATGACTACAGATAGAAGTATCACCTCTGCTATCCCTGCAGCAATATATTGATAAACGGATTCAGAGAATCCGGAATAAAAGTAAAGTACCGACGCCCCGAGAGCCGCCAGTATCCCGGCAAACCAGACAGACAATATCTCAATCTGTCTCCATGTATGGATGCGGAACAAAAATCCGCGATATTCATAGATATATTTTTCCACAAACGCATCGATGTTTTCCACTGAATCGCGGATCATACATGCGTGTTCGTATTTTGCTCTTACGAGTTTTATCAGTCTGTGCGTACTCTTCGGCATGTTGCCTGCCGCCTTTACCAGTCTGTGCAGGGTAACATGATTGACGATCTTAGCTATGATCCCCAGTACCCCGACAGCTGCCATCAGATATGTAATGACTCTGGTATCTGCTGCCAATCCTTCTAACATATCAAACCCTCCTGTTATTTTATTTCTCCCACAATGCTCCCTGACGGTTCCTATTGTGTTTGTGGTCATTATAGTCCATCGCAGGCGGGTTGTCCGCAAAAACCGTTCTACATATTTCTACATCCGAGGGCATCAGATTTTGCACATCCGGCGGTCTTTGTTCCTTTTTCTGAATGTTGATATGAACCTCAAAACCATTTAGAAACGCCAGCTTTTCCTTCAGAGTTCAACCTGGTTTTTCTGTCAGATTAGCGGTGTCATATGCGGTCATGTCCGCCCGAAAAGTGGCGTACAAAAATTCTGCTTTATTGAATTTTTTTCTTCGATTTGCTATAATGTCCTCTGCACATAAGCATAATCAGAAATACGGCGGAATGCTTCTTATCATCTGTACTCAGATTCTGGAAATATTCTGTAAGATAAAGGAGGTATGAAAGAATGGATTATCAGCCGAAAGGAGTCTGTTCCCAGCAGATTCATTTTGACATCATAGACAACAAAGTAAGAAATGTTTCTTTTAAAGGCGGATGCCACGGCAACCTTCAGGGAATATCACGTCTGATCGACGGCATGGACGTCAACGAAGCGATTTCCCGCATCGACGGGATCAAATGCGGTTTCAAATCAACATCCTGTCCGGATCAGCTTGCACAGGCATTAAAACAGGCAGTCGGTAAATAATACCGGCTGCCCGTTTTCTTTGTTTCATTATTGAATTCTTATTCTGAAAATGGGATAATAAAGAAAGAATCCCCCATTAAACCCTGAGAGCAGCCGCCATATGTATAGCCGATATTTGTGGTGTTTCTCGGAACAGGTTACTCAAATTATTTAATTAAAATCTGATTGTTAATAGTTTCCGCAGCTTGCATTGGCGGCTGCTCTCAGGGTTTAATGGAGATAAATTTTGCTATTATTTTCTATTATGGAAGAAGGATTCCATCTGTTGCTGATGCAGTTTCGTCATAATCATATGCACTTTCTCCTGCTATATGATTTGCACGAACTCTGTAATAATATCCTCTGTCAACTTTAACAGACTTGGCGGTAGAAAGGAAATAATCATTATGAGTTTCTTCCATCCACCAGGCAACCTGCCCCCAATCATCATCTTCTTCATTATATCGCTCAACATATACTATTGTTGCTATATAATCAACTTCTGTATTTGCCGTAGTAGATGCATATGCATAAACTCTTGTAAGACCGGCTTTGGAAATTGTACATTCTCCAGTCATAAGATATTCCCCCCTTGCCACAGAAGATGTTGAATACCCTGTTGAGCTCTCTTCCATAGTAAGTGTAGAACCATCTACTACTTTCCCATCTGTTTCTGCAGCTTTTACATCAAATACCGAAACAACCGCTACTGTACATAAAATTGTCATGCTACATAAAATAGATAAAATACGCTTTTTCATCTTTTGTTCATTCCTTTTTATAACTCTGTTTCTGTGTCTCTAATAATTAAACAGATGATTTCTTAAAAACTTACGCATTTTCATCATAAAAAATTAAATTTTTTATAATTTTATTAAATTCCTTTTTTTCCATTACGCCCATTAACTGATACTGGGCATCCATATATTCAAATTCTGCCACATATCTATTATTTTCACGATTAGCTACTGAATACTCTTTTACATCTATTATAATTTTATTATTTATTTCTATTTGATATTCATCAACTAGTTGATCAAGTTCCGTCCGTCCATACGAAGAATCTTTATTATTCATATACATCGCATACTGCATTATCTGATCATTGTATTTATAAAATATAACAGCTCTACTTTGTTCTTTATCTAGTTCATATCCAGTAAAATAAAGGGGTTCTGGCATATAACCAAGCCTTACAGGAAAAATTCCTATTTCTTTTCTTATCTCATTAAATACCTGGATTTCATTCCAATCCTCAGTTACCTCTGATTCCATATCCTCTACATTAATAATATTTGCTTTCTCATCCCCCGCAACTCTATTCCAAAGCACCTTCCAGTACGACTTACTCCCTGTTCCGGTTATCACACTGCCGCACACAAGAATAAGCACTGCCGCAAGCGCCAGAAAGATCCGGCGTTTTTTCTTGCTGCGGTGCACTGCTTTTTTCACTCTCTTGTCATATTCGTATTCCTGTATTTTATTGAAAAGTGAAGTTTCCATATCTTCGGACACTTTGATATCGTCGAGATCATCTCTGCTCTCGACTTCTTTTTCTATGTCCTGTGCTTCTCTGTCCACTTCTTCTTTCAGTGATAACTTTTTCAGTTCTTTCATGCTTTACACCTTTTTCTGTCCTATCTTTTCCTTGACTTTTCATCAAATAAGGTTAAGATGAAATTAGCTTTAATACGATTATTTCTGGAGGTTACTTTTATGAAACGAATCATTTTAACCGGCGGCGGTACCGCCGGACATGTCACTCCGAACATCGCCCTGATTCCCAAACTCAAAGATCTGGGATATGACATTCAATATATCGGCTCATACAACGGCATTGAAAAGGAACTCATCGAGCCATTTGGTGTTCCTTATCATGGAATCTCTTCCGGTAAGCTCAGACGCTATTTCAGCGTACAGAATTTTACAGATCCGTTCCGCGTAGTCAAAGGCTTTGGTGAAGCCAGAAAACTTATCAAAGATCTCAAACCTGATGTGATCTTCTCTAAAGGCGGTTTTGTATCTGTACCGGTCGTCCTTGCTGGAAAGCGGTGTAAGGTACCGGTGATCATCCACGAATCGGACATGACTCCCGGTCTTGCAAATAAGATAGCGATTCCCTCTGCAGTAAAAGTATGCTGTAACTTTCCTGAGACACTGGACTCTCTCCCGAAAGGGAAAGCAGTCCTCACTGGTTCTCCCATCCGTCAGGAGCTGCTGTCCGGAAATAAGATCGCTGCCATGGATTTCTGCGGCTTTACTGCGGACAAACCTGTCATCCTCGTGATCGGAGGCAGCCTTGGTTCTGTCATTGTCAACAATGCAGTCCGCAAGAGTCTGCCGGAACTGCTGAAAGAGTTCCAGATCATCCATCTGTGCGGAAAGGGCAAGATGGACGAGTCTCTAAACGGTACGAAAGGTTACTGCCAGTATGAATATATCAAGGATGAGCTCCGGGATATCTTTGCTCTTGCGGATATCGTAATTTCAAGAGCCGGCGCAAATGCCATCTGTGAGCTTCTCGCACTTCGGAAACCGAACCTTCTGATCCCGCTCTCTGCAAAAGCAAGCCGCGGCGACCAGATCTTAAATGCACGTTCCTTTGAACGTCAGGGCTTCAGTATGGTACTCGAGGAAGAAGAACTTACGGAAGAGACTCTTGTTTCAGCCGTTCATAAACTCTATGACAACCGGGGAACTTTTATCGATGCCATGAGGAATTCTGATCAGCAGGATTCCATCAATACGATCATCTCTCTGATCGAAGAGGCCGCATCCGGCAAGTAAAATTGTCTGTTCCTGTTTATGATCCAGCAGGTGTTTAAAAGCACCTGCTGATTTTCTGTCAGCTCTTCCTGTTCATTTCTTCGTATTCCACACCATATGTTTTCTTAATCCACTTTCTCGCTCTGCTCAATAGAGTATGCAGGGCTCCCAGACGCATGCCCATCATCTCTGCTACTCTCTCCTGAGGTATTTCCATATAGTAGGCGAGATAGATTGCTTCATACCAGCGTGGATTTTTCTCCAGCAGTTCCTTGAATATCCTGTCGTGAAGTTTCGCTCTGTCCTTCTCAAGTGCATCTTCCGAATATTCCTCTTCAGCACTTTCTCTGCTTGGTTCTTCCGGAGGTTCATCACCATCTATACTCAGGACCTCATGACTGTGTTTCTCCTGATAATTCAATGCTGCATGCTTTGCAGTTGTGAACAGCCATGCAGACACATTTCCTCCTTTGAGATCATCAAATCTTGTGTACAATTTCAGAAATGTTTCCTGAGTAATGTCTTCTGCCGCATCGTAATTTTCACCTGAATAAA
>CAMMSL010000014.1 GCA_946499505.1 uncultured Lachnoclostridium sp.
TTGTCTATTGTTCAGTTATCAAGGTTCCTGTCGTTCTCTCTCAAGCGACAGCTTTGATATTCTATCAAATCCGTTCCGCTTTGTCAAGAACTTTTTTATTTTTCTGTTCCGCTCATCCGCTTCTCTTTCGGTCCGTTTCAAGCGACAGCCTGTATAGGTTATCACATCTGCAAGGCGTTGTCAACAGCTTTTTTCATCTGTTTTTTTCAGCGCTCCCGGCTCCTTTTGTTCCGCTCTCCTGCCCCCGGCTGTTCCGCCTCCGCGTCTCCGGCTGGCCTGATCTCGTGCGGCTTTTCAAGGCCCCGTCATCAGCGACAGGTGCTATCTTATCACTACAAAATGGAATTGTCAATGTTTTTTCTGTTTTTTATTTATTTCAGACAATTCACGCAATTCCAACTATTTTTATCTCCTTTCATGGCATTATTCACATGTGATGCCCCTCTTATTTTTTATACTCTCAGTCGTTAACAAAATCTTTCGTGCTTTTCATCTTTTTTATATATAGAAACATGACATACAGCTGACATCTTTTCCATGATATAATAGCCACAAATAAACGAAAGGAGCAGTTTATGAAGATTGATCGGCTTATCGGAATCCTGTCTATATTATTGCAAAAAGAGAATGTAACCGCCCCAGATCTTGCTAAGCATTTTGAAGTGTCTCGCAGAACCATTAACAGGGATATCGACGCTTTGTGTCAGGCGGGAATCCCGATTGTAACAAAACAAGGAGTAAACGGCGGTATTTCTATTATGGATGGATTCAGGATCGACCGCACGCTTCTGACAAATTCGGAAATGAAAGATATCCTCGCAGGTCTCAGAAGTCTGGACAGTATCAACGGCACGAATCGTTACGGGCAGCTGATGGAAAAGCTCTCAGCAGGATCTTCTGATTTCATGACAGGTGATCAGTCCATTCTGATCGATCTTTCTTCGTGGTACAAAGAATCGTTGGCTCCGAAAATCGAGTTGATCCGCAGAGCCATTGACGACAGATTGCTTCTCGAATTCCATTATTACTCTCCGAATGGCGAGAGCTGCCGGGTGATAGAGCCCTATTATCTGATCTTCTGCTGGTCAAGCTGGTATGTATGGGGTTGGTGCAGACAGAAAGAAGATTACCGCCTGTTCAAACTGAACCGTATGGAAGTACTTACGGCAGATGAAGATGAAAAATTTGAGAAGCGCACTGCCCCGTATCCGGATCTGAGCAATGAACGGATCTTTCCGGGCGGTATTCGCGTCAAAGCTCTCTTTGATAAAGAATGTAAATGGCGCCTGATTGAGGAATTCGGCAGCGGATGTTTTGAAGAATTACAGAATGGACGGCTGCTCTTCCACGCCGATTACACCAGCAGAGATAATCTGATTTCATGGCTCCTGACATTCGGGGAAAAAGCCGAACTGCTTGAGCCGGAATTTCTGAGAGAAGAACTTGGAGAAACGATCCGCAAAATGTCTGATCTGTATACCAACGGCAACAAGCACGGGCATGATGAAAAATGTAATATCACAGACATCGGTAAAACAAAAACAAGTTAGCATATAGAAAAGGAGCACCATATGGCATTCGATTACAAAAAGGAATATAAAGAATTTTATCTGCCGCCGAAAAAGCCCGGTATCGTAGACGTTCCGGAAATGAATTATGTAGCCGTAAGGGGAAAAGGGAATCCGAACAAACCGGATGGAGAATACAAGACGGCAATGAGGCTGCTCTACGGGATTGCATTTACCATAAAAATGAGTTATAAAGGAAATCATAAGATCGAGGGATATTTTCCCTACGTAGTGCCGCCTCTGGAAGGGCTCTGGTATCAGGACGGTGCCGGGACAGACATCGACTACTCCCGTAAAGATGATTTCCGCTGGGTCTCCATGATCCGGCTGCCGGAATTTGTCACCAGAGAAGTGTTTGACTGGGCAGTCCGGGAAGCGTCCGAGAAAAAGAAAACCGATTTCTCCAAAGCAGAATTCTTCACATATCATGAAGGCTCATGCGCACAATGTATGCATATAGGGAGTTACGATGACGAACCGGAGACAATAAAAAACATAGAAGCCTTTCTCAAAGAGAAGGGGTATAAAACAGATTTTTCCGGGCACCGTATGCACCACGAAATCTATCTGAGCGATCCCAGAAGGACTGCTCCCGAGAAACTGCGCACCGTGATCCGGCTGCCAATCGCAAAGGAATAAAATCGCAAAGGAACAAGTTAGAGAGGAAAAGAGAATCATGGAATTTACACACAAGGAAAATCAGATCGCATTATATTCAGAGAAAGGAGAAATGACCGCAGAAGTCACATTTCCCTATATTGATGAGGAAACCGTAGATATAAACCATACTTTTGTAGACGCTTCACTGCGCGGCCAGGGAATCGCCGGAAAGCTGATGGAGTCGCTGGCAGAGGATCTGGAGCAGAGGAACTTAAAAGCCGTTCCCACCTGCTCCTACGCTGTAAAATGGTTCGAAAAACATCCTGAATACGCATCACTTTTAAAGTAACGCCATCAGTTGAATTCATATTTCTTCAGTTCACAGTTTTTGATCCCAAACCGGGCGAATTCTTCATTCGTCATGTCCGTGAAATAGGACTGAACAGCTCTGGCGACACCATTGTGGGCGACCATGAGATAGACTTTCTCATCCGCTTCCTGTCTGACGTCATCTAACAGATTGTAGATTCTCTGACAGAAGCGGATCATGGACTCCCCGCCCTCATAGCTGTCGGCAAAACAAGTCTTGGCGTGCTGAAATTCTTCCCCGTTGCGCGGTGTGGATTCATATTTCCCGAAATTCTGCTCCTTCAGTCTCGGCTCAACCCTCATAGGTACTCCCGTGATTTCCGAGATATGCTTCGCTGTGTTCGCCGCGCGCATCAGAGGAGAACAGATAATTTCATCTATGTGAATGTCCTCCCGCAGTATTCGTCCGGCAAGCTCTTCCGCCTGATGATGCCCCTGCTCTGTCAGTTCAATATCTGTAGCTCCGCATATCTTATTTTCTACATTCCATACAGTCTGTCCGTGACGTGTAAAATAAAAATATCCCATGTCGTCTCCTTTCACAACTTTCTAAATTTACTGATAGGAATTTCTCACATTTTCCGTCAGTTCTTCTCCCCCGCCAGCATACCACTCCTGTACAAAGGTGTCAAAATAATCCACCGGCTCTTCTCCTGCAATAATCTTCAGGAAAGCAGAAGATTCCAGATCCTGCAGATTCTGCGGGATCTCACTTTCTGCCGCACTCAGGGGAATTGCCGGTTTCTCTCTGATTCCGGCATTATCCAGCACTTCCACCGCCTGTATTCTGGAGGCATATGCCGCCCATCCGTTGGCAGTGGTCAGATTGCCGTTCAGGAAAGAGCGGCAGGTATTGTAATAAGATTTCTCAAGCCCGGAAAGCTCTGTCACACTTATTTCGCCATTCAGCGCTTTCTGCAGATTGTCACCGCATCGGTACAGAGCATCGATGTAATCTACATTGATATTCATAGGCCTTGCAGTAGGATCCACATTAATCGAGAAGTAGTCATTTACCTCTGATGCGTAATGATCATCCTCATATCTGGAATAATCAAAAATAGCGCTCACATATTTTCCGACGATCTCCGGATGCTCATATCCTTTCCGCACGACTACATACATCCATTCGTCATATGACTCAAAAGTCTGCGGTTCGTCCGTCACATCCTCGGCGAAAAGATACGGCTTCCACTCGGCGCTGTTATCCGCGCTGTAAGACAGGATCAGCGGATTATTCGGCGCCCACCAGCGCCCGAAAGCAGCACCGCAATATCCGTTTACGAGCAGCTCGTCGATATTATCTGTCTTGCGCAGAAGGAAACGGGAATCAAGCACTCCGTCCTGATACAGCTGATTCAGATATCTCAGAGCTTCTTTTGTCTCGGGAGTTACTGATCCGTATACTACATCCCCGCCATTGTCAAGAATCCATTTTCCCGGAGCAGAGCCAAACTTGGTAAATATCCCGTCTACTCCGTAGGTCTCACTTGAACCTGCAATAAGCCCCGTGCTGCAGGCCAGCCCCACTGTTTTCCCGTCTCCGGCAATATCATTGTCCACAAATGCTTTGATAATCTGCATTGCCTCATCCATCGTCCGGGGTTCTTCGAGCCCCAGTTTTCTGATCCAGTCGGCCCGAAGCCAGAGGAGCATATGACCGTCATCGATAGCTGTATTGGGGAAGGCATAGAGCTTTCCGTCAAAGGTGGCAGAGCCCAGCAGATCATCGCCGTAACTGTCATACATTTCTTTAATCGCATCTGTTGTACACTCTTCATATACCTGAGTCAGGTCTTCTATAAGCCCGGCTTTTACCAGCCTCTCCAGATTATCCCTGCCGTTTACCACAAGCACGTCCGGAATTGACCTGTCGGCTATGCTCATCTCGAGGGCCTCCTCATAAGAGCCGCCCGCCTCAAGTTCAAATATATCCACATTCTGGATATTCAGAACCTCTTTGAGATATCTCGTGTAAGCATTATCTTCATACGTGTCTCCGGCAGGCAGATTGGAATTATTGGCTCCCGCTATCTTTCCGAGAGTGTACTCGACAGTATCCGGATATTTCCCCAGCGGCGTACGTGCCGCCTCATCCCACGCCTCCTGAACTGATTCAGGATCTGCCGTCCCTGTGTTTTCTGAACTTTTCCCTGTTTCTGCGGCATCACTGTTCAGTCCGGATACACTGCCGGAGCAGCCGGAAATAAGAAATATCAGCGCGGCAGCCAGAGCTGTAAACTGTAAAATTCGTCTTTTCATTGTGTTTTCTTTCCTGCTTTCTTCGGAATTCGGATCTTCACTTCCGTCCCCTGCCCGGGACTGCTCGTCACTTGCATCGTTCCGGCTTTTCCATACAGAACCTGTATCCTCTCGCACACATTTCTTATTCCATAGCCGGAAGACTGGTATGTAAGGATCTCATCCGCTTTTTCCTGCTCCATGCCGACGCCGTTGTCCCGCACTGTAAATATAAGGAAGTCACCGTCCTTGGCAGCCCCGACGTACAGACACTTTTCCTCGTTCTCCGACATGTCAAGGCCATGGTCGATAGCATTTTCCACAAGAGGCTGAAGGATCAGCTTGGGAATCTCATACCCGGATATTTCCTGATCAATCTCTTCTTTTACAGCAAAACTGTCATCGTGCATGACCAGCTGTATTTTCAGATAAGCTCTTATATTGCTGATCTCATTTTCAACGGTTGTCATCGTCTCACCGCGGTTCAGGCTCGTCCGGTAATACGTCGACAATGCCAGCGTCACCTGACTGATCTCATCCTCTCCTGCCTCAAGCGCTTTCCAGTTGATAATAGACAGAGAATTATAGAGAAAATGCGGATTAATCTGTGCCTGAAGCGCCTTCATCTCACTGTTCTGAAGTTTGATCTTCCCTTCATATACTTCCGAGATCAGATGGTTGATCTGATCCATCATCCGGCGGAAAGAGCGGATGAGCACGCCTACTTCATCATTGGAATTGCTGGTAACCGTCACCTTGCGGAATCCCAGATGGATCTGGTTCATATTTTCTGTCAGGCGCTCCAGACAGGAGACCATTCTCCTCGAGAACACATAGCCGACAAGCACCAGAAGGATAATGCAGATAATGACGATCGGAATGTTTCTGGCTATAAGGATCCATACAGATTCCGTTATCACTTCTGAGGGACGGTATATGTAAAATCTCCAACCAGTTCCATCCATACTCTGGACAGAATACGTGTAGTTCTCTGTAATATAGTCGACAGACTCCGGCTGTGCGGGCGTATATTTATCATCCATGGAATAACTGGAATATACCACATTGCCGCCTGCGTCCAGAATGATTCCTCCCGTATTATCGCGCAGCTGGCTTGTAAATGGCTCCAGCACAGCCTGATAATCCAGCGTCATAACAAGGACTGCCGTGACGTCGTCATCATAGAACTTCCTGCATGCCGTGATCTCCTGTCTGGCGCCGCGCCGCACCGACCACTGCAGCAGCGTGCTGTCATCCATGTCGGCATACCACGGCTGGTTCTCTGCCTCGGAAAGAGGCATCAGCGTATCTCCGTGCGCCACCTGAATACTCTCTGAATACAGTGTGATCTCTTTGATCTCCTTATGATAGATTTGGGGCATCTGCAGCAGCGGATCCGCCACATTGACATATTCCAGATAAGCCTCGTAATCCGATTCCGGTTTTGTCGAGAGGATTGACCTGAGATCCTGAGAATAGGAGAGGTAGTCTACAAGGTTCTCGTAGATCATCTCCTGATTATCGATCGCCTCCACCGACTGCTCCAGTGTATTCTCCATACTGTCCACTTCATTTTCATGGAGAATACTCAGCATGCCGCTCTGCATATAGATCACGATGATCACTACAGGGATCAGTCCGGCCGCAAGTACAAGCAGAGTAAGTTTATACCGGTATTTAAGATTCTTGAACTTCCTGTATAGATTCTTCATCTGTAATTCCCTTTCTGCAGGACTCCGGCGAAGTCCCGAAGAACTCCCGGAAACTGCGGCAGAAGTACGAGCTGTTAGAAAAGCCTACTTCTTTGGCGATCTGAGCGATCTTCTTATTTGTATCCTCAAGAAGCGCTTTCGCCTTATTCATCCTCACTTCACGGACAAAGCGGTTCAGCGTAACTCCCGTCTCCTCCTTAAAGATCGTGCTGAGATATCCCGGAGACAGATATACCAGCGCGGCAAGTTTCTCCGGTCCCAGCTCCTTCTCTCCGTAATGATGGTATATATAATTTTTTACAGTAGTTATCTCCCCGCGGAAGCCGTCCTGCTGCTCCTGTATATATCTTTCAAACTCCTCCACCGCTTCCGAGACAATATCGACCACATCATCGATCTTCCTGCCATGGTAAAGCCGATCCACCTTTTTCGAAAGGATCTTCTCATCCGCCGTATCCATCTGTTCGCAGATCTCTTTCAGGATACTGGAGAACACGAATTTGACATACATTTGCGAAAATTTCCCGTCCGCCCTGTATTTATGCTCCAATTTTCCGAAATCCAGCCTGAGATGCGCGAGGTCCTTGTATTTGATATCATTGCTGATCTGCTCCATGATCTCGGAATCTTCTCCGGCCGCATCCTGCGTATTTTCTCCCGGTTCCCCGCTTAAAAATATATGCCGGCCGGGCTGATAGAACTGCTCTTCCAGAAGTTTCTCCAGTCTGCGGAACTCTTCCGGCATCTCTCTCCAGCTCTCCACCGGTTCACTGACCGCCAAATAACAGTCCGCATCAAACTGCTGCCAGAAGAACTGATGAAGTGTGTCTGCCAGGGACCTGTAATCCGTATACATCTCCGTAAACAGCAGGAGAGACTCATTGGAATTCAGATTGACATAATAGAACTCCCTCTGGATCTGATCTTTCAGGGCTCCGGTGAAATGTTCCTCGTCTGTCTCAAAGAAGCCATTGGACGCACTCACCAGGATCATACGCCCACACCGGCTGAGGATACAACTGCCGCCCGAAAGCAATTCTTCCAGTTTATCTGCGTTTTCCGTGTTCGATGTATAAAGATAATCAATAAAAAAATATTTCATTAGATAGTCTTTCTGCCGTTCCCTCTGTTCTCTCTCGGCATGCCGTGCCCTGATATTTCCGATCACCCTCGAAAGCGTTTTTGAGAACTCTGCCGGATCCACCGGCTTCAGGACATAATCAACCACTCCATGGCGCAGGGCTTCCCTTGCATAAGAGAAATCATTATATCCGCTGAAAATGACAATCTCCATATCCCTGTCTGTTTCCCTTACATGACGGACAAGCTCCAGTCCGCTCATATAAGGCATCTTTACGTCCGAAAAAAGGATATCAACATGATTGGATGCAAGAACACCGAGCGCATCCTTTCCGTTTGCCGCCTCTAATATGCGGAATTCCTCTTTTTCCCGTTTCAGAAGAAATTTAATTCCGTTTCTCTCCAGTTTCTCATCATCTACTATCAGAATTGTAAACATTGTACCCTCCCTTTCAAAATGAATTATAGTATAACCGCTGGCGAAAATAAAGTATCTCTGCACTGCCTGGCGGACAATCCCGCCGTGCAATACAGAG
Source organism: uncultured Lachnoclostridium sp. (assembly GCA_946499505.1). Classification (GTDB taxonomy): domain Bacteria; phylum Bacillota; class Clostridia; order Lachnospirales; family Lachnospiraceae; genus Mediterraneibacter. Next base: position 8,107 of record CAMMSL010000014.1, read on the forward strand.
ATTACTCTTCACCGCTATAATCATATGTTCATAAAGCCAGACTCCGGAACCGCAGCTCTGTTATCCCTTCACAGCTCCTGCGACCACACCTTCGATAATATATTTCTGACAGAAGAGATAGAAAATGATGATCGGCACGATCGCCAGCACGAGGGTTCCCATCATGGCTCCCATATCGACAGAGCCGTATCCGCCTTTCAGATATTGTACCGCCATGGGAACTGTCTTGTATTTTCTCTGGTCCAGCACAAGGGACGGAAGGAGATAATCATTCCAGATCCACATTGCCTGAAGGATAGCGACTGTCACGCAGGTCGGTTTTGAAATCGGCATGACAACGCGGAAATATGTCTGGAGAGGCGTGCACCCGTCGATCATAGCCGCTTCTTCAATCTCCAGCGGAATGGATTTCATAAACCCTGTAAACATGAAGACGGAAAGACCTGCGCCAAAGCCCAGATATATCACGATAATTCCCCACGGGTTGCCCATGTGAAGCATATTCGAGATCTTGGAAAGTGTGTACATCTCCATCTGGAACGGTACTACCATGGCAAACAGGCATAATATATAAATTGTTTTTGTCACTTTTGTATTTACCCGGCTGATATACCATGCACACATGGAGCAGAACAGGATAATCGCCGCCACAGAGAACACTGTGATAAACACGCTCCATCCGAATGCTTTGATAAGGTCGGTCTGCTCGATACCGCGGATGTAGTTCTCAAGTCCTACGAACATCTTGTCAGTCGGAAGAGCAAACGGCTCTTTGCTGATGTATGCTTTCTTTTTAAATGAGTTGATAAATACAAGCACGATCGGATATATATACAGCAGACTGATAATCGTAAAAATAACTGTCAGTATCCATCCGTGTTTCGCCTTTCTCGCACTCATTACTGCTGCACCTCCTTCGACCGTGTCAGTTTATTCTGGATCAATGCAATAATCGCTACCAATACAAAGAACTCCACGGCTTTTGCCTGACCTACGCCTTCCCAGCCGGCTCTTCCGTAGAAGGTATTGTAAATATTAAGAGCCAGCAGTTCTGACATCTTGGACGGGGCACCGTTCGTCAGCGCAAGATTCTGATCGAAAAGCTTAAATCCGTTTGTCAGTGTAAGGAACGTACATATCGTGATGGACGGCATTACCATCGGTATCGTCACATTTTTCAGAATCTGCCATGAACTTGCCCCGTCAATCTTCGCCGCCTCGATCAGTTCGCCCGGAATGTTCTGGATGCCTGAGATATAAATGATCATCATATATCCTACCTGCTGCCAGAGAACCAGAATCACAAGTCCCCAGAAACCATATACTTCCGAATATGTCAGAGTACGGTCAAAATATGCCAGAATACCGTTTAAGAGAAGCTGCCATACATAGCCGAGAACGATACCTCCTATAAGATTCGGCATGAAGAATACTGTACGGAAGATATTGGTTCCTTTGATCCCCTTTGTCAGGAGCATTGCCACGGCAAACGCCAGTACATTGATAAGAAGCACGGTCACCACAGTGTAAAGCGCCGTGTACCAGAGAGAGTGGATAAACTCCGGGTCTCCAAGTGTTTTTACATAATTGCCCAGACCGATGAATTCTGCGTCTGTTACTGTTGTAAATTTACAGAAAGAAAGATAAATTCCCAAGAGGAACGGGGCTATAAATCCGATTGCAAACGCTATCATTGTAGGGAGTACAAAGACAGGAAAATATTTCTTCATTGCTTTCTGCATTTCTTTTTCTCCTTCCTGATAAGAGCCCCGTCATTCATGCCGGGGCTCTTATTTTCATATTTTTTAACTTTCAGGAATCCTGTCCGCCTGCCGGCAGGAACAAGGTCTGTCATTCGTTTGCAGCTGCGTACTCTTTTGCCCATCCGTCAACGAAAGCAGTCACTACACCGTTCCAGTCGCCTGTGCCCTGTGCATACTCAAGAAGCGCACTGCCCAGATTGTTCTTCCAGTTCTCAGACGGCATCGTCGTAAAGTTCCAGCTCACCGGTATCTTGCCGGCTTCTGTATACTCCTCATTTGCCTGAACGAGCGGATTGCCCGGCAGATAGTCTGCAAATGTTGTAAACGGCGTTACGAATCCCATCTGATTTGCCAGCATGTCGCGTCCTTCATCGCTCTCCACAACCCATTTCAGGAAATCAAGTGTAGCCTGAATGTCTTCTTCCGATGCATTCTTATTTACGCACCAGTAGTTCTCGGAACCTGTGCAGAGTCCCTGTTCTTCCTCGCCGTCAACTCCGATGTAGATCGGCAGCATGCCAAGGTCATCATCAGCCACTTCATTGTCCTTGATATCGTTGTATGCCCATGTACCATTCTGATAGAATACCGCCTCACCGAGTGCGAACTCGCTTGTCGCGTCATCGCCTGTCTTGGATGAGATCATGGACGGCTCACATGTAGCATTGTTAATATACAGATCCCAGATCTGTTTGTAGTTGTCAAGATATGTACCCTCGATCGCGTCTGTAGATGTAATGCCTCTGTCCTTATACTCGTAGTAGATTGGAAGGTTCGCAAGATGGGTCTTGAATCTCCAGTCTGAAGATGAATCCATGCCCGCGGATGTGAAAGCGCCCTCTACTCCCAGATCATCCTTATGTGCCTGAATCTCTTCCGCTACAGCCTTAAGCGCTTTGAAGTTATTCAGATCATCGATAGATTTTATCGTGGACCAGTCTGCATCAAAGTAATCATTTAACAGAGCTTTGTTGTAAATAAGACCGTATGTCTCGATTACATATGCGATGCCAAGTACCTGATCGCCGTCTTTGAGTACGTAATCATCACTCTGAACATCCTTGTAGACATCACTGCCGGCAAAATCATAGCAGTAATCTTTCCATGTAGCCAGACCCACAGGTCCATTTACCTGAAACAGAGTAGGCGCTTCGTCCTTTGCCATCTCTGATTTGAGCTGTGACTCATATGTACCGGATGCTGCCGTCTGTACGTCTACCTGTACACCGGTTTCATCCGTGTAAGTCTTTGCCAGCTCTACCCACTGGTCAGCCTGCTCCGGTTTGAAGTTCAGGTAATACACCTTTCCCGTTCCGCCTGAAGAAGAACTTCCTGAGCCTTCTTTGCCGTCCGATCCAGAACTGCCGCAGCCGGTCACAAGACTTCCCGCCATCGCTGCCGCAAGCACAAGTGCAAGTAATCTTTTTCTTTTCATAAAACTCTTTCCTCCTTTGACCCATGAATAAAATGGCCGTTGTTTTTTGTTGGTCTTATTATAAGAAAAAACACGTTTCCCGGATATGATAAAATCCGAAGAAACGTGTCACTATTTCAAGATATTATATTGTTTTCCTTTTTCCACTCTTCCGCCAGTCTTATTACTTCATCCGGTTCACAGCCGATAAGGCTGGATATTTCATTTTCTGACTTTCCATCATCTAACATATGTCCGACAACCTGTTTCAGGGCTTCATGACGCCCTGTTTCTATTCCGCGTTTTTCTCCGCGCTTTTCCGCACTTTTTATTTGGGTATTATAGTCTCGCACTGCTTTCTGCCTCAGTTCATACTCCATTCTTTTCTGCTCATCCAGACTCAGCCTTTTCAGTTCATTATAGGCTTCTTCGATATATTTATCTTTCTTAGCCATATGTTCAAACTCCTTTCGGCTCTTCCCACCAAGGAACCGCATCCATCGTATGATGCCTGCCTCATTCTGGTCTTCCGCCGGCAGTTTCTTGAGTTCCAAAATATAAATCTCCATCAGATCTGTATACTGTTTTCCGTTCTCTGTGTCACAAAATGCAATCTTGCGGCAGCACTTTGTATCCTGTGGAAAGTGAATGAAATCTAAAATGCTGACGTGGATACATGGTTTTAATGCGTCATATGGATCACCTGTTTTAATCTGACCGGAATACACCTTACTTATATAGTACAATACCCTGTTTATCCAGTACTCAAAGTAGGCCACCTGCATTTCCATATTCATTTTAGTTCCGTCTTCCATTTCAATCAAAACATCAAGAATCCCCAGCTTATCATCTTCGCTTTCTTTACGCAGTTCTGTCGGAATCAGCGTAGTTTTTCGGATTAGGCTCGGATCTTTCCCTAATAAAGCCGCGATAAATCCTTTACGTATCGTATTCCTCATACATTCTTCCTCCTTATTTTACCACGTTGCTCTTCTTTAAGAAACACCACTTTCACAAGTTTCCCGCTAAATGCTGACTCGAAAAATTTCTGTTTGAATTTCAGGCGATCCTGCCCTGTAGAACTACTGTATTCAGACGTTTCAGATATTTGAGGAGATACTTGAGTACGGTCACGATAACATAATTTAAATTCAGCTTCAATATCAAATATTAAAATAGTTTACTTACCAACAAACTTACATGACTTGTAAATAGTTATCATCACACCGTTGATAATTTCACAGATTGATACAAACATAAAAGCAGTTATAAAGCGCCTCTATTCCAGCTTTATAACTGCTCGATTACTTTCTAAATATCGTGAAATGAAAATCTGATGGCAGTCCACAAAAGGTAACTAATTTCCGAATCTATCTTCTACCTTCGCAAGATCTTCCCTGCTTTCCGCCCACTCTTCCACATATCCGCATTCACAGCATATATACTTGATCAGCGGAATCCTGTCCGCAAGCACCACAGCTGATTTCAGATATATGTTATTTCCGTTGGCATACCTGCCGTTGTCCGGAATCCTTGCGATTCGTCTGGAACCGCACTTCGGGCATTTGCCTGAATTTTTCATATGCACCACCTCAGAATTCTTTCTTCTCCATAATGTGGCGGCTGCAGATATACGAAATCAAAAGAGCTGCAACTGCTATGCCTGCGCAAAGCGCGAGAATTCCATTATTTCCCAGAGTATTGAAAAAGGCAGATACATTCCTGAGTAGATTTTCCGGCACATACTGCGAAATCTTTGTTATCCCGTACGCAACAGCCGCAATCAGAGCAAACATGATGATATTGGCATATCTCGCTTTCTCAGAATCAAATCTAAGCCGAAGCGGCATCATAATGCTCATAAACACCCACGCGATACAAATGTACATCAGGTTACCCCCGATCCATTCTCCGGCACCTGTTTTCGCGCCCTGTGCGATCATCAAGGCAGTACCTGCCGCCATGCCCACGCACCATGCAAATATGGAGATAAGAATACCAAAAATATACTTCTCATTAACATATTTCTTCCTTGTGATCGGAAGAGTCATAAGAAACAGATAACCGTTGTCGTACTCATCATAACTGATGGTAGACGCCACGAAGATAGAGAGAAAAATTGTTATATATGCCACTACAAAAAAAGGTTCTACATCTGATGAGACTACCCCCAGAAATAAGGCGGCCAGTATGAGCATGGCAAGCAGGACCGCCCCCTGACTCCTCATCAATCTTATATCTTTGATCAGCAATCCTTTCATAATCTCTCCCCTCCCGTCATCATCGTGATCGCTTCATCCAGTGATCCGTTCTCAACTACAATATCAGGGTAATTTTCTCTATAATACCCTTTCTGGTCTGTCAGGCATTCATAGCCGAACGGCGTTCTGCGGACCGACAGGATGTGTTCTTTATCCAGCCTTGCATACTGCCCGTCGTCTGCCTTTATAAGGCCGTACTCATTTAACAGTTTATCCATATCCTCATGCAGGACGATCTTTCCTTCGTGAATAATGTAAATATCATCGCACAGTCCTTCAAGATCCGATGAAATATGGGAACTGATGAGAATGCTCCGGCTCTCATCCTCTTCCATATATTCGCGGAACAGATCCAGGATGCTCTCCCGCGCTGTTACATCCAGCCCTGTTGTCGGTTCGTCGAGCAGGAGAAAATCAGCGTCATGAGTAACTGCCACAAGAACTTTCAGTTTTGCCTTCATTCCTGTTGAAAATTCTTTGATATATTTATCCTGAGGTATATTGAATCTGCGGCACAGATTCAGAAATCTTTCCCTGTCAAATCCCGGATACATTGCCGCCATCACAGGCACGATGTCCTTTACTTTCAGATAACCGCTGAATCCGGATTCCGCCAGCGTCACTCCGATCTTTTCTTTTTCGGCCTCTCTCAGCTCTGCCGGTGACTTTCCCATCAGCTTAATATCACCACTGTCATAACTGATGAGTCCCAGTACGGCCTTCATGCTCGTGCTTTTTCCAGCCCCGTTCTCTCCGACAAGTCCCGTGATACATCCACGCTCCACTTTCATAGAACAGTTCAGGGCGAAATCTTTATATTTCTTTACCAACCCGTTAATTTCCAGCATCATCTAGTCCTCCATTATCAACTCAAATAACTCCCGGATCTCCTCGTCCGTAAGCCCGCACCTGCGGCCTTTCTGAACAGCGTTGTCAAGATCTGTCTCAACTTCCCTTCGCTGCTCTTCCCTCATCCTCTCGGTGTTCGCTGCGGCAACATAAGTGCCTTTGCCGTGAACCGTGACCGTGTACCCTTCCTCTTCAAGGTTATCGTACGCTTTCTTGACTGTCAGGGCACTGATCTTCAGTTCTTTCGCAAGAGTCCGGACAGAGGGGAGTACATCATTTTCCTTCAGACCGCCGGCAGTAATCTGCGCTTTGATCTGATCCATGATCTGTTCATATATAGGTACCATTGATGAATTATTGATTATAATCTTCATATGTGTCCTCCTCTTGGTAAACAGTATATAACAGTATAGAACTGTTGTCAACTGTTATATACTGTTTATTCTAAAAATAAAACAGGCAGCATACCATAGCCGTATTTCCAGCTTCCATACACTGCCTTCTTCATTTCCTATATAAAATTTGCTATCTATCGCTTATATTTCACCGACGGATCAAAGCGCAACTTTATCTCGCAGGGACATATATGTTACCGTTCCTGCTGTCAGAATATTTCCTTTCTCATCCTTTACATCCACTCTGTAGACAAGGAGCTGCCTGCCCCTCTTGATCTCTTCTGCCTCACAGACCAGCTTATTAACGCCGATTCCCGGCCTCAGGTAACGGATATCCGCATCGACTGTGGTCACATTTTCACCATGGGATACCGCAGCCGAACCTCCTGTGATATCGATCATGGTAAATAATACTCCTCCGTGGACAGAATTCACCGGGTTCATCAGCTCCGGCCGGACCTCAAGCTCCGTCCTCGCATAACCTTCCCGTATCTCCACGATCTTTACACCGACCAGATTGCCGAATGCATTCTTCTCATTTCTTCTCTCCCTCAGCTGCTCATAATCCATGTTCATCGTCCTCCCTGTCTCTCTATCATCTGTCCCGAAGCTTCTCTGTGCCATCAGACTGCCTTCTTATTCTCCGACTGACATTTTATTCTTCCGTCTTCTCTCCGAGAAAGTTTTGCATCGTTCCAGAAAACTCTTTCATTTCTTTATTCATCATTACAGGTCTTCCATCCTTATTCAGGAAGCAATGTCTTGTCAAGCCGCATGCGCTTAGGCAGCCGCCCTCTGACATATTATAAATGTCATATCTGAGTGTGAACTTGACTTTTCCGAAATCCTGAAGACTCACCACAATTTTTACCTCATCATCAAACTTCACACTCTTCTTATACTCACATTCAGCGTGGAGCACCGGACTCATATAGCCCATCTCCTCAAACCTGCGGTAAGGATATCCCAGCTGGTTCAGCACATCGATCCGCGCCTCTTCCATCCAGCGGATGTAATTGGAATGATGGATGATCCCCATCTGGTCTGTCTCATAATATCTTGCTTTTAACATATATGGTTTCATAATTCTAAATCTCCTTTACTGCGTCACCGATATTTTTCACACCCACCAGTTTGATGCCTTTTATTCCTTTTACCATCTTAAGGGATACTTCCGGCAGGATGCATGTCTCGAATCCCAGTTTTTTTGCCTCTGCCACGCGCTGTTCCGGCATATTGACCGCGCGCACCTCACCGCTCAAGCCAACTTCGCCGAACACGATGGTCTTCTCGTCAATAGGACGGTTCCGAAAACTTGACACGATCGCCATCACAATTCCAAGATCAATGGCCGGCTCATTCATGCGGATACCTCCCGCGATATTTACGTATGCATCGGAATTGCCCAAAGCCATACCCAGCCTTTTCTCCAGAACCGCCATGAGCAGATTGACACGGTTATAATCAGTTCCCGCCGCCGTCCTTCTCGGCATTCCAAAATTACTCTGACAGACAAGCGCCTGGATCTCGATCAGGATCGGACGTGTTCCCTCGATGGAACACGCCACCACGGAACCTGACGCATTTTCCGGGCGTCCGCTCAGCATATATTCCGAGGGATTCTCAACTTCCACAAGTCCCGTCTGCTGCATCTCAAATACGCCGATTTCATTAGTAGAGCCGAAACGGTTCTTTACCGCCCGCAGGATCCGGTAGGAAGCGTGCCTGTCGCCCTCGAAATACAAAACAGTATCCACCATATGCTCCAGCACTCTCGGGCCGGCAACAGTTCCCTCTTTCGTCACATGCCCCACAATAAAAATCGGAATGCATAGTCCCTTTGCCAGCTGTAGGAAAATATTAGTGGACTCCCGGACCTGTGATACACTTCCCGGAGCTGAAGAGACATCCTCGCTGTACATAGTCTGTATAGAATCGATGACCACAAGCTGCGGACGCTCTTTTTCGATCACCCCGCGGATGATTTCCAGATTCGTCTCACACAGAAGATACAGATTGGATGAAAAATCTCCCATCCGGTTTGCCCTGAGTTTGATCTGTGCCTGTGATTCCTCACCGGAAATATACAACACCTTTTTATCTTTCGAAAGCATACGGCAGACTTGAAGGAGCAGCGTAGATTTTCCGATTCCCGGATCGCCTCCCACCAGCACAAGCGACCCGGGCACGATCCCGCCGCCCAGCACGCGGTCCAGCTCGTGGATTCCGGTCTTGCATCTTGCATCATCATCTGCAGTAACTTCTGTGAGCGGAACGACCTTCGCATCTCTTACCGATTTCCTCACTGAACGGGCCGATGCGGTTGTCCCTTTCGTGATCCCGCTGTCTATCTTTTCTTCTACAAATGTATTCCACTCCCCGCACGCCGGACACTGGCCGAGCCATTTCGACTCTTCGTGTCCGCAGTTCTGACAGAAGAATATCGTCTTTTTTCCTTTTGCCATATCACTTGTTCCTTTTGTTACTCTTTATAATATTGCCTCCGTGCGCCCGGTTAATGTCCGCCTGCGCAGGCATAGCAGGCGTTTGCCGGGTTTATCGCACAACTCAAAACAGGGTGGACACAACATCCACCCCGCCATTACAGATGTCATCCGGTTTGTCCGGCTGCATCAGCATTTCTACATCTGACCGGCATGTACTTCAGAAAATCAGCACTTTACCACTTTCACCGGAACATTCTGATCAGCAGAAAGTTCCACACTGACACTGAGTTTTCCGCTCAGATTCGTGCTCATCTTGCCGGCCGACACTCCATCGATAAATACTTCGTATTCGCTCTCCGGCTCCAGCTCCAGTGTGAACTGCACATCTCCCTGAGCAGATACCGAAAATGTGATCTCATTCTCTGTCTCTTTAAAGTTCTCAACAGCACTTCCCGGCACTGACTCATAAACGAACATTCCGTTTTTCTCGAGCTTTGTGATCTCGGAAAATGTCTTCACCTTATAAATATCACCCTCGAATTCGTAGTTGTCTTTCTTTGTCTTTGCAGTAAGAGTGTAATCTCCAAAACTGAGTGTTCCGTCGTTTTCTGCGCGCAACAATTCTTTTACCGCTGCCATCTTATGTTTCCTCCTAAGTATCTCATTATAAGTATTTATTGTACGATGCATCCGGCATCACCGATACCGATATTATAATATAAAGCGGTGTTTTTTTCTACCGGAAGTTCTATGAAAATTTATCCTGTAATAAACCGGATCTCTTTCTTTGACGCTCCGGCCTCTACATGGTCTCCCGCTTTTATCTCGCCGTTCAATATCGCATCGGCGAGCTTATCTTCGAGCTCAGTCTGAAGTGCACGTCTCAGCGGCCTTGCGCCGTATTTTGCATCGGTTCCCTTCTCCACGATCAGGTTCTTCGCCGACTCACGCAGCGTGAGATGTATATCGAGCTGATCTGACAGACGTTTTGTGAAATCGCGGCACAACAGGGTCACGATCTTCTTCATATGCGTCTGATCCAGGGCATGGAATACGATCGTCTCATCGATACGGTTCAAGAATTCCGGGCGGAAGATCATCTTTACCTCGTCCATCACGTTCTGTTTCATCCGTTTATAATCCCCGGCAGGATCTTCCTTTGTGGCGAATCCCAGTTTCTTCGGTTCCACGATCGCTTTCGCCCCGGCATTGGAAGTCATAATAATGACTGTATTGGAGAAATCAACTTTTCTTCCCTGCGAATCAGTGATATGCCCGTCATCCAGCACCTGAAGCAAAATGTTGAACACATCGGGATGTGCTTTCTCGATCTCATCAAACAGAACCACCGAATATGGGTGCGTCCTCACCTGGTCGCTGAGCTGTCCGCCCTCCTCATGTCCTACATATCCCGGAGGAGATCCGATCATCTTTGCAACAGAATGTTTCTCCATATATTCCGACATATCCACACGGATCATCGACTCTTCATTTCCGAACAGCGCTTCCGCCAGCGCTTTTGACAATTCTGTCTTTCCTACACCGGTAGGACCGAGGAACAGAAAAGATCCGATCGGGCGGCGGGGATCTTTCAGTCCCACGCGGCCTCTCTTGACTGCACGTGCCACAGCACTGACCGCTTCATCCTGACCGATTACTCTTTTATGAAGGACACTTTCCAGTTTCTTCAGTCGGTCTGCATCACTCTCCGCAAGTTTCTGCACAGGCACTTTTGTCCACGCGGAAACTACCTCTGCAATATCTTCCTCCGTCACAGAAGGCTGTTTGGATGAAGTCTTTTTCTGGAAACGTTTCTTTACCTCTTCCAGTTTTTTCTCTACCTGTTCCTGCTCCTTCTGTACAAGAGAAGCCTCCGCAAAATCCCCTCGCCGGATGCTCTCCTCTTTCTGCTGCACAAGTTCTTTCAGAGAATCTTCCATGGCGGTCAGATTGTCAGGCACTTTATAACCTTTGAGGCTCACTTTTGAGCACGCCTCGTCCAGCACGTCGATCGCTTTGTCCGGAAGATTCCTGTCCGTGATATACCGCTCCGACATCTGAACCGCAGCTTCCAGAGCTTTCTCTTCGATCACAACTTTATGATGGGATTCATATTTTTCTTTTAATCCTTTAAGGATTGCCAGACACTGCTCCTTTGTCGGCTCTTCCACGGATACCGGCTGGAACCGTCGTTCCAGCGCAGCGTCTTTCTCAATATATTTCCGGTACTCGGCAATCGTCGTCGCACCAATGAGCTGCAGCTCGCCTCTTGCCAGAGACGGCTTGAGAATACTGGATGCATCGATTGCCCCTTCTGCGCCTCCTGCGCCGATCATTGTATGGATCTCATCCAGGAACAGGATCACATTTCCACTGGATTCAACCTCGGCGATCAGCCCTTTCATACGCTCTTCAAACTCTCCGCGGTACTTAGAACCTGCGATCAGCCCCGGCAGATCAAGCGTATAGATTCTCTTGTCTTTCATTTTCTCCGGAACCACGCCGGATGCGATCCGCTGTGCAAGTCCTTCGATGATCGCTGTCTTTCCGACACCCGGTTCTCCGACCAGGCACGGATTGTTCTTCGTTCTCCGGCTTAGCACCTGCATGAGACGATGCATTTCTTCGTCTCTGCCCACTACAGGATCCAGTTTTCCTTCCTCTGCTCTGGCCGTCATATCCGTACAGAACTGATCCATCATAGAATGGGAGCTCTTCCCGTCCTCCTGAAGTTCATCCTGATACTCTTTCGGATCCACACCTACTGCTGTCATAATATCCTGAAAAATTTTCTGGAGATTGATATTAAGTGTGATCAGGATCCGGGTAGCCACGCAATCCACATCCCGGATCATCGACAGCAGCAAATGTTCCGTTCCTACGTCCGTTGTGTGCAGCCGGTGCGCTTCCTTTGCACTGTTCTCGAGAATATCTTTATAGCGCGGGCTCTCCGCCGGCTTACTTTTCACCGGTGCCTCCGTCTGCGGCACGATCAACTCGTCCATGAGCTGATAGATTTTCTCCTCCTCAACGCCATTTCGCGCAAGGATCTGACCCGCCACTCCGGAATACTCCTGCCTGAGCCCCAGCAAAAGATGTTCCGTCCCGATATAGGGATGCTGCATCTCTTTTGCCTTTTTGGCCGCATATTTAATGGCGTTCTCCGCCGGCTTCGTATATGATATATGCATAGATTCCTCCTGCCTGCTTTTCTTAATACATTATGACATAGAGCTTTTGCTCACTCATAATCGTCAAATATTTCATCCACCAGATCATGTACCTCCTGACGGGAAATATTCTTACAGCAGCCGCGAGCCAGCACGATCCTAAGTTCGCGCCTCATCTCTTCTAACTGCTCCATCTTGTCAATATCAAGCGCGATCACTGCTCCGCGCCTCTTGTCAAGACTGATATAACCCTCTCTCTTCAGTACACTGTACGCCTTATTTACCGTGTGCATGTTTACACCGATCGTATCTGCAAGCTGGCGCACTGATGGAAGAGAGTCACCCTCACGGATCACCGATGTCGCGATTCCCATAATAATCTGATTACAGAGCTGGATATAGATCGCTTCGTCACTGTTAAAATCAACTTCAATGATCATAATAAGCTCCTTTCTCTGGTGTGTTATAGACATGATAGCACAGCAGGTTCCCACTGGCAAGAGAAATCCGTGTTTGTCGGAGAGACATCCTATGGTAAAGCGTCCGAAAATCAATCGGATACAGTGGAATAACTCACGTATCCGGAACGGGCGGGGATGGAATACTTCCGGCTCCGGTTACACGACATAAGATATAGTAACAAGCCTGCGATACGGCTAAAAGCGATCAGGGAAAGGAAGAACTCACTTCGTTCAAACAACATCCTTTCCCTGATCAACGCCGCACCACAGGCCTTAACTATATCTAATATCCCTACACAGTCACCGTACGCATTACAATCCCGCCCGTCCCGAAATGTTCATCAAAAGGGCTGTATCCGTTTGATTTTCTGCGTTTTCTCAATCGGAAGTGTCTCCCCGATAATCACGGAATTTATAGAAAATCGGTCGCAAGGGTGGACTTTATCGACGAAGTTCCGTTCTCTTCCGATTTCTATGAATGTTTGTTGAAGAATGACGCTGCGGCTGAAAAATGTACTGATCGGATGCGCCAGCAGAAAAAGAAGATACTGCATAAGCTATGCATCGACATGGAGCGTTCCGAATACACCTCGTTCTCCATGTTAGCGATATTAAAATGCGAGTTCCAATGGACGAGCATTTTGATATTGCGTTACATGGATTCGAGGGGATGAGGTAAGCGGGTCGGCATAGTGTTGCAGTATCTTCTTTTTCTGCGTCCGCTGTTCGATCAGTATGACTTTACTGTCACAGCGGTATTTGTTCAATAAACATGAATTACTTCTCTCCCTTCGGGAACTGCATCTCGATCTTTGTTCCCCGTCCCGGCATGCTGTCCACTGTAACTTTCGCCCCGTGGAGAAGTGCGCCGTGTTTAACTATGGACAATCCCAGTCCTGTGCCGCCGCGTTCTTTTGAGTGACTCTTATCCACACGGTAAAAGCGCTCGAAAATACGCTCATGGTGCTCTTTAGGAATGCCGATCCCGGTATCGGTCACAGTAACTTTGGGACCATCCAGTGTATTTCCGACCCAGACGGATACCCTGCCGTTATCAACATTATATTTCACGGCGTTTTCGCACACGTTATAGATCATCTCATCCAAGATCTGTCGTATGCCGAAATATTTCACCGGCTCGCCGGCCACCTCCATGCGGATATTTTTCTGGGACGCCTGAGGCGAAAGACGGCTGATGATCTCACGGGTAAGTTCGTAGAGATCTACCTCTTCTTTCTCAAGTTCTACAGATTCTTCATCCAGCTTGGAGAGCTTGATGATATCTTCCACAAGAGTTATAAGACGGCGCGCCTCTTTGTAAATACGCTCGGAGAAGAGCGGAATATCCTCCGGGCGGACCATGCCGTTTTTCATGATCTCTGCATAACCGGAAATGGAAGTAAGAGGCGTCTTCAGCTCATGGGAGACATTCGCGGAGAACTCTTTCCGCATATTTGCCACAGCTTCTTTTTCCTTATTCTGCCGGTCCATGGCCTCAAGAAACGGGGTAAGCTCGTCATAAGTCTTATTCTCCAGCGGATGCTCCAGATCCAGCTCATAGATCGGTCTGACCAGACGTTTTGTCTGCCATTTTGCCAGAAAATAAGCTAAAACCAGCATAATGGCGGCAAGGCCTGCCATAACCGGCAGATTGCCAAGAGCAGTCCGGATCAGACCATCCATTGATTTGGAGGCGCGAAGCACTGTCCCGTCATCCAAAAGGAGGGCATAATAATACATTTCCTGTCCGACAGTATCAGACATCCTGACATCTTCACCCTCACCTGTCGCCAGAGCTTCTTTTACTTCTTTCCTGCCGCTGTGGTTCTCCAGAGTACTTCCGTCTCGCCGCGTATCGTAGAGGACATCCCCTTTCTCGTCGATCTGTGTCACGCGGGTCGTCCAGTCAACATCGTCCATCTCTTCAAGATACTGTGCGCCGGATATATTGATCGCAGCCCGGATATATTTTGCTTCCTGCCTGACCTCTGACTCAAGTATAGACAGATTCTGGTTATATAAGAGCAGAGTTAATATTATATAAGAAAGAAGCAGGGTGACAGCAAGCACCATCACCATACTTCTCTGGATCTTTTTTCTCATGCAGCTCCTCCGACACGGTAACCGACGCCGCGGACCGTCTGAATGATCTCGCCTTTTTCGCCAAGCTTCTGCCTAAGTGTCCTGATATGTACATCGACAGTTCTTGTCTCACCGTCGAAATCATACCCCCATATCTCTGTCAGAAGCTGGTCTCTGGTCAGAACGATTCCCTGATTGCGCATCAGCTTTTCCAGCAGTTCAAATTCTTTGAGTGTAAGGGAAACTGCTTTGCCGTCTACCGTTACTTCATGTTTTTTAACATCCACGTGGACACCGGCCATCTCCATATCCATCCGGTCTTCTACCTTGCCGGTGCGCCGAAGCACCGCCTTGATACGTGAGACAAGCTCCATCATGCCGAAAGGTTTTGTTACATAGTCATCTGCTCCGGAGTCCAAACCGACTACCTTGTCGTACTCCGAACCTTTTGCAGTCACCATGATCACCGGGATACTCTTTGTCTTCGGTGAAGACTTCAGCTTCTTCAGCAGCTCGAGGCCGTCGTCCCCGGGGAGCATGATATCAAGCAAAATAAGCTCCGGCGTATCAAACGCCAGAGCCTCCATAAAAGCAGAACCGTCTGCAAACCCTCTGGCCTTAAGCCCGGTTGTCTCCAGTGTATATATTACAAGTTCGCGGATGTTGTCGTCGTCTTCCACGCAATATATCATCTTTTCAGTTCTCCTTCTTTTCTATCTTAATATAAGATCCTTATTTTGAATTCAGCCTTCGTGAATGACTGCACTGTCTTTGTGTACGCCTGTGATAGAGAATTCAACCCACTCGGCAATATTTGTCGCATGGTCTCCAATACGCTCAAGGTATTTAGTCACCATGATCAGATCGAATATCCTCTTTCCGTTTTCACCTTTTTCCTCTTTAATGAAGGCAATCATCTCGTCACGGACTTCGTCGAAGTACTGATCGATCTCATCATCGGCTTTCATGACGCTCTGCGCCAGTTCAAGGTCTCTGTTTACATATGCCGTCACACTGTCGCGGACCATCTTGCTGACTTCCGATGCCATTGTACCGATCACATGGATCTCCTCTGTTGCCGCAACGCCCTTGGAGGAAATGATAATCTCGGCGATATCAGATGTCTGGTCTCCGATACGTTCCATATCTGTGATCATCTTAAGCGCCGCTGAAATTCTTCTCAGATCCTTTGCAACCGGCTGCTGCTGCAGAAGAAGCTTCAGGCACAGTCTCTCGATATCCTTTTCACACTGATCGATCTCCTCATCCTCTGAAATGATGATCTTTGCCTGTTCGATACTGCCGTCTTTGAGTGCCTGTGTTGCTTTTGAAATTGCTGTCTCGCAGAGTTCTCCCATATGTGTAAGCTGCTCTTCAAGAAGATGCAGCTGCTCATCAAACTTGTTACGCATAACTTAACCAAACCTCCCTGTGATATAATCCTCTGTTCTCTTATCTGCCGGTATTGAGAATAGTTTTTCCGTATCATTGTACTCGATCACTTCTCCAAGAAGGAAGAAGGCTGTATTATCGGACACACGAACCGCCTGCTGCATATTATGTGTAACCATGACTATAGTATAGTCTTTTTTCAATTCCATGGCAAGGTCTTCGATCTTTGATGTAGAGATCGGGTCAAGGGCGGATGTAGGCTCATCCATCAGGATGACTTCCGGCTCTACCGCAAGTGTTCTGGCGATACAGAGTCTCTGCTGCTGTCCGCCGGAAAGTCCCAGCGCACTTTTGTGAAGTCTGTCTTTGAGTTCGTCCCAGATTGCTGCCTGACGCAGACTTCTTTCAACGATCTCATCAAGTTTGGATTTCTTTTTAATGCCCTGAATACGCGGTCCGTAAGCCACATTATCATATACGCTCTTCGGGAACGGGTTCGGCTGCTGGAATACCATTCCCACTCTGTAGCGGAGTGTGATCTCATCCATGTCTTTATAGATGTCCTTGTTATCCAGCATAACAGTACCGTCGATCTTACAGTTTTCTACAAGATCATTCATTCGGTTCAGTGTTTTAAGGAATGTAGATTTTCCACATCCTGACGGTCCGATAAATGCCGTAATCTTATGCGCCTCTATCTTCATATTGATATCTTTAAGTGCATGAAAATCCCCATAGTGCAGATTCAGATTACGGATATCAAATTTATATGAATTATTCTTATTCTCTTCCATTTCTGTATCCTTTCTCTAAAATTGAGTTTACGCGCTTTCGCCTGCATTCTTTTTATTGATGTGCCGGCTCAGTGCATTTGCTCCGATACTGAACAGCAGGACCAGAATCATCAGCACTGCCGCCGCAAGGTTGGCAAGATCCGAATCCTGACCGTTGATCTGCAGATCCCAGATCTGCAGCGACAGAGTCTGTGCAGGACGGAATATGTTCAGCGGACATGTGGGCGATGACAGATCCCAGTTATTCCAGCGGATATCCGATCCGGAACCTGTGGTATACAGAAGGGCTGCCGCTTCACCGAATCCTCTTCCTGCTGCCAGAATGACTCCCGTCATAATCCTCGGTACACATGCCGGAAGGAGCACATGGAAGATGGACTGCCAGCGGGTAGCGCCCAGTCCTAAACTGGCGTGCAGGTAGTCGTCAGGAAGACCATTGATCGCATCCTCTGTTGTCGTCGTAATGACAGGAATCGCCAGAATCGAAATCGAAAGCGCACCTGCCAGAAGACTCTTGCTCAGTCCGAAGAATACAAGGAATACCAGGTATCCGAACAGACCTACTACGATGGAGGGAAGGGAGGACAAAGTCTCAATACAGATCCTGAGGAACTTTGTCAGCAGACCTTTCTTTGCATACATGGAAAGATAGATCCCCGCCATCACACCGAGCGGAACGGAAAATACCAGAGAGATAAACACAAGATAGATCGTGTTGAACAGCTGGTTTCCGATGCTTCCTTTTCTTTCAAACAGGAACATCTCCTGAGATGCACCTGTAAAACCTTTAATGATCACATATCCCGCAAACGCGATCAGCAGAACAAAAAAGAAGACCGCGATCAGATTGAATATGCCCGTCATCATGCCGTTAATGCCGCGCGCACGTTTAATTCTGTTCATAAATTATGCCTCCTCTTTTGATCCTTTGTGAGAAACCAGATGGATCAGGAAAATGAACAGCAGTGAGAGCAGGAACAAAAGCAGTGCCATTGTCCAAAGAGCTGTCTTCATCTCTCCGCCTTCCATCGCATTTCCCATCTGAGATGCGATCTCAGTCGTAAGTGTCTTTGTCGTTGACAGGATACTTGTCGGCAGGGCTGTCGTCTGTCCGATGACCATTGCCACCGCAAGCGCCTCGCCGAACGCTCTGGCAAGTCCAAGGATAATACCTGAGAATATGCCGGGCGCCGCCGCTGGGATCACTACGCGGTAAATGGACTGCCATCTCGTAGAGCCCAGTCCGTACGCCGCCATGCGGTAATCCTTCGGAACAGAGTGGATCGAATCCGCCGCCACATTGGTGATCGTAGGATAGATCATGACCGCAAGCACCAGCGCCGCAGCAAAAATGGAGTGTCCCACCTGTCTGTTAAATATTGTCTTGATCGCCGGAACCAGTACGGAAAGACCTACCCATCCATACACGACAGACGGGATACCGGCAAAGATTTCAACGATCGGACGGTAAAATTTCTCACCGAACTTCGGTGATATTTCAATCATATAAATTGCCGAACCGACTGCAAACGGTGTCGAGATCAGCAGGGCCAGCCCACAGGTAGCCAGTGAACCGACAATAAATATCAGAGCTCCAACTGCTCCGCCGCCTTCCGGTCCGTCTGTGGGATCCCACTCTGCAGAACCGAGAAATTCCCACAGCGTATGATGGAAGGTGGTAAATGTACCTGAACCTTTATACACAAGGAAAGCACCGATAGCGATCGTAAGCACGATAACGAACAGTCCGCCTGCCGTCATCAGTCCTCTCCAAGCGTATTCTTTTGCAAACATGCCTTTTTTCATATTAAATTCTCCCGAATTCTCTAGCTTGTCTCTTACTCACAGAAACGGCGGGCACATTTCTGATAAGTACGCCCGCCGTATAATGTCATCTGCCAGTGATTAGTGTTCTGTTACTGTCATTTTTGAAGAAACGCCGTATCCAAGACTTTCCATCTGTGTACCATAATCATCTGACATAATGTAGTCAAGGAATGCTTTTGTTACTTCATCCGGCTCGCCTTTTGTATACATATGCTCGAATGTCCATACCGGATATTCTCCGCTGTATGTATTTTCAAGAGTCGGCTCAACACCGTCAATTGCTACTGTAGCAACATCGTCGTTATCTACCAGATAGGAAAGTGCTACATATCCGATTGCTCCCTTTGTATCTGTTACATTTTTCAGAAGGACACCGGAATCATCTGTCTCCATGGAAGCGTTGGATGCTTCTTCATTTCCGTCAAGTGCATATGCCTGGAATGTAGCTCTTGTACCTGAAGACTCAGGACGTGTAACAAGTACGATATCCTCGTCCGGACCGCCTACATCTTTCCAGTTTGTCGTCTCACCTGTAAAGATGGAGATCAGCTGATCTTTTGTAAGATCTGTAACTCCTGCATCAGCTACATCTTTGTTTACGATCGGAGCCATTGTGATAACACATACCTGATGATCTACCAGCTCGCCTGCTGCGTCAGCATCCAGTTTATCCTCTGCCGGCACATCTGAGTTACCGATCGTAACAGTTCCCTCAGATACCTGTTTCAGACCTTCTCCTGAACCGCCTGCATCTACTGTGATAGATACGTCCGGATGGGACTCAAGGAAAGAATCTGCCGCGTCGTCTACCAGCGGTTTCAGTGCAGAAGAACCTGCTGCTGTAATTGTACCGCTCAGATCTGATCCGCCGTCAGCTGCTGCATTGCTGTCTGCAGATGTGTCATTTGAGCTGCTTCCGCATCCAGCTGCCATAGCTGCTACCATGCTCACTGTTGCTAATACTGCGATAAACTTTTTCATTTTCATTTTCGATAATCTCCTTTTTCAATTCAGATTATTATGTACTGCGCATCTTCTTCTGCGCTGCCGCGGTTCGTTCTCTCCCGTCGACGCTATTCATCATAAAAGAGAAATGTAAAATGTAAAATCAAGTATATGTTAAATCTATGTAAAGTCGCAAAAAGCCCTGATTTGTGCCGTTTTGTACAAATCAGAGCTCTGTAATCCACTATTTTATCACTAAAATGACAATACTGTTTTGCTAGCCGAGAAGGAACTCTCCTAAATCTTCTATCGTGTAAAATACTTTATCCGCACCTGCCTCCAGAAATTTCTCCGAGACTTCCCTGCACTTCTCTTCCTTCTCTTCTGGAGAGAGCGCTTCATACTCTTCCTGTGTCAGTCCCATCTCTGAGCTTCCGACTACGATGCCGGCTGACCATACGCCCGCATTCTTGCCTTCTTTGATATCGGAGATCGTATCCCCCACTTTCAGGACGCGGCGCACCTTCTTGAGTCCCAGCGCCTCGATGTTGCGGAAGATCATATAAGGATAGGGACGACCCTTCTGTCCGGTGGAATCCGGGCTGAACCACACGTCCGGCTCGTATCCTTTCTCCTTTGCCGCCGGAACGACGATCTCCATCATCTTGTCATTGTAACCTGTAGTGGATCCGATCTTGATGCCGTGTCTTCTCAGACGGTTTACGGTTTCAACCACGCCCGGCTTCGGATCTGAATAAAGGTGAAGGATACTCAGAAGCTTCTCCTCAAAGATCTGATACAGCGCCTGCGCCTCTTCCTCGCCCGGCTCTTTGCCGTACTTCTCTGTCCAGAGTGCTTTGATCCGGTCCATCTTCAGCATAGTGCGGATATGGTCGATCTTGAGCATCCCCATGGGCTCTCGCACTTCCTCCATGGTCGGCTCAATGCCGTACTGCTTAAACACTTCCACGAATGCCTGCACCGGCGCCATGCATCCGAAATCCACTGTTGTTCCTGCCCAGTCAAAGATCACTGCTTTAATTTTCTTCATGATTGTACTCCTCCAGAAATTCTTTTATGATCGCGCATACTTTCTCAATGTCTTCCGGATAGATCTCGCCGATATTTCCGATGCGGAATGTCTCGGCTTCCGTCACCTTGCCCGGATAGATCGCATAACCTCTGTCTTTGATGTACTCGTACATCTGTGAAAATGTAAAGTGGCACTCTTCCGGATAGAAGAAGGTCGTAATAATCGGACCCTGATGGGTGCTGTCTATGTACGGACGGATACCCATTTCAGCCATCTTTTCTATAAGGAGACGATTATTTTCCGTGTAGCGTCTGTTTCTCGCCTCGATGCCGCCCTCTTCCTCCAGCTCTTTCATTGCCTGAGCAAATGCAAGCACTACGTGAGTCGGGGATGTAAAGCGCCATTTTCCGTCCACTTCCATGGTCTTCCACTGGTCATACAGGTCAAGGGACAGGCTTCTCGCCTTCCCCGCGCTTGCCTCCAGCAGATCTCTCCTTGCAATGATAAAGGAAAATCCCGGCACTCCCTGAATACATTTGTTGGCGCTGCTGATAATGAAATCAATGCCCCAGTCCTTCACCGGGATATCCACACCGCCAAAGCTGCTCATGGCGTCCACGATAAAGACTCTGCCTTTTTCCTTTACGACTTTACCGACTGCCTCTATATCATTTAAGATGCCGGAAGTTGTCTCGCTGTGCACCATAGATACATGTGTGATGGCCGGATCCGCGTCCAGCATCTCAGCGATCTTCTGGGCATTGGGCACTTTATTGTAATGCTCATTGTATACCTGATGCCTGATTCCCGCATGATCCGCGATATCAGCCATACGCTCGCCGTATGCGCCGTTGGCGCAGATCAGGAGCTCGTCTCCGGAGCCGATGACGCTTGTAAGCACGGACTCTACTCCGAATGTTCCGCTTCCCTGCATGAGTACGGCCGTGTACTCATCCTCGGATACATGGGCCAGCTTTAACAGTCCTTTGCGGATCTCCTGTGTGATCTGTTTGTAATCGTCATCCCATGTGCAATGATCGAACATCATCTGCTGTTTTACCGTGTCCGTTGTGGTCAGCGGTCCCGGTGTAAGAAGTTTATATGATTTCATCTGTATTTCCTCTCTTCTCTCTATATATTGATGCATTCCTTATATTCGTGCGCCTCTGTGAGTAACGCGTGCTGTACTGTACTGCAGGAGCAGATTACAGTCCTGCTTCCTCCTTGGCAGCTTCTGAAATCGCCTCATGCTTCTGCAGAAGGTCAACCGTCAGTTTCTCCGGGAATACCTTCGGATTGGCGGATTTATTTGCCGCGTCTGTGGACTCTCCGTTGTACAGAGCGTTCGGATAGTAAGACTGCAGCTCCTCACGTCCGTTCTCGATAATACACTGTGCCATCTCCATAGCAAGCGGATTTGTGTCATCGCCTTTATCCACAACTGCAACAGACTCTGTCAGGCTGAAGTTACCCTCTGCCGGGTCGATATAGTCGATGGGAAGTCCATCTGCCTTGTCCGCAACTGCCTGCTGACGAAGTCCGAATCCGATCGCCACTTCCCCTGCACGCACTTTCTTAAGCGGTGCGGAACCGGAATCCTCAAGGTGATCGCCTACATTTTCATAGATGCCTGCGAGCACATCCTGCGCTCCGTCCTCACCGTACTCGGACACAAGCGCCTGGACAAGAAGCCACGCTGTAGAAGATGCTGCAATATCAGTTACAGATACAAAGCCCTTGTATACCGGATCTGCCAGATCAGCGATAGACTCCGGCATCGGCAGGTTATTTTCCTCCATCATCTCTGTGTTCACGATGATGGTTCCTTCCTGTGAAGTGATCGGCGCACAGTAAGGCTCGAACTCGTCAATCGTATCCACGTCGAAAGTCAGATCCTGAAACATATCATTCTGCGCCTGAGCGCTCTCTACATAGAACGTACTCATGGTCACCATGTCCGCCTCGATATCCTTTCCCTCAGCCAGCAGTTTGCCGCCAAGCTCGGAAGTACCGAATGTCTGAAACATGTACTGTCCTTCATATCCGTTATTGTCCAGTGCATTCTCCATCGCCGTGATCGCTTCCTCATCTGCATTGGAATAGATAATCACCTGCTCGCCGGATGATCCTGTATCACATCCTGTGAGTCCCATACCTGTCACGGCAACTGCCGCCGCAAGTGTAAGGGATGCTGCTCTCTTAAAATTCATCTTTTTCATAATTATAATCCTCCTTTATGCCGCTTTCTTCTTTTCAGAAAAGCGGTATATTTTTGCCGTGTTCTGTCTGCTTTCACTCATCTTTGCCAGCCTGCGGAATATCGCTCTCGCGATCAGGTTTGTAAAAAGAATCAGAAGCGACAGGACGAAGATTTCGTTAAATTCATTGAAATACTGTAATTCCTGTATCTTGGTCGTGATGACCATAGTCCTTGCACCGGCGATGAATATAACGGCGCTGACTGTTACCATTGCATTTACGAAGTAGTAGCTGAACACCTCCAGCAGTGTAGAAAGTGCATTGGGCGTCACAACCCTGACAATGGTCTTCATCCAGTTGTCTCCCATCAGCATTGCCGTCGTCTCCCAGGACGCGTTCATCTTGGACAGGGAGTTTTTCATCATCAGGTACGGTGTCGAAAAGTAATGGACAATGTTACAGATGATGATGATAGGGAAGGTATTCTGCAGCGGGGTCCCTGTAAACACGAACAGGTAAGCAAGACCGATGACCATGCCGGGGATCGTGTTTGTCACAAGGGCGATACTGTCGATCACCTTCTTTAATTTCCCGCTGACCGTGCTTCTGGCCGTCACCAGCGCTCCGCCGTAGGCGATCAGCGTGCCTGCCAGCGCAGTGATCAGGGCTACGATCACGGAGTTGACATACACCCCGTAGAGCTGTCTGTCTTCAAACACTGCCTGCACATGCTCCAGTGTAAAGTTCATCCGGTACGGCCACTCCTCGATAAACGGAGTCACGAACATAACGAGGAACATACTCAGTGCGCAGATCAGGATCGCGCCGCTTAAAACCGCGAATACAACATCTCTCTTCACACCTTTCTTCAGCTCGATCGGCGAGATCTTGTTGTAGCGCACGTTATATTTCTCCAAAATGTGAAGCACCGTGATACTTACCACCGACGGAATGATCATAACCAGTGCAACCACTGCGCCATTCCCGAAGTTCGGGATACTTCCCAGCATTTCCTCATAGAGGACGCTTGCCACAACTTCATACCGTCCGCCAACTGACGCCGGGATACCGAAGTCTGTAAAGCAGAGGAAGAAAGTCTGAATAAACGAAGTCGCAAGAGTTCCCAAGAGCGGGATCACAATGGTCATACGGAAAGTCTGTAACGGGGAATCTCCCATCAGTCTCGACACGATCATGAACCGCTTATCTATGTACCCCATGGCATTGTTGATCAATGTGAACGCGATGGGGAGCGTATACACTACATAGCCCAGCAGAAGTCCGTTAAATCCGTAGATGTCAAAGAGCTGTCTTCCGAAAAGCTGTGTCAGCAGTCCCTGCTTTCCAAAGGAATAAATGATCGCAAATCCATAGGTGATCGTCGGGAGCAGCATGGGCAGGATCGCCGCCTTGCTGATCAGCCATTTATATCTTCCGCCTGCATTTGTATAGTGGATCGTATAGGCAAGGACAAACGCCAGAACGGTAGCCAGCAGCGCACTGCATATGGAGATCACGAAGCTGTTCCCCAGAGCCTGCAGAAAACCTCTTCCTGTCAGCACCTCTGCGTAGTGGGAAAACGAAGCTGCCTCTCCGTTTCCGGTGAAGGATTTTACCAGTACACTGATCATGGGGACTGCCAGAAATCCTGCGAAAAATACTGCTATCACTGCAAAAACAGCCTTAATCTCTCTGTTCTTTCTCATAACACTCACCCCTTCAGCCGACCTGTACCTGCTGTTCAAGCTGACCGGAAAACAAAGTAAAGATGTTGTTCTTCTTGATCTCCAGCTGGTTCAGGATAAATTTCCGGACAAATCCGTTCTCCGGTCTGCTGATGATCTCTTCCGGGCGTCCGAACTGGGCGATCTTTCCTTCATTAATGATCATCACACGGTTGGAGAGTGTCAGCGCCTCTTCCGGATCATGCGTCACAATGATCGTCGTCAGATTGTACTCTCTGGCAATCGTCTTGATCCTGTCCTTGATAGACTCTTTGATCACGCCGTCCAGAGCACTTAACGGCTCATCGAGAAGAAGGATCTTCGGCTTCATTACCAAAGTTCTCGCAAGGGCAACTCTCTGCTTCTGTCCGCCGGAGAGCTGACCGATCCTCTTATTTAAATGCTCTTCAAGGCCCAGCAGATGAATCAGATCCTCCACTTCCTCTTTAGAAGAAATCTCCGGATTGTTTCTCAGTCCGTATGTAATGTTCTGGTACACATTCAGATTCGGGAACAGTGCATAATCCTGGAACACAATGTTGAATCCTCTCTTTTCCATAGGAACATTCGTGATGTCTTCTCCGTTGTAGATGATCTGGCCGCCGTCTGAATCCACGATCCCGAGGATCAGGTTAAGAAGCGTCGTCTTGCCGCATCCGGACGGTCCTAATATAGAAACGATCTCTCCGTCTTCGATATTCAGGCTGATGTCGGTGAGCACCGGCGTGCCGTCATAACTCTTCTTTACATTTTTCAACTCAAGCATAATACTTAACTCCTCTTCACTTTTAAGCATCTTCGTGTAAGATTATACCCGCCCCATTTCCGGTATTTCTATCAAGAAAAAATCAAGCCTCTGTAAAGGAAATGTAAACTTTACAGAGGCTTAACATACTTTAAGATGTAGATAATCTACCGTTTTCGCTGATAATCATACGCCTTATCGCGCACAACTTTTTCGCATTTATTCAGTTGTTCCACATAGTGCTCATAGTCGGATGATATGAGACCCATATAGATCATGTCCACGATCAGGATCTGCGTGGATCTGGAGAAGATGGCATTGCCGTAGAAATGCTGGTCCTGACTGGTGCAGACCAGAATGTCCGCATATTTGCCGATCGTAGACTCCTTGAAATTCGTGATCGCGATCGTACACGCTCCGGAACGCTTCGCTGCTCTCATCGCATCCACCGTATCTTTCGACTCTCCGGAATAGGAAATGCCCACAGCCACATCCTGATCCGTCAGGCGGCCGGCAGTGATCTGCTGCAGATAACAGTCAGTGAAATGCCGGCACGGCAGTCCCAGGTACAGAAGCTTGGTCAACAGGTCCACCGCCACGACCTCCGAATTCTCCACACCGTAGATGTCGATCAGACGGGCATTCTTGAGCGCCTCGATCACTCTTTTGTATGTCTTTCCCGGAAAGTTCTTAAGAGTTTCCTCCAGCATCCGCTCTGTCGTCATCGTAATGTTGACCGGTATCTCATCCAGGCCTTCCTTCTTATCCAGTGTATAGCCGTACATAAGCTGGGGCTGTCCGTCATCTTCCGCCCGGTTTCCCGACTTGGCAAGCTCGGCAACAAGCTGGTACCGGAAGTCCTTGTATCCCTTGTATCCCAGCGCTTTCAGCATCCGGAGCACCGTAGGCTGGCTGACGCCTGCTGCCTTTGCCAGACGATCAAGAGGCAGGTCCAGCGCCTGCTCCATATGTTCCAGTATGTAGTCTGCGGCCTGTTTCTCGGATTTTCTCAGATCTGCGTAGCCGGATTCGATCAGTGTTGTGATATTGTTCTTCATGGTCTGTCTGGTATTCTGTAGATTATCGTGTATTAAGTCCAATATTATATGCGGTGTAGATAATCTACAAAAAATACTCCTTTTTACTCTTTCATTTCTTTGAGGTCATTATAACAGAACCCAAAAGCCGATGCGGAAGAGATTCTGTTAAATATTTGTAAAGTACTCTAAAAAAAGGTTTTCTGACTTCACAGCCATAAAGTTAACATTGATTTCTAAATCAGCAGCTCTATCTTTTTCCCGCATCTTGTGCAGAATTTTGCATGCTCACCTAAAGGAGCTCCGCAATTAATGCAGAATTTGGGAGCTATTCTGGGTGATGAGGCAGAACTATTTTTTATTATTGGCACTGACTGACTATTGATTTTATTGACAAGCTGAATTCCTTGTATATATTCCCAAATCATATTTGCGAAAGTTTCCCGCATTTCCTCCCGAAGCTCAGTCATCTCACATATAAAAGTATAATCATCTACTGTCTTGAATGCGATTCCTCTCTTTTCTCCTATAGTTTCTACAGTAAATATTTTATCCATCGGAATGGTAACGGTATTCTGTGTGCCCTTTTTCAAATAAATCATGTTTTCACCTATAGCCATCCCTTCTTTTCCACTTCGCAGAATGGTTCCATCATATATCCACAAGATATTATCAGCAGATATAGCAAAATTTTTTCTTACTTTTTCCTCAAGCTGACTCCACTTATCATCCCGCCTTCCACAAGCATAAAAACCGAATCCGAGTCTTTTCTTATCCACCATATAACTCTGCAGAAATATATCTGCTATCGTCTCTTTATTCAACCAGTACTTATTTTCATCATAAATAAAATTTTTTAAATTAAGATTCTCTGTATGGTATAAAAGTATGGGGTAACTTAATATTACGGTCGAATTTTTTATAACATTTAAAAACTCATTAATCAAATTTGCAAATTTTTCCTGCTCTTTTTTGTTCAACGGAGTTGCCAATTCAACAGCTGTTCCATTCTTAAACGAAATAATCAGCTTATCCGATAACAGCTTTTTTGATATTCCAATAGAGAAAATGATGTCAAAAGGCGCTTTATAATGTTCATTCCCAACTGTATAAAACAGAGAATCTGCAGTTACGGCAATTTCAGACTTTCCCTGCATCATAAATACAGGGAGCTCACTATAGCCGCTGATATTATATCGACTACAGAAACGATCAGCACAGGTTCTGTAATTCGGTGTATTCATAACTGTCTTTAGATTTTGCAAAGTGATGCCGTATTTTTCACAAAGCTGACCAAAAAGCTGAACTTCCCGGCTTACTTCTGTCAATGCGATACAATATCTCCGTTCCTTCAGCTTTTCTCTGTATATATCCCGGCTTCTATCAGAAATATTCAATAATAATGCTTTCTGCTCAAGCAGATCAACGGTATTCTTATCAAAATGATCGAAATCATTTCCAAGCCCTATAAGTTCTCTCATATCCAGTTCAAAGGACTTTCCAGCCAGCTTATCTTCTGCATTCTTTCTGATTCTGCCCGGATAGTCCTTTTCTTTAATCTGCTTAGCAACACTGCTTATTTCGTCACGGTTTTTTTCTCCCAGATTTTCAGTAAGCTTATCGAGCTGTTTATACCATGTATAATCCAAATTAATACGGACTTTTTGAAGAAACGGTCTTTTTAACTTTATATCGCACTCCCAATTTTTCAGCTTCGTATAAATAGCTGACAACTCTTCTGAACTTTTATCTGAAATATTTTCTGTCAGCTGGTTCATCTCTTCGTAATCAAGCTGCTCCCATCGACTGTTGATTATTTCATAATATTCTGACTTTAATTCTTTTTTGCATTGCTCTGCATCTATTAGATTTCTCAGCCGTCGGAGTCCTTCTTTATCTTCATTTGCAGCATTTCCACATAGCTTGTCCATATGCCGGATATGAAGGAATTCTATTCTCCGGGCGATATTATTACGGTATTTCTCCGTAAACTCTTCCCTATACTCACTTTCCAGCCGATGGGACAGTACTTCCAACTGCGGTATATTTTTCTCATCAATATCTTTACACAATTCACTGATTTCCTCTGTTTCAACAAGATCATACTGATGTCTTACCTGAGAAACATATTTTTCTGTCAGTTCAGCGTTATAGTGGAATTCCTTTAATTTTTCTTCTGTCCGACGCAATTGAGCTCTGTCCATATTAATAATATTATTAATACATTGCTCCAGATCTTCCCTTTGACATACCAGTATCCTCTCCTCTGCGGCTGCCCTCAGTTTTTGCATAGTATCCGGGGAATATGAGAAATATCTAAGATTATCCAGAAATGCTTCCGCATCTTTCAGGTCAGCTTCTTTTATCCATTCTGCATGAGCATTCCTTTCAATGTTTTCCTGTCGTTCCATAGCCTCCAAAATTTTGTAAAGCATTGGAGCTGCAAGGATTTCCGGAAGTTCGTCAGATATCTCAGCCTTCAACTGTAAAAGTTCGCTGTAATTCTTTTGATCTATATACTTACAATATTCCTTATACTTGTTCTCCTTTTGGATAATTGCATCTTTTTCTTCAACGGAGTGAAAGACAATTCCTTTATAGGTTCGCTCCAGCTGTTCGCGTACACTCTCATCTTCCTGTCTCTTCTTATTCTCTGTTTCTTTCAGATCATGGATGTATTCAGCAATATCAGAGTACGGAACTATTCCATTTCTATGGAATCCCGGTATAGAAATAATACTTGCCGGGAATTTAGAATCTAAAATAACAATCGTACTTTCAATATTTTCTTTATTAATCTCATAAAGGAAATTTGTATATACGTTATACAAAAATACTTTTGTTTCTGCACTTATTTCTTCCGACAACTGTACATAACTTATTTTCTTCCAGTTTAATCTGTCAAAAGACATTAAATATAATGTACTGACTCTGATTTTCTTTTTATCATCGTCCTCATATATATAAAAACAGTTCTGCCGGCTTGGTATTTCGCAGACAGAATTCTGCGCTGCCAATTTCATGATTTCATTTTTAGTCAGCTCAATGTCCTCAATCAGATCCCCGGCCTGCCTATGGATTATTTCTCCATTGTCATTATTTTGAAAAAAACAGATGTTTAACGTTGTTTTACGGTTTAACAATCTCTGCAGTTCAACTGAGTTTTCCAGCATATCCTTAAGTTTTTCGGAAGCAGACGGATTAATCTCCGCTCTTCCTTCCGGAATACTGCAAAGTCTTGCATGATATTGTTCTTCCAGACTTTCATCCATGGTAGCGCGGATCAAAATTTCCGGAGTATAATCTTTATTTCCAGACTGCATATGTTCGGCAATGCATGTTTCAATCGCAGTGATTCCCGTATTTGCAATAGCCCGCTGTATCTCCTGTCCTGATACGGATTCATCTCCGATCTGGTAAATATCCGCAGATTCTGAATTAAGTCTCGCATAAGAAAGCATATTATTTTCACTGGGCCTGTAATTCTGAAAAACATCCTCTAACCTGCGCTGTTCTCTTCTGGTCATTGTTCTCCTATAGTAGGCCATGCGGAGTAACTTAGCAGACAATGCAGATAACGGATAGATTACCGGATTTTCAAAGCCATGAGCTTTAATATAAGATGCTGCCGCCCCGACGATTTCCCTGATACTTTCCGTCTCTGTATCCAGAGCGTCTATTTTATTCAGGACAAAAATTATTTTCACTTTTCCATTTTGCTTTTCTACATAATCAAGAACACTTTTCAGCAAAATCTCATCATCATTTGTGGCAAGCTGGGTGGCATTCATCAAATATATAATCAAGCCTTCACCCATTTGTTGTAAAAAATCTGATGTACGCCTGCCATGTTCTTCATCCTCAGAATTATTCACTCCCGGCGTGTCGACTAACACCACAGCTTTATTGGTATTTTTTATACTTTCTATATTCGTCTCCACAAGGAAATCAACGATATTCTCATCATTATTGATCTGCTCCAGAACATCCCTGCCACTAATTTCAATAATCTCTTTTGCGCCGGTATTTCTTATTATATGCACCTTTTTTATATCCGCATTGTCATTATCGAGAACTGACATTGTACGTGCCGTACATGCCTCATTCTTCTCAGGAAGTATTTCGTCCCCGATAATTGAATTTATAAATGTGGACTTTCCAGAACTCATAGTAGCTACAACACATATTTTATATATATTTCGGTCATCGATCCCGTACCGCTCAAACATACTGTACTCCTATACCAGATACTGTTTTTTCCATGCCTTTTTATATTCATACCCATTCTCTGACAAATCTGTATAATCAAAATGGGCTTCGAACTTACCTGTACTATACATTGTTACTGTCATATTAGTCCACCTATCTTTCTCACTAAGGTTACTGCGTGTCTTCTTTATATATCCGTCAATTATTTTAAAAGTATCCAGAAGCTCTCTCATTGTAACTCCCGGTATATCAAAACACTTGATATATTCTCCCTTGTGATCAGACACAAAAAATTCCATCTGATAAACACCTTCACCGTACTCGGCATAATAAATCACTTTATTCCAGCCGGCCGGAAAATATTTTTCAAGTTCATCATATATTTTTTGATAAATTTCTCTGTTTTCCATCCTACTCTGCCCCCTTATTCTCAAAAACTTTTACACTGGTTTCTCCGTCAATCGTATACTTCACTACAAACGAATCCGGCCGGAATGAATCTCCGCTGTATTCCGGAGTAATCGATACAGTCACTTCTTTGCCATCCTCAAGAGCCTTCGCCCATTGATTTTCCATAGCCTTAAATTCACCCCGGTTTAAATTTGAATCCATTGGGACAAGATTTTCCAATTTATTACTCCCATCAAACCTGTCACCGATTAGATGGCCCTTATCATCAGTATCTTTTGCATCCCCTTTTCCTATATCATCCATAGATTCATTAATTGTCATGCGCCCCGGTCTTTCAGTCAGTCTCAACTCACCTGAGACATTTTCAATTCTTCCAAATTCATCTGTAGAATACTTATATCCATTGATCTCATATTCATTAGAAGGCACCAGTTCATTATTTACCTTATATGGATTTCCATTATCATCATATTCTATTTTAATTTTCTCAGGACTAAATCTATCTGACTCTATGGTTTCACTTTTCTCTGATTCATCCAAATTAAGCGGTTTATCCAAATCCATCAATTTCTCTTTAAAATTACTGTTCTCCGCTGTCTCTCCTATTTTTTCTACTGCATTTCCTAATGCTTCCCCCATTGCTTCAAATATAGACATAGCTACATCACCTTTCTCTGATTTACTGCATATTCGCGCCATTTCTGATAAAGTTCTATCTGCTGATGGTCTTTCTCTACAAGCTCATGCATAATACACTGTGAAACTGCCAGCTTAAGCTCGGATGATGCAGTCCATGCACATCTCTCGATTTCCCTGTTCAGCTCCTGCTGGATCAATTCACAATTCTCGCCGAATTGTATAAATTTTTCAATATTATCAGAACATCCGATAATCTCTACAACTACATCTGATAATACAGGAAATGAACTATTATCAAGAAGTTCCGGCTCAATTTTCCTACGCAGTTTATCCAGACAGCGTCTGAGAAGAATTTTACTTCCCGACGAGATACGCACAGCTTCTGCTATTTTTTCTACATCATCAATGTTTTCATCAATCCGCCTGCTGATACGGTGCTGCATCAACAATTCCAGCAGAGGAGTAACATCCAATTTGCTGCTTTCTGTATCCGGAATGTACTGATATTTTTCCTCCGTCACATCCGCTTTACATATTCTGCAGAGCACCGGATCCAGCCAGTCATTCTGATAAACAACAGCTATTCCTCGATGAAGTTTTGCAATTTCATTAATCTGTTTATCTGATAATGCCGCTGCTTTTCCTGCCTGTTCTCTGTCACTTTGTTCCGGAAGCCGCATTATAATTTTAGTATTCGTATTTCTGATTGCTGAAATATCAATAGCTCCCGGTGACTGGTCAACAATAATAAATCCTTCACCATATGTCCTCATCTCCGCTATAGAATTGGCAATCATTTCCACAGATTTTCCTGCCAAGTTTCCCCCGTCTTCACTGTTGGCAGACACAGATGCATTTTTCAGAAGATTATGAGCCTCTTCTAACACAGTAATGTGTTTCAGTTTCTGATTCATTAATCCCTCTGCCTGATCCATGCGATACTCATTCAGTTTGATCACAAGCAGCCCCATAATCAGTGACTTTGTTTCTGACGATCCCACTCTGCTGAGATCAATGATCACATTTCTGTCAAAGAGTTCGGCATCTGGTATCGCATGGTCTGTAAAAATTCTTCCGTTCAGTCCATTCGTCAAAGAACGTATCCTTGTTGCCAGCGATCCGATATAGTTTCCTTTCACTTCATCCGAATACGCGGATCTGCTGATCACAACCGTCAATTCTTTCAGCAAATCCTTAAAAGTCGGGTAAATAACCGGAGTATAACAATTTACAGACTCTTCCAAATCCCAGCCGCAGCTTTCATACGCCTGAAGTACTGCATCCTTTAACACAGCCGGCATTGCCGCATACATTGGCCAGCACACATTAAAAATCTCGATCAGCCTGTCAATATGTTCCAGTATATGAATCGATTCCGGAAATGCGAATGGATTAATCCTTAGTAATTCTGCTAGCCTTGCATTTGTCCCGAATACATGCACATCCTCTCTGTTTCCAAAGACATTCTTATACTCTCCCTTAGCCGGTTCTATAACAAGGAAAGTAATGTGATTGTCTAGAAGTCCGTTTAACATCTGATACACTGTATTAGATTTACCCGAGCCGGTAGAACCGGTTACAAGTGTATGAGAAGACAGACTTTCAATATCCAGATTAATCTCTCCGTTTTCTCTATGTCCCATATGATAAATATTACCCAAATGTATACATGTGCCGTTTCCTTCCGACTCACTGATAACATTTCTTGAAAATGGAACCATCTCACTTACCGGAATCCCTGCAACACTTT
This sequence comes from uncultured Lachnoclostridium sp., assembly GCA_946499505.1. GTDB lineage: Bacteria > Bacillota > Clostridia > Lachnospirales > Lachnospiraceae > Mediterraneibacter. The sequence continues at coordinate 41,654 of CAMMSL010000014.1, forward strand.
TCTGAGGAAGTCCTGCCTCAATTACCAGTTCCTCTCCGTTTATCAAAGAAGATGGGGTAAAATCCACAGTCCCTGTTTCCAGTTCAAGTTCCAATACCGGATGGCAGAACTTTCTCAGATATGCTTCCGCCTTATTCACACTGTTTTTCCCGCTCCATGTTCCCACAGAAAAACTCTCGATAGTGCTCTTTTCGCCGCGGCAGATAGATTCAAAAGCATTTGCCAGCATCATACCGGTTTGCGTATCCTCCCCTATACAGTAAGCAGCCGTATTCCATAGGCCCAGATCTGCTGCATTTTCTATTCGCTTAAGCTGCGCGTTTATTTTTTCCAGAAGTGTTTTTATTTTTTTATTCTCCATATTAATCTGGAGCGTTCTTCCGGCTGTATTGGTATATGTTTCCGTCTTTCCCTCACTCTCTGAATCCGATACGGAATTACTGCTGGTCATACCGGTAGAACGACTTTCACTTTTAGAAATTGTTGTAGATTCTGATTGACTTAAATTTCTCTGAAAATTTACTCCTGCAGCAATTTTTTTAATTGGGATATGTACACCAACACCAACTCCCTGTCCTTTCGTCTTTGTTATTCCCTGAGAAGTTCCTAAAGAATTTGATATTGTGTTCGAGATATTCGTTCCAAAAGTTTTGGTGATTCCCCGAGTCAACGTATCTGCTACCGCGTTACTATCAGACTCACTGTATGACATGGAAGTGGACGCAAAAACAGAGAGCTGTGAGTAGAGGTTCTCATACCCGTCACGTATCTTCTGCATTTTTTCAGATTTTAAAGGATCGGAAATAATCACAAGCGCAAACTTCTTTCCTTGCAAAGAATCAATCAATTTCTCCATTCCCTGCACATATTCACTGTTCTTTCGTACCTGCTCATTTCGTTTTCCGGGTATACCACATACAACATTAATACTTCTGCCACATTCCCCATCCTCAGGGAAAATTCTTCCCACACAGTTATAAAGAGCGGATTTCTTTTGCTTTGTTAGTTCACTCCCGGGAAAATTACCTTCGAAAGTACCTTTGAAGGTTTTTTGACACATTTCTACCTTATTAATATCTTCCGCTCTAATACCAATATAATAGTCAACCTGATCCCCATCACTTAATATAACATTGATTACCGATCCTCCGCACAAAGCAACCGCATTATATACATTCATAAGCTTGTCCAGATTATTCTCTTCCGTATCATAGACGAGTCTGTCAATTTTATTCAGACGGACTACTCCGTTTACATCCAGCCCGGTAATCCTTTCATCCGCCTCTTTTATTTCATATCTGCCGATATCCGACATATATTTTTTCAATACAACTGCTTCCGCCTCTTTAAACAGCCTGTCCAGGTCTTCTGGATTTCGGACCTCCAGAACATCATTTTTATCCATTTGCTTCTCCCCCAATATGCTTTTTCACACTACAATAAATTTCTCGGTTCTTATCCGCAGCTTTCAATGCTGCCTTTTTCATGATCCGCTCTTTGTCAACAGCCAGACTATAAGTATTACTAAAGCCGCCATTATCAGGCATACCGCGCTTACAATTACTGTACTTTCTAGATTGTTTTTGTTTTTTTTTATTTGACTTTCCACTGCTCCAGAGGTATGGTTATCCATTTTCTTATGAGTATATAATTTTTTTCCTACTTTTTTCAGATGTTCGATTCTTTCCTCGCAGAAATTATCCACCAATTCTGATGCCTGAATCGCCCAATACTCTTTATTCCACTTCTCTTCCGCTTCAAATTCTTCTCCGTCAAATGGCTGCATAAGGCCTTTTACGTTCTTGCTCTTAACATATGCCAGCAGCTGATCAAATTTCCCTGTAGAAAAACTCGGATCTTCATGCAGCACTGTATAAAAAATACTGTATATCCCCGTAAGATCACCCTTGTTTACCGCTTCTTCCAATGTTTTTGTTATTTTCATTTTCGTTCCTTTCCGACATTACGGTACTGTCTGTAATGTATAGCTTAAGAAGATTATATTTCCAAAATCCTGTCTAACCTCTGCATAAATGTTTCCAGCCATTTAACTTTAATTTTCTCTTCCTCCAGCTTACGGTTAATAATATCCTGATCTCTGGTAAGAACCTCTGTCTCTTTTACTTTTCTTTCCAATGCCGTATTCAGGACATTCAGCTCATTAATAAAAAAACCTTTAAACCTTTCTGCCTCTTCCTGCGCTGTTTTCTTTGCCCGTTCCAGATTTTCATTAAAATTCTTAATGACCGGCTGCACAAAATCATCATACACATCCGAATATTTAACCATTTCACGATCGGCATATACAGTCAAATACCACCCTGATTCCTGAAACCAAGTCCATGGCTTATACCATTTTTTAGCGGTATTTTTTACCCACTCTTTCTGACCGGTATCATATTGTTCGTTAAATTTATACTTGTCAATAATTTCCTGTGCATTCGGAACCTCTTTTTCCAAAAAGCAAATCCCTTTACCAGCCTCAAATTCCTGAGTTTCCAGATCTCCGCTTGTAATCAGAAGATGAACCTGTTCCTTATATTCTTCCATAATCAGCTTCGCATTTTCAACTATTACATCTTCTATAATATTCTCCAGCTCTGTCTTGACATCACTCTGTATATCACGTACCTTTTTGTCAAGGCGCATCAGAATCTGCTGCACCTCCAAAGTTGTCAGAACATCCTTCGTGTCCTCCCTCATTAACGCTGCTGAAACTTTCGCGCGGAGCTTCTTGATCTGCTTTTCTGCCTCATGAGTCATGTCCAATTTTTCTATTTTCCGTGAGAACTGCGCAGCAGATTTTCCATCCGCAAGTTGCTGGCTCACAACTTTAAGCTGAGCATTAATATTACAGCGTGCCTGTTCATCATTATGAATGGCTTTTAACATCTTTGCATGCATATCTTTTTCTTCCACTTTTTTCTTAAAAGTATCTACTGCCGTTTTAACCTTTGCTGTATATGCATATTTTTTCAAATACTCGTCTATCGCTAATTCAACGGCTGGAATACCTGTATGAATCAGAGCTTCGTCCTCTCCATCCCCACTGTTTCTTGCTTTTGTCAGCATTTCTTCTATCTTTCTCTTATTCGCAGAGCTTAACGTGGCCTGTTCGGACAAATGAAGCTGGTCTTCCTCTATAAAGAAATCATAGTCCCTGAGAGTCCTCTTCTGTGCACTCGTCAAAGGCTGATCGTTTTTTTTCATTCGGATTACTTTTGCCAACTCAGCAGAAGTTGGAAAAATATTGGGATTTTTAATACCAAATTTATCAAGATAATTCTTTACGTTGTTAATAGCTCCCTCTACTGATTCTTTGTCCGGATCAAATAGATCAACTTTGTTTACGGCGAACAAGAATCTGTCTTTCGACTGCTTTCCGCCAACTCTCATTGCATCCGATACGGCAGTCAAAAGTTCTTTATCATCATTCGTTTGAAGCTGAGTCGCATTAAGTACATACAGTACCATAGGCTTTGTCTTCTCTTTGATTACCCGATATGTATGATTTTTGTGTTCCTCGGTTCTTGAATTATTGGGTCCTGGTGTATCTACAAGAACCAGCTTTACTCCTTTTGAGTCTATATTAGAAATATCGCCCTTAATATCTATAAAAGCTGTCTCAGGATTATTGTTCATTTCATTCATATTTTCTAATGTAAGATCCTCATAGCTGCCCAACAAATGATTATCTTTATCCCGATACTCTCCGGTAAAATGATCCATACCATCTATATCCTTGATTTTTGCAATAGTTGCAGTACACGCCTCGTTTTTGGAAGGCATCAGTTCTTTTCCAAGGAATGCATTGATCAGAGTGGATTTTCCTGAACTCATAGTTGCAATTACACTGACCTCAAATTCAGAGCCAACTGCACTATTGAAATTCTCTCTGACCTGTTCTGTTGTCAGATCTTCAAAAGGGCAATTTTTTTGCATATCATCAAACAGTTCTATTAATTCTTTCATACGGTCCTGTGTTCCTGCGGATTCTGTAAAACGGAGATTTACTTTGATATCGTCATGTTTCTTACAGTATTCGTCCACACAGACTTCCAAATCATTATAATCCAGAGCAGTACCATAAAAATCAATTACATATTCATCATCATTGCAAATTTCCTCCACAACCGGCATAAGATCTTCTATCCAAATCTGCAGTCTTTCATTTTTCCAGTCAGCCAGTCTGTTAGGCGGCGCTACAAGCTCTCCGTCTATTTTCATTTCAGTTTCTACAATATACGGATTGTACTTTAAATATAACTCTGTCATTTGTGTTCCCTCTGTTTTATCATTTTTCTCACTAAATTATACCACATAATCATATAAACCAATCTTATCTTTTATATATTTGCTGATTAATTATAGCAAAAAATGAGTCCATTAAAACGGACTCATTTTCATTTAAAGTATTTATACATCAGGTGTAACATCGCCGATCTTCTATATCCCCTTCAATATCTCCGCCGGCCTCTTCTTGAGCAGCACTTCCGCCGCCTCCGCCCCGTAATCCATGGCCAATATATCCGCCACTTCCGCCAGCTCCGGCGTGCGCAGGACCGGATCATGGGCATCGGACGCCACCACGCCCGCAAGGCCGCGGGACACGATCCACTCTGCCGCATGGTAAGAGCGCTCCCCGAACTCACGCAGCAGACTGCCCTTATTAATCTGTAATATAATTCCGCGGTCCACAAGCTCCGCAGCCCTGCCCGCATCCTGCTTCGTGAAATCATATCTTTCCGGATGGGCGAGCACGAGACGATACCCCATCTTTCTGAGCACTTCCAGCCTGCGCAGCGCCTCCCCATATCCAATATCAAAATAAAACTCCACCAACAGATAGCCGCTTCCGTTCAGGGAAGGAAGCGGATGATTCTCTGCATAGTGGAGTAAACTTTCATTTACAAGGAGTTCCATGCCGGAGGCAATGCGCAGAGGCAGACATGCGCGCCCGATGGCGCTTCTGAGCGCGGAAAGACCTCTGCGGTACTCCTGTATCATGATCTGCGGATCCAGGGAAGAAAAGTCGGCATGAGACGTTGCAGTCATGATCCGCACCCCGCTGCCGACTGCAGTCCGTGCCATATCAAGTGCATCTTCGATAGTCTGTGCTCCGTCGTCAAATCCCGGAATGATATGTGCATGCAGATCGATCATCCACTCTCCCCTGCCTTTCTTAATTCTCTGATGTTCTTACTTTTCTGACACTCTTACTTTTCTGACGCTCTTCCCGACATCCGCCGCATCCGTGCCTTCACCAGATTTTCTCTGGCCGTACCCGTATTTCTGCTGACCATAGCCGTATCCATACCCATAACCGTACCTGCCATATCCGTAGGCTCCCCCGGTCTCGGGAGCATCATTGAACACATATCCGGTAAACTCCGCGCGGCTTCCGCTCAGGGATGCGATTCCCTCTCGGATCCGGCGCTTCGGCACGCTGTCGTATTTCACTACATACAGGATGCTGTCCGCATACTCTGATAAAAGGGAAGCGTCCTGGAATATCCCGCAGGGCGGGCTGTCTATGATAATATAATCCATCTTCTCCCGCATCAGGGCGATAAATTCCCGCACAGCCTTACTGCTGAGCACAGGCGCCGGCTGTTCCGTCTTCTTTGTGCTTCCGAGGAAATAGATCCCGCTCTTCTTAGATCTTCCGATCAGTTCTTCCGGATCCTTCGTTTCGTCCATAACGCTGCGGAGGCTGTATCTGCCACGGATCCCAAGCAGCACCGCATCACTGGGCTTTCTGAGATCTCCGTCGATCAGAAGCACTTTCTTCTGGTCCGCTGCCATCAGGCGCGCCAGATTGACCGCCAGCGTAGACTTGCCCTCGCCGGCTGCAGTACTTGTAATAAGGAGCACCTTGCCGCCGGAGCCGTCCATCTTCCTCTCTAATCGCAGCTTCAATCCGCGCATACTCTCTCTGTATCCGTAAGGCAGTCTTTCATCTACCACAGATATCTTCTGCTGCTTCTGGTTCTTGCGGGCTTTTAACCTGACCAGAGGCACAGCCGCAAGACAGCGAAGACTGGTGATCTCTTTCATCTCATCCTGATCCCGCGCCGTCTGCCGGAACAAAGCCAGCACACCAAGGATACACACTGACAAGACCAGTCCGCCCAGACCTCCAAAAGCCACACTTCTCTTTATCCCCATCTGATTGAAAGGCTCTGTCGGTGTACTCGGTTCATCCAGCATATTGAACTGGATATCGCCCAGCACAAACCGCGCCGTATCCGGATAGACCGCGATCGCCGTGTCAAGGATCGCGCGGGCGTCTTCCGCCGACGGACTCTCCGCCCGCATGGTCACCACATTGGAATCCTCAATGGTCTCCGCCGTGATCGTCCCGTTCAGCGTGTCCGTTCCCAGCTGTTCCAGCAGAGTATTTCGGAAGAAGCTGCTCTCTAATATGTAAGGAAATGTCTTCGACATCTGATCTGCTGTGGTACTGTCATAATAGAAACTGTAACTGCCGCTGGATTCATCGCCAGTGCCGACAGTAAAGGTGGCTGTACATGCATAGAGCGGCTTATTATAAAATCTCTGATACACAGTAAATACCGCCGCCCCTGCTGTCACAAGGGCAAGGACGAGCCACCAGAGCTTCCGGAAGCTCTTCCACATGCTCTGGATCAGGCGGCCGAGATCGATCTCCACCTCATCATTCTGTTCTTTTATCTCAATGTCCTTTCTGTGTTCCGCCATGTGCTCAACCTCTCTCTTCTGTACTTTGCGCATCACTCTTCCGGCTGTTTCCATATGCATAGTTTCCATATCTGTAGCTGCTGTATCCGCCTTCCGATATTCCCTGGAACCATTCCTTATGAAATGCATTGAGGATAAATCCGGCGAAATCTTTCCCGCTCTGCCATACAGCATCCACTACGTCATTGATCATCCGGACATCCGCACGATCCTCCCGGACGACCAGCAGTACCGAATCCACCACATTCATCCATACCTCGGCATCCGAAGAGACAGAGAACGGCGAACAGTCTACGATAATGTAATCCAACTCCTGCTTCCACGCATCCATCCATGCCTGAAGCTTCACTCCGTCCAGTATAGACGCCGGATCCTCCGCCGCACGATACTGGAAAAGCTTCCAGAACTTATGTTTCTCATCGTACCGGATCATGGTCTTCCCCTCTGTCTTTCCCTCCAGAGCCTCCGCCAGAGATACCGCGTCTCCTTTCTGCTCTTCAAACAGCTTATGCATCGCCGGCTTCAGAAGATCCCCGTCAACGAGCAGCACTTTCCTGTGCTTTTCGACAAGGGCGAGCGCCAGATTCGCCGCCACCGTAGACTTCCCTTCATTTTCCATCACACTGGTCACAAGCATGACCTGTTCCTTCTTCTTGCGCAAATGATATTCCACACGCGCCTCGGTCCTTCTCGTGGCTTCTGCAAATCCCATCGTCACCAGAGGAGAATTCAAAAGAAGGGAACGCTTCTCCCGTCCGTTTTCTTTTCCATTTCTCTTTCCTTTCCTGCTCTTGCCCGCGCTTTTTCTGCGGCTGCCCGTTCCGCGCAATGTGTCTTCCGCCGCGCCGGTCCCGAGACTGTCGAACAGCTCAAACGCACCGCCCTTTGCTTCATATGGGATCGTCCCTCTTATCTTTCCATCCAGCTGTCTGGCTCCGCAGGCGGGAGTCTTCACTGTAAAGCGGAGAAGATAGAACAGGCAGATCACCCCTGCCATAGCGATCATAGCAAGCCCTGCCAGGAGATATCTGTGGGAAAGCGCCCAGGAAGTATTGGACGGAGCCGATGGGACTTCCGGATCCTGCACGATCTGCAGGGCGGAGTTGGAAAATACATCGCCCGCCACATCTTCATAATGCCTCAGCGCAGAATTGATATATAAATATGCCTGTCTCGGATCGGAACAGGTGGCGCTCAAGACCATCAGGTTCGTCTCAGTAACCGGGGTGCAGCTGATCGTTCCATGGATATCCTCGCCCGTATCTTCTACGATCCGCTCCCGGAGCACATCGCTCTGGAATACCTGGCTGAATACATCCGCCATCTGAGTGGCCAGCGACAGGGAAGAATACGTATTGGACTCCCCTTTCAAGGTCACGACCAGAGTGGCTGATGAGGTATACTGAGGCTCATAGGTCAGATTGTGCCAGCCCGTGGCAAGGAACCACAGGGAGATCCCGGCGATCAGGATCATCCAGACATTGCGCAGAAGATCCATGCACAGCCCTCGTATGCTTATCTCGTCGAATCTGAATAACTCCCGGTTCATGCTCCCCCTCCTTCCACGATGACAGTCAGCCACGTCTCTCCGCCGTCTGTCTCATAATGGATCTCATAGCATCCGGGCGTATCCGGATCCACATTCGAATCTGCCGATACCCCTGACACATCGATTAAATTTCCGCTGGAGTCTGTCACACTCTCGATATAATCCGAAGGATCAACAGAAGCTCCCTGCTGAAGATAGACGATCCCCGCCGTCAGACCGATCTGTGTCTGCTGATTTTCCGCGCTCACCACATGGACCGGAAGATCTGCCGTCGAAGTGTCGCCGAAACTGTTGCTCACCTCCACCGACATCGTATAGTTTCCCGCCCGGGAATAATTGACGCCCGTAGCCGTCTGGGCGATCCAGTCGTCCAGATCGCCGTCCAGCATATCCTGAGCGCTCAGACGGTCCATGGCCTCCGTGTAGCTGCCCTCCTGCTCCCGGAATACAAGCGGCTCTGTCAGTGTAAATCTGGGAGGATGATAATCCGTGAACCGTACGTCTCTTGTAAGCGACGCCGTCCGGTTCGCCGAGTCAAAGACAACATAGGTAAGGCTGCACACGCCATCCGAGATAAACCGGGAAAAAGAGCCCGCCACGATCTGGTCTGTCAGGTCTCCATCCTCCGCATCCGATGCAGTAATGCCTTCCATCAGCTGCTCCTGCGTATATTCACATGGGATTTCCAACACATCCCGGTCACTGGTGATCACCGGGTCCGACATATCCCGGCTCCCCAGCGCCAGCACTTCCGACACCCCGAAAATGCCAAATGACAGGACAAATACTATGATCAATGCCATCTTAACTATCTTCATCCGTACTCCTCCAAACTCACGCGGCACTGCCGCTGTATCATAGATCAGAATTCATCCAGGAACCTGCGGATCCCTTCTTCATCTACTTCCTCGATCCTGTGGTCTCCTACTTTATATACATGATCGCACATAGCAAATACACTGGGCCTGTGGGCTGCCACAATGACCGTGCGATGCGGCTCATTCTTGATAATGCTCCTCAGTACCCGGCGCTCCGTCGCAACATCCAGGGCGCTGGTCGCCTCATCCAGTATCATGACAGGCGCATCCGCCAGAATCGCCCTTGCGATCGAAAGCCTCTGCTTCTGCCCCTCTGAGAAACGAGTCCCCCGCTCCCGCACTTCCGTATCCATGCCATTCTCCAGCTTCTCCACAAACTCCCATGCACATGCCGCTTCCAGGGCAGACCAGATCTCTTCATCCGTGGCGTCCGGCTTCACCATGCGCATGTTATCCGCGATCGTGCCGGAGAACATGGTATTTCCCTGGGGGATATAGCTGAACATACACCGGGTGGAAGAAGACGCTCTCAGTTCATCCCCTCCCGGGTTTCCCACAGTGATCTTTCCTTTTTGTGGATGATACAGCCCAAGGATCAGATTCAGCGTGGTCGTCTTGCCCTGGCCGGATGGTCCGATGAGAGCCACGATCTCTCCCGGCTCCGCATGGAAAGACGCATCCTGATAGATCCATTTCTCCTCCTCATAGGCAAAATCCACATCATCCATATGTACATAGATGCCGCATTCGCGCCCCTTCTCCCGGATCGCATCCGCCTCTTCCTTATCTTCCATAGAATCCCTCGGAAGACTGGTGATCTCCATGATCCGCTCTGCGCTGATACCGGAACGGATGACCATCGGCATCAGCCCCAGTATCCCGCTGAACGATCCCCGCAGCGAAGCCGCCATGGATACAAACATGGTCATCGTACCGTAACTGATGTCTCCCTGCCAGAGCCGGAAAGCGGCAAACCCATAGCAGGCATAGCCGACTGCCTGTCCCACCAGCGAAGTAGCGATGGTCATACTCTGCTGAAATTTGTTCTGCTTCAGGGCTACGTCCACTGATTCCTGCTGGATCTTATGAAACTTCTCCGTCACCCGGTCCAACATACCGAAGGCTTTGATAAACTGCAGATTCTGGAATGTCTCCTGATCGAATACCGTCCGGTCGCTGGCCACATTCTGGTTGTCTCTCTGGAAGTCCCGCATCCGCTTCGCCGAATACCGGGACGTCAGAAACGAGATCGGCGCTCCCAGCAGAGCGATCAGAGCCATCCACGGATCATGCTGCATCACGATGATAAACGCGCCGCCGAAACTGATAAACGTAGTCACCACATTCGGCAGAAATGTCAGGATCGTATTTGCCACCATGCCCGCATCCCCGTTCACGCGGTAAAGAAGATCGCCGGAGCGGTACTTTGCCAGCGACTCCCAGCTCGTCCGCAGCACCTGCTCATAAATGTCTGCCGGATCTCATTGGTCACCTTTAGCCTGACCTTCAGCGACAGTCTGGACTTCACGGCATTGATAAAGATCTGTCCCACGCCGACGCCCACATAAGTACACGCCACCCGCACAATCTCCAGTGAATTCACTCCTGTCACGGCGTCCACCAGGTCACGGCTGACCATCGAAGTTCCAAGCCCCAGCACAGAGCCGGACGCACCGAGCAGGACATAGGCGCCGATCAGCAGCCAGTAACGGCGCACGTAGGCGTACATCCAGAGCAGCTCGCTGATAAGCTGCTTTAATCTTCCCTCTTTAATTCGTTGGATGTAATGCTTTATAGAAGCCATATCCTGTGTAACTCCCCGTTAAAATACAAAACCTCACTCCCATATCCCTCCGCCAGACGCGGGAATACGGGAATGAGATTTCCCCCTTTTTCTTCTCTTTTCACTTGTATCTGTATCTACACTCCGCCGCCGAACACCGCTTCCTCCGTCAGCCGGACAGCCTCCTCGTCCGGGCGGCAGGAAAGTTCGTAGACAGGCACAGTCCACAGCAAGGCGTCCAGTGTCTTACAGGCAGCCTCATGTCCCTCCTTGTACCAGGTAGGGAAAAATACACTGTTCATTACCTCAGAAACCATCTCAAAGCCCGTCAGTCTGCGAATCGAATTTTCAGGACTTTGCTTCAGGATCACCAGTGCCGCCAGTGGTACCTGCCTGTTCAGACAATAGGGTGAAGATCCGTGCCACGGAGATCCGCAGCCAAGAAAACCATCCTCTTCCTGTTTGACAAACACCATATCTCCATTAATGATCTCGGCATTTCGGTATTTCATCCACAGTTCAGCCTGCGTCGTTTTCCCAATGCCGGAAGGACCAAGAAACATAAGGCCTCTTCCAGATATATCAACCAGGGAGGCATGTATTTCTATAGCATGTCGAATAGATAAATGGGTAAGTATCAATACATTAAGAATCTTATAAACATCAAACTTATTTCCATCAAAAGATGTCACCTTAGCTCTCGTCCAAGCATCATCAACGCCAAGTAAACATTCATTTAATCTCAATATGTTTTTTCCCGGTTGTTCGTCTAAAACTGCAATCCCGTTCTGATAATTTTTACACGAAACAATATGTATTTCCAAATCAGATTTGCCCTTAGCATTCTGACAAAAAGAAGCCCATTCAGGCCATAATTGGTATTCGGACTTTATGGTTATACTACTCAGGAATTTGTATTCCATCTTAACCCACAGTTACGCATCCGTAATAGTCGTTGCGAAACGATCCCCAAGCATCTTCATCTGTACTATTCAATAATGCTGTAACTTGGGGATATATTACCTGATTAATCTTGGTTTTCTTTTCTTCATCAGATAAAGATGTATTGTCCAAAATAGCAGTTATTTCTCCATTGTTATTAAACCCAGCCCAATTCCCGCTTCGTGTTATGCCATTTGTACTATTCCAATATACCTTTATATATGTTTGATGTTCACCTGGAAAATCCGTCGATTCTCCTGAAAACCCTATATCATCATTAAGTGCCATTGTTACAACTTCACCATTAATTTCTTCGTAAGGCATTTTAATCCTCCTTTATCACAATCAATCTATTTTAATAACTGAAATATCTTTTTACAATAAACATCTTTCACTCTACCAATTCCACCATTATTGCAGGCCAAAGTTGCTATACATTTTCTACATTTATCTTTTATTTCACATGTATAACATTTTTCCGGCCACCGGATACTTTCACTATACTCCTGCAAAGCTTTCCAGTTTTCTTCAAAACTTTCTCCCAGTGCATCAATTTCAGGTTTATTCAGAAACAAGCAGAACCTCATATATCCATCCCATGTAATAACATAGCCCGTTCGATAAAGATCACAGTATTCACAGGGTTTTTTTTCTGTCTTAAAAATGGGATTCTCATTCCATTCTTTTGATACTTCCCGAGAGCAGCCAAGATCGTATGCACTCAAAGCACATTCTCTTACATCTGTATCAGAACCTCGTAATGAAGGATAACAGCATGTACTGTAATACCATGCATAATGATGTTGCAAAGCATATTTAAATATATGATCTCTGTCCTCAACATTCTGCTTCACAAAGGTTGTCACCAACTGAATGGGTATCTTTAACTCTCTCAGTTTCCGAATCCCCTCATCTACCCTTGTGAATCCCTGCTCAACCTGGCAGACCTCCCGGTATACCTCATCATTGGAGCCATAAAGGGTAATCTTTGCTTCATAGGGCGGATACTCATAAAAAAGTTTTTCTATTTTCTCCGTTATGGAATAAGCATTTGTCTGCAGGGTAATCCGGAATCCCATTCGGGATAATGCTCTCCAGATAGTTTCAAATTCCGGATGCAGCAGCGGATCTCCGCCAGTGATACATAAGGAAAATACTCCTGCTTTCTGTGCCTGTTCTCCCATTCGGATCCACTCTTTGGCAGTCAGTTCTCTTCCTCTGCCAACCTTTGGAATTTCATCTGGCTGAAGATGTACATAACACATACGGCAATTCATTCCGCATCTTGGAGTCAGTTCAAAAGTTGCCTGGATCGGACGACACTCTTCAAACGCCTTTTCCTTTATCTGTTGAAACAGGCCCTTTCTTTTCCCCGACTCAGTCATGATGCTTCTGCTCCTGCAGTTTCTTTTTCTCCCGTTCTGTCAGCTGAAGCTTGACTGTTCCCATGATAGGTTCCGGTTTTCCAGACTCTAACATGTAGTTACTGTCCAAAAGCTCAATAAACTTATGTATGTCGTTCCGAAGCCGCTCTTCTGTCACATCTGTATACTCCTGTAACGCTCTCTCTACAAGAGAATCTTCGGTAAATTCGCCTTGCTCCATCACCCGATAGATAAAAGCGGCTGTAGAAGTGATATGCATCATCTGACAGATCTGTGATAACCGGCCAACCGGCATGATCAGATACTGACCCGCGACCTCTCTAAGAACCAAATCTTTCTTTAATTTCACACCTTATCATGTCCCTCCTATCTTAACTCCCAAAATCCCGACATTCGCTATTATCCTTTCCGTCTATTATCGCTCCATAACCCTATACGTTATCCATAAAACAAATGCGAGGCATCATATACTATCATACTTCTGCTCACATATGCGATAGTATATAATGCCCCGCGTTACCGAACTGTTACTTTTCCGGGATGATTTGAGCCATTTCCAGTCTTGCGCAGGTTTCCTCGGCCCATGAGTATTCCTGCAGATAATTTCCTGTGATCTCCCACTCTCTGACAGCGTCGGGATTTCCTTTCAGCAGTTCATAGTAGTCACAGTCCACTTTCAGGATATCGATCTGGCAGCTGCCTCTGTTTCCCGAGAAGATCTCCTCGACTCCATATTCGGAAAGGATCTGACGGATCTGCATGACTGCCTTTCTGTAGAGATTTTTGACCCGGCTGTCGTAGATCCTGTCTTCCCACAGCTTATCCGCCGCTTCTTCGATCGTTACCGCTCCTCCCCGGTGGTCTACACAGAGAGCCAGCAGTTCTTTTGCTTTTGTATTGGAGAAGTAGACAGCCTTGCCGTCGATAAAGAGGTCAAATCTCCCGAAAGTCCGTATGTATACTCTCTTTTTCTGCCGGGCGGATAACAGCTTCGCCCGCTCCAGCACCTCTTTGATATCCCGGCTGTCATAGGGTTTTGTCATATAGTAGTCTGCCTTAACTTTCAGCGCATCCAGTGTATACTGTTCATATCCCGTAATAAAGATGACTACGAGATCAGGTGAGATCTCCCTCATTTTCCCTGCAAGGACGATTCCGTTCAGCTCTGGCATCTCGATGTCAAGAAATGCCGCCTCCACCGGATTTTCCTTCAGATATTCAAGCGCCTGGAGCGGATTGGAAAAGGCGCCGGCAAGCTCTATCCCCGGTATATCCTCTGTCTCCATCATAAACTGACGCAGTGCCAGCCTTTCATCATCTACGATCATGACACGCATCTGTCTCATCTCCTCTTCCGTAATTTTACTTATATGATCTTCTTATTTTTCCGTATTTACTTCTGTCTTCACGAAAGATACTGTTACTTTTGTCCCCTTTCCCGGATGGCTCTCTATTTTCAGGGTGCCTCCCGTAATCTCCTGCACCCTGAAACGGATATTTTTAAGTCCGATGTGGCCGTCGGGAGCATTTCCGGAAGATGGGGCAGCGCTATCTGTATCATCGCCCAGATCCAGACCGGACACATCGAACCCTGCTCCGTCATCCTCTACTTCCACCACATACATGTCCGTTTCCTCATAACTGCGGATCGTCACTGTTCCGCCGCTCATCCTTGTACAGATCCCGTGCTTTACAGCATTTTCCACTAAGGGCTGTATCGACAACGGCGGCACCAGAAACATACTCGCCTGTATATCCATCACCACGTTCAGTCTTTCTTCAAAACGGATCTTCTCAATATCCAGATAAGCCCGTATATGGCGGAGTTCATCGGCAAACGGTATCAAGTCTCTTTCTCCCATATTCTCCAGATTCGAACGCAGATAAATGGAAAAATCATAAACTGCCTGCTGCGCCGCTTTCGGATCAAGCCTGATCAGCGTCCGGATCGAATTCAATGTATTGTAAATAAAATGCGGCCTGATCTGGCTTGCCATCAGTTCCGCCCGGCTCCTGCGTAGGCGGTTTTCCAGCTCCCTGCTTTCCTTCACTTTCCGGTAAAGCATAGATGCGCTGATCCGGAACAGATTCAGTGCATAGAGCAGGATCGCTATCCTGAGAAAGTTCCCGACCATCTTGTCCGTGCGGTAGAATCGCATGATCTCTACAAGCCCTGCAAGGAAGATGATCAGGATACACACCAGCTCCGACCTGATGAAATCCCCCTGCTTTTTCCTCGCGGCGAGAATATAAAGCAGCAGTGCATAGATCAGCGATATCCCGATCATTACGTGCATGAGGGGGATCATTTCGATCAGATCCGGGCCGCCGAGCACCTCAGATGCAAGACATCCCACTGCTGCAATCAGGCTGACATAGAATAATATTCCTGTTATTTTCCCATGGTCGTCTTTCCATCTGGCATATAGATAGGCATTCAGAAATACCGGGCAGAACAGCAGTGATATTAAAGCAAAGTAATGCCAGGCTTCCAGCCCCACCTTTCCGGACGGCATTCCCGCTTCGCCGCACAGCCACACGGCAATAACGATCAGCAGCATTCCCAGGTTCCTGTGCCATGTGAATATATTGTACCTGCGGCTCACGATAGAGAGCAATACGACGGCCATGCCCAGGAAAGCAATCAATATGCTCATCCGCAATATTTTTATCTGTGCCGAGATTATCCCGGTCACGAGATTATTGTACTCTCCATATTGGACCCCGCTGATCCCTCCGGAGAATCTGGTATAAGGCGAACTGATGCAGATCCGTATCCGCTGTCCCGCGTCACTCTCTGACAGCCTGACAAAGTTCCACGCACTGGGGATCTCTCTGCCGATCAGATCCTGGTCGGGATACTGATAGATCAGCCGGTCTTCTATGTAGACTTTGACATTCTGCATCCTTGTCCGGAAGACCAGCGCATAATTATCCCCGACTTCATCCGGGATCGTATTGGCAAACACAACTTCCGTATCTTTCGGAACGTCCAGACTGGCCGGAAGCACAGTATCGCCTTCCTGATCCTGATAACTGTATGTCCAGCCAGTATTGAACGCATTCATCGTCGTGTCGGTAAACAGATCCTGCCGATGAGAAAAGACCAAAAGGAGCAGGAATGCAATAAAGAGGAGCACTGCCGTTATTTCTGAAATTCGTTTTATCTTCATATCATAATTTCCTTTTTCCAACTACTGCCGCACCTGAAGCTTGGTATATTTCTAAAAAGAAGCAATTTTGTCGTATATTATATCCTGACACCTAATGAAATGCAAATAAAAATAAAAGCCGATGGCTGGTACGAAGTGAATTGTATAGGAAGCCACCGTGCTTGATAGTATTGAAAGGCAGTCAGGGCTACTATTCCGGTAGCCCCGGCACTCCCTAAAAATCAGAGGATGACGCTCTTATTTCCTCCTGTGAACTTCTCACAAGTATTACAGGACGCATTAAAAAGGAACTTCATTTAGGATGAGCCAGATAAGGAAAGCCGACAGCTAATATGATTATTTTAAGGTGATTTTCATGCCCGGATATATTTTACATTTGACAGCTGCACACATGTTTCTGGATACGCTTCCCAAAAGCGATTCGCTCCGCAGACGTCCCGATCTCCAGAATGATTTTTACATCGGTAATCTCCTGCCGGACACCGTCCGCAACAAAACAGCTTCTCATTTTTGGGATCCACGTCATCTTGGCCGGATGGTAATATGGCCAAGACCGGAAGAATTCCGCCAAAAGTATCAGGATCATATGCATGAGCCCGTATACTTCGGTTACTATCTCCATCTGTATATTGACAAAGTATTTTTCAGCGGATACTTGCCCCAAATCGTTGAATATCTGGATGGAAACGGGCATCCTGCAGAACTGCGCCGGGATATCTGTTCTGTACGGCTGAAGAAAACCGGGCAGCTGCTCACTCCGGAGCAATACCTATCGGAAGAATATTACTATGGCGATTATACAAAGATGAATACCTGGCTGTGCGAACAATATCATCTGCCGGAAGATCTGTATCCTGCTCATGATTCGGGGATAGTGTAGGCAGATTATTCGAAAGTAGGTGAGATCATCGAACTGCTGAAAGAATACCGCAAGGTGCCGGCAGAGGCAGTGCGGGATGTAAAGGTGTTTGATGTGGAGGGGTTGATGGAGTTTCTGGAGGAGAGGGTGCGGGAAGTTGGGGAATGGTGAGCGATCCCCCGACAAAACCACGCGACTATCGCATGGTTTCTCTGTATAGAAATCGCCGGCACAATGTCCGGCGATTCACCTGGGTTAATTTCAGCACAGATCCGCCTCTGTCAATTCCAGACCGTCTGGTATGACAAAAGGATGATCCGGCAATTCCCGCAATATACTGATCTGGCGATTCATGTTTTGAATCAAATGATAATTATAATCATCCCTCAGGATACGTATCATTTCGTAAAATATCCCTTTGGCACGACTGTGTAGCAGCTCGGCATTTTCAATCATAAACCTTGCGAGCCTGTGATCCATATTGCAGGTATAGCGCTCTTCAGCATCACCTGTAGTTAATACAGTTTCATTTTTATTCATCGGCTTTACAAAGAAAAAATCCGAAAAATACTCTTCATAATGAGCCGGGAGCTCCTCTTTTCCATCCATAAGGATCAGTCTTGTCTCTCTCGGGATAAAGTCCCCTTTAATTGTATAATTTTTCCTCAGGTAAGCGGCACACAACTTGTAATAACATCCCAAATCTTTAATGCTGATATTCCCCTCTGGGTTTTTGGGCCACATCAACGACTGGAAATCTGACAGAATTACCCCCGCATTTTGGGCAATACAGTCTAGATCTTTTGCCGGGATTACGGTTTTTCCATTTTTTACGCGCATTAATTCGATCCATTCCGGTCTTTTATCCAACAAATCCCAATATGTTTTTAGCGGGATATTCCTGTCCGGTACATATGGAATTGATAAATTCATTTGATATTTCTTGATGATATATCCACACACCATGCTCAGATCAGATAACGCTTCCAAATCAAGCTTGCCAAAATTATCCCGTGCAATAGTCATAATCGGCCGATAACGATCTTTCAGTAGGATCAGGCCGGCTTCCCACAGAGGAGCAAACCAACTATATCCTTGTGGATACTCCGCACATAAAACACCATTATGTGCTGTAATACAGTGTTCTTTATTCAAATAATATCTTTTCAGCCAGTTTCGCATCTGGTTTGGCAACGAGATATTTAAGCTTTTTCCGTGCTTTTTGGTAACATAAGTAATGATATTCTGTCTGTCATTTTCATTCATATCGGACGGAAGTCTGGATAAATTATTTTTCTGCGTGAAATACAACATATCAAGTGCATTCCGACAAAATACAGCTTCAATCTCCGTATATATACCCCACGTATATTCTAGAGAAAAATGCACTTTTACCTCTTCATTTTCACTCACCGTAATATGAGTCTCGACCTCCACAGTTATTTTCGATCCGAATATTTCTGTTTGAACAAGACTAATGGGATGATCCAGGCATATTAAAAATAACGCACCTTTCATATATTGAGACCGCGTATAATTATCGAGCGGGAAACATTTGAACACGATCTTAGGCAAGGGCCGTTTTACCTGTTCAAGCTCGGGAAGTACATTATAGAATTTTACAAATTCTTCCTCCGGAATTGGGATCTCCAACACTCCATCCTTCTCCGGATCTTCTGACGGATAGAAGTTATGTACAGCATCTGTGAATTCTTTCTCTGTCGGATAATCATATGCACCGTCTTCATCTTCATAATGAATCGGCACTTCCGGGCACACGACATACTTATCGACGATTTCCCGAAAGCTTCGATACTGTCCCGTCTGATACAGATTTGCCCGCACAGCGATCACCGTCCCTGCTTCCCGACGATATGGCTTTTGTTCCTCCTTTGTTCTTCCCGGCATTTCTTTGCCTTTATGGCCTTTCGACTGATCTGTCAGATAAAAATATCCGTTGATACCATGCATACTCATCCGTAGCGCAGGCGCACAGCTATTGTCCTGTTCAAAGCGTTTCGTGCTAACTTCCATGAGGTTACTCTGCCGGTCTCCCATAAAACAGGACAGGATTCCGATACCAAAACGGCTGATCGGCATATAATCCGGATCTGCCCCACAGCTCATTTTCATCTGCGTAAATTCGTCTGAATTATAATAGGAGCGTCCAATTTTAAGGAAATAATTTCTGATAATACTCTCCGTCATTCCAATGCCGTTATCCTCGATTCGAAACCAGTGACGTCCCTCTTTATCCCGCCATGAAGTAATATTAATCTGTCCCTGCCAGTCTGCCGGCAGATTCCGATCGATCTGCTTTCTGGTCCGAACAGCATCGATAGCATTCTGAATGAGTTCTCTGACAAAAACTGCCGGATCATTATAAAGATTCTCGCCAGTAAAAAGCGTCAATACCTGATCCTGATCAAGCGTAAGCCGATACTGTCCTGAAACATATCCTGCTGCTTTTATTCCACGCTTGATCTTATCCGGAAGGATAAAGTCCTGCCATTTTCCATTAAAACGCCTCAGTTCTCTTCGGCAGTCTTCAAGCTCCTGGTCTACCCAATTCAGATAGCCGTTCACCTTTTGTTCTACCTGCATATCTCTGCACACAGCATTATATTCCAGCGGATATGGGTAAGATCTGTTTTTTACACTTTTGAAATCAAATCCGTGAGAGGACATATGTTTGTCCCATTCTTCCTTGCTAAAAAGTCCGGAACTACTTCTCTGCCCAGTCATCTCACTATACTCATAAAGTGCATCCGGAGCCCGGCTTGAATCAAAATCAAGAATATCCGCCAGCCTGAGTAAGATTGCGCAAAAGCGCAGATCGATCCGGTGTGACTTTTCCAAATCACTCAGCGAGGCGCTGCCCTCTCCATGGCTCCTGCAGACGCGGATCAGATCATCTCTGTCTACCCTTCCGTCAAGTATCCAGGGCCATTCTTTTTTGTTCAACAATTCCCGAACTCTCTCGTGATGGATACTGCGTAAATAGTTCTGTTTCATATCGTCTGTCAGAACCGGATTCTCTCCTCCATGCTGATAAGCTTTTATATATTCGCTATGATTCGCATTGAGATAGCGTTCAATCCTCGGACCATCCTTGAAAAGCTCCTCTTTTTCTTCCTTACTGTAACTCATCCCGATATCATGGCAGCATGCTGAAAGTATCAGCATCGCAGCCTCATCTCTGTTAAGCTTCTCGATCTCATCACCCAGGAGTTCCGCCATCAGATTCAAGACATTACAGATATGTACTTCATCATGAAGTGTATATAGCGGAAAAGTATCCCTGATCGCCTTTGCCCGCTGCACACCATAGTCACAGACCATCTTTACTGCAGACAGATATTCCGGAGCTATTTGACGCTCTGTTCTCAGCTCCTTGTCCTCCTGCGCAGCTTTCTCTTCCAGTATTTTCCATAGTCTTTCGTCCCGATATCCCATGATGTTCCTTTCCTTGTTTCTTCGTAACCGCCAAATAATACCGCGGTAAAATTTAAAATTACCCCAGCCCTTTGCG
>CAMMSL010000015.1 GCA_946499505.1 uncultured Lachnoclostridium sp.
AGAGATGACTGGTATGTGAGGAAGGCGACTTCGAAGTAATTCAATGGAAAAAGTTGAGGCTTCGAATAAAGTATTTCAGTGCCTCATCTCCGTCTGTTTTCAGACCTTATTCCAATCGTCATTCAGTCCGACAAATACGAATTTAGATCATCTGCTCCCGGTATTCTTCAGGGCTTGTCCCATAATAGTGTTTAAAGTCATCAGAAAATGCAGTGACATTTTCGTACCCGCATTTTTCAGCAATGAGATACAGGCTCATTTTTTTGTCGCTGAGCAGTTCGCCGGCATATTTCATTCGTTTTTCCCGTAATAGATCGGAAACATTTCTTCCATAAGTTTGCTTCACATATTCTGTGATATATTCCTCGGTCAAGTCCAGCTTTTCGGCAATCTCTGACAGAGGTCGGAGCCCTTCTGAGCGCAGTGCATCGATCAGTCGGAGAGTTTCCTTATCCGGGCCTTTTAAGCTGAAGTCCGCCGTATTGGAGAGTTCCGCAAAGAGGCTCAGGAACAGGCGCTCCAGTTCAGGAGTTTCACGAAATCTGTTAGCAGAGTAAATCTGCAGTATGGAGGACAGAAGTACCTGGAATCTGCGGTTCTGGTTCAGTGGGTAGAATATATAATTTCCTTTATATAGTCCTTTGCCGGTCAGAAGAGAGCCAAGAGCGGTGCGTCTGCGCACGGAGTGGCGCAGTGCTTTCCGGAAGAAATCTTTCCGGATACAAATGTTGAGAAGCAGGCAATTGTCAGAGCGTGGAATCAGAGAGTGTTGGGCATTTCGGTTCATCACCGCCAGATCACCGGCCGACATATATATTTCTCTTCCGTCAATTCGGTTGATCAGGGTTCCACGATAGATATAGTTGAGTTCAAAATAGTCATGGCTGTGTTCTGAATAAGGTTCATTTACATAGTGCGCGATCAGAAAGATATTGCCGCCCTGCGGAAATTCATGGAACACATTGTGAAAGTTTTCCACGTTCAGGATATTGCCGGGAAAATTCTGGATGTTATTGGACAGCTTATCCGGCGTGACTGTTTCGGGAGCATGGTGTACATTTGCCGTGGAGACGGCTACAAGTGAGAGCGGATCCGAAGCCTGGTCAGTACCTTCAGGATCTCCGGGATGAAGCAGTGTGCTCTTTTTCTCATAACGAGGGATACGGATCTCCACATCGGTTCCCCGGCCGGGCGTACTCGAATAACTTAAACCATAGGAAACTCCAAAGAGGATCTGCAGTCTGCGGTGGGTATTATAGACTCCGATATGTCCGCTGCCTTTTATCTGTTCTTCCTTTTCGGTTAGAAGAGTGGAAAGTTTTTCCGCAGGAATCCCTACGCCGTCATCCGAGATCATAATAACCGCGGCATCGGATTCCATCCATCCGGTCAGGACGATCGTACCGGTCTTACTTTCTTTCTCGAGAATGCCATGCAGCAGAGAATTCTCGATGATGGGCTGGAAGATCAGAGTCGGAATGTGGATGTCAAGCATGCTGTCCGGAATATCGACAACAAAATCTACTGTATTGCCGAATCTCATATTCTGCAGGCGCATGTAGATCGTGGCGTGCTCGATTTCGTTCCCTACGGTGGTAATAGTATTTTTCCTGCTTAACGTGAGCTTATAAAAACGTGACAGATCGCGTATCGCTGCAGTGGTTTCTGCTTTCTGTCCCTTCTGGGCTTTCCAGCTGATCATATCCATTGTATTATACAGAAAATGAGGATTGATCTGTGACTGGAGCGAGTTAAATTCGGAGATGCGCAGTTCTTCTGCAGATTTTGCCTGCTCAGCAAGCAGCCGGTTGATCTTGCGCACCATATAATTATAGGACTCTACCAGCTCTCCAATCTCATCTACAGAACTGGACTCGCTCATGATCATAGGCGGATTGTCATTTTTGACCAGACTCATCTGGTGGCTGACTGCCGAGATGCGACGGGTCAGAGAGCGGGACAGTGACAATGATACAAGAAGGCCGGCAATGATCGAGATCAGGCAGACTGCAAAAAACAGTCCCAGCATCTGCACAGTCTTGGTCATGATCGGCCCAATAGGAAGGACAGTCACCATAAACCAGTCGGCTGATTCGATATAGTAAAAGCCGACAAATACTCGATTCCCTGTGATCCGTTTTTCAATGAAGCTGTTGGACGACATCAGGTTGTCCCTTATACTTTCATAATCTACATAGTAGAGACCGATCAGATTGGAGTCAGATGTGGTTATGACAGCATCTCTCTCATTCGTAATGTAGGAAAGGCTTCCGTCATTTACCAGATTATCAGTCAGGATCTGCTGCAGCACACTCGACTGAAAATACAGTGCCAGATAGCAGGTTACAGTCCCCTCCTCTACCGTCAGCATGCGCATGGGGACAATATAGGCGCAGTCGCCGAAAGAATCTGCTTCCCACTGGCTTAAGTACAGGGGCGGACAGAAGAGGGTGGCGGGATGGCTGCCCTGAAAGATGCCGTACCAGTATGTCCTGCGTACCTGGGAAAGCGGAGAAAAATATTCAGTTTCGTCAGAAAAGCACGGCTCCGTTGCAGGGACATCAATATAGACACGGGCGGCCGATATCACATTATTTTTACCGGCGTTTTCCAGCAGGCTGGCAAGGCCCGTCCCCTGCGGCGATAAAAGAGCATCATTTACAGAATCGTGTATCTCATCGTCAAAGATATAGCGATAAGTATCTGAACTTCGTATAGATGTGCATGTATCCAGAATATCCTGTACCATATCTTCTACAAGGGGAGCGGTCTGTGATGCACTGTTCTGTTCCTGGCGTATGGTGTCGGAAGTGATCATGTTAAAAAGTCTTCCGGAAAATATGATGATGATCAGCAGCATGGGGATCGTCACAGCTGTCACTACAATAATGGACAGCTTTTTTTGGATATTCAATTTGCCGTATGCATTCTGTATCTTTTTAAAGAATCTCATTTGATTCTCCTTTCTCTGTATACAGAGGGGGAAATCCCGGTATATTTTTTGAATGCTTTACTGAAGTAGTTACTGTCATTGTATCCTACCATAGTAGAGACGCTGGATACTGTGTTGCGCGGATCATCCAGAAGCTCCTGAGCCTTTTTCAGCCGATACTCAGTCAGATACTGGTTCAGTGTCTGTCCGGTCTCGTTTTTGAAGATCGTACATGCGTAGGATGCGGACAGCGATGCATATTCACTGATCTCCTTTGTGGAGAGCATCGGGTTGCCGTAATGGCGCTGAATATAGCTTTTGATCAGATAGACGGAAGAATTTTCAGGCTCTGCTGAGTTCAGATCTCTCCAGAACTGATCCAGTGTATCAATGAGAGATTGATGCAGATCCTGATAGAAGAAAAATCCCTCTGTATGTTCCAAAATGGACTCTGGCGTCATGCGGAGCTCATCGCTCATGATCTGCCGGCTCCTCCGCTGGTCGGATATGATGGTGAAGAGCTGGTAGTAGAGAGACTGGACCGTACGCTGCAGCAGAGAGGGATTTTCGTGGCAGCTTTCATACATCTTGCGGCAAAGTTCTTCTGTCTGATCTTTATTCCCCTGTTCCAGTGCCGCAGCAAATGAAGCGGGGATCTGTTCCTCTGGTTCTTTGCCGGTAACTTCCTGAAGACGTTCCGGCGTCAGGCAAGTACCGGGAGAGAAGAAATATGTGCTCTGCAGTGCAATAACTGCAGAAGAATAAGAGTCATATATCCTGTGAAGTCCGGATACCGGAGTTCCGATCGCAAAGTGAAAGTTCTTTACAGGCGTGAAGATATCTTTCAGATAACTTTCGATCGAGAGAAGAAGCTGGGGAGTAAAATCCATTCGCCGGAAAATGTGGAACACAAACAGATTCGTCTTTTTTGCAGTACTGATAATGTGCAGGTGCAATGGCCGGATCATGTCGTGAAGCTGTTTCTCCATCGTCTGGATATAGTCGATAGGAAGCTCCATCATCTCAGGAGCCTGTACAATGACTGTGGCTGCTGCGTGAAAAATTTCGGTTGTGCCGTATTTCTGGCAGAAGTCTGAAGCAAGCTGCTCTGCGGATTCTTTGATGGAATGCCACGGATGCGTCAGAGCAAGGGCCAGTTTGGAGGCAAAGATATTGAGTCTCATATCTTTGGACTGCCGGCTCTCTACAATCTGGAGATGGCGTTCTGCGGCGGTGCGCACCGCCTGTTCGATCTCAACAAGATCCAGGGGTTTTTCTACGTAATTGACTGCACGGAGTTTGATCGCGGCTTTCAGGTATTCCTTATCTGAGTAGCCGCTCATAAAGATAAATACTGTATCCGGCGCGTTTTCCCGTACTTTATAGAGCATGTCAATGCCGTTCATGCGGGGCATACGCACATCGCTCAGGATGATCTCAGGTTTGTGTTTCTCGGCCATTTTCAGACCTTCGATACCATCGGAAGCCTCATATACTTCGTCAATTCCAAGATTTTCCCAGGAAATGGAGGAAATGAGTCCGGTACGTGTGAGCATTTCATCGTCTACGATCAGTAATTTCATATAGCAGCCTCTTTTCAAAATATCTTTTGTTAAATAGTTCCATTAAATCATACCAGAAATAAATCATTTAATCTATACCGGTATATCGGAGAATAATACCCGTTTTCTAAAAAAATTCCTCTATTTTGCAAAAAAATACCGATGCTATACTAAAGAAAATGAGAAAGGAGGAATGTGAGCGTGGCAGAAGATTACATTCTGGAATTAAAAGGTATCACAAAGATCTTTCCCGGCGTAAAAGCACTGAACAATGTACAGTTTCAGCTCAAACGCGGGGAAGTTCACGCGCTTATGGGAGAAAACGGAGCGGGGAAATCAACGTTTATCAAAGTTATCACCGGAGTACATGCCGCTGAGGAAGGCGAGATGTTCCTGAACGGAAAGAAAGTACGTTTTAAAGGCCCGAGGGATGCTCAGGCAGCAGGAATCGCTGCAGTTTACCAGCATCCGACGTCTTATCCGGAGCTGTCGGTGACAGAAAATATTTTCATGGGACATGAGATCAGAAAATTCGGCATGATCCAGTGGAACGTTATGAATCAGGAGGCACAAAAACTCCTTGACCGCTTAGACGCGGATTTCAGTCCTACAGAAGAGATGGGGGCGCTGAGCGTTGCGCAGCAGCAGATGGTGGAAATCGCAAAAGCACTTTCCACAAAGGCAAAGATCATCATTCTTGATGAGCCTACAGCTGCATTGACGCAGTCCGAGTCGGAAAAACTTTACAGGATCGTGGATCAGTTAAAAGAAGAAGGTGTGTCTATTATCTTCATTTCACACCGCTTTGAAGATATGTACCGTCTGGCGAGCAGAGTAACGGTGTTCCGTGATTCCCAGTATATCGGTACATATGATGTGGACGGCATTACAAATGCGGACCTGATCAAAGCAATGGTCGGTCGTGAGATCACGGATATGTATCCGAAGCCGGATGTAAAGATCGGCAAGGAAATATTCCGGATCGAAGGCATGACACGCACCGGATATTTTAAAGATGTATCTTTAAATGTACACGCAGGCGAGATCGTAGGTCTCTCTGGTCTGGTCGGAGCCGGACGTACGGAAGTTATGGAGAGCGTGTGCGGCATTACAAAACCCAATGCCGGAAAAGTATATCTGGACGGAAAACAGTGCAAGATCCGTCAGCCGCTTGACGCGATGAAGGAAGGTATCATCCTTCTTCCGGAAGACCGCCAGAAAGAAGGCCTGATCTTAAATTGGGGACTTGGCCAGAATGTGACACTTCCGATCCAGAGCGAATTGGCGCACAGCGGATTTAATGATACAGCGGCAGAGAAGAAAGTCGCGAAGCAGTATCTGGAAGAAGTAGATACAAAAGCCGTCTCTATCTACGATCCGGCAAGTTCTCTTTCCGGTGGAAACCAGCAGAAAGTCGTTGTCGCGAAAGCGCTGGCTCAGAAGAACATGAAAGTCGTTATCATGGACGAACCGACAAAAGGTGTTGACGTCGGAGCAAAAGCAGAAATTTACGCGATCATGGGAGAACTGGCAAAGAAAGGTTACGGAATCATTATGATCTCGTCCGAAATGCCGGAGATCATCGGTATGTGCGACCGCATTTACGTTATGTGTAAAGGACGCATTACCGGATGCCTCAACAGAAATGAAGCGACTCAGGAATCCATCCTGCAGCTCTCGATGGAAAAAGGAAACACGAAGAAGGAGGTGGCACAGGGATGAAACAGAAGTCCGTATTAAAACAGATCACGAAATCAAGGGAGTTCAGCCTTGTGATCGTTCTGATCGTACTGTGTGTCGTTGCGACGATCCTCAACCCGAGCTTTATCAGCCCGACCAATATTGCACAGATCTTCCGCAACAATGCATTGACTATGGTTATGTCTGTGGGAATGCTCTGTGTGCTCCTGACAGGCGGCATCGATATTTCAGTTGCATCAATCCTGGCTTTCTCAGGAATGGTTGTTGGTATGCTGCTGAAGTATAAAGTACTTGAAAACACACTCCTGTTATTTGTGATCGGCAGTGTGATCGGAATCGTCTGCGGACTGTTGAATGGTCTGATCATTTCCAAAGGAAATGTGGCGCCGATCATCTCTACAATGGGATTTATGTACATCTGGCGTGGACTTGCCTATGTGATCAGTAATAACCAGTGGGCGAGCGGCGCGGATGTGGTAGGATACAGTGATTTCGGTGCTGATGGAGCGGTCGGACCGTATATCATTATTGCGGTTGTATTTATTGCCGGATTTATCATACTGAAATGGACGAAAGTCGGACGTAAGATCTACGCAGTCGGAAGTAATGCCGAGGCCGCAAGAGTATCCGGTATCAATGTAGACGGCGTACTGATCTATACATATGTGATCATGGGATTCCTTTCCGGCCTGTGTGGAGCTCTTTCTGTATCGATCTATGCATCTGCTCAGCCGAATATGCAGTACGGACTTGAGATGGATATCATCGCATCCTGCGTTATAGGCGGCGTGAGCATGAGCGGCGGACGCGGAAGTGTAGTCGGAACATTCTTAGGAGCCCTGATCCTTGCTCTGATCACGAGAGCACTTCCTCTTGTCGGGATTGACGCGATCGCGCAGAACATGGTAAAAGGTATTTTGATCCTCGCAGTTGTTGTCCTCAATGTTGTTACTCAGCGTATGATGGACAGAGCAAATCTGGAAAGGAGGGAGATGTAGTTATGGCTGGAAAGTCCGGTAGAGAAATATCAATTACTTCCAACAAGAGTGCGCTCAGCAGAGTACTCTCGTGGGAGGGAGCGCTGGTACTTATATTTATCGCAGTCAATATTCTGGGAGTGATCCTCTCGGAGAACTATACGGCGGCAAACGTACTGAGGCAGATGCCGAGGTATCTGGCTGAAATCTTCATTCTGTTCCCGATGGGGTATATCCTGATCCTTGCAGACATTGACATCTCCGTAGGTTCTATCGTATGCTTAAGCGCGACGATGGCCTGCTTTGCAGGAAATGCAGGACTTCCGTTCCCGGTTGTTATTCTTGTATGCCTTCTGGTCGGCCTGATCTGCGGCGCGATCAACGGCGCGATCCTTGCAAAATTTACAGAGCTGCCTTCTATGATCGTAACATTGGCTACTCAGATTATTTTCCGCGGTATTGCGGAGATGTCCATGGGAAGCGGCGGTACAGTTTCCTATACGAATTCGGCGGATCTGATCCCGCTGACTACAATGGTGGGACCGTTCCCAATCTCTTTCTTCGGCGTTGTGATAGCTGCTGTTATTTTCATTGTTGTCCTGTCAAAGACAACATTCGGGCGCAAGCTTTATGCCATCGGCAGCAATAAGACAGCGGCATATTATGCAGGTATTAAGGTTGAGAAAATCAGATTTATTGTTTTCTCACTTGCAGGTCTGATGTCCGGGTTCTGTGCTCTCGTTCTTCTGTCCGTGCTGTTCAGTGCGAACACGACGACAGGCCAGGGATTTGAGATGGAAGTTATTGCCATGGCTGTATTCGGAGGAATCGCCACGACAGGAGGTAAAGGAAATCTGGTGGGCGGATTTATCGCTGCATTCATCATTGTGTGCCTGAGAGTTGCGCTTGGGCTGATCAATATGAATACACAGCTGATCCTTGTTATCATCGGTCTGATGCTCATCATCGCTGTACTGATGCCGGGTATCAGCCAGCGAATCAAAACGATGAAAAAAATGGCGAAACAGTCCTAAACTGAAAAAAAGTACCCGAAATCAAAAAATATTGCTATTCACGGTCCTGAGAGGCCGATGATAGAATAAGTTCAAAGATAAACAAGATAAGAGGAGGTAACATTATGAAAAAAAGAATTGTTGCACTGCTGATGTGTACAGCAATGGTGACAAGCATGATTGTCGGATGCGGATCCGGAAGCTCAGACAGCTCATCTGATGCATCTTCATCTGATGACAGCGCAGCTACAACAGAGGACAGCGGGGAAGCGAAAGATATTTCTGACTGTACATTCGCGATCGTTCCGAAGTCAGCAGGAAACCCGTTCAATGAGGCGGAAGCAAAAGGTTTCCAGGAAGCAATCGAGGCAGCCGGAGCAGAATGCATCGTAAGTTATCCGGAGCAGGCTACTGCAGACGCTCAGATCACAGTTTTACAGTCACTGATCTCTCAGGGCGTTGACTCTATCTCTGTAGCAGCGAACGATGAGAACGCACTTCAGGCAACACTGCAGCAGGCAATGGATGCAGGAATCAAGGTATCCTGCTTTGACTCTAAGACAAACGCTGACAGCCGTCAGGTATTTGTTAACCAGGCTGATACAGAGCTCATCGGACAGACTCTGATGGATGCAGTTTATGACATCACAGGAGGCGAAGGACAGTGGGCAATCCTTTCCGCTACATCACAGGCAGCGAACCAGAATGCATGGATCGAAGCAATGCAGAATGTAATGGAGGGCGACGAGAAATATGCAAACCTTGAGCTTGTAGACATCGTATACGGTGATGACGAGCCGCAGCCGTCTACAGAGCAGACACAGGCGCTTCTTCAGAACTATCCGGATCTGAAACTGATCTGCGCACCGACAACAGTTGGTATCAATGCAGCAGCGAAAGTACTTCAGGATCAGAACTCTGACGTGAAGATCACAGGTCTTGGAATGCCTTCCGAGATGGAAGCATACGTAGGAGAGGACAATGTTTGCCCGTACTTCTATCTGTGGAACCCGATCGACCTTGGTGAACTTGCAGCTTACACAGCTATGGCACTGGTATCCGGTGACATCACAGGCGCAGCAGGCGATACATTCGATGCAGGTGATATGGAGAACAGCCCGTACACAGTAGTTGACGCAAGCGACGGTGGTACAGAGATCATCCTCGGCGAGCCATTCGAATTCAATCCGGACAACATCGCTGAGTGGGCTGACGTATTCTAAATCGATTCAGACAACATCATTATCCATAAAGTCAAATCATACATAAGGTCAGAGGCCGTGCAGTGCTGGAAGCAAAATTCCGCGCTGTACGGCTTCTGTCATTTCGGATTGGGATTGCATGGTTGACATCTGAAAAAACTTGTGCATACAATAGTTGTGTCTACAACTATTGAAAGGCGGCGTCAAATATGCTGAGACGGATTTTTTCCTATTCCGGGAAATATAAAAAATATCTTGTGTTTGCGGCTTTGTGTATCACGGCAGAGTCGCTTTTTGAGCTCCTGATCCCTCTGATCATGGCGGATATCGTGGATATCGGAGTCGCGAACGGCGATAAAGCCTACATTTTCCAACAGGGCGGATGGATGCTCGTATGTGCGGCAGCAGCGCTTCTGCTCGGTGTCGGCAGCGCGCAGTTCTCCGCGATAGCGGGGCAGGGACTGGGCGCGAATTTAAGAGAAGCAGAGTACGCCAAACTGCAGCAGTTTTCCTTTGCAAATGTAGACCATTTCCAGCTGTCATCTCTTGTGACCCGCATGACGAGTGATGTAACGAATATCCAGAACAGCATCTCGAGCGGTATGCGTCCCGCCTGCAGGGGACCGGTCATGCTGATCGCCGCCACAGCCGTCGCATTTTCCATCAACGCGAAGCTGGCGCTTGTGTTTATGGTGGCCCTTCCGACGCTGGCTGTCTGCCTGTGGCTGATCATTAAAAATGTGCGGCCGCTCTACGGACGGATGCAGGAGGCAATCGATCTGGTGAACCGCATCATTCAGGAAAATCTTACTGCCGTCCGTGTAGTGAAGGCATATGTGCGGGGCGAATATGAAATCGGAAAATTCAATGAAGTCAATGCAAACCTGCAGACGCAGTCTGAGCGGGCATTCAGGCTGGCCATGACCAATATGGCAGCCATGCAGTTTGTCATGTACGGAACGATCATCAGCATCCTCTGGTTCGGAGGCGGTATGATCCGGATCGGAACCATGCAGGTGGGTGAGCTGACCGGTTTCCTGAGTTATGTCCTGCAGATCCTGAATTCCCTCATGATGATCTCAAATATCTTTCTTATGCTGACCAGATCTCTGGCTTCGGGAAAGCGTATCATAGAGATCATGGATGAGGAGATTGACATCAAGGAGGATCGGGCAGAGAACATTTCGGTCAGCCGCGGAGAGATTGAATTTTCCCATGTATATTTCAAATACAGAAAAGATGCGAAGGAATATGTCCTTTCTGATATTAATCTCCATATCAGTGCCGGACAGACGGTAGGTATCGTGGGGCAGACCGGCTCTGCCAAGACAACCCTTGTACAGCTCATTCCCAGATTATATGACGTAACAAAAGGAGAGCTGCTGATCGACGGGAGACCGGTAGAACAGTATCCGCTGCGGCATCTCCGGGATTCCATCGCCATGGTGCTCCAGAAGAATACGCTCTTTTCCGGTACATTGCGGGAGAATCTCCTTTGGGGGAATAAGGACGCCACGCAGGAGGAAATCGAGGAGGCCTGCCGGATCGCCGGGGCGGATGAATTTATCGGAAGGCTGGAAAAGGGATATGACACGGAGATGGGACAGGGCGGTGTGAATGTCTCGGGCGGGCAGAAGCAGCGTCTCTGCATTGCAAGAGCCATACTGAAAAAGCCTAAGGTAATGATACTGGATGATTCTACCAGCGCGGTGGACATAGCGACCGAGGCGCGGATCCGGACCATGCTGCAGGAAAAGCTGCCCCGTATGACTAAGATCATCATTGCACAGAGAATCTCTTCCGTGCGCCATGCTGATATGATCGTAGTGCTTGACGACGGCAGGATCAAAGGCTGCGGCACTCATGAGGAACTGCTGGAAAGCAACAGGATATATCAGGAAATCTATGAGTCTCAGAAGGAAGGAGCTGATCTGTAATGGCAAGATATACGGGGTATAAGCGTCCGAAAAATACGCTGAAAGCATTGCGCCAGCTGTTTCACTATATGGGATATCACAGATGGCTGCTTCTTGTAGTGGCTGTTCTCGTTTTGATCAGTACCGGCGCCAGTGTGGCGGGAACCTATCTCCTCAAACCGGTGATCAATGATTTTATCCTTCCGGGAGATGTAAAAGGACTGATCCTTGCGCTGATCGGAATGGGGATCATGTATCTGTGCGGCGCCCTGTCCACGTTCGGCTATAACCGGCTGATGGTAAAGACGTCGCAGAAGGTAGTAGGGGATATCCGGCGGGATCTGTTTGCACATGTGCAGACGCTGCCTCTGAAATACTTTGACGCCCATACCCATGGAGAACTGATGAGCCGGTTTACCAATGATGTGGATACGATACAGGAGGCGCTCAACAACAGCTTCACCATGGTGATCCAGAGCTCCCTTACCCTGACCGGAACGGTCGTTATGCTTCTTGTGCTGAATGTGCGGATGGCTCTTATCGTGATCGTATTTCTTCTGATCATGTTCTGGTTTATCAAATGGAACGGAAAGCGGAGCAAAGCGTATTTCGACCGGCAGCAGGAGTATCTGGCCGCGATCAACGGATTCACCGAGGAAATGGTGGCAGGCCAGAAAGTAGAGAAGATCTTTAATCACGAAGAGGAAGACATGAAAGTGTTCCGTAAGAAAAACGAGGACCTCAGGGCAGCGTCCACAAAAGCACTTGCCTATTCATCCATGATGATCCCCAGCATTGTCAGCCTTTCCTACGGCTGCTACGCTGTCTCGGCCTGTGCGGGAGGCCTCCTGGCGATTGCGGGGCTGATGGATCTTGGAAGCCTTGCGGCATATCTTGTCTATGTGCGTCAGAGCGCCATGCCTCTCAATCAGTTCACACAGCAGGTTAATTTTATCCTGTCTGCGTTAGCCGGAGCAGAGCGCATCTTTGATATGATGGAGGAACCATCAGAGATCGATGAGGGCACTGTCACGCTGGTCCGTGTACATGAGAATGAGGAAGGTACGCTTACGGAGGCCGAAGATGGAAGAGATGAAGAGACAGATGTAATGCACCCGGGAAAGACAGAGTACGCATGGAAGGACGCACAGGGAAATCTGACTCTTCTTCGCGGGGATGTCAGGTTTGAAAACGTCGTGTTCGGCTATGTTCCCGGAAGAAAAGTGTTATCCGGCATCAGTCTCTATGCAAAGCCGGGACAGAAGATCGCTTTCGTGGGCTCTACCGGCGCCGGCAAGACGACCATCATTAATCTGATCAACCGGTTCTATGAGATACAGGGGGGACGGATCCTCTATGACGGTATCGATGTCCGGGATATCAGAAAAGATGATCTGAGACGCTCCCTCGGAATGGTCATTCAGGATACGCACTTGTTTACGGGAACCATTGCCGACAATATACGGTATGGAAAACTGGACGCAGCGGATGAGGAAGTGATAAGAGCTGCGGAGCTTGCCAATGCGGACTCCTTTATCCGGAGGCTCCCGGACGGATATGATACAATGCTGTACAGTGACGGAAGTAATCTGTCACAGGGACAGAGGCAGCTACTCGCCATCGCCCGGGCGGCTGTCGCACAGCCTCCGGTACTGATCCTTGATGAGGCTACATCCTCTATCGACACAAGGACAGAGCGGTTGATTGAAAAGGGAATGGATGCTATTATGGATGGCAGGACAGTATTTGTGATCGCCCACCGTCTGTCAACCGTGAGAAATTCAAAAGCAATCATGGTGCTTGAGCATGGCAGTATTATAGAGCGCGGAAGCCATGAAGA
Organism: uncultured Lachnoclostridium sp.; assembly: GCA_946499505.1. Lineage (GTDB taxonomy): Bacteria > Bacillota > Clostridia > Lachnospirales > Lachnospiraceae > Mediterraneibacter. The sequence continues at coordinate 13,144 of CAMMSL010000015.1, forward strand.
ACTGCTGGAACAGAAAGGCAGATACTATCAGCTCTATACGGGGATGTATGAGCTGGAGTAAGCGCGCTGCTGCTGTATGGCCGTCGGCGCATACTGCGCTGGCGGAGATGAGACGGAATGTGGAAATGAGGTGTGAAGATCGTGAAACAGAGACTGAGACGGCTTCTGTTTGAGATAGAGCAGCTTAAGCGGAATAAGGTACAGGATTTCCTTCTCAGTATCGGGCTTACGCCGGGACAGGGGCAGGCAAGGATCCTGATATCTCTGGCATCTTCGGAGCACGTTTCCCAGAGAAAACTGGCGGACGAATGCATGCTTGACGTGACGACGATGTCACGGACGCTGGACAGACTGGAGAAGCAGGGGCTGATCGAGAGAAAAAGGGATCCCGGCTGCCGGAGAGCTTATCAGATCAGTCTGACAGATGCAGGCCGGATGAAAGCGGAAGAGGTAAAAGAAGGATTTGCAAGGCTGGAGGAGATGCTTTTTGACGGATTCGGACAGACGGAAATGAGAGAGCTGTCTGTAAAACTGGAGAAGATAAAGGATAATCTGGAGGGGAAAATGTATGAAAAACAGTGACCGGCCGGACATCAGAAAACAAAAGGGACATATGCGGTTTTCGGTCAGGACGAAGATACTGATGCTTGCAGCTATGGTCGTGTTTCCGTTCCTGCTTGCAATATTCTACCTGCTCGCGTCCATGAGTAATTACAGCCGGGTCTATGAGCGGATCGTAAGTGATATCACCGTGGCAAACAACTATAATCTCAATTTTAAGGAAGAAATGGATGAAAGTATGTATAAACTGGTTGTGGGCTACGTCACATTTGACAATATTTCAGAGGCGGAGACGCTGGAAAATCCTTACGAGCTGATCGATGAGCTGAGAAATGAATTTACTGACCTGATGGATGTAACGACCGAGAGCGAGAGCAGAGTGTGGCTCCAGAGCCTTCTGAATAATCTGGCTACGCTGGAAGACAGGGTGGATGACATTGTCGAGACTACGTCTTCTGACGGCCAGTATGACGATAATATCAAACGGCTGGACAATAACATTTATGTCCTTACAGAGCTGATTCAGGATGACATTCAGTATTATATCTATTACCAGACTCAGAATATGGAGGAAGTGACCGCGGACCTGAACGGCCAGATCAGGGATTTTATTGTGCTGTTCGGAGTCTTCATTGTCGTGCTCGTGCTTGTCGTCACGGTGACGGCAGTCCTGATCGCCTCAGGTATCATAAAGCCTGTGCGCGAGCTGTATAATGCAACCCAGAAAGTTGCGCAGGGAGACTTTACCGCGCGGGCCCGGATCAACACGAGGGATGAAATCGCGGAACTGGCGGACGGATTTAATAATATGGCCGGAAATATGCAGGGGATGATCCGGCAGATCAAAGAGGATGAACAGAAACTCAGACGGACGGACCTGCGGCTTCTGCAGGAACAGATCAATCCTCATTTCCTCTACAACACGCTGGATACGATCGTATGGCTGATCGAGGGAAATGAGCCGGATCAGGCCGTCAATATGGTAGTCACTTTGTCCGGTTTTTTCCGGCAGGTTCTCAGCAAGGGAAAAGAACTGATCACCATACGGGAGGAAGAGCAGCATATCAGGAGCTATCTTGAGATCCAGTCTGTGAGATACCATGATATTCTAGAATATGACATACAGATCGATCAGGTGCTTTACGATTATCAGATCCTTAAGCTTACCCTCCAGCCTGTAGTGGAAAACGCACTTTATCACGGAATTAAATATAAGCGCGCAAAAGGATACATTCATGTCAACGGGGAGAAGGCGGGGGAGCTCATCCGCCTGACTGTCAGGGACAATGGAGCCGGAATGGAAGAAAAAGAGCTTGAGGAACTGCGCAAGGAGATCAGCAGGCCCTGCAAGGAGACGGAGAAAGGCTTCGGCCTTGCCAATGTAAACGAGCGGATCCATATGTATTTCGGGGAACAGTACGGGCTTTCAATCCAGTCGGTAAAAGATAGGGGAACCATCGTGGAGATCCTGATTCCGGCGATAAAAGCGGGCGCCGGGATATCAGGCCGGATTGAGACGTCTCAGCAGAATCATTTAGAGGGAAAGGCAGAATTATGAAAGTATGGATGACGGGCCCTGCACGGAAAGCGGGGAAGGCGGCCTGTGCGGCAATACTGCTGATCCTGCTTCTTGCAGGATGCGGCAAGCAGTTTGACGTCGGCAGTTCAGAGCGGGATAAGGCAGTAGATGAGGATCTGATCGTGGTAGGCGTATCCCAGATCGGCAGCGAGTCTGTGTGGAGGACAGCCAATACTGCTTCGATACAGAACGTATTTACAAGAGAAAACGGATATCTGCTGATCTTTGACAATGCGAGGCAGAAACAGGAGAACCAGATAAAGGCGATCCGGAATTTTATCTCCCAGCAGGCAGACTATATCGTATTTTCTCCTGTTGAGGAGGACGGCTGGGATGATGTTCTCTATGAGGCAAAAGAAGCAGGGATACCGGTTATCCTCATGGACCGTATGGTGCAGACAGAAGATGAGTCGCTGTTTACCGCGTGGATCGGTTCGGATTTCTTTCAGGAGGGAGTGAATGCCGGGAACTGGCTGGCCGGTTATCTGGAAGAACAAAAACGCGCGGAAGAAGAGATCAATATCGTAGTGCTCCAGGGGACAGACGGCGGTACATCTACTATCGGACGCACGAACGGCTTCAATGATGTGGCGGCCCGGCATGATAACTGGAAGATACTGGAACAGACCGGCGGAGATTTTACAACCGCCAAGGCGCGGGAAGAGATGAAAAGGCTTCTGGATACATACGGGGATATCGATGTGGTCGTATCCCAGAATGATGATATGACTTTCGGAGTGCTGGAGGAACTCGAAAATGCGGGAATATCTACAGGTACGGACGGCGATGTTATCGTGATCTCATTTGATGCGGTGAGGTCTGCCCTTGAGAAAGTTCAGGCAGGATTGATCAACGTGGATATTGAGTGTAATCCGGAGCAGGGCCCGTATATCGAGCAGGTGATCCGGAAACTGGAAGACGGGGAGCAGGCAGAGAAGTATTCTTACGTGCCGGAACAGATATTTACCCGGGATAACGTAACACAGGAATTGATTGACAACAGAAGTTACTGACGATATAGGAGATTGGTATGTTAAAAGTATTTCTTGTAGAAGATGAAAGTGTAATAAGAGACGGGCTCAGGGACAATATTCCGTGGGAACAGTACGGATTCCGCTTTGTGGGAGAGGCGGCGGACGGGGAGATGGCTCTGCCGCTGATCCGCAAGGCCCGCCCGGATGTACTCATTACGGATATCAAGATGCCTTTTATGGACGGGCTGTCCCTGAGCAGGATCGTGAGCAAGGAATTTCCGAAGATGAAGATTATTATTATCAGCGGGTATGATGATTTTGAATATGCGAGGCAGGCGATCGAAGTCGGAGTCGACCAGTTCCTGCTGAAGCCGATCACCAGACTTACCCTGAAAAAGACACTTCTGGAACTCAGAGATAAGATTGAACAGGAGAGAGATAAAAACGATTATCAGATCCAGTACCAGACAGAGATGCATGTCTATGAACAGTTTTCCAGAAGACGGTTTATGGAAAAGGTGCTGACGGGAGAACTTCCGGTCAAGGAAATCTATGAGGAGGCGGCGAAGCTCTCTCTTGAGATCACGGCGCCCTGTTATAACCTGCTGCTGTTCTACCTGCAGGAGAAGAATCCGGATTTTTCAGGAGAGGGAATGGAAGAATTTATGCGAAATCAGGATGAGGTGCTCCTGTATTTCCTGCGGCACCCGGAGTATCTGCTGTTTCGGTGGAATGCCAGCTCCTACGGGGTCCTCATCCGCGGGGAAAAGGCCCAGATCGGAGAACTTACAGAAAAAGGAATGGCGCATATCCGGGATTTCTGTGTGCGTCAGGAACATCTGGAGTGGTATGTAGCCGTGGGCAGTCCTGTGGAAAGACTGAGCCTTCTTCCGGAATGTTACCGGCAGGTGAACCACTATTTCGCCTATCGCTTTATAATGCCGGGTCTCCATGTTCTGTCCGGGGTGACGCTGGAGGACTATATCAATGCTCAGGAGGAGCAGAATATAGACAGTGTCGATCCGGCTACGATGGCGCAGGAAGTGATCCGGGATTTTCTGGAACATGGAAATGAGAGCGAGATCCATGACTTTGTAGAGTCTTACCTCCAGAGTATCAGCAAAGCGCTGAAGTCCAGAATGTTCCGGGCTTATGTTGTTCTCAATATCCGGTTTACGACGATTGCATATGTAGAGTCTCTGGGAGCTTCCAAAGAAGAGTATATGGACAAGATCGGCGATTACGCTCAGGAGATGAATATAGAAACAGACGAGGTGCCTGCTTATTTTGTCCACATGCTTCAGGCCGCTTTTGAGATCAGGGAAAAGGCCAGCAGCAGACAGAACAAAAAGATGATCAGCCGTGCTCTGGCATACATTGATGAAAATTATATGCATGACAGTCTGTCTCTTAATACGGTTGCCGCGGAGGCAGAGGTGAGTGCGAATTATCTGAGCGCCGTATTCAGTCAGAGCATGAATAAGACATTTGTGGAGTATGTGACGGAGAAGAGGATGGAGAACGCCAGGAAGCTCTTGAAGAGCACAGATCTTTCGTCCGGGGAGATCGCTGCCAGGGTGGGGTATAAAGACGCTCATTACTTTAGTTTTGTATTCCGGAAAACACAGGGCATGACCCCGAGAGAATACCGCGCCGGCAGCAAGGAGGGAACGGCGGAATAGCCCCCTTTTGCTGTACCGGACACGGCAGCGGATGGTTAGATAAAGTGCTTCGTACTTTCTTTCAGATTGAGCTTCCATGGGACTTCCTGCGAATCTGCGGGAAGTCCTTTTAAGCGCCGGATCAGTGTTTTTGCAGCCAGAGTTCCCATTTCGTGGGGCTTGTGGGAGAGAGTAGTGACAGAGACGGGGCCGTAATTGCTCAGGTAAGTATTGTCGAAAGCTGTGACAGCCATATCTTCCGGAAGCCGGTAACCGACCCGCCCGAGTTCCTGCATCAGATAGAATGCGATCATATCGTTATAGCAGACGACGGCAGTGCAGGAACTCAGAGCATCTTTTGCGATTTCTCTGAGAAATGAGGTGTCTCTTGCAGATTCCAGGGCATATTGGTCACGGGAATCAAACCAACCGATCCTTTCATCTGCTATGTTGAGGTGCAGGGCGCGCATTGTCTCCATAAATCCCTGATAGCGTTCGATACTCTGCAGATCATCGGTTTTAAAAATACCGCCGATGGAGATATGTCCCCGCTCAGCCAGATGCCGCACAAGTATGGCGCTTCCGACGGCATTGTCGTCTTTTACATACAGGCTGCCTTCCAGCGCGGGATAATAATTGTGGAGAAACACAACAGAAGTCCCTTTTTTGATGAGACGGCGGTACAGATTGAGATTAGGGCTGGGAAGAGCGCTTTTACATCCTTCTGCAATGACTCCGCGGGGAGGAAAGTCGAGCAGATCAAGCAGGATCTGATATTCAATCTCTGTCCGGTTCCCGGTAATATAGACGCGGCTGGAAAATCCGTTCTCGTCCAGTTCGGTCCGGATATCTGAAAGAACGCCCGGATAAATGTATTCCTGATCATCGGAAATCAGGACTGCCACCGTGTTGCGGGAAGGATCAGAGGAAAGTCCCGTTATGTAAGAACCGCTCCCCTGTTTCCTTACAATAAGCCGGCTGTTCTCCAGAAGGGACAGAGCCTGCCGTACTGTCTGGCGGCTCACATGATATCTGGAACAAAGTTCATGCTCTGTAGGCAGTTTTTCTATTCCGGCTTTTCTGTATTTCTCTATCATTTCTTTCAGCTTTCCGGCGAGCCATTTGTACTTGATGGACATGGCAAAATCCTCCTTTAATTTTCGACTTTTTTATTCCTTCAAAGTAAAAAATCTTATATAAGCAATGGAAGAATAAATAATTATTCAACTTTATTTTTATCCGTGTTAATTGTGCACAGTATCTAAAAAGAAAGCGAACCGTTTCAAAAAATTATGCAAAACAGTACAAATATAAAAATATTATACGTGAATCTGAAAATAATAACCTTTCTGATAAGATTTGTATTTAAAAGATATAATATCATGTAAAATTTGTATTGTAAATATGTTATAAACCTTGATAAAACCGGCGTTTGTGGATTGAAATGAAAATTTTGGGATGGTATCGTATAGACACAGGGATGAGACATCCCGGAACATACGGTCCGCAAGAGAGCGGAAGAATACTCATTAAAAGGGAGGAAACAAAATGAAAAGAAGAATTGCAGCATTATTAATGTCAGCAGCAATGGTAGCGAGTCTTGCAGGATGCGGCGGAGGAAGTGCAGATACTTCATCTTCGGGATCAGATGACACAGCAGCGACAACAGAAGATTCCGGCAGCGGAGATCTGATCAAGGTCGGTATTATCAACAATGACCCGAACGAGTCCGGATACCGTACAGCAAATGACAATGACATGAAGTCAATGTTCACAGAAGAGAACGGTTATGACGCTTCATTTGCATACAGCTTAAAGAACGATGAGCAGATCACAGCAGCTCAGCAGTTTATCCAGGACGGTGTTGATTATCTTCTCCTTTCCGCAGCAGATACAGCAGGATGGGATACAGTTCTCCAGGATGCACAGAATGCAGGAACAAGAGTAATCCTCTTCGACCGTGTAATTGACGCAGATGAGAGCCTTTATGAGGCAGCAATCATCTCCGATATGGATAAAGAAGGAGAGACAGCAGTTAACTGGCTGAGAGATCAGGGACTTGATGAGTACAATATCATCCACATCCAGGGTGTTATGGGATCAGCAGCTCAGCAGGGACGTACAGGTGCTCTTAATGATGCAGTTGAGTCCGATGGCTGGAATCTGGTAACACAGCAGGCAGCTGACTGGAACGCTGAGACTGCACAGCAGATCGTTCAGTCTGTAATTGACTCCGGCGAGGATTTCAACGTAATCTATGCTGAGAACGACGATATGGCAAGAGGCGCGGTTGCAGCACTCGATCAGGCAAACATCTCTCACGGTGTTGACGGCGATGTCATCATCATGGGATTCGATACAAACACATGGGCTCTGGAAGAACTGCTTAAAGGAAACTGGAACTACGACGGACAGTGCAACCCGTATCAGGCATCCTACATCGACGAAGTAATCCAGACGATCGAGAGCGGCGGAACAGTTGAAGAGAAGACGATCTACCTTGAGGAGCAGGGCTTCGACGCAACAACGATCACACAGGAAGATATCGATAACTACGGTATCTAAGTAACGGACAGTCACAGACGCCAGGAATACATAAAGGTATAAAAGCACGCGGCGCGGCGGAACAAAAAGAAGTACGTCTGCGCCGCATTTTTTCTAAAAAAGGTTGAGAGGTGAATATACTGGTGAAAGAAAAATCTGTACTCGAAATGAGAGGCATATGCAAATACTTTCCCGGAGTACGTGCCCTGCACAAAGTGGACTTTACACTGTGCGAGGGCGAAATCCATGCTCTGATGGGAGAAAACGGTGCCGGCAAGTCTACACTGATCAAAGTCCTTACAGGCGTTTATGAGAAAGATGAAGGAGAAATCTTCCTCAAGGGTCTGGATAAGCCGGCAGTGATCCATTCTCCGCAGGATGCGCAGAATCTGGGAATCAGTACCGTATATCAGGAGATCACGCTCTGCCCGAACCTGACGGTTGCCGAGAATATGTACATCGGACGTACCAAAGGAGTGGGACAGAAATGGAAGAAGATGAACAGGGATGCAGACAAGATCCTGAAGTCTCTTGGCATCCCGGCAGAGGCGACACAGCAGCTCTCCAGCTGTTCGATCGCGGTACAGCAGATGGTAGCCATTGCGCGGGCCGTGGATATGGAATGTAAGGTGCTCATTCTGGATGAACCTACATCCTCCCTGGATGACAATGAAGTTGAGAAGCTGTTCGGTCTGATGCGGGATCTGAAGGCAAAAGGTGTAGGTATTATATTTGTTACTCACTTCCTTGATCAGGTGTATGAAGTCTGCGATAAGATCACTGTTTTAAGAGATGGACAGCTCGTAGGCGAATATGAGATCGAGAATCTGCCCAGAGTCCAGCTTGTAGCGAAGATGCTCGGAAAAGAACTCGATGATATGTCAGAAATCCGCGACGAGAGTCCTGTATATCACGGCGCAGATGAATCTGAGTATGTAATTGAAGCAGAAGGTCTTCAGAGTGACGCCGGCATCAAACCGTTTAACTTCCATATCAAGAAAGGCGAAGTTAACGGTTTTGCAGGACTGCTCGGTTCCGGCCGAAGCGAATGTGTTCGTGCGATCTTTGGCGCGGATCACGTTACTGCCGGTTCTGTAAAAGTGAAAGGTAAAAAAGTAAAGATATCAAAACCAATCGATGCAATGAAACATGGAATCGCATATCTTCCGGAAGACCGTAAAGTGGACGGTATTGTCGGAGATCTTTCTGTGCGGGACAACATCATTCTTGCACAGCAGGTACTGCGCGGATTTTTCCGCCCATATTCAAAGGCAGAGGCGAACAAGATCGCGGAGGAGTATATCAAACTTCTTGACATTAAGACAGCCTCTACCGATACTCCGATCAAATCGCTCTCCGGTGGTAATCAGCAGAAAGTTATCCTTGCACGATGGCTGTTGACACATCCGGACTATCTCATTTTGGATGAGCCTACCAGAGGTATTGACGTCGGTACAAAAGTGGAGATCCAGAAACTGGTACTCAAGCTGGCGTCCGAGGGAATGAGCGTTACGTTTATTTCTTCAGAGACAGACGAGATGCTCCGTACATGTTCGCGTCTTATCATTATGAGAGACCGCAAAGTTGTGGGTGAGATATCAGGAAATGAGCTGACACAGAACAGTATCATGAGTACGATCGCCGGAGGTGACATAAAATAATGCAAAAGACAAATACGAACAAAAAAAGTGTAGGTCAGATGTTGAAAAATCTGACGAGAAAACAGATATTTATCCCGATCGTGGCTCTGCTGCTGCTGGCACTTTTCAATCTGATCATGGATCCAAGCTTTTATCAGATTAAATTTGGTTACAACAGTGCGGGAAATCCGGTCTTGTCGGGATATATCATCACGATTCTTGACAATGGTTCAGAACTCGCGATCCTTGCCATCGGTATGACGCTTGTCACAGCGGCGACCGGCGGGCAGGATATCAGCGTGGGTGCAGCGATCGCGATCGCCGGAAGTGTGATCCTGCGTGTACTCTGCGGCACAGAGGCGAGACCGGCAGAGCTTCAGGCGCCGATCATCGTTGCTTTTCTTGTAGCCTGCGTGGTATCTATGCTGTTTGGTGCTTTCAATGGTATACTGGTAGCCCAATTTAAGATCCAGCCTATGGTCGCCACCCTGATCCTCTATACAGCAGGACGTAACATCGCGGCATGGATCAACCAGAATCAGCTTCCGATCGTCAGCGACGCTACATTCGGATACTTTGGAGGAATGATTCCGGGAATCCCGATTCCGACGCCGGTATTTATTGCGATCGCATGTATTGTTATCACTGCTCTGGCACTGAAATTTACGAATCTCGGACTTTATACACAGTCAGTCGGAATCAATGAGAGTTCCTCCAGACTGAACGGACTGAACCCGAAATTCATCAAGTTTATCACTTTCGTCATTCTGGGACTTTGTGTTGCAGTTGTCGGACTGATCAAAGTAAGCCGTCTGTCTACGATCAACTATTCAGTCATCGCGAAAGATATTGAAATGGATGCCATCCTGGCAGTCGCACTTGGCGGAAATGCACTGAGCGGCGGTAAGTTCAATATGCCGGCTTCGATCATGGGTGCGTATACGATCCAGTTCCTGACGACGACTCTGTATAAGTTTAAAGTCGCATCAGAAGCCCTTCCGGCATATAAGGCCGTAGTCGTGATCATTCTGGTGGTTATGAGTGCACCGATCGTAAAAGAGCGTCTTGCTTCTCTCGGAAAGAAGTTAAGAGCGCACAATGCAAAGGAGGTCGGCTGATATGGCATTATCTACAAAAAAATCTGCAGCTGCCGGTCAGGTGCAGAAGAAAAAGAAGATTACAGATGCAAATCTGCTTTTGATCATAACAATAGCAATATTCCTTATTATGTATATCGGTGCCATGATATTCCTTGGCGGAGGCTTCTTAAATGCACAGAACCTGTTTAATATCCTGATGCAGCAGTCCGCGCTGATCATTACAGCCTGCGGTATGAGCCTTGTTATGATCACAGGCGGTATCGATATCTCTGTCGGCGGTGTAGTGGCACTTGTCTGCATGAGCTGTGCAGTCAGCCTCGACTATATGAACTGGAATGTGCCGATGTCTATCCTTCTGGCTCTCGGTATCGGTCTTGCATATGGTATCGTTCAGGGATTCCTTGTTGCGTACCTTGAGATCCAGCCGTTTATCATCTCTCTTGCAGGTATGTTCTTTGCAAGAGGTATGACGACGATCGTACATACAGAGCCGTTCAACGTACAGAACGAAGCATTTACAGCACTGAAAAACACACGTATCATCGTTCCGGGGATGGGAAATGTAAACCGTCTCGGCAATTACATAGATGCTTACATCAATATCGGAGTTATCGTGGCGCTCGTTATCGTGATCGGACTGTTCGTCATGCTCCGCTGGACGAAGCTCGGACGTTCTTTCTACGCGGTGGGAGGCAACAGCCAGAGCGCGTTGATGCTTGGTATCAATGTAAGACGAACGAAATTTATTGCACATCTGATGTGTAGTGTCCTGGCAGGAATTGCCGGTTATGTATATTTCCTGTATGTAGGTTCCGGTTCCGCATCCCATGCATCTGGCATGGAGATGGATGCCATCGCATCCTCCATCATCGGCGGTACTCTGCTGACAGGCGGTGTCGGAAACATTATCGGTACATTCGTGGGCGTGCTGTCTTTAAGTACGATCCAGAACATCGTATCCTCCGTCGGACTGGACGAGGCATGGTGGACAGGTATCACTGTAGCGGCTATGCTGTGTCTGTTCCTCGTGATCCAGAGCGTGATCACATCACGGAAGAGAGATTAAGTATTATAAAGTTAAATGAGAAAAAGCAGTCTATGCAGGCTGCTTTTTCTGTTTCAGAAAATTTTACCTGAATTATAAGATTATTCCTCTATGCTGCCGATGCTATATAGAGTAATATATATTATAGAAAGTAAAATCAGGAAAGGCAGGTAAATCGATATGGTAAGAAAAGGATTTAAGATGAAGCTCTATCCGGGTATGGAAGCAGAGTACGAGAAACGCCACAATGAGCTGTGGCCGGAGATGCAGGATATGATCCATGAGTACGGCGGGAAGAATTATACAATTTTTCTTGACAGAGAGACACTGGTACTCTACGGATACATAGAAGTAGAAGACCCGGCAAAGTGGGACGAGAGCGCAGATACTGCGATCAACCGGAAATGGTGGGATTTCATGGCTGATATCATGGAGACGAATCCGGATAACAGTCCGGTGTCCGTGGATCTGCATGAGGTGTTTCATTTAGATTAGACAAATCAGAAAGAGAGAGTGGTGTTTTCTTAGAATAATGGTTCCCGAAAGAAAAGTAGCAGTTTAGCGAGCGGCTCATGCATATTGACAGAAGCATATATAATATAATATGAAAAGAAACCTGTAAGCAGCATCCGATACAAAGTTTTCGCTGCAGATGCGGATTGATCAGCACAGGAGTGTATGCATGAATGAAATGGAACAGTAATATAGCTAAACGATATATGGAAGCAGGTCTTGCAATCCTGATCGTTCTCACGCTCGGGCTGGCCGGAGCTGCGGGTGTTTTATCACCACGGGCAGCTGAGCGTGAACAGATTGAGGCCGCTGCCGAAAATGACAGTACAAAAGCCAGTCAGGAAAATGAGAATAATACTTCGGCATCAAACCCGGATACAGAAGAGACGCAGGAGACAATAGCGGACGGGCAGTATCCGATCATGGGAAACAGCAATGTCACTGTTCGGGAGATGGTCGATTATTTTAATGCATCCGGAGAGGAGTATCCCGCGGAAGAACTCTCCGAGGGCGGCGCGGATTCCATCGAGACATTCTGCCAGATGTATTATGATGAGGCGACGGCAGAGGGAGTGCGGCCGGAGGTGGCGTTTGCCCAGACTATGAAAGAGACGGGATTTCTTCAGTATGGCGGAGATGCTTCTATAGAACAGTTTAATTTCGCAGGCCTGGGTACCACGGGAAACGGTGTGCCGGGCAATTCATATCCGGATGTGCAGACAGGGATACGCGCACAGATCCAGCATCTCAAGGCATACGCTACATCAGATTCTCTGAACCAGGAGTGTGTGGATGACCGGTATGAGTATGTGAAGAAAGGTTCGGCGCCTTATGTGCAGTGGCTCGGGCAGCAGGAGAACCCGGAGGGGGTTGGCTGGGCGACCGGTGATAATTACGGATATGATATAGTGGGGATGATAGAAGATATGGTGGAATGAACTGATATCTTAAGATTATCTAAACTTCTTGACAAAACCGCCTTGTGCGACTATAGTATTTGATAGTTAATTTTTAGTTAATACTATTGTAACAAAGGTGACGAGGAAGAGGAGTACACTGTTACTTCCGTCAGAGAGAACCGTCCGCGGGCTGGAAGGCGGTTTCGGAAAAAGGACAGTGGAAGGTAGCTTTTGAACCGGATGGCCGAAGAGTATTTGCGTGATAAGCCCGGCAGGCGTCTGCTGTGCTTACAGGATATGCGGGTAAGCTGTCCCGGAGTGGTCCACGTTACAGGACTCAAGAGGTATATTTCCGGACAGGAGCGAATCGCTCTGAATTAAGGAAATGTATGAAACAAGGTGGTACCGCGGATTCTTCGCCCTTTACGTTATGTAAAGGGCGTTTCTTTATGTAACTGTGAAAATTCCGTGAACACCGGGAAGATACAGTCCGTTCCATGAATGCGCATGATGCGGGGATAAGGGCGGACGCAGGAATTCTATGAGGGAGAGACAAGGAGAACACAATGAGCAAAGAATTAGCAAAGACTTATGATCCGAAAGCGATCGAAGAAAAACTGTATGACAAATGGTGTGAAAACAAATATTTCCATGCGGAAGTGGACCGCAGCAGAAAACCGTTTACGACGGTGATGCCGCCTCCGAATATCACAGGAAAGCTTCATATGGGCCACGCTCTTGACAATACACTTCAGGATATCCTGATCCGCTACAAGAGAATGGAAGGATATAACGCACTGTGGATCCCGGGAACAGACCATGCGGCTATCTCTACAGAGGTAAAGGTGACAAACCAGCTGAAAGACGAGGGTATCGATAAGAAAGAACTGGGACGTGAAGGGTTCCTGAAAAGAGTATGGCAGTGGAAAGAAGAATATGCCGGAACTATTGAGAACCAGCTCAAGAAGCTGGGAATCTCCTGTGACTGGGACCGAGAGCGCTTTACTATGGATGAGGGGTGCTCCAAGGCAGTTGAGGAAGTATTTATCAGTCTGTATAACAAAGGATACATCTATAAAGGTTCGAGGATCATCAACTGGTGTCCGAAATGTAAGACTTCCCTTTCTGACGCAGAGGTAGAGCATGAGGAGCAGGAAGGACATTTCTGGCATATTAAATATCCGATTGTGGGGACAGACCGTTTCCTTGAGATCGCGACGACACGTCCGGAGACGATGCTGGGCGATACGGCTATCGCTGTGCATCCGGATGACGAGCGCTATAAAGATATCGTAGGCAAGAATGTGATCCTGCCGCTTGTAGGACGTGAGATCCCGATCGTGGCAGATTACTATGTAGACAAAGAGTTCGGTACAGGTGCGGTGAAGATCACGCCGGCACATGACCCGAACGACTTTGAGGTGGGCAAGCGTCATAATCTGCCGGAGATCAACATTATGAATGACGACGCCACCATCAATGAAAACGGCGGCAAATATGCAGGTATGGACCGCTATGAGGCAAGAGAGGCAATTGTAAAAGAACTGGATGAGCAGGGCTATCTTGTGAAAGTTGTTCCGCATACACATGCAGTGGGAACTCATGACCGCTGCGGTACGACAGTAGAGCCGCTCATCAAGCAGCAGTGGTTCGTGAAGATGGAGGAGTTGGCAAAGCCTGCCATCAATGCGTTAAAGACCGGCGAGCTTAAATTTGTGCCGGAACGTTTTGACAAAATTTATCTCCACTGGCTGGAGAATATCAAAGACTGGTGTATTTCCCGTCAGATCTGGTGGGGACACAGGATCCCGGCATACTACTGCGACGAGTGCGGTGAAGTTGTCGTTGACCATCACGCACCGGAGAAGTGCCCGAAGTGCGGATGTACACATTTCACACAGGACGAGGATACACTGGATACATGGTTCTCATCAGCTTTGTGGCCGTTCTCCACACTGGGATGGCCGGACAAGACAGAGGATCTGGACTATTTCTATCCGACGGATGTGCTTGTGACAGGATATGATATCATTTTCTTCTGGGTTATACGTATGGTATTCTCAGGTTATGCGCACACCGGAAAATCGCCGTTCCACACGGTGCTCATCCACGGTCTGGTGCGCGACTCCCAGGGACGCAAGATGAGCAAATCCCTCGGAAACGGCATCGATCCGCTGGAGATCATCGACAAATACGGCGCCGATGCGCTCAGGCTTACACTTGTGACCGGAAATGCACCGGGCAATGATATGCGTTTCTACAATGAGAGAGTAGAGGCAAGCCGTAATTTCGCTAACAAGGTATGGAACGCGTCACGTTTCATCCTTATGAATATGAAAGACGAAGCAGTCATTGAGAAACCGGACGATGCACTGCTCACGCCGGCTGACCGCTGGATCCTCTCCGCGGTAAACACACTGGCGAAAGATGTGACGGAAAACATGGACAAATACGAGCTCGGTATCGCGGTGCAGAAAGTATATGACTTTATCTGGGATGAATTCTGCGACTGGTATGTAGAGCTGGCAAAATATCGTATCTATCATGCCGAAGAAGACCCGAAAGCAGCAGAATGTGTCCTGTGGGTGCTGAAGACGGTCCTTGGGCAGGCTCTGAAGCTTCTCCATCCGTTCATGCCGTTCATCACAGAGGAAATCTACAGCGCCCTTGTGCCTGAAGAAGAGTCCCTGATGATGTCAGAGTGGCCGAAGTACAAAGACGAGTGGAATTTCCCGGCGGATGAGAACGTGATGGAACATGTGAAAGCGATCACAAAAGGTATCCGCAACATCCGCTCTGAGATGGATGTACCGAATAGTAGAAAGACGAAAGTATATATTGTCTGCACACAGGAAGAACTCTGCAACGGTATCAGGGCAGTCAGCGAATCTGTGAAGCCACTGATGATGGCAAATGAGATTTTGATTCAGGGTGATAAAGAAGGAATCGCGGACAGTGCGGTATCCGTTGTAGTACCGGATGCAGTTGTCTATCTGCCTCTTGAGGATCTGGTGGATTTCGAGCAGGAACGCGAGAGACTGGCAAAAGAAGAAGTAAGGTTAAATAAAGAGATAAAGAGAGCACAGGGTATGCTCTCCAATGAAAAATTCGTGAGCAAGGCTCCGGCTGACAAGGTCCAGGCTGAGCGGGACAAGCTGGAAAAATATACACAGATGCTCGAACAGGTAAAAGAAAGAATGGCGGGGCTTGCGAAATAAGTTGACGGGGATTTCCTCTTATTCGAAGAAAGGATGTACGATCATACATGAAACGCATTCATATCAGGAAACCTGATATCAAAGGATTTTTTACAAAAGTCAGAAATCTGAAAAAAGAAGATATCAAGCGGCACTTCAAGGAGAAAAAAGAGCGCAGGCAGCGAATACTCGAAGAACGGCGTAACAGCAGGTTCGCGAAAAGGATGCAGCCGGTTTATAAATGGATGAACAGGCTTTCCCTGCCTCTTCAGTTCCTTCTGGCCTGTGTGATCAATTTCCTGATCGAAACAGTCTCGAGACTGTCCTTTTTTGAGGCATGGGACTATCTTGTGGGAACGCCGCTTGTGTTCCTGTATAATGCATTTATGATATTTACGACATTCATGCTCGTTTATCTGTTCCGGCGGAGGGTATTTGTCCGGATCCTGCTCAGTGTGTTCTGGCTGTTTTTAGGGATCTGCAATGGATATCTTCTCACCAAACGTGTCACTCCATTTAATGCGCAGGATCTGAAAGTATTATCTGACGCGCTGGAGCTGACAGGCAATTACTTTAATACATTTGAGCTGGTGATGATCATTGTCGGAGTGGTGGCTGTTGTGTTCTGGGTAGTCTCTATGTGGAGAAGAGGCGGACAGTATACCGGAAAGATGCACAGGATCATCGCGCTGTGCGGCGTCGGAATTTCGTTTGCGGCATGTCTGTGGCTGACGGATGAGGCAATCGACAAGCGTGTCATTTCCAATTATTTCGGAAATATTGCTTTTGCGTATGAGGATTACGGGTTCCCCTACTGTTTCTCAGCCAGCCTGTTTAATACAGGGATCAATGAGCCGGCAGGATACAGTGAAGAGACGATGAATGAGATCAGCGATAATGGGGAGCTGACACAGAGCAGTACCGGGCTTTCAGAGGACGAGATGCCCAATATTATGTTTGTCCAGCTCGAATCTTTCTTTGATCCCACGGAAGTGGAGTGGCTGCGTTTTTCAGAGGATCCGATCCCGAATCTGAGAAAACTCTTTGCTGAGTATTCCACCGGGTATTTTAAAGTGCCGTCTGTAGGAGCCGGTACAGCCAATACAGAGTTCGAAGTGCTTACAGGTATGAGCATGCGTTTCTTTGGCCCGGGTGAATATCCGTATAAGACTTACGCGAAGTTTAACCAGATGGAGAGTGCTGCCAGCGCGCTGAAAGCCCTTGGTTATGGTGCGGAGGCGCTTCATAACAACGGCGGTAATTTCTACAGCCGTGCGCAGGTATTCAATAAAATGGGCTTTGACCATTTTACGAGCAAGGAGTTTATGAATATCCTGCAGACAACACCGAAAGGATGGGCGACGGACGATATCCTTGTGCCGAATATTATGGAATCCATGGATACGACCGAAGGACAGGATTTTGTCTTTACCATAAGTGTGGAAGGCCATGGAGAATATCCGACCGAGAAAGTACTCGAAGATCCGGAGATCGTTGTCAGCGGCGTTGAGGATGAAGGCGAGAGAAATGCATGGGAGTATTACGTCAATCTCGTCCATGAGATGGATAAGTTCGTTGGCGAATTGATCGACGCAGTGGAGTCCAGGAACGAGCCTACAGTGCTTGTATTCTACGGAGATCATCTTCCGACGATGAACCTGGAGGCAAAGGACCTTAAGAGCCGATACCTTTACAACACAAACTATGTCATCTGGGACAATGTCGGCCTGAAGAAGGAGGACGAAAATATCGCTGCATATCAGATCATGGCTGAAGTGTTTGACCGGCTGGATATCCATTCCGGAACGGTATTCAATTATCACCAGCAGCGCCGCGAGACTAAAAATTATCTGGCGGATCTGGAGCTGCTCCAGTATGACATGATGTACGGAGATCAGTATGTATATGAAAAGTATGGCATGCCGGTTCCCGAGGAGCATATGGTCATGGGAGTCAAGGATGCAGAGCTTTCCCAGATGGTCGTACAGGCTGATGGTACGACTTACAGTATCTATGGAGATAATTTCACCAAGCAGAGCAAAGTTTATATAAATGGTGAAAAACAGACGACGACATTCCTGAATAATACAAGGCTGGATCTGAAGGAGTCTGAGATCGAAGATGGCGATACCGTGATGGTGGCACAGGTGGGATCCAGCAACACTATATTCAGGGAATCAAAGACTTATATATATAGTAACGATACCTTGACAGAAGTGCCTGCGGATCCGAACGCACCTGAGAACGGGCGGCAGGCGTTTGTCGATCAGGAAGAAGAACAAGAAGAATGACATACAGTGAGGCAGTAGGATATATACTGGAGATCCCTAAATTTACCAAAAAAAATGATGCGGTACACACGAAAGCTTTTCTGGATTATCTGGGGAATCCGCAGAGAGATCTGAAAGTGATCCATGTGGCAGGAACCAACGGGAAAGGGTCCGTGTGTGCCTATCTTGACGGGATGCTCCGTTCGGAAGGAAAACGGACGGGGCTTTTTACTTCCCCGCATCTGGTGAAGATCAATGAGAGGATCGTCATTGACGGTGTGCCTGTCGATGATGAGACGTTTACCAGAATTTTTAAAACAACACTTAAGGCGGTCAGGCTTATGGAAGAAGGCGGCCTTTCCCATCCGACTTTCTTTGAATTTCTTCTGGGAATGGCACTGTCAGCCTTTAGGGAAGCCGGCGTGGAATATGCCGTTCTGGAGACTGGTCTGGGCGGCAGGCTGGATGCTACCAGTGCGGTAGAGCCGCCGCTTGTCTGCGTGATCACTTCCATCGGGTATGACCACATGCAGTATCTGGGAGATACGCTCGAAGAGATCGCAGCGGAGAAAGCCGGGATCATACGGCCGGGTGTGCCCGTCTTTTATGCCGCATCCTCGGAAGAAAGCGACAGAGTCATTGAAAAGGCGGCGGAGAAAAACGGGAGCTTCTGTAAAAAAATCGGGAAAGACGCGTACGAAATTCTCGGAATAGAGGACAAACATATTGCATTTTCCTGTTCCAGTGATTATTATGGAAATACCACGTGGAAATTAAACAATACCGGGATATATCAGCCGGACAATGCAATGCTCTCCATGGAAGTGATGCGGTATCTCTTCGGGAAGGATGCCCATACAGCGCGATGGAGAGAAGTCCTGTCTGAATTAAAATGGGCCGGCAGGATGGAAGAAATCCTGCCTGGAGTGTATGTTGACGGGGCACATAATATAAGCGCGGTTGAGGCGTTTATGCAGAGTATTCCGCAGGATGAACAGGGAAATATCATATTATTTTCCGCGGTAAAGGACAAAGAATACGAGAAGATGGCAGCTGCATTATGCAGGGATCTTAGGACAGATGCATATATTGTGACACATATCGATGATCCCCGCGGGACGAGGTCGGAGCAGCTCGGAGATATCTTCAGAAAATATACGGACCGTCCTGTCATAGTCAGAGAATCTGTGAAGGATGCGCTCTTATGGGCGCTTGAGAACAGAGAAGACCGGAGGGTGTACTGCCTGGGGTCTCTATATCTGACAGGGATGATAAAGGAATTGATTCAGGAGGTAAAGTCAGATGCTGAATTACGAAGAAGAGTTAAAGAAGTTTAAACCAAGTCTTGAGGTAGAAGAGATCGAGGATGCTGTCTATCAGGAAGATCTCTCGGATGTGACGGACCTGCTGAAACAGGTTATGGAACAGAAGAAGTAAGTACAGAAAGTGTAATGGTGGATATAGATGGATTATACGAAAAAGATCGTATATCAGTCCAACTACTGGTATAACGATGGTTTGCGAAAGGCCCAGATCCGGGATATGTCCGGCGCGATCGTCTCTCTGCGGCGCAGTCTGCAGTTTAACAGAGAGAACATTGCTGCCAGAAATCTTCTGGGACTGGTCTACTATGGGATCGGTGAGGTGCCGGAGGCTCTGGTGGAATGGATCATCAGCAAAAATCTGCGCTCCTATAATAATATAGCAGACTATTATATCAATACGGTGCAGGCGTCTGCCAGGGAACTTGAAACGATCAATCTGGCGATAAAGAAATATAATCAATGTCTGGCATACTGTCAGCAGAATGGAGAAGATCTGGCAATCATCCAGCTGAAGCAGGTGGTCTCATCCCATCCGACTTTTTTGAAAGCACACCAGCTGCTTGCCCTTCTCTACCTGCATACAGGACAGTATACGCGGGCGCGGCAGATGGTCCGGCAGGCAAGAAAACTGGATACAGGAAATGAGCTCACACTGAAATACATGCATGAGCTTACACATCAGAGAGGAAAACAGCGGCGCAAGTCCGGGAAAAAGAAAGAGGAAGCCGTAGAGTACAGCCTGGGTAATGAAACGATCATTCAGCCAAAGCATTCCAGAGTCAAAGAGATGGCAAGCCATCTCGCAGTGGCTAACATTTTCATTGGTGCGGCGATCGGTGCGGCGATCATATGGTTCCTTGTGGCGCCTGCTGTAAACCAGTCGCAAAATGAGCGGATGAATGATCAGATGCGTAACTACAGCGATCAGATCAAAACCCTGGAAGCACAGGTCAGCGCCCAGACGAGGACATTGGATAATTACCGGGCATCCGGAGAAGAGGCAGAGGCTGATGCAAACCAGGCCCAGACGGCCCGGGACAGTTATGAGAGTCTTA
This sequence comes from uncultured Lachnoclostridium sp., assembly GCA_946499505.1. Lineage (GTDB taxonomy): Bacteria > Bacillota > Clostridia > Lachnospirales > Lachnospiraceae > Mediterraneibacter. Next base: position 33,507 of record CAMMSL010000015.1, read on the forward strand.
TGACAGTTGTAGATCAGTATAATTCGGGAGAGTACAGTTATGCTACAATGGCAGATACCCTGATCGGCATTAACCGGGATTCTCTTGGAGAGAGCGGGCAGTCACGGTATGATGAACTGACGAGCGAGATATATCCAAGCGCATGCGATACAAATTTCTCTACAGGAACAGAAGCTCTGGATGCGGGAAATTACCAGGGAGCTATTGACGCCCTTGTGAAAGTTGTCAGCATGAATGCCGGATATAACGACGGACAGGCCCTTTTTAATCTTGCGCAGGCGTATATGGGCAACGGGGATAATGAGAATGCAATTACTTATTTCCAGCGAGTGGTGGATGAGTATGGAGATTCGGAATATGCGGGAGAGGCTCAGACGAATCTGGATACTCTTTCGGCTGCCGCGGATGACAGCACTTCCGGCGACAGCAGTGAGTAAGGCGACAGCCGGCAGGATAAGAGCTTTATATTCGATACATACAACGAGATAGATAAAGGGAAAAGAAACACGAAAGAAAAGGATATACCAATTGGTATATCCTTTTTGCATGTACAATTAGATGCGAATGAAAACGAGGAGGAGTAGCAATGAAATATCAGGTTCAGGAGAACTGTCTGACGATCTATCTGCCGCGGGAGGTGGATCACCATAACGCGGAGGAGATCAAGAGGGAGGCGGACGCCGTGATCGACAGGAATCATATCAAATATGTGATCTTTGACTTTGACAGGACGGACTTTATGGACAGTTCAGGAATAGGGGTTATCATGGGACGGTATAAGACAGTCAGTCTGATCGGAGGCGAGGTATGGGCAGTCCATACCAATGCCAGGATCAAAAAAATACTGACGTTGTCAGGGGTGACAAAAATAATGCAGATCTATGAGGAGGAAAGAAGATGAAAAATACGAATGAAATGGAGATCAGATTTGACAGCCGCTCTGAGAATGAAGGATTTGCAAGAGTAGCGGTGGCGTCATTTATGACGCAGCTCAATCCTACCGTGGAGGAGGTGGCGGATGTAAAGACCGCTGTATCCGAAGCAGTGACGAATGCGATCATACACGGGTATGAAAATGAAGTGCACAAGGTGAGCATCCGGTGCAGGATAGCAGAAAACGTACTTACAGTGGAAGTCAGCGATAACGGAAAAGGGATAGAAGACGTGCAGCAGGCCATGCAGCCGATGTTCACTACACTGCCAGAGCAGGACCGTTCCGGTATGGGATTTGCATTTATGGAAGCCTTCATGGACAGCGTGGAAGTGGAATCAGAGCCGGGCAAAGGCACCCGTGTGAAGATGAAGAAGACCGTCGGAAAAGGAAGGGAGATATGGACCACACAATCGCTTTGATCAGGAAATCACACGACGGGGATAAAGAGGCGAGAGAACAGCTCGTAGAGGAAAATATCGGCCTGATCTGGTGTGTTGTAAAACGTTTCGGCGGGCGCGGTGTGGAGACGGAGGATCTCTTCCAGATTGGGAGTATCGGTCTGCTCAAGGCAATCGATAAATTTGACTTGTCTTATGATGTGAAATTTTCCACTTATGCGGTACCTATGATCTCCGGAGAGATCAAGCGTTTTTTGCGGGATGATGGGATGATCAAGGTCAGCCGTTCTCTAAAAGAGCTTGCGTACAAAAGCCTTAAGGCAGGAGAAAAATTAACGGACAGGCTGGGAAGAGAGCCTACGATGGAAGAACTATCAGAAGAATTAGGGGTTGAGAAAGAAGAACTGGTACAGGCGATGGAGGCAGGCGGAGAGGTGGACTCTCTCTACCGGCCGATCCACCAGAAAGAGGGAAGTGAAATCCGGCTTCTCGATAAGATCGAGGAAAAGGAAAAAAGTGAGGACAAGATTCTTGACCGGCTGGTGTTAAAAGAACTGCTGGAAACCTTAAATGCAGAGGAACGCCAACTCATTTATCTGCGCTATTTCGCTGACAGGACGCAGTCTGATGTTGGGAAGATCATGGGAATATCTCAGGTGCAGGTGTCCAGGATGGAAAAACGGATCATGGAGAATCTGAAAAAAAGAGGAACATAGCGGTCATGCCGGCAAGAATCTGAAAATTGCTCTGTCATGTATATTTTCGGCGGAAAGCAGGATACTAATCGTTAGAAAACGAAATTAGTATTAACAGTACAAGGACGGGTGGACATGATGGATGACGGACAGAAAAAAATATGGATATGCCTGCTTATTGTCGTTTTGGCAGCAGTCGTGATCGGTATCCTATATTATTTCAGTACGCCGACAGAGCACAGCAGCGAGGGATTCCTGATTCGGGCAGCGCATGGGCAATGCGAAGCAGCGGCTCCGGCAGCAACTTCGGAAGAAGCATGCAGGCGTGTGATTCTTCTGTCAGAGGAGGATAATAATGGCATCTGAGAACAAGATACTCTATATCAAGGGTGACCGCGATGTGGAAGTGACAAAACCGGATGTAACGCTTGGAGATCTTCTGAGTATGGAGTGTACGGACAAGCTGATGCTGGCGAAGATCAAGACACTTAAGATCATCAGATTTAAGAAGAGTGGAAGACAGAGATGCGTAGTCTCGGTGCTTAAGATCATAGCCTGTATCCATGAAAAGTTTCCGGAAGCAGATGTCCAGAATCTGGGAGAGTCAGATATCATCGTGACCTATGAAGATCAGAAAACTCCTGCTCTTGCCTGGCATATCATAAAGACAGTATTTGTGGCGGCGGTGACATTTTTCGGAGCGGCTTTTTCTATTATGGCATTTAATAATGACGTAGATGTAACGAAACTATTCGGACAGATCTATGAGTTTGTCACCGGGCAGGAGGCAGGCGGGTTTACGGTACTGGAAATCGCATATTCTATGGGGGTTACCGCGGGAATCCTGATCTTCTTTAATCATTTTGGCAAGAAGCGCTTTACTGTGGACCCGACTCCCATGGAGATCCAGATGAGGCTGTACGAGAATGATATTCAGACGACACTGATCGAGAATTCGGAGCGGAGAGGAGAGGAAATCGATGTGGGCACAACAGATACTTCTGGCAGCAATCGGAATTAGCGCAGGGGTCGCCGTGTCAGGCGGCCTTTTTTCTTTGATCGTAGAATTAGGAGTGATCGCGGACTTTGCCGACCGGACACATACCGGGGACAAAGTGCTCTTCTATGAAGACTGCACGGCGGCAGGGGGAATTCTTGGAAACATAATCTATGTATTCCATATAGGGATTCCGGCGGGAGACTGGGGACTGGGAATTTTCGGAATCTTCGCCGGGATTTTTGTCGGATGCTGGGCCATGGCTCTGGCGGAGATACTGAACGTGTTTCCCGTATTTATGCGCCGCGTCCGGATTGTGCGGTATATGTCCGCCTTTGTGATCAGTCTGGCAGTAGGAAAAGGGCTGGGCGCATGCCTGTTCTTCTTTCAGGGGTGGTGAATCGCTGAATGTTTTGTGATGAATGTAATAAAACTTTCATAAAATGTATTTACGAAAATTTTACTTACATTTTATGGATTCATGATATCGGTTTGACGTCAAGCTCTTTATAATATGGACTAACAGTTCAGTCATCAATTCGGTTTTACGAATGGCGCGGGCAGAACTGTTCAACCGATAACTAAGAGAGTAAATGGAGGAAACAATCATGAATCCACAGAACAAGATTTCACAGTCACAGAAATTAATGGTATTTGTTCTTTCAATGTCACTTTATGGACTGGCTACTTTATTTACAGAGCTGATCCCGTCTTTTCAGGTCGGTATCGTGGAATTCTCAGTCGAGTATTTCCTGTTTATTCCGCTGACACTGGCTATGCTCTTTGATCCGCTCTCCGCAGGCCTCGGGGCTGCAACCGGAGAACTTGTCTTCAGTGAGATCATGCTGGGACAGTTCGGAGGTCTTGGCGAGCTGGAAAAATTCCTAACCGTTACGATCGGTGTGTATGTTGCAGGCCGCCTCGTAAAAAATCCGAGAAACCGTGCGGCTGTCGCAGGTGCTTCCATCTTCGGTGTATTTCTTCAGCTCTTTATGGGAACCGTGGTGGATATCCTGAAGGTACAGTTTGCAGTGGAAGACTTTGAGGCTGTTGCAGGACTTCCGGAAAGTGTATTTGCCACAGAAGGATTCGCCTGTCTTAACGACCTGCTGTTCTCAGGCATCCTCTTCTGTATGCTGCCGACCATGTTCCTTGTACCGAAGCTCTACGGCAAGATCGAGCCGCTGCTCGGCATGAAGCCGCGTGATGAGAAGACGATGACAGGGAGCGCGCTTTCTGCAAAATCTATCGTACTCTGTCTCGTGGGATTCGCAGTCGCGATCGTGGCACAGCTTCTGGCAAAAGGCGGATATGCGCTGATCGACTGGGAGGCAGCATGGGCTGAGAGCACAACAGCGATCATAATTGCGATTGTTGTGGCAGCAGTTGTTGCCCTGATCGTGTTCGGTGTGATCCGCAGTCGAGCAAAGAACAGACAGACAGCATAAGGATAAGTAACAGAAAGTATACGAATTTAGAGATAACGTAACAGGAAGGTGCCCGCAAGTGAGTATTATAGAGATCAAAAATCTTACATTTACATACCCGGGGGCATCAGAGCCGACATTAAAAAATGCATCAGCAGTGATTGAAAAGGGGGATTTCCTTGCGATCGTTGGAAACAACGGCTGCGGGAAATCTACTCTTTGTAAGACATTAAACGGCCTGATCCCTCACTTTATCGTCGGTGATATGGACGGCGACGTCATCATCGACGGATTGAATACAAAAGAACAGGAGATCGGCACGCTGGCCCGCAAGGTAGGATATGTCTATCAGGATTTTGAAAATCAGATCGTATGTCCTACCGTGCTGGAAGACGCCTCTTATGCGTGTCTAAATTATGCCATGCCGGACTATGAAGAAAAAGGGAAAAAAGCGCTGCATGTCTGCGGCCTTTCTTCCAAAATCGGAGATTATGTGTGGCAGCTCTCGGGAGGACAGAAGCACCTTCTTGCTCTGGCAGGAACCGCGGCGTTAAGCCCGGATATCCTGATTCTCGACGAACCCATCGCCCAGCTGGATCCCGCCCATGCGGACGGCATCTATGAGGTGTTGAAGGAACTGAATGAGAAATACGGCAAGACCATTATCGTGATCGAGCATCACACAGACTACATAGTAAAATACTGTAAGGACGTCATGCTCCTGAAAGACGGAGGTGTACAGTGGGTACTGCCTGCAAAAGAAGCTATGCGCCGTACAGACGAACTGCAGGGGTGCAATATCTTTCCGCCGCAGGTAGCAATCGCAGCCGAGCGCATGATCGATGCGGGACTTCTCCCGAAAGAGCCGTTCCTTCAGAAAGAAGAGGAACTGCCGGTGGATGTGGCGGAGGGAGTCCGCGTATTTACGCCTTATCTTAAAAATAAAGGCCCGGCGTACAAGCAGCCATTGAAAAGGGAGCTGAAGAGAGAGCCGATCGTTGACTTTAAGAATGTGACGGTAAAATACCGTGCAGTCAAAGGCGAACCGCCGAAGATCTTTGACGACTTTTCCATTCAGATCGGAAAGGGAGAGAAAATAGCCCTGATCGGTTCCAACGGCGCCGGAAAATCTACGATGCTCAAGATGATGATGGGCCTGATCCGTCCGGAATCCGGCCAGGTACTTCTAAACGACCGGCCCACTGCGGATCTTCCGAAAGAGGAACTGGGACGTACGATCTCTATGGTGTATCAGAATCCAGAAGAAATGTTTATCAAAGATTCTATTCGCAAGGATATCGAGTACGCTATGATGGTAAGAAAGGTCGAAGATTATCAGAAGAGGACGGATGAACTGCTTGAGATGTTCCGACTCACAGATCTGCAGGACCGGGATGGCAGGCTGCTATCCGGCGGACAGATGCGGCGTGCTTCCCTTGCCATCGGAATCGCACTGCAGCCGGAGATCCTGCTCCTCGACGAGCCGACGGCTAATCTTGACATTGCAACCAGACGGGAGATCATGAAGACGCTGCAGATGCTCAAAGGAATCACAGACACGGTGGTGATCGCTACCCATGATATGCAGCTTGTGTGCGACTGGGCGGAGCGCCTGATCGTCCTCTCTGCCGGATATGTGATCGCGGACGGGACGAAAGAAGAGATCTTCGCCGATATGTATGTCCGTCAGCAGGTGGGAATCCGGCCGCCTCAGATCTGCGATATGGGCCGGGCTCTGGGGATCGAGAATCCGTGCTTTACGATCGATGAATTCATGGAATATTTCCGAGGTGAAAAATATGCGTAAACTTTCAGAGAATATATTAGATAAATTTTCTATGGATTTCCTGAGAAATCAGGTGCTCAAGAATGCCTACGGCAATGATGATACCGTGATCGCCAAAATGGATCCGCGCATCCTTCTTGTCTGGTATCTGTTCTTCGGGCTTGTTCCGTGGTTCTTAAACGATGTAGTCCTGCTGCTGGGAATTTTCCTTTTTGTGGCGCTCACCACCCGTGCTGCGAAGGTGGCGCCGCTGGTTCTCTTTTTGTTCTGCATCGGCGTATTTTCACAGACCGGTTATCTCTTTATTGTGGCACTGTTTTTTGGCGGCAATACGGAAACCATTGCGCCATTGCTTGTGATGACGCTGAAAGTGGCGGCTGTGTCCCTTGCGTCCATCACCGTATTTTCCGGACTTGACCCGGACCGTCTGGCAAACGGTCTGCTCTGGTTCGGGTGCCCGGGACAGCTTTCTTTCAGTATATCTTTCGCCTACCGCATCCTGCCGGTTTTGATGGAGGAGTTCCAGAATATTCTTCTGTCCTACCGCCTCAGAGGCAATCCGCCCCACAGGAACGGACTGATCGGGAAGATCCGGTATCTGTGCTATCAGGTAAAGATGATCATTCAGTCATTTTATCCGCTGATGCTCAATACGGCGAAGCGGTCCAGAACAACAGTGGAGGCGCTGGAGCTGAGGGGATACCGTTATTCCATTCAGAACCCTGAGGTAAAGAAGATGAAGCTGTCCATGCTGAAAGTGACTCAGGCGGATATCATCTTCGTCTGCATCTCAGCGGCGTGGGTATGCGTATGTGTCGGTCTGTCTGTCGTACTGTAAGGACAGCAGCATCAGTGTGCAGGCATATTGCTCCTTGTACGCTGATGCTATGTGGAATAGAAACACAGGAAGGATGAGAAAGAAACATGAAAATTGATTTTCACACACACGGGAAACTGGCAAAGAAGCTTCCCTTTTCAAAAGAATATACGGACTGGCTCTTCCGGGAGGCACAGAAATCCGGATTGGACGCACTCTGCCTGACAGAGCATTTCAACACGCTGGGCTTTCAGGAGGTGTACCGATATATATCTGGCCGGTGTACAAGAGAAGGAGATTCTCTTGTGACAGAGAGCGGATTCCGCATCTTTCCGGGTATGGAGACAGATATAGCGGAAGGCGGACATACACTGATCATCGGCCCTATGGAGTGCATCCTGGAAATGAACCAGCGTCTGGAACCGAATAAAGAGAAAGGAAAATTCCTGACCTTTGAAAAGCTGGCTGAGCTGGTGGAAGAGTATCCGGTCATATTCGGTGCTGGACATCCGTACAGAGACGGCGGGCATATACCGGAGCTGCCACAGAAAATGCTGGAGAAATTCTTCTTTCTCGATGTAAACGGCAAAGACCTGGCCAGAGACTGTGACGGTACATGGGAGAAAATGAGGGCGCTCTCCCGTAAGCTTGACCGTCCGCTGGTGGCGGGAAGCGACACCCATCAGTCTTTCCAGTACGGCTGTGTCTGGAACGAATTCAGACAGACGGTCCATACGGTGCAGGATCTGGCGGCAGAGATTACAAATGGCGCGTATGAGATCCGGATGTCTGATTCACTTGCATTTAAAGTAGAGTCGGCGGGAATCTTAAAGCGCGCACTAAAAGAAATCGATGCGCTGGGCGGAGACTATGTATCCGTGCTGCTGAAAGGGGCAGAGATATAAAGAAGCGGAGATCCTATCTCGGGATCTCCGTTTTATAATGTTCTTTTAATTTATACAGGCAGTCCAGCTGTTCAGAAGATGTTGCACCCAGCTTTGCTCCCAGCATTACTACAAGGGCATCGAGCAGAGCGGCCGGAGCTGCCATGGAATGATATTCCGACGGCTCGCCCCGGAAGACGAACAGCGGGATGACTGCCTCCTGCTCCAGCGAGTGATACAGACGACTTGTGAAAAAGATACATTTATAATGAATCTTCTTTTGATAATCAAGAATCACGGCAGCCTCTTTCGGTGTTTTCTGGAAGCCGAATAGGATTACCAGATCTTTTTCTGTAAAGAAATTCATATATTCAAAAAGTTCCGAGCTCCCGGCCGGGAGGCGGATGACTTTTTTTCCGAAGCGGTTCAGCCGGAATTTGAGCAGCTCGGCCATGGAAACTGCCGCTCCTTTTGCATAGAGGTAGATTGTGTCGGATGACAGAATGGTGTCTGCGGCTTTTTCGAGCATATTTTCATCCAGAAATTCAAGTGTTTTTTCAATACAGTACTGCTGGCGGCGAAGAAATCCTTCCGGTGTATTGGAGGATTCACTGCCCAGCGTGGAATTCAGCTTCCCGGCCGGCGGATTTTCCTCTGCTACATGCCGGAGAACGGCACTCTTCAGTTCTTTAAAATCAGCATAGCCGCAGTGTCTGGCAAACCGCGATACAGTCGGCTCTGAACTGCCGATGCACCGTGCTACATCGCCGATGCTCATGCGGATGAATTCCTGTGGGCTGGCGATGATATAATCGATGATTTTTTTCTCGGTCTTTGTAAAATGGACGTCGTTTTTTACAAAATAGATTTCAGTCATAACGAAACTCCTCTGTCGGAAATATTTCTTATCATAGCACACAAATGGGAAGAAAGGGTAAAGCACAGATATAAAGTGTGTAAAATTGAAAAAAACGCCAGGAAAGAATCGTATTTATTTACTTTATGCACAGTGACAAATACGTTGTAATTCGCTATAATATCAACATTGAGGGTTGGGGCGGAATTTGACGCTTGAAACTGTGAAAGGAGATGTAGAAATGCTTCAGGTAAAGGACATTCATAAAGAATACCGCACCGGAACTCTGGTCCAGAAAGCCCTGGACGGAGTGAGCCTGAATTTGAGAGATAATGAATTTGTTGCCATCTTAGGCCCGAGCGGATCGGGAAAGACGACGCTTCTTAATATCATCGGAGGGCTGGACCGCTATGACAGCGGAGATCTTATCATCAACGGGATTTCTACTAAGAAATATAAAGACAGGGATTGGGATTCCTACCGGAACCATACGATCGGATTCGTGTTCCAGAGTTATAACCTGATCCCTCACCAGACGATCCTGGCGAATGTCGAACTCGCTCTGACAATCTCAGGGATAGGGAAAGCAGAACGCAGACAGAGAGCCCAGGAGGCACTGGCACAGGTGGGACTGGGAGAGCAGGTCCACAAAAAGCCAAACCAGCTCTCCGGCGGGCAAATGCAGAGGGTTGCCATTGCCAGAGCGCTTGTAAATGATCCGGACATCCTGCTGGCAGATGAGCCGACAGGCGCTCTGGACAGTGAGACCAGCGTGCAGGTCATGGACCTGCTCAAAGAAGTGGCAAAAGACCGGCTTGTGGTCATGGTCACCCATAATCCTGAGCTGGCGTACGAGTATGCGACGCGTATCGTGAATCTGAAAGACGGGAAGATCCGATCCGATAGCGACCCGTACGATGTAAATGAGGCGGAACTTACGGAGCCGGAACACAAGAACATGGGGAAGTCTTCCATGTCTTTTCTTACGGCTCTTTCCTTGAGCTTTAATAATCTGAAGACGAAGAAAGCACGTACTCTTCTTACTTCTTTTGCAGGATCTATTGGTATCATTGGTATAGCGCTCATTCTTTCTTTGTCAACAGGAGTTAACGACTATATCGGGAAGATCGAAGAGGAGACGCTGTCCGAGTATCCGCTTCAGATTCAGAGTACCGGATTCGATTTTTCTTCTGCCATGGATACCGGAGCTGCCTCGGATACCAGCGAGGAGGACGGTGATATCTATGTGGTAGAGATGGTGACGAATATGTTCTCCACGATGGATACCAATGACCTGGAATCCCTGAAAACATATCTGGACAGCGGTGACAGCGGGATTGAAGAGTATACAAATGCGATAGAATATTCTTATAATGCGGAACCACAGATCTATAAAGAGAATGGAGACGAGATCCGTCAGGTTAATCCGGATCATTCCTTTGACTCCATGGGCTTGGGATCATCGTCCGGTTCCGGGATCATGTCTTCCATGATGAGTACAAACGTATTCTATGAGATGCCGGAAAATGAACAGCTCTATGAGGGACAGTACGATGTGAAGGCGGGACGCTGGCCTGAAAATTATAATGAATGTGTACTCGTCCTTACTTCCGGCGGAGGTATGAGCGATTTCATGCTCTATACGCTGGGCTTGAGAGATCCCCTTGAACTGGATGAGATGGTGGATCAGTTTATCAACGAAGAGAATATCACTACGCCGGATGATATGGGGACTTATACGTATGACGATATCCTCGGCATTACATTTAAGCTGGTGAACAGTGCGGACTATTATCAGTACGACAGCCAGTATAATGTATGGACGGACAAATCTGGCGATACAGATTATATGAAAGAGCTGGTCGCAAATGGAGAAGACCTGACAATCGTAGGAGTAGTCCAGCCCTCCGAGGATGCAAATGCCTCGGCTTTGAGCGCGGGTATCTGCTACCCGGCTTCTTTGACGAAACATATAGCTGAGTATGCAGAGAATACGGAGATTGTCAAACAGCAGCTGGCCGATTCGTCTGTCAATGTTTTTACCGGTGAGAAGTTCGGAGAGAGCAGCTCAGAAAACGGGTTTGACATGGAATCCCTTGTGACGGTAGATGAAGAAAAACTGCAGGAAGCATTTGGATTCAATGAGAGTGCATTTACTAATCTGTCAGATGCTTTTGACTTTTCCAGTGTATTCAGTAGTGCAGGGAATTCTATTGATCTGTCCAGCTTGGTGGATCTCGGGGATATCGCGGTGGATCTGCCGGATATGCCGTCCATGAGCATGGAGGATCTTCTAGGAAATCTTGATCTCAATGTGTCATCGGATGGATTCGCACAGATGGCGTCAAGTCTGATGGAGGGATATCAGAAGTATGCTCAGGAACATCCGGAGGCGGATTATTCCGGATTGGCGGAAGCTTTTCAGAATTATCTAAGTTCGGATGCGGCGCAGTCGATTCTCCGTGACAACATTGCAGATATTATTCAGTCCGGTTCCGGGATCACTGTGACTACGGAACAGCTCCGGGAGATGCTCAGTGAGATTATGACCGGATTTGCACAATATATAGAGGAAAATAATTATGACGATCCGTCCAGATTCGGCGAATATCTGCAGGAATATCTGGGAACTGCCGATGCACAGGGCATACTGAATAAATGGGCGGATGAGATTTTCAACGGAGTGGTTGATAATATAACCATTACTTCGGAGCAGATCAGTAAACTGGCAGGGGAACTGGCGGCGGGTTATCAGCAGTATGCGCAGCAGACTGGCGCACCCGACCCGGCCAAGATGGGGGAAAACTTTATCGCATATCTTGGTACTGCGGACGGGCAGAAGAGATTGTCAGACGGCCTTGCGGGTGTGGTAGATACAGCAGGAATCGAGAGCCAGCTCACAGGTGCTGTGGAGAGCTACATGCGAAGCGCTATGTCCTCTTATGGAAGTGCGATCGGCCAGGCACTGGAGAGCCAGATCTCTTCCGCAATGCAGCAGATGATGGGGCAGCTTGCTTCAGGAATGAGCGAAGCCATGGGTCAGGCGATGACACAGGTCGGCAGCAGTCTGGAAAACGCTATGAACATTGACGGAGAGGCCTTTGCGGACGCATTCCAGATGAATATGACAGGAGATGAGCTGGCAGAACTTATGATGTCCATGAGTTCCGGGCAGAGTGCATCCTATGAGAGCAATCTGACTTCACTCGGCTATGTGGATTTTGATGTGCCCAGTGGAATCGATATCTATCCGAAAGATTTTGAGAGCAAGGAAATGGTGGTCAGCATTCTGGATGATTACAACAGCCGTATGGAAGCAGAAGGAAAAGACGAGCAGGTGATCACCTATACAGATAAGGTGGGAACGCTGATGTCGTCCGTGACCGAGATCATTGATATCATAAGTTATGTTCTGATCGCGTTTGTGGCGATCTCGCTGATCGTATCGTCCATCATGATCGGTGTGATCACATACATCAGCGTGCTGGAGCGGAAGAAAGAGATTGGTATTCTGCGTGCCATTGGTGCGTCGAAAGGGAATATCTCGCAGGTATTCAATGCGGAGACATTTATCATTGGATTCTGCGCAGGAGCGCTGGGGATCATTATATCCCTGCTTCTCCTCATACCGGGCAATGCACTGATCCATTATCTTGCTGGAACAAATGACGTCAGTGCAGTGCTTCCGGCGGTTCCTGCCGTGATCCTGATCCTGCTGAGCGTCGTGCTGACACTGATTGGCGGACTGATTCCGTCGAAAAAGGCGGCGAAGAGCGATCCGGTGACAGCCCTGAGAACGGAATAGAACAATACGATTGTTTGTATCAATCGAGTGTGGCAAGGAGTGAGAGCATGGAAGAAAAAAATATCATAGAATTGAGAAATATAAAGAAAGTATTTGATGATACTGTGGTGGTGGAGGACTTTAATCTGGAAGTAAAGAAAGGAGAGTTTGTCACATTCCTCGGTCCTTCGGGCTGCGGCAAGACGACAACTCTGCGGATGATCGCTGGTTTCGAGTTTCCGACAGAAGGAGAGATCCTTTTAAACGGCGAAGATATCAGCCATCTTCCACCCAACTTAAGACCTATCAACACGGTGTTCCAGCGCTACGCGCTGTTCCCCCACATGAATGTCTATGACAATGTGGCGTTCGGGCTGAACCTGAAACATCTTCCCAAGTCAGTGATCAATGAGAAGGTAAAAAACGTACTGGAAGTGGTAGATCTGGAAGGGTTTGAAAAAAGACAGATTTCTACTCTGTCCGGCGGACAGCAGCAGAGGATTGCAATTGCCCGTGCCATTGTCAATGAACCGGATATCCTGCTTCTTGATGAACCGTTGGGAGCGCTGGATCTGAAGATGAGAAAAGAGATGCAGCTGGAACTCAAATCCATGCATGAGCGTCTTGGAATCACCTTTATTTATGTGACTCATGACCAGGAGGAAGCGCTTACTATGTCTGACAAGGTGGTAGTCATGTCGGACGGTATGATTCAGCAGATCGGTACTCCGGAAGAAATCTACAATGAACCGAAAAACGCTTTCGTTGCTGACTTTATAGGAGAAAGTAATATCTTTGAAGGGAAGATGGCGGCATCCATGACAGTCAGCTTCTGCGGAGCTGAATTCCCGTGTGTGGACAATGTACCGAAAGATACGCGGGTGGATGTGGTTGTACGGCCTGAAGACGTTGTCATCACCAGACCGGTGGACGGTCAGATCAGGGGCGTTGTGGACTCTGCCGTATTTAAGGGAATGTACTATGAGATCACGGCGATCCTGCCGGATGAAAATGAGGTGGTCATCCAGACCACGAGAAACGTGCGGCCCGGCGAAGAGATCGGCATGAGGATCGGGCCTGATGAGATTCACGTCATGCCTGCGGGTGTACTGATGAATGTCTTTGACGGTACGATCACAAAAGAAGGCCGCGCGGCATTTGCCGGCGGTGAGTATGAGTGCGACCTGACGCAGCTCTTTGACGGCTCAGTTCAGAACGGGCCGTGCTCCGTTGTTACAGAGGGCGGCGAGGAGATCAATCTCGAGGGGATCGAAGTGACGGTGGAAGTGTCGGTGAAGGCAGTCTCCATGAGTGATGAGCAGAGAGACTACCGCGCGGACGGAAATATCATATCATTTATCTATAAAGGAAACCATTATAACTATACAGTACGTACAGCTACGGAGGAAGACTTCGTGCTGGATGAGGATGATCTGTGGAACGAGGGGGATCATGTCAGTCTGATGATTCCGAAAGAGCAGATCATACTGAAGAGAAAGTAGGGATTGAATATGAAACGTTTTCGGTTCAGCAGGAAACAGCTGTGCATCCCTTATGCCCTGTTCCTGATCTGTTTTGTCGTGCTGCCGCTGGCGGTGATCGTCTACTATGCATTTACAGACGGAAGCGGAAGGTTTACGCTTGAAAACCTTCTGAGCTTCTTTACCAATGGAAATACGATCGGAACACTATGCTACAGTGCTGTGATCGCGGTGGTGGTGACGGCAGTCTGTCTTCTGATCGCTTATCCTGTGGCGTATATCCTGGCAAGGAGCAGTCTGAAGAGAGCCCCGGTGCTGCTGATGCTCTTTATCCTGCCCATGTGGATCAATTTTACTTTGAGAATTACGGCATTAAAGGAGATCCTGACTGTGCTGGAGGGCAATCTCTCCCTGCATCCGTTTCTGAACACAGTGATCGGCATGACATATGATTACCTTCCGTTTATGATCCTGCCGTTGTATACAACCCTTCTTCAGCTCGATGAGAGTCTGCTGGAAGCGGCAAAGGATCTGGGAGCGGATCCCGGGGCAGTATTTTTCAGAGTGACGCTGCCTCTGTCCATGCCGGGAATCGTCAGTGGGATCACTATGACATTTCTTCCGGCCATGACCAACTATGTCATCCTTGATATGATGTACAACAGTACGTATATCATGGGATCGCTGATCGGAAGTTACTTTAATATCTATGACTGGCACAATGGTTCTATGATCTCACTGATCCTGTTTGCAGTGATCTGTATCGTATCGCTGCTCACAGGCGGAGAGGATCAGGATGATGCAAAGAACAGGGGGGCGATACTATAATGAAAAAGATACTTTCTTATTCGTGGCTTGCCCTTGTGGCGTTTTTTATGTATATACCGGTACTGATCCTGGCGTTTTACAGCTTTACGGATTCTACGACAATCGGCGCCGTGAGAGGTTTCTCTCTGCACAACTATGTAACGCTTTTTACAACAGAAGAGCTGAGAAATATGATCATCGGGACGGTCCTGCTGGCAGTAGGGGCGGCCGTGATCTCATCGATTCTGGGAACAGTTGGCGCCATCGGCGCTTTTTACTCCAGACCGGTTACGAAAAGGATGGTCGAGACGGCGAACCAGATTCCGGTGGTGAATGCGGATGTTGTGACAGCGTTTTCCATCTGTATCCTTCTGATCGTCGTGCTGGGCATCGAAAAGAACACGTTCATTCCGCTTGTGATCGGACATGTGGTCCTGTGTACCCCGTTTGTGTATCTTGCCGTGATGCCGAAGTTAAAGCAGATGGACAACGGGCTCTATGAGGCGGCCCTTGATCTGGGGGCGACGCCGTTTCAGGCGCTGTACAAGATCGTGATCCCGCAGATCATTCCGGGCATCATCTCGGGGTTCATGCTGTCGATCACACTGTCTTTGGACGATTATTTTATCTCCACATATACGAAACCGGCGACATTTGATACGATCAGTACCTATGTGGTCAATGCCACAAGAGGAGCCCAGACTGAGATCAAGACAGCGCTGTGGGCTCTGTCTACCGTGATCTTTCTCGTGGTGATCCTGGCGGTGGTAATCATGAATGTTGCCTCGGCGAAAACAGAGAAGAAACAGGAGGTGGGCACATATGACAGCAGAGAGAAAGACTAAGCAGTGCAGGACGCTTAGGACAGCAGCCGCGGGACTTGCGCTGACAGCAAGCCTTACATTGGCGCTGCCTGGATGTGTGCTCCCTGACGGAATATTTTCTGATGATATACTGCCCGGCGCAGCAGTGTCCAGAGGAATGGCTTCTGTGTCTGCGGCAGAAAGCGATGAGAAAGTGACTCTGCGCATTGCCAACTGGGAAGAATACATCGATGAAGGTGACTGGGATGAAGAAGAGGCAATCGATCTTGACGACCGTGAAGGCACCGTGATCTTCGGGGAAAACTCTATGATAGATGATTTTGAGGCATGGTATCTGGACACTTATGGTGTGGAGGTGAATGTAGAGTATTCCACTTTCGGAACCAATGAAGATCTGTACAATCAGCTGACCCTCGGCAATGATTTCGACCTTGTCTGTCCGTCCGAGTACATGTTTATGAAACTGATCGCGGAGAACCGGCTCCAGCCCCTCTCCGACGATTTCTTTGATGAAGAAAATGAAAATAACTATTATGTCCGCGGTGTATCGGACTATATCAGAAATATCTTTGACACAAATACGATAAACGGGGAACCGTGGAGCAGATATGCGGCCGGCTACATGTGGGGGACGACCGGAATCGTCTATAATCCTGAGGTGATCTCAAAAGAAGAGGCGTCTCACTGGGCAATCCTTGCAGATCCCAAATACAAAGGGCAGGTCACGATCAAGGACAATGTCCGGGACAGCTATTTCGCGGCGCTGGGGATCCTCAACGAAGAGGAACTGATGGAACCAGGTTTTATCAGCTCACCGGATCGGCTGGAGCGCATTGCGGAATTGATGAACCGGACCGATGAGGATACAGTAAAGGCGGCAGAGTCCGTTTTAAAAGATATGAAAGAAAATGCTTATTCTTTTGAGTCTGACAGTGGAAAGGCCGACATGGTGACAGGCAAGGTCCTGGCAAACTACCAGTGGTCGGGAGACGCTGTCTACACGCTGGATCAGGCGGAGATTGACGACTATTATCTGGCCTATGCTGTGCCGGAAGAATGTACAAACATATGGTTCGACGGCTGGGTCATGCTCAAAGACGGTATTGCCGGGGATGCAGCAAAACAGCAGGCGGCCGAGGCATTCATCAACTTTATGTCAAGACCTGACAACGTGGTCCGGAATATGTACTATATCGGCTACACATCCGTGATCGCAGGCGGCGACAGTGATATCATCTACGCCTATGCAGACTGGTGCTACGGGGCAGAGGATGACGTGGAGGATACGATCGAATATCCGGTAGGATTCTTCTTCAGCGGAGATAACGCAGATGAAGCTTATATCATTACCGCCGAAGCGGATCAGGCCGATCGGCAGCTCTTCGCCCAGTACCCGCCACAGGATGTACTGGAGCGCGCCGTAGTCATGCAGTATTTTGACCAGGAGAACAATGAGCGAATCAACCAGATGTGGGTCAATGTCCGCTGCTTTGACCTGACGTCGCTGGGCTGGCAGGACTGGGCAAAGATTGGAGCAGTCGTGATCGTGGTGATCGCGGCAGTAGTGATTTTTAAGAAACGGGATGACATCATGCAGCTCAGAAGATCGTAAATTGAGCCGGATTGTTGAGCTGGCATGTCGGTCGCAAAAGAACGGCAATAGAACGGGAGGCAGTGTAAGTGGAGGCATATACGAGTTTTGCGGCAGTGTATGATACATTTATGGATAATGTTCCCTATAAGGAATGGGGAGAATTTATACATTGTATGCTATGTAAATATGGCGTGAAAGACGGGCTTGCCCTGGATCTTGGATGCGGCACCGGAACAATGACAGAGATATTGGCCGGATACGGATATGATATGATAGGAGTGGACAATTCCGAGGACATGCTCGAACTCGCTATGGAAAAACGTATCGAATCCGGGCATGATATCCTGTATCTGCTGCAGGATATGCGGGAATTCGAGCTATACGGCACGGTGCGTGCGGTCGTAAGTGTATGCGATTCCGTTAATTATGTGACAGAACCGGAAGGACTCGAAGAAGTATTCCGGCTTGTAAATAATTATCTTGATCCGGGCGGCATTTTTCTGTTTGATTTCAATACGGATTATAAATATCGGGAAATCATGGGAGACTGTACTATAGCAGAGGATCGTGGAGAATGTAGTTTCATCTGGGACAACTATTATTATGAAAAAGAACGGATCAATGAATATGACCTGACACTTTTTATTCAGGAAAAGAACTCTGACGAAATACAGTCCGATCATATGCCGCAGCTGTACCGAAAATATAAAGAAACTCATTACCAAAGAGGATATACTTTGAAAGAAATACGAGAGCTTCTTGAGAACGCGGGACTCGTGTTTGAGGCGGCTTATGACATGGATACCAAAGAGGAGCCGGGAGATACGGCTGAGCGAATCTGCGTGATCGCCCGGGAATCAGGGAAACAGGAGGAATAAAAATGAAAGACTATATTGTAAGGGCTTCCGCGGCACACACACAGATTCGTGCATTTGCGGCAGTGACAACAGAGATGGTGGAGGAAGCAAGACAGAGACATGGTACAAGTCCGGTGGCAACGGCAGCTCTTGGCAGGCTTTTGACCGGTGGCGTGATGATGGGAAGCATGATGAAAAATGCGACGGATATGCTGACGATACAGATCAAATGCTCGGGGCCGATCCAGGGCTTGACTGTGACGGCGGACAGTCAGGGGAATGTAAAGGGCTATGTATTTAATCCGGACGTGATGCTGCCTCCGAAAAATGGTAAACTGGATGTAGGCGGAGCTCTCGGCCAGGGTGTGATGAATGTGATCAAGGATATGGGACTCAAAGAGCCTTACTCCGGACAGACGATCCTGCAGACCGGAGAGATTGCAGAAGACCTTACCTATTATTTTGCCACATCCGAGCAGGTGCCATCCTCTGTAGGGCTTGGTGTACTCATGGAGCATGACAATACTGTCCGCTGTGCAGGCGGTTTCATTGTGCAGGTGATGCCTTTTATAGAGGACGAAGTTTTAAACAAACTGGAGCAGAATATCCAGAATATTCAGTCCGTTACTTCTATGCTGGATAACGGTCATACGCCGGAAGAGATGCTTGCCCAGGTGCTGGACGGCCTGGATCTGGAAATCACGGATACAATGCCGGCACAGTTTTATTGCAACTGTTCCAAAGAACGGATCGAGAAAGCGATCATCAGTGTAGGAAAAAAAGAGATCCAGTCCATGATTGATGACGGCGAAGATATCGAAGTGAAATGCCATTTCTGTAATACGGCATATAACTATACAGTGGATGAACTGAAAGAACTGTTGAAAAAGGCGAAAGCCAGATAAGAGTAAATTGCGAAAAAAGTGTAAGCGGGGACGTAGTAAATTCAGTTTTACTACGTCCCCGACAAGAAAGGGAGATGGATATGAAACACGGATTCTTGAAAGTTGCCGCAGCCACGCCGGATATTCGAGTGGCGGATGTAGAGTTCAACACAGCGAAAATATGTGAGGCGATCAGTGAAGCCTGCGAACAGAAAGCAAAGATCATTGTATTTCCGGAGTTATGTGTGACCGGATATACCTGCAGTGATTTGTTCACTCAGGATGTACTGCTGAAAGCTGCGAAAGATGCACTGATCAGGATCGCAGAATATACGGCGGACAAGGATATCCTTGCATTCGTGGGCGCACCCCTGTCAGTCGGAGGAAAGCTGTATAACGTGGCGGCCGCCATGAATCAGGGCAAAGTGATCGGGCTCACGACAAAGACATTTCTCCCGAATTACGCGGAATTCTATGAGATGCGGCAGTTCACACCCGGGCCGGACACAGCGGGATACATCTACTTTAACGGACAGAGAGTGCCTTTCGGTCCGCAGCTTTTATTTAAAGAGGGGGAGATGGAGGATCTGATCGTGTCCGCGGAAATCTGTGAGGACGTCTGGTCGCCCATCCCGCCGAGCATCGGGGCGGCGCTGGAAGGTGCGACTGTGATCGTCAACTGTTCCGCCAGCGATGAGACGATCGGGAAAGACACGTACCGCAGAGAATTGATCGCGGGACAGTCCGCCCGCCTGATTGCAGGGTATATCTATGCAAATGCCGGAGAGGGCGAATCCACCACGGACGTGGTCTTCGGCGGGCACAATATCATCGCGGAGAACGGGGCGATCTTAAAACAGGCAGAGCGGTATAACAATGAGATTATCTATTCAGAGCTGGATATCCAGAGAATCGTCAGTGAAAGAAGAAAAAATACGACATTCAAGGCTGTTGCAGGACAGACATTGATCCGGATTCCGTTCCATATCAAAAATGAGGAAACAGTACTCACAAGAACATTCCCGAAGAGGCCATTCGTTCCTGTGGATGAAAGTGCGAGGGCGCAAAGGTGCGAGGAGATCCTGACGATCCAGGCGATGGGGCTGAAGAAACGTCTGGCGCACACCAATTCCAGAACCGCTGTCGTGGGAATCTCAGGCGGTCTTGATTCCACACTTGCACTTCTTGTGACAGCAAAGGCATTTGATATGCTCGGACGCGATAAGAAAGACATTATTGCAGTGACGATGCCATGCTTCGGAACGACAGACCGGACATACAATAACGCCTGCGAGATGACGAGAAAGACAGGCGCTACGCTGAAAGAAGTGCCTATTGCGGATGCAGTGAATATCCACTTCAGGGATATCGGACAAGACCCGGAAAATCACGATGTAACTTACGAGAATTCTCAGGCAAGGGAACGTACCCAGGTGCTGATGGATATCGCCAACCGGACGGGCGGCATGGTCATCGGCACCGGAGATATGTCCGAACTGGCACTGGGCTGGGCTACCTACAACGGAGATCATATGTCTATGTATGGCGTGAACGCATCTGTACCTAAGACATTGGTGCGACATCTTGTCAAATATGCGGTTGATGAGACTCCGGATGAGGAACTGCGCAGAGTGCTTTACGATGTGCTTGACACACCTGTGAGTCCGGAACTGCTTCCGCCGAAAGACGGGGACATCGCACAGAAGACAGAAGACTTGGTGGGACCGTATGAACTTCACGATTTCTTCCTGTATTATATGCTGCGATTCGGATACGAGCCGGCGAAGATTTTCCGGCTGGCGGAGATGACGTTCGACGGAGACTATGACAGAGAGACAATCTTGAAATGGCTAAAGACATTCTGTCGGAGATTTTTCTCCCAGCAGTTTAAACGTTCCTGTCTTCCTGATGGGCCGAAGATCGGTACGGTGGCACTTTCCCCGAGAGGAGATTGGAGAATGCCCAGCGATGCGTGTGCGGCAGTATGGATGAAAGAGCTGGATCATATTGGTTGAAATGGAAAACCGGGGATAAAGTGTTAGATGAAAAAGCAGTAAAGAATCAGTGAAGGAGTGATTAGATGAAACTGATCAGGACAGAAGATGCAGTTGGCAGTGTGCTCTGCCATGATATCACGCAGATCATCCCGGGCGTAGTGAAGGATGCGGTATTCCGGAAAGGACATGTAGTCACGGAAGAGGATATCCCGATCCTGCTCTCTGTTGGAAAAGAGCATCTGTACGTGTGGGAAAAACAGGAAGGAATGCTTCATGAAAATGATGCGGCCGAAGTGCTGCGTCAGGTATGTCAGGGCGGATATATGAAAGCGTCTGAGGCAAAGGAAGGCAAGATCGAGTTGACTGCGGAAGAGGACGGTCTCTTAAAGATCGACAGAGAGAAGCTGAATGCGGTGAATGCCATGGGGCAGATGGTGCTTGCTTCCAGACACGGGGACTTCCCGGTGAAAAAGGGCGATAAGATCGTGGGAATGCGCGTGGTTCCGCTGGTAATCGAAGAAGAGAAGATGAACCGGGTGAAAGAAATCTGTGGAACTGAACCTATTTTCCAGATCCTTCCGTTCCGCAAGATGAAGGCTGGGATCATAGCTACGGGAAGCGAAGTCTACCGCGGACGGATCAAAGACCAGTTCACTCCCGTAGTAAAGGAAAAACTGGAAGAGTGCGGTGTGGAAGTGCTGGGGCATGTTGTGTGTGACGACGATGCAGAGATGACGACAGCTGCTATCAATGACTGGATCGATAAAGGTGCGGACATGGTCGTCTGTACCGGAGGTATGAGCGTGGATCCGGATGACAGGACTCCTCTTGCCATCCGAAATGCGTCGGATGAAGTCGTTACTTACGGGGCTCCTGTCCTGCCGGGTGCCATGTTTATGCTGGCATATAAGAAGCGGGAGGACGCCGGTGCAGATGCGCAGAATACGGGAGCCGGGAGCAAGCCGGATATCCCGATCATGGGACTGCCCGGATGCGTGATGTACTCGAGACGCACGATCTTTGATCTGATCCTTCCCCGTATCGCAGCAGGAGAGCATCTGCGCGCGGAAGACTTCAGTGTGCTGGGGGAAGGCGGACTGTGTTTGAACTGTAAGGTGTGTACATATCCGAACTGTGGATTTGGAAAATAGAGTTGTTTATGCCTGCGTCCGCCACCGCCCTGGCGACATACCGTACTTACGTTTGAAAATTCGGTTAAAATATGAAAGGTTGTCGAATCCGCTCTGTTCCGCTATCTCAAGAACAGAATTGTCGGAAGACTTCAGCAGCCGTTCCGCCATTGTCAGGCGGTAGTCATTAAGATATTCTATGAACCCTGTTCCCATATGCTGCTTGAAGAATTTCATGAAATGGGATTTGCTGTAGTAGGTGAGAGCCGCCATGTCATCGATCGTGATGTGCTCTACATAATGCTCTTCCACATATTTCAATATGGTCTTCATTTTTTCGAGAGACTTCGTCTGTGACACGGATGCGGTCTCTTTTTTCTGCCTGTTGGAGATGAGCAGATAGAAGAACTGGAAGAGAAGACCTTTTACTGCAAGCTGGTACCCTTCTGTTTTGGTGTCACACAGCAGGTCAATCTGACGGATGCATTCGGATACATCCTTATGATAGGAAACAGCAGGAGTGAGGTATGTGTCTGATGGGATTTCACCGTTAATAAAGGGGAAAATAAAGCGGACTGCGCACAGGTCATTCTCTCCGGATATGAGCAGATCCGGTTTCATTATGATATTTTCGTACTCCATAAAATATCCCTGGTCCTGTTCGATGGAATGGAGCTGCCCTGGGCGGATGAGAATAATATCCCCCGAAGTAACAGAACGCTTTTGCAGATCAACGGAAACGATACCCCGCCCTTTTTTAATAACGATCAGCTCAAGCTCTGCATGCCAATGCAGAGGAACTTGAGGAAAATCTTTCGGGATGGAGCAGAGATATGTATTGTACGGGAATTCCGCTGTTGTATGCGGTTTTACTTCGCGGTAATTCTGATATTCATTCAGGTTCATAACAGGCCTCTTTAATAATATATAACAGTTCAGCCCGCGCCATTCGCAAAGCCGCACTGGCGTGCTTACTGCGGCTGCGCCGCTTCTTTGCTCATAAACAGGCGCTCAGCTCATCCGGCTGCCAGCCGCCAGATTCTTATGCAAGCATAAATCTGCCGTCTGACAAGCGGATGGCTGAACTGTCGATGATAGTATTGTACAATAAAAGGAAAGTATATTGCAAGAAATTCCATCGAATTGGTACTATAATGCGAATCATAGAGATAAGACATATGGATTCTTTTTTGAAAGGAGAACTACTATCATGAACATTCAGGAAAAGGTAGAAGCGTACCTTGGCAAGCCGGTCGCACAGGCTTCCAACAAAGAAATCTATGACGGACTGCTCACTGTTGTACAGGAGATGGCGGCAGAGAAAGAGCGCACAGACAGTAAGAAGAAACTTTATTACATTTCAGCAGAGTTCCTGATCGGAAAGCTGCTCTCCAACAATATGATCAATCTGGGCATCTATCAGGAAGTAAAAGAGATGCTGGAGAAGAACGGTAAAGACATCTGCGAGATCGAAGAGGTAGAGCCGGAGCCGTCACTCGGAAACGGCGGTCTGGGTCGTCTTGCAGCATGTTTCCTTGATTCCATCGCAACACTCGGACTTGCCGGAGATGGAATCGGACTGAACTACCACCTCGGTCTGTTCAAGCAGGAGTTTGAAGATCATCTGCAGAAAGAGACTCCGAATCCGTGGATCGAGGAGAAATCATGGCTTAAGAAGACTGACACGGTATATCCGGTGCAGTTTAAAGGGCTCAATGTCAATGCGAGAATGTATGACATCGAAGTGACAGGCTACAATAACAAGACAAATAAACTTCATCTCTTCGATATTGACTCTGTTGACGAGTCTATCGTGGAAGACGGAATTGATTTTAATAAAGAAGACATCCAGAAGAACCTGACGCTGTTTCTCTATCCGGACGACAGCGACGAGCAGGGTCGACTGCTCCGTATCTACCAGCAGTACTTCATGGTAAGCAGCGGTGCACAGCTCATCCTCGACGAGTGCACGGCAAAGGGAAGCAACCTGTATGACCTGCCGGATTACGCGGTGATCCAGATCAACGATACACATCCGACTATGGTGATCCCGGAACTGATCCGTCTGCTCATGGAGAGAGGCATGGATATGGACGATGCTATCGACGTAGTATCCAGAACCTGTGCATATACAAATCATACTATCCTTGCCGAGGCGCTTGAAAAATGGCCGGTAGACTACCTGAAGAAAGTGGTTCCCCAGCTTATGCCGATCATTGAGGTGCTGGATGACAAAGTAAGAAGAAAATACGAGGATGAGAGCGTTGCCATCATCGACCGCAATAACACGGTGCATATGGCGCATATCGATATCCACTATGGATTCAGTGTAAACGGTGTTGCGGCGCTGCACACAGAAATCCTCAAGAACTCTGAGCTGAACAATTTCTACAAGATTTATCCGGAGAAGTTCAACAACAAGACAAACGGAATCACATTCCGCCGCTGGCTCATCCACTGCAATCCGCGTCTGACTGCCCTGCTGGACGAGACGATTGGAGAGGGATACAAGAAAGACGCCGCAGAGCTTGAGAAACTTCTGGCGTACAAAGATGATGACAAAATTCTTGATAAGCTGCTGGAGATCAAGCACAAGAACAAAGAAGACCTCTGTGCTTATCTGCGCGAGACTCAGGGTCTGGAAGTAAGCCCTGATACAATCTTCGATATTCAGGTAAAACGTCTCCACGAGTACAAACGTCAGCAGCTGAATGCACTGTATATCATTGATAAATATCTGGAGATCAAGGCAGGAAAGATCCCGGCAGCTCCGGTGACAGCAATCTTTGGCGCGAAAGCAGCACCGGCTTATGTGATCGCGAAAGATATCATCCATCTGATCCTCTGCCTGCAGGAGATCATCAACAATGATCCTGAGGTAAACAAATACCTGAGAGTTGTCATGGTAGAAAACTACAATGTAACAAAGGCCGGCAAGCTGATCCCTGCATGCGATATTTCCGAGCAGATTTCCCTTGCTTCAAAAGAGGCCAGCGGAACAGGAAATATGAAGTTCATGCTCAACGGCGCCGTAACTCTGGGAACAGAGGACGGAGCAAATGTAGAGATCCACGAGGCTGTAGGCGACGACAATATCTTTGTATTCGGCGCGTCCAGCGACGAAGTGATCGAGCATTACGCAAAGGCTGATTACGTTGCGAAAGATTACTATGAAAACAATGAGGCAATCAAAGCGGCGATCGACTTCATTACAAGTGATGAAATGCTGAAAGTCGGCTGCGAGGAGAACCTGACACGCCTGAAAAATGAGCTGATCAATAAAGACTGGTTCATGACACTTTTGGATTTTGACTCTTACAAAGAGACAAAAGAAAAAGCCCTTGCGGCATACGCAGACAGAAAAACGTGGGCGAAGATGGCTCTGGTCAATATTGCGAAAGCAGGATTCTTCTCATCTGACCGTACCATCGAAGAGTACAACAGAGACATCTGGCATCTGCAGTAGTAGAAGAAAGGAAAAAAAGAAATGAAAAGAGCAAGCGGAATCTTATTACCGATATTTTCCCTTCCGTCAAAGTACGGAATCGGATGTTTCTCAAAGGATGCGTATAAATTCGTGGATATGTTAAAAGAGGCGGGCCAGAGTTACTGGCAGATACTTCCGCTTGGACCGACTGGTTACGGGGATTCCCCGTACCAGTCTTTCTCCACGTTCGCCGGCAATCCGTATTTTATCGACCTGAAGACGCTCATCAAAGAAGGACTTCTGACAAAGAAAGAGTGCAAGGCATACGATTTCGGCGATCAGGCAGACTGCATCGATTATGAGAAAATCTATAATTCCAGATTTAAAGCACTGAAAAAAGCATATGACCGTTTCTGTGAAAAGGGCGGGGAAGACGAAGAAGACTATGTGAAGTTTGTTACGGATCAGGCGTTCTGGCTGGACGACTACAGCCTGTACATGGCTGTAAAAGACAGTAAAGGCGGAGTGAGCTGGAATGAATGGGACGCGCCTTTGAAGAACCGCGAGGCAGACGCACTGGCAGAAGCGAGAGAAAAACTCGCGGAGGAGATCGGATTCTACAAATTCCAGCAGTATGAATTTGATAAGCAGTGGAAAAAGCTTCACGCATATGCGAATGAGAAAGGCATTCAGATCATCGGTGATATCCCGATCTATGTGGCATTTGACAGCGCGGATACATGGGCAGCGCCCGAGATGTTCCAATTTGACGAGAACAATGAGCCCACCGGAGTGGCAGGATGCCCGCCGGATGCATTTTCCGCAACGGGACAGCTCTGGGGAAATCCTCTCTATGACTGGGATTACCATAAAAAGACAGGATATGAGTGGTGGATCAAAAGGATTGAGTACTGTTTCAAACTTTATGATGTGGTGCGTATCGATCATTTCCGCGGCTTCGACGAGTATTACGCAATTCCGTACGGTGAAGATACAGCCGTAAACGGCAAATGGATGCCGGGACCGGGAATGGATCTGTTCCGCGCCATTGAAGCGAAGCTCGGCAGACCGGCGATCATCGCCGAAGATCTCGGTTTCCTTACGCCGAGCGTGCTCCAGCTTTTAAAAGACAGCGGATTCCCGGGCATGAAAGTACTCCAGTTTGCATTTGACGCGCGTGAGTCTTCCAACTATCTGCCCCATACTTATCCGACCAACTGCGTAGTCTACACGGGTACTCATGACAATGATACGACAAGAGGATGGTACCATGAAGTCGGAAAAGACGCCAGAGACTTTGCAAAAGAATATATGTGCAAAGAAAGACTTGACGAGGATACGCTGACAAAAGACTTTATCGCCATGGCGATGAGCAGCGTTGCCGATCTGTGCGTGATCCCCATGCAGGATTACCTGAACCTTGGCAGCGAGGCGCGTATCAATATTCCGTCCACACTCGGCGGAAACTGGGGATGGAGAATGAAGAAAGGGCAGTTTGACAAAGCGACGGTAAAAGAGATCGCAAGAGTGACCGAACTGTACGGAAGATAGATTTTGATTTTTCGGACTGATAAAGTATCCGCCGGGAGGCAGGTATTGCTAACGCACACATTTTCATTCGGTCGCAGCGTAACGGTACATAAGAGCGCAAAAGACGCGCTCTAAGTGCCGACGCTGCTCCAACGGTGCGTACGCAATACCTGCCTCCCGGCTGCTTTCTTTCCCATTCCGAAAATTCTCATGCAAACGGGTAGAAGAAGCGACTTCATCGACTATGATCCCATTATTTCAGTCGATATAGGCTTTGTTGATCTTCCGGTTCGAATTCGAACCGCATTAATTTCTGATCCGCTTGAATAATATTCATCTGCAGGACCATCCCATGTCAAGCCTGCGAAGCACCTGTTTACAGGCAAGGGCTTGACACGGGATGGTCTC
>CAMMSL010000016.1 GCA_946499505.1 uncultured Lachnoclostridium sp.
CGACCGAGTGAAAACGAGTGCGTTAGCAATACCTGTCTCCTGGCGGATACTTTGCCAATACGAAAAATACGAATTTACATCTATAGCCCCAGATTTTTAAATGCTTCGGCAAATGCATTATTGATTGGCTCATTCACCTCTTTTGCCTGCTTTCTCATATAAGCAGCTACATCCCGTTTATTTGCGCTTTTTCCTTCTTTTTTCTTTCTCTCCTGAAAAGAGGAAAGCTTTTCTTTGTGGCCGCAGGAGCAGACGAATCTCTGAGCGTCGCCTTTTCCGACAAGTTCCATCTTTTTATGGCAGACAGGACAGCGGGCGTTGGTGCGTCTGGAGATTGTCTCGCGATATCCGCATTCTCTGTCCTGACACACGAGCATCTTCCCATGTTTTCCGTTTACTTCAAGCATCAGTTTGCCGCACTGCGGGCATTTGTGACGGGTCAGATTGTCATGACGGAATGTGCCGTCTGCATTTTTGATCTGGCTGATCAGTGATTTTGTGTAATTCTCGATCTCTGCCATGAATTTACTCTGCGATTCTTTTCCCTGTGCAATAGATTTGAGTCTGAGTTCCCACTGCGCGGTGAGTTCAGGACTTTTGAGGTCCGGAGGCACAAGGGATAAGAGTTGTTTCCCCTTGGACGTAATATGGATCTCTGCGCCTTTCTTTTCCAGGAGGAAACTGCCGAAGAGCTTCTCGATGATATCGGCGCGGGTCGCGACAGTCCCGAGGCCGCCGGTCTCGCCAAGGGCGCGTGCCAGAGTCTGGTCTTTATGCTGCATATACCGTGCAGGATTCTCCATCGCCGCGATCAGTGTGCCTTCTGTAAAATAAGCCGGCGGTTTTGTCTTCCCTTCCGTGATCGACAGAGAGGTGACGGGAAGTTCGGTGCCCTCGCTGACATCAGGCCATGTGGTGTCTGTCAGTGAAGAACTGCCTGTGCTGCCGCTGTTGTCCGCGGTATCTTCATCTTCAAGATCCTCCCAGTCTGCGTCATAGATCTCACGCCACCCGGTTTTCAGGATACGGCTGCCTTTTGCCCGGAAAGTTTCTTTCCCGATCATTCCGGTCAGGGAAATCTCTTCATACTCACAGGCAGGAGACAGAACAGCTAGGAACCGGCGGACAACGAGATCATATATTTTGCGTTCCTCATTTGACATATGTTCGAGCTGGACGAACTGCTCGGTTGGGATGATCGCGTGATGGTCTGATACTTTCGCATTGTTTACAAAGGATTTGTCAGCTTTGATCTCATGCATGGAGAGCCGTGATGCCGCCTTGCGGTAAGGACCGACAGCACAGGCTTTCAGGCGTTCCTTCAAGGTCCCGGTCATATCGGTGGTGAGATAGCGTGAATCGGTCCGAGGGTAGGTGAGCACCTTGTGGTTTTCGTAAAGGCGCTGCATGATATTTAATGTCTGTTTTGCCGAATATCCGTATCGCTGGTTCGCTTCTCTCTGCAGTGCAGTCAGATCATAGAGAGCAGGAGAAAAGGTCTTCTTTGTCTTCTTCCTTACCTCTGTGATCCTGATCTTTTGTGCCGCGTTTTTGTAAATTGATTCGATTCTGGATTTATCAAACGTGCGGCCGGAGTTATTCTTTGCATCTGTCCAAATGAATGAAATCCCTTTTGCGACTGCTCTGAGTCCATAATATGGCTTCGGAATAAAGCTTTTGATTTCTTCTTCCCGAGAAGCGATCATTGCCAGTGTGGGCGTCTGCACCCTTCCGCAGGATAGCTGGGCATTGTATTTACATGTGAGCGCACGGGTGGCGTTGATTCCGACTTCCCAGTCAGCCTCCGCACGGGCTACTGCGGCGTGATACAGATTTTCATAATCTTTGCCCGGACGCAAATGTGAAAATCCCTCCCGGATCGCCTTGTCAGTTACCGAGGAGATCCAGAGACGCTTCAGTGGTTTTTTATTTCCGGCTTTCTCCAGAATCCAGCGGGCGACAAGTTCGCCTTCACGTCCGGCATCGGTTGCGATGATGATATCTGAAATATCTTTCCGGAAGATCTGTTCCTTGACGGCGTGGTACTGTTTTGAAGTCTGCCTGATCACGACCAGTTTCCAGCGGTCGGGAAGCATGGGGAGAGTGTCCAGCCTCCACGTCTTATACTGTTCTCCGTACTCTTCCGGGTCAGCCAGTGTGACGAGGTGTCCCAGAGCCCACGTGACGACGTAATCTTTTCCTTCCATATAGGAATTATTCTTTTTGCCGCATCCGAGCACCCGGGCAATATCGCGCGCGACAGAT
Organism: uncultured Lachnoclostridium sp.; assembly: GCA_946499505.1. Taxonomy (GTDB): domain Bacteria; phylum Bacillota; class Clostridia; order Lachnospirales; family Lachnospiraceae; genus Mediterraneibacter. The sequence goes on from CAMMSL010000016.1 coordinate 2,266, forward strand.
GGCTTTTCTGCAATAACAAGATGTTTCATGTAAAATTCTCCGTTTCTATTTGTTTGATATTATACACTGTGGAAACCTTTTCCTATGATTTCACTCGTGTTCGAGATCAGGATAAAAGCTTCCGGATCATTCTGCCGGATATAATTTCTGAGCCGGACAGCCTGCACCCGGTTGAGTGCCGTGAAAATGATATATTTGTCCTTGCCGGAGTACGCTCCCTTGGCATGGCACACGCTGGCGCTTCTGTTCAGGGTGTGTACGATAAAGTCGCAGATCGGTTCCGGATGATCACATACTACATTAAAGTATTTTGACAGATTAAAACTCTCGATAAAGGTGTCGATCATAAAGGAACGAATCGCAAGGCCCAGAACCGAATAAAGTCCTGTTTCAACATCAAAGATGAAGAAACCTGCCGCAGTGATCACTGCATCGGATATCACGAGAGCACGCCCGATGTCGAAACTGGAATATTTCTTCAGGATCATGGCTATGATATCCGTACCGCCGCTGGAAGCGCCGATATTAAACAGGATCGCGGATCCGAGGGCAGGAAGCGCGATGGCAAAACATAATTCCAGCATGGGCTGCTCCGTGAGAGGGCCGCTCATGGGCCAGATCCTTTCCATAGCGGAAAGCGCCACAGAGAGCAAGATGCTGCAGTATGCGGTTTTGGCAGCAAATTTTTTGCCGAGGACGATAAGTCCGATCAGAAGCAGGATCATACTCATGACAAGGTTAAAGTCGCTGGCTGAGATAAGTCCTGTTTTTGCAGCCAGAACCGCAAGACCTGTGATTCCGCCGAACGTAAAGTTGTTTGTGAATTTGAAGAAGTAAGTTCCGAATGCAATGAGAAGTGTGCTGAATGTCAGCAGAAAAAAATATTTCATTTTGTCTTTCATTAGTTTATTCCCCCTCCTTTGATGCGGTACGGTCTGAGATTTTTTATGCCTCTATCCGAATTGTAATCTCTGGAAAATGAAAAGTCAACGCATTAAGAAGGTACGGCGGGGGATAATAAATCCTCAGAAAAGGACGGGAAAAGGAGCGTGATAAAGTTGGAGCAGCTGGATGCAGAACTGCCGATCAGGGATATATTTGCAAGAGAGATTTTTGACTGTGACGGGAACCTGACCGTGGAGACAGAAGTGCTGGCGGGAGAGAAAATCGTAGGCAGGGTATCGGTTCCGTCAGGAGCAGGAATAAATACGGTCGGAAATGCGGATGAAAGCAGAGAAACAGCGGGACAGACAGAAAAAGCCGTTGAGATCATAAATACACATATTGCACAGGAGCTTATCGGACGGAATGTGTTTGATCAGAAAGAGATTGACAAAGCACTGATACGGCTGGACGGAACGGAAGACAAGAGCGCACTGGGGAACCGGGCGGTCTTCGGTGTGTCCGCCGCTGTCGCAAAAGCCGCTGCGGCAGCGCTTAAGCTGCCTTTATATCGTTATCTGGGCGGAGTGCAGGCAAAGAGTATGCCGGTGCCGGAGATGAATGTGTCGGCCGGAGTATTTCTTATTCCGGCAGACGGGCTCCCGCTTCGCTCGCAGGTTAAAATGTGTATAGAAATCAGCCGGTTGGCCGGAACGGTATCTTCCGATATCCGGGAAATGCTGAACAAATTGGTAAGAGCTGCTGAACGGGCCGGATTTCAGACGGGAAAAGACGTGTCTTTCGGGCTGAATGCATCAGCTTTTCAATGGTATGACCGTGAACGGAACTGTTACAGATTTCCGTATGAGGGCGGAACGAAAGAGAGGGATGTGTGCAGGACGTCGAAGGAAGTGACAGCCTGCTATGAAGAGCTGACAGAGGAATTTCCTATATCGTCCATTGAAGATCCGCTGGACTGCGAAGACTGGAACGGCTGGGTGCAGATAACGGAAACCCTTGGAAACAGGATACAGCTTGCAGGAAATGCACTGTTCCGCTCAGATCCCGGACGTCTTGAAAAGGGAATAAAGGCAGGGGCGGCAAATGCTGTAGTAGTAAGAGCAGGACTGGGAGGAACGCTGACCGAACTGGCCGATCTGACTAAAAAAGCGCAGGAAGCCGGCTGCAGTGTAACTATCGGACACAATACCGGGGAGACAGCCGACAGCCTGAACGCCGATCTTGCAGTTGCCTTTCGCGCCGCACGGCTCCGGGGAGGTTATCCCTGTCATATGGAGTATATGGAGAAATATAACCGGCTTCTCCGGATTGAGGAAAAGATAAGATGCAGGGATATTTGAGATATGAGAAACTTTCAAAACGGGCGTTGCGCTGTATGTATACAGCTGGCATCCTCGGCAAATACGACTCATACAATACCATATTTCAGCGGAGACAAGGATGAGTTTATAAAAAGAAAAATGCTTCACTTTTAAACTCCTTCGGTTAGTGTTATACTAATAGAGCGGTTCACAGTATGCTGACGCCTGACGGCGGCCGGCAGTGTGATCCGCTCTTTCAACACAGCAGAGAAGCGGATCTTAAATATCCGCTATATAGGAAAATAATGGCAAGGAGATATGAGTATGAGCATATATGATCTGACAGCATATGAAGTGATACAGGACAAGGATTTATCCGATCTGAAGTCCCATGGTGTCCTTCTGAAACATAAGAAAAGCGGGGCGCGTGTGCTGCTGATGAAGAACGATGATGAGAATAAAGTATTCTCTATCGGCTTCCGCACACCGCCGTCTGACAGTACGGGAGTGCCGCACATTATGGAACATTCCGTACTTTGCGGTTCAAGGGAATTCCCGGTAAAGGATCCGTTTGTAGAACTTGTGAAAGGTTCCCTTAATACATTTTTAAATGCCATGACTTATCCGGATAAGACTGTATATCCGGTGGCGAGCTGTAATGACAAGGATTTCCAGAACCTGATGCACGTATATATGGATGCGGTATTTTATCCGAATATATATCAGAGTGACAAGACGTTCCGTCAGGAGGGCTGGAGCTATCATCTGGATGATCCGGACGGAGAACTGACGCTGTCAGGCGTTGTATACAACGAGATGAAAGGAGCTTTTTCTTCACCTGAAGGTGTGCTGGACCGTATGATCCTCAATTCCCTTTTCCCGGATACATCCTATGCAAATGAATCCGGCGGAGACCCGGAGGTGATCCCGGAGCTTACCTATGAGCAGTTCCTTGATTTCCACCGGAAATATTATCATCCGTCCAACAGCTATATTTATCTTTACGGAGATATAGACATGGAAGAGAAGCTGAGATGGCTGGATGAAAAATATCTCTCGGCTTTCGATCAGATCGATGTGGACTCCGAGATCAGGTATCAGCAGCCATTCACAGAGATGAAAGAGGTTGTACAGGAATATTCCATAGCAAGCGATGAAAATATTTCCGATAATACTTATCTTTCCTACAATAAGGTGATCGGAACATCTCTGGATGAAAAGCTGTATCTGGCATTCCAGATCCTAGACTACGCACTCCTGAGCGCTCCGGGCGCACCGCTCAAGAAAGCGCTTCTGGATGCAGGTATCGGAAAAGACATCATGGGCTCTTACGACAACGGCGTGTACCAGCCGATCTTCTCCGTGATCGCGAAGAACGCCAATATGGAGCAGAAGAAAGAGTTTATCCGTGTGATCGAGGACACGCTGAAAAATATTGCCGCAAACGGCATTGACCGGAAGGCACTGCGCGCCGGGATCAATTACCATGAATTCCGTTTCCGTGAGGCTGACTTCGGAAACTATCCGAGAGGGCTTATGTACGGCCTGCAGCTTTATGACAGCTGGCTCTACGACGAGGAGAAGCCGTTCATCCACATGGAGGCAATCCCAACATTTGAGTTCCTGAAGAGTCAGGTGGAGACCGGATATTTTGAAAATCTGATACAGACTTACCTTCTTGATAACACACACGGTTCTATCGTGATCATCCGTCCGGAGCAGGGACGTACTGCAAGGATGGACCGCGAGCTTGCGGAAAAACTGCAGTCTTATAAAGACAGCCTGCCCCCGGAAGAGGTGCAGAAACTTGTGCAGGATACGAAGGAGCTTGAGGCATATCAGGAGGAAGAATCAGCCCTGGAAGATCTGGAGAAGATCCCGGTATTGAAGCGGGAGGATATTTCCAGAGAGATTGCACCAATCTATAATGATGAAAAAGAGATCGGCGGTGTGAAGATGGTGCACCACAACGTGGAGACGAACGGCATCGGGTATGTAACATTGATGTTCGATCTCTCCGGTATCAAAGAAGAGAAACTTCCTTATGTGGGAATCCTTCAGAGTGTGCTTGGTATTATCGATACGACAAATTATGAATACGGCGAGCTGTTTAATGAGATCAATGTTCACACCGGCGGTATCGGCACATCTCTGGAGCTTTATACAGATGTGACAAAAGTAAAAGAAAAAGAGTTCCGCGCTACATTTGAGATGAAAGGAAAAGCACTGTACCCGAAGATGGATGTGCTGCTCTCCATGATGCGGGAAATCCTTATGGAGTCAAAACTGGACGACGAGAAGAGACTTAAAGAAATCCTTGCAATGCTGAAATCCCGCCTGCAGATGTCCTTCCTCTCATCAGGACATACGACAGCGGCACTCCGGTCTCTGTCGTACACTTCACCGATCGCCAAGTTTAAAGACGATACGGACGGGATCGGCTATTATGAAGTAGTCAAAGAGATTGAGGAAGACTTTGAGGGGCATAAGGAAGAACTGATCCGCAGCCTGAAAGCGATCGCGGCAAAAATCTTCCGTGCAGACAATATGATGGTAAGCTATACGTCATCGGAAGAAGGACTCGAACCGATGGAAAAAGCATTTTCCGCAGTTGGCAGCAGGCTTCATGATGCTGCGGATGCGGGAGCGGACGCAGATGCAGCAGGCACAGATGAGGTATCCGGGCCGTGCATCCTTCACTGCAGGAAGCGCAACGAGGGCTTCAAGACATCCTCGAAAGTGCAGTATGTGGCAAGAACAGGAAACTTTATCGACGGCGGCGCTGAGTATACCGGAGCGCTTCAGATACTGAAAGTCATCTTAAGCTATGATTATCTGTGGCAGAATATCCGCGTAAAAGGCGGAGCATACGGCTGTATGAGCAACTTTAACCGGATCGGGGAGGGATATCTTATCTCTTACAGGGATCCGAATCTGAAAAAGACAATGGAAATCTATGAGGGCGTTGTAGATTATCTGAAAAACTTTAATGTGAGCGATCGCGATATGAACAAATTCATTATCGGTACGATCAGTAATATCGATCGCCCGATGAATCCGTCTGCAAAAGGCAGCCGTTCCATGAACCTGTATATGAACCGTGTCACGGCGGATATGATCCGCACGGAGCGCTCACAGATCCTTGACGCAGATCAGGCAGATATCCGGGAACTTGCGAAAGTGCTTGAGGCGATGCTGAAAGAGCATTCACTCTGCGTGATCGGAAGCGAAGAGAAGATCGAAGAGAACAAAGAAATGTTCATGGAAGTGAAGACATTAAGCTGAAATGTGAAAAAAGTGTGAACGGGGACGTAGTAAAACCCAGCTTTACTACGTCCCCAATGAAGAGGAGTATGTATGAAAGATAACTTTAAATCCGGTTTTGTCACTCTGATCGGCAGACCGAACGTAGGAAAGTCTACCCTGATGAACCATCTGATCGGACAGAAGATCGCGATCACATCGAACAAACCGCAGACAACGCGGAACCGTATCCAGACCGTTCTTACAACTGAGGACGGACAGATCGTGTTTGTTGATACGCCGGGGATCCACAAGGCGAAGAACAAGCTTGGCGAATATATGGTAAATATAGCCGAGCGCTCTTTGAATGAAGTGGATGTGGTGCTCTGGCTTGTGGAGCCGACCACATTTATCGGAGCCGGAGAACGGCACATCATCGATCAGCTTAAGAGAGTAAAGACGCCGGTCATCCTTGTGATCAACAAGATTGATATGGTGAAGAAAGAGGATCTGCTTCCGGCTATTGATACATACCGGAAGGAATATGACTTCGCGGATATCGTGCCGGTGTCGGCAAGGAGCGGAGACAATACGGATGAGCTTGTTAAAGTGATTCTGAAATACCTTCCTTACGGTCCTCAGTTCTATGATGAGGACACGATTACAGATCAGCCTGAGCGCCAGATTGTGGCGGAGCTGATCCGCGAGAAAGCGCTTCACTGCCTGAATGAAGAAATCCCTCATGGTATTGCGGTTGCGATCGACCACATGAAAATGGAGCGGAAGGTGATGCACATCGATGCGACGATCATCTGCGAGAGAGATTCCCACAAAGGGATCATTATCGGAAAGCAGGGCAGTATGCTCAAGAAGATCGGAAGCACGGCGCGCTATGAGATCGAGCGGATGCTGGACTGTAAGGTGAATCTGAAGCTGTGGGTAAAGGTGCAGAAGAACTGGCGGGACAGCGATTATATGATGAAGAACTTCGGATATCGGGAAGATGAGTAATCCCGGATAATAGTTATAGCAGGAAAGCGAGAAATATATCCCCGGAAATGCCTGACAGACGGGCGTCTCCGGGGATGTTTGTTAATCAGTACTTATAAGTTGATGTTTTTCGAAAATTGTGTTATAGTATTTTCCGACATATGACGGAAATGAAAGCGAGGGTGTCTGTATGGCGAGACCGAGAAGATGCAGGAGAGTCTGTGCTGAACCGGATTACGGCAGTTTCCGGCCGGACGGGATTCCGGGCGGTGAAAGCATAACGTTGACGGTGGATGAGTATGAAGTGATACGGCTGATCGATCTTGAGAAGCTGACTCATGAACAGTGTGCAAAGAGAATGGATATTTCCAGAACTACGGTGACCGAGATTTACGAAAGCGCCCGGGAGAAGATCGCAGACAGCATTGTAAACGGGAAAATCCTGCTGATCTCAGGCGGGGACTACCGGCTGTGCGACGGCTCTGCGATCCATTTCTGCCGGAAAAGATGCGGCAGGCCCGACGGCCTGAATACGCAGAGTATTTCAATGAAAGGGGAAAATGCAATGAGAATAGCAGTAACATTTGAGAATGGAAATGTATTTCAACATTTCGGACACACAGAGCAGTTTAAGATCTATGACGTGGAAAACGGACAGATCGTAAAAGAACAGGTGGCAGATACGAACGGAAGCGGCCACGGGGCGCTTGCAGGTTTTCTGACCGGGCTGGGCGTGGATACCCTGATCTGCGGCGGAATCGGTATGGGGGCGAAGAATGCTCTTGCCGAGGCGGGAATCCAGCTGTACGGCGGAGTGACCGGAGATGCCGATGAGGCGGTAAAAGCGCTTGTGGATGGAAAACTTGCGTATAATCCCGACGTCCAGTGCAGTCACCATGGAGAAGGACATCATGGAGAAGGTCATCACGGCGGACACTGCGGTGAAGATAAACACGGATGCCATGGAAACGGCGGTTGTCATTAAGCGGGAGAGTAATGATATTTATATGTAATATAATAGAGTTTAAGGGACCTCTTTGTAAAAAAATAAGGAGGTCTCTTTTTATGTCTGTTGACATATATACTATCTTGCATTACAATATAGCTAAAGCTACATTGCATTGCAAGATAGTGCGCGTGCACGAAAGACTAAGGCAGGTGAAATTATGATCCCATCGCAGATGCTCAAAGGGACACTGGAAGGATGCATTATGGCAATTATAAGTAAAAATGAGACATATGGATATGAGATATCCCGGCAGCTTGAGGAGTACGGGTTCGGCAGCATCGCAGAGGGAACGATCTATCCGCTGCTTCTGAGGCTTGAAAAGAATAATATGGTGTCAGCTGTATACCGCCAGTCGGAGCTGGGACCGAAGAGAAAATATTATTCGCTTACAGATAAGGGGAAAACGGAGCTGGAACAGTTCGCAAAAAACTACAGAGAGCTGTCAGCGGCAGTAGAACGGCTTTTTTATGACGTGGAGGATGGTCGAAATGAGTAGAAGAGTGAAAGAGATGTTAAAAGAGAATAATGAACTGGAGAGGACTGCCGAGAATTCTGTGACAGTATTGTGGAGGAAATCCCGCACATGGGCGGAAAAGAAAAGGCACTTGTGTTGATCAGAGATATGCTTCCCGCGCTGATCGTGCTGCTCGTGATCTGGTGTGCCGGCCGTCTGGCAGAAGTTTTGGCCGGCGTGCTGCCGTCATTTAACTGTCCGGTGACACTGGGAAATCTGCTGGGAGGAATCCTGCTGCTGGCAGGAGCGGAAGGCCTCATTACACTTTTGACAAAGTATGCATTTGCGAACAGCAGATCTTTTAATAAAAAATGGGCGGCAGTACTTGTCATTGTTTTCATTGCAGCGGTCTGTGTCAATTATCTGCTTACTTATAAAGTGTTCAGCATTCATCTGGGAGCGGCGGAGTGTTGACTCTGGCAATATTCGCCGTATACAGGATCATAGACTCGCGTGTGGACTGAATACAAAGCGGGATCGGATATATAAGTCAGATATATGATATATAAAGGAGGGATAGAGGCATGAATAAAAGGATAAAAATACTCAGGAATGAAAGCGAGCAGATGGCAGAGAAAATTTCGAAAGACGGAAGGCAGGTTCTGGAAGATATGCTTCTGTATATCAGAGGAGTTGATATAAGCGCATATGATCAGGAGAGAGTGCGCAGGGATATTACCCAGATGATACTGGACGGCGAACAGCGCGGCGAGTCGGCGTCTTCAGTGATCGGAGAAGATTACCATGCGTTCTGCGATGACGTGCTGGAAGAAATACCGAGGCTTACTGCGGGACGGAAAGTTATGTTATGCATCCGGGATGCATGCGGGGCTGTGTCTGTTCTGGCTCTGCTGTATGGAGGCCTGTATCTGGCGCTGGCTGCGGGATATGGAGATTTGAACGCAGTAGGCCCGGCGTATATTGAAGTTACTCTGGGAAAATTGCTGCAGTTTGTGATCATTGCTGCCGCAGCAACATGGATCGCACGCATCTATTACCGTGATCCGTATAAGAGCAGATATAAGGAATATGCGCGCATCATTGTGTCGGTTGGAATTGTTATATTGCTGTCTCAGTGTGCGGCGACTGCGCTGAAGCAGACATTATTTATCATGCATGCTGTTTTCCTTGTTCCAATCGCTATAATACTGCTGATTATTTATAAGCTGCTGGATGCGCGGGCAGGATGGCTGCTCGATAAACATGGATAAATCTTATTTGCCATCTGACTGATAATTCACTATAATATCAAAAGAGACTGTCAAGGCGTCACCCTGCAAAAAGTTCTGGTATTTTTTGCGGGGTATAGTGTTTTTAAGAATCGGAGAACCTAATTGTATGATCTCTGACGGCGCAGGCTATTGTACGGAAACGGAGCATTGTTTTGCATTATATGCCTCTGCTTTCAGACTCCCTGAGACTGCGGTCAGAGAAGACACGGAAGAAGAGGTGGACCGATGAAAGAGAATTACTGGAATCAGTTTATGGCAAGCGGCAGGATCGATGATTATCTAAGATTTAAGATGCATGAGAAAAACAGCGGCGAACAGGAAGCAAGCCGCGGAAAGGAACAGCGTGAATCAGATCGTACTTACAGGTATGGTTCTCTCGACCATGCCCATCGGAGAATATGACCGGCGTGTGGTCATACTGACAAAAGAACAGGGCAAGATATCTGCATTTGCACGGGGGGCGAGGCGTCCGAACAGCCCTCTTGTAGGTGCGGTCAATCCGTTTTCGTTCGGTGAATTTACGCTGTATGAAGGAAGGACTTCTTATACGATACAGTCGGCTAATATTTCAAACTATTTTGCGGAGCTTCGGGAAGATGTGGTCGGGGCTTACTATGGATTCTATTTTCTGGAGTTTGCGGATTATTATACAAAAGAATTCAATGATGAGCGTGAAATGTTAAAACTTCTCTATCAGACTCTGCGGGCATTGATCAATCCGCATATTCCCGACAGACTGATCCGATACATATTTGAGCTGAAGGCACTGACAGTCAACGGGCAGGCGCCGCAGGTATTTCAGTGCGTAATATGTGGGGATAAAGACCGTCCGGCCGTGTTCAGCGCGGCAAAAGGAGGTCTTGTCTGCAGCGAATGCGACGGGAACGTGATCGACGGCATGGTGCTGGACAACTCCACATTATATAGCATGCAATATATAGAATCCAGCACGATAGAGAAACTGTATACATTTAATGTGACAGAGAAAGTATTAAACGAGCTGGGCAGAGTGATGGAGCGGCTGATGGAAGTATATGTGGATAAGCATTTTAAATCACTGGAGATACTGGAGACTCTGGTATAAGACGCACAGATGTGTTTGTCACGGCTGCACTGTTTTTTACATATACAGCTGCGAGAATCTTATATTATTATGAAATTACATCATCCCTTGAAAAATATGGATACAGCCGTTATAATAAGTACCGATTGAGAAAAAGAAATGTGAGGAACATAAAAATGGTTGAAAAGACAATGGATAAAATTGTAGCACTCGCAAAATCAAGAGGATTCGTGTATCCGGGGTCCGAGATTTACGGCGGGCTTGCAAACACATGGGATTACGGTAATCTCGGTGTGGAACTGAAGAATAATGTAAAAAGAGCATGGTGGAAGAAGTTCGTACAGGAGAACCCGTACAATGTAGGCGTTGACTGTGCGATCCTGATGAACCCGCAGACATGGGTTGCTTCCGGTCATCTCGGCGGTTTCAGCGATCCGCTGATGGACTGTAAAGAATGCCATGAGCGTTTCCGTGCAGATAAACTGATCGAAGACTACTGCGAAGAGAAGGGCATTGCTCTGGAAGGATCCGTGGACGGATGGTCACAGGAGCAGATGACGGCATTTATCGAGGAACATCAGATTCCGTGCCCGACCTGCGGCAAGCACAATTTTACAGATATCCGTCAGTTCAACCTGATGTTCAAGACATTTCAGGGCGTGACAGAGGATGCTAAGAATACAGTATATCTCCGTCCGGAGACTGCACAGGGTATCTTTGTGAACTTTAAGAATGTACAGCGTACATCCAGAAAGAAACTTCCGTTCGGTATTGCCCAGATTGGTAAATCATTCCGTAACGAGATCACACCGGGCAACTTTACATTCCGTACAAGAGAGTTCGAGCAGATGGAGCTGGAATTCTTCTGCAAACCGGATACGGATCTTGAGTGGTTCGATTACTGGAAGAGCTTCTGCCTGAACTGGCTGTCTTCCCTCGGACTCAAAGACGATGAAGTACGCTACCGCGATCACGATAAAGAAGAACTGTCCTTCTACAGCAAGGCGACAACAGACGTGGAATTCCTCTTCCCGTTCGGATGGGGCGAGCTGTGGGGAATTGCCGACCGTACAGATTACGACCTGACACAGCATCAGAATGTGTCCGGTCAGGATCTGACTTACTTCGATGACGAGACAAAAGAGAAGTATATTCCTTATGTTATCGAGCCGTCACTCGGAGCTGACCGTATGGTGCTTGCATTCCTCTGCAGTGCTTACGATGAGGAAAATATCGGAACAGAAGAGAAACCGGATATGCGTACGGTCCTTCATTTCCATCCGGCACTCGCTCCGGTCAAGATCGGCGTGCTGCCGCTCTCCAAGAAGCTGAACGAGGGGGCAGAGAAGATTTACACAGAGCTTTGCAAATATTATAACTGCGAGTATGATGACCGTGGAAATATCGGAAAGCGCTACCGCCGTCAGGATGAGATCGGAACACCTTACTGTGTGACATACGATTTCGAGTCAGAAGAAGACGGAGCAGTAACAGTCCGCGACCGCGATACGATGGAGCAGGAGAGAATCAAGATCGAAGATCTGAAAGCATATTTCGAGAAAAAATTCGAGTGGTAACTTCTTTCGGGGACGTAGTAAAAGTTGATTTCACTACGTCCCCAATTAAGAATCAGGGTGTCCCAAATTGAATTTTGCCCTGTCCCCAATCGTGGGAAGGGGTGATGAAATGCCACGTACTGCTCGAAGGAAAAGCGCTGCTGACATGTATCATGTGATAGCGCGAGGAATTAATAAAGAGCCAATTTTCAAACAAAAAAGAGAGAAGAACAATTTCAAAAGGCTTCTGGTGAAGCATCTTAAAGATCATGATATAGAAATATTTGCGTATGTTATTATGTCAACGCATTTCCATATTCTGATTCATGTTGATCTGAAACTCTTATCAAGTTATTTAGCCATTGTCTTGGCAGAATTTGCGGAATATTACAACTACAAACATAATCGAAACGGTCATGTATTTCAGGACAGGTTCAAAAGTGAATGTGTGGAAACAGAGCAGTACTTTTGGAACTGTATGAGGTATATCCATATGAATCCGGTCAATGCCAATATTGTGAAATATCCCTTGAATTATACTTATTCAAGTCTTAAGGAATATGAAACAGAAAAAAGCCGGATAATACATCCCAAAGCGATAAAAATATATAAGGAGAAGTTCTCAGATTTTGAGGAATATCTTGATTTTCATAATAAAGGACAGAAGCAGGTATTTATAGATATACCCGAAGATGTAGAAACGCAGCTTGTGAATGCCGCATTGACAATTCTGAAGCAAGAAGCGCATCTGCGTGGTATGGAAGGTCCATATGAGATTATTGAAGATATAAAAATGAGAGAACAGTACAAAGAACAGATTCGGCAGGAACTGAAACTTACGAAAGCAAAAACGGAACGATTGTATCGAAATGTAAAAAGTTGTATAATTGACAAATGATCGAAAAGGGACAGGGTAAAGTTCAATTTGGGACATAGTAAAATTAAGTTTGGGGCGTAGTGAAATCGGATTTTACTACGTCCCCGAAAGAAAGGATGATTTGCAAATGGATAGAAAAAACGCATGGAATGCATACACCCAGGAACAGCTCGCGGAGTTGAACAGCATTAATGAAAAATACAAATCCTGCTTAAATGCAGGCAAGACGGAGCGGGAGTGCGTGGAGCTCAGCGTCAGCATGGCAGAGGAAGCCGGCTATCGGAATCTGAAAGATGTAATGTCGGCGGGCGGCTCCCTTAAAACAGGTGATAAGGTTTATGCGGTGTGCATGAACAAGATGATCGCTCTTTTCCGCATCGGCGAGGAACCGATCTCAGCAGGAATGAATATCCTCGGCGCGCACATTGACTCTCCGAGGATTGATGTGAAACAGAACCCTCTCTATGAAAATGAGGGACTCGCATATCTGGATACGCACTATTACGGCGGCATCAAGAAGTATCAGTGGGTGGCTCAGCCGCTTTCACTCCACGGAGTAATCGCAAAGAAAGACGGAACAACTGTAAAAGTCTCTGTCGGCGAGGATGAAAATGATCCGGTATTCGTGATCACGGATCTTCTCGTTCATCTTGCACAGGAGCAGATGGAGAAGAAGGCGTCTAAAGTAATAGAAGGAGAAAAACTGGATCTGCTGATCGGCAACCGTCCGGCAGAGGAAGTGATCGAAGAACTCACGTCAACGGATCCAGCAGATACAGAAAAGAAAAAAGCAGAAAAAGCTCAGGCAAAGGAAGCGGTAAAGGCAAATGTTCTCCGCATCCTGAAGGAAAAATATGATATGGACGAGGAAGATTTCCTCTCTGCAGAACTGGAGATCGTTCCGGCGGGAAAGGCCAGAGACTGCGGCTTTGACCGGAGCATGATCCTTTCCTATGGACAGGACGACAGAGTGTGTGCATTTACCTCTCTGTTTGCAATGCTCGACATAACGGAGGCAAAGAAGACCGGCTGCTGTCTCCTTGTAGATAAGGAAGAGATCGGAAGTGTCGGCGCCACCGGAATGCATTCCAAATTCTTTGAGAATACGGTTGCCGAGCTGATCGCCCTGACAGAGGGAGAATCCGAACTGAAAGTCCGCCGTGCACTGATGAACTCAAGGATGCTCTCTTCTGATGTGAGCGCAGCCTATGATCCGATGTACGCAGAGGCATTTGAAAAACGCAGCTCCGCATTTTTCGGAAGCGGCATTACCTTTAATAAGTTTACCGGAAGCCGCGGCAAATCCGGATCCAACGATGCAAATGCAGAATATATTGCGGCGCTTAGAAAAGCCATGGACGATGACAACGTAGCTTATCAGTTCGCTGAGCTGGGAAGGGTCGATCTCGGAGGCGGCGGTACGATCGCCTATATCATGGCAAACTATGGCATGGAAGTGATCGACAGCGGAGTTGCCGTCCTGAATATGCACGCACCGTATGAAGTGACAAGCAAAGCAGATGTGTATGAGGCAGTGAAAGGCTACCGCACATTCTTAAAAATGTAAATGGAGTTCTCCGGATGATGTTATTTGTGCACACAAAACATATGTAAAGATTGTGCACCCTTTCCAGATAAAACGCTTGACGCACAAGCCTGAAACCATTAAAATATTATATGCGAAATAATGCGAAGTTATTAGCAAATTTTTTGAGGAGGTCATTGGAACATGGCAACAAAATGGGTTTATATGTTCACAGAAGGTAATGCAACAATGAGAAACCTTCTTGGTGGCAAAGGTGCCAACCTTGCAGAGATGACAGGTCTTGGACTTCCTGTACCGCAGGGATTCACTGTTACAACAGAGGCTTGTACACAGTACTATGAGGATGGCAGACAGATCAACGACGAGATCATGGATCAGATCATGACGGCTATGACAAAGCTCGAGGAGATCACAGGAAAGAAATTCGGAGACAAAGAGAATCCGCTTCTCGTTTCCGTACGTTCCGGAGCAAGAGCTTCTATGCCGGGTATGATGGACACAATCCTGAACCTTGGTCTGAACGAAGAAGTTGTTGAGGCTCTTGCAAAAGCTTCAGGCAACGAGCGCTGGGCTTGGGACTGCTACAGAAGATTCATTCAGATGTATTCTGACGTAGTTATGGAAGTAGGTAAGAAATACTTCGAAGAGCTCATCGACAAGATGAAAGAAGAAAAAGGCGTGAAACAGGACGTTGAGCTGACAGCAGAGGATCTGAAGACTCTGGCAGGACAGTTCAAGGCTGAGTACAAAGAGAAGATCGGCTCAGACTTCCCGTCTGACGCAAAAGAGCAGCTGGTAGGCGCTGTTAAGGCTGTATTCCGTTCATGGGACAACCCGAGAGCAAACGTATACCGTCGTGACAACGATATCCCGTATTCATGGGGAACAGCTGTCAACGTACAGATGATGGCATTCGGTAACATGGGAGATGACTGTGGAACAGGTGTTGCATTCACACGTGACCCGGCTACAGGAGCAAAAGGACTGTTCGGTGAGTTCCTTACAAACGCACAGGGCGAGGACGTTGTTGCCGGCGTTCGTACACCGATGCACATCTCCGAGATGGAGCAGAAGTTCCCGGAAGCTTTCGCACAGTTCAAAGATGTGTGCAAGACTCTGGAGACACACTACAGAGATATGCAGGACATGGAGTTTACTGTAGAGCACGGTAAACTGTACATGCTTCAGACACGTAACGGTAAGAGAACAGCTCAGGCTGCTCTGAAGATCGCATGCGACCTTGTTGATGAGGGTATGAGAACAGAGGAAGAAGCTGTAGCTATGATCGATCCGCGTAACCTTGATACACTGCTTCATCCGCAGTTCGACGCTGCTGCACTGAAGGCTGCAACACCGATGGGCAAAGGTCTCGGCGCTTCACCGGGAGCTGCTTGCGGTAAGATCGTCTTCACAGCTGACGATGCTGTAGAGTGGGCAGAGAGAGGCGAGAAAGTTATCCTTGTTCGTCTTGAGACATCACCGGAAGATATCACAGGTATGAAATCTGCTCAGGGTATCCTGACAGTTCGCGGTGGTATGACATCTCATGCAGCCGTTGTTGCTCGTGGTATGGGCGAGTGCTGCGTATCCGGATGCGGCGACATCGTTATGGACGAGGCTAACAAGAAATTTACTCTTGGCGGAAAAGAGTTCCACGAGGGAGATGCAATCTCTATCGACGGTACAACAGGTAACATCTACGACGGAATCATCCCGACAGTAGACGCTACGATCGCAGGTGAGTTCGGACGTATCATGGACTGGGCTGACAAGTACAGAACAATGAAGGTTCGTACAAATGCTGATACACCGGCTGACGCTAAGAAAGCTGTTGAGCTTGGTGCTGAGGGTATCGGACTTTGCCGTACAGAGCATATGTTCTTCGGTGAGGGAAGAATCGACGCATTCCGTGAGATGATCTGTGCTGAGACAGAGGAAGAGAGAGAGAAAGCTCTTGAGAAAGTTCTTCCGTACCAGCAGGGAGACTTCGAGGCTCTGTATGAGGCTCTCGAGGGCAACCCGGTTACAATCCGTTTCCTTGATCCGCCGCTTCACGAGTTCGTTCCGACAGAGGAAGAGGACATCAAGAAACTGGCTGACGCTCAGGGCAAGACAGTTGATCAGATCAAAGCAATCATCGACGGACTTCATGAGTTCAACCCGATGATGGGACATCGTGGATGCCGTCTGGCAGTCACATATCCGGAGATCGCAAAGATGCAGACAAGAGCTGTCATCCGTGCGGCTATCAAAGTGAAAAACGCTCATCCGGACTGGAACATCGTTCCGGAGATCATGATCCCGCTTGTTGGAGATGTGAAAGAGCTGAAATATGTTAAGAAATTTGTTGTTGCTACAGCTGATGAAGAAATCGCAGCAGCTGGAAGCGATCTGAAGTACGAAGTTGGTACAATGATCGAGATCCCGAGAGCTGCTCTTACAGCTGACGAGATCGCAAAAGAAGCTGACTTCTTCTGCTTCGGTACAAACGACCTTACACAGATGACATACGGATTCTCCCGTGATGACGCTGGTAAGTTCCTCAACGCTTACTATGACGCTAAGATCTTTGAGAACGATCCGTTCGCAAAACTGGATCAGACAGGCGTCGGCAAGCTGATGAAGATGGCTATCGAGTTAGGAAAACCGGTTAATCCGAACCTGCATGTTGGTATCTGCGGCGAGCACGGCGGAGATCCGAGCTCTGTAGAGTTCTGCAACAGCATCGGACTTGACTATGTATCCTGCTCACCGTTCCGTGTACCGGTTGCAAGACTGGCAGCAGCTCAGGCAGCAATCGCTCAGAAGAACGCCTAATCAGGAAAGACATATTTACCATATCGGGTAAGCTGTAATAAAAAGCCCCGTTGTACTATATTTGGTACGACGGGGCTTTTTTTGTGACTGCATCGGTAATAGACAAGTAAAGTGCAGGAGAAAGCTATGTTAAACCTCGGTTAACTCCGGAAAATCCTTCCTTTTTAATGATATAATCTCTTCCGGACACAGAAGATATACTGAAATTTAGGAGGAAGAAGACAATGAAGTGGAAAAAAGCAGCAATGGTCATACTGGCATCTGCGCTGGTCTGTCAGCCCATGAGCGTTTTTGCGGACGCTGCTCCGGATGGAATGACAGATGCAAGTCAGACTGCAGCGGCACAGGGAGGAGCCTGGGAGGCATGGTGCGATAAATGGGAGACAATCAAAAATGACTGGACTCAGGTATCTATGTCACCGGGAGCTGATGAGACGCAGATGAACTTTGCGTGGTACAGCAAAGACGGTGAAAACACTGGATTTGTCTATGGAACAGAAAGTGATCTGAGCGACGGACAGGCAGTGGAGCCGGTACAGACGGCCGCACAGTCAGGGTATACGAGCAATAAAGTAACACTGAAGGACCTGCAGCCGGGAACAACTTACTACTATCAGGTAGAAGGAAAAGAGACGGCTTCTTTTACAACGGATGACGACACAAGTGATTTCAGCTTTATTTTCGTAGGAGACCCGCAGATCGGTTCTTCCAATGAGGAGAAGGCGAAGACGCCGGAAGATATCCAGAAACCGACATTCCTGACAGCTCAGTCAGAAGCGGTCCGCAATGATACGTTCAACTGGAATTATACGCTGAACAGAGCGTACGCGAAGACAGGTAACAAAGCAAACTTTATCCTCTCTTCGGGAGACCAGATCCAGACCAATGCAAAAAAAGTAGATGACAATACGATCAGCGAGACAGAGTATGCGGGATATTTAAGCCCGGAACTTATGGAGAATGTTCCGGTTGCCACAACTGTTGGCAACCACGATGCGGATAACGCCAATTACACCTATCACTTTAACACGGCAAATATGAGCAGCCTTGGCGATAACGGCTATGTCGGAGGCGACTATTATTTTACTTATGGAGATGCCCTGTTTATTATTCTGAATACACAGGATACAAACGTCAGCGAGCACAAACAGTTTATTGAGGAAACTGTGAATGCAAACCAGGACTGCAAATGGAGAATCGTAACGCTTCATCAGGATATCTATGGTTCTGCCGAACACTCCAACGAGCCGGAGATTACCAACCTTCGATACAGCCTTGTTCCTATTTTTGAAGCGAATGATATTGATATCGTTCTGACCGGACACGACCACGCATATTCCAGATCAAAACTGCTCAAAGGCGGTCAGAGCACATACGAGTATACAGACGATGAGTTCGACGAGATGCTGGACAGAGATATGGATGCAGGAGAAGATCCGGAGACCAGATTTGAGGCGCCGGGAAATATTCAGGATGATACAACTGATCCCGCAGAGCAGAAATATCTGGAGTATCTGCATTCTGTAATGGACGACGACGCGGTGGAAAGTCTGACAGACGGGCAGGATGCGGCAGTAAATCCGGAAGGAATTATGTACCTGACAGCCGGTTCTTCATCCGGAAGTAAGTACTATGATCTGGTTCCGAGACAGCAGACCTATATTGCCAGCAGATGGCAGCAGGACGTGCCGACCTACTCTGTTATCGATGTGACAGAGACAAGTCTGACCCTGAATACATACCGGACAGACACAGATGAGAAGATTGATACCCAGTTTATGATTGTGAAGTCCGCAGATCACAGCCAGCTTTCCGGACTGATCGAAGAAGCAGGTGCCCTGAAAGAAGATGACTACACTGCCGACAGTTTCAGTGCACTGCAGCAGGCTCTGGAAGCAGCTAAGACTGTAAATGACAACGCGCAGGCAACAGAGGAAGAGCTGTCAAATGCATATACAGCGCTTAAGAGCGCTATGGATGCTCTTGAGAAAAAAGCGACACAGGGCCCGGCAGATACAGAAGACCCCTCAGATCCTTCGGGAACACAGGGCGGGACAACAGACCCGACACAGGATCCGACTACACAGGATCCGGCTATACAGGATCCCGCCACACAGAATCCGACAGGACAGGCAACAGATACAAAAGCGCCGGGTGTAAATGCAAAGCCGCAGACAACAAAACCTGTACAAACAGGAGATTCCACAAATGTGGTGATACCTGCAGCAGTACTTGCGGCCGCTGCAGCGATAGGCGGAACAACAATATATATCAGGAGAAAAAAGAAATAAGATGCATATTCTCCGCAGACATAAAAGACATCTGATTATACTTCTGATAACGGTTTTATTTGCGGTATTTCTGATCCGATATAATCAGATCGACCGTGTCGGCCTTTATGATACAGAAGGAAAGACGTTTGAAAAGGCAAGAGTCGTGGATATTGTCGAAGATAATGAGACGGAATCCGGGAATCAGATAGGAAATCAGATCGTATCTCTTGAACTTTTAACCGGAGATTATAAAGGAAATACAGTAGAAGCAGTGAGCTCGTCGAGTTATCTCTACGGAGCTCACTGTGAGGTAGGGATGAGAGTCATCGCTGAGGTAAATGAAAGTGATGACTCTCTCTATGTTACAGTGTTCAGTCAGGACCGGACGTGGATACTGTATGCGATTGTGTTCTTGTTTCTGGTTACTTTATGCATAATCGGAGGAAGACAGGGCTTTAATTCCGCCATAGCTCTCGTGTTTACTTTCGTGTGCATTGTGTTTCTGTTTCTCCCCATGATATACAGAGGAATTTCCCCTGTTTTGGCCGCGGCCGCTGTGGCGGTGCTGACTACATTTGTTACCATGTATCTGATCGGCGGCCTTTCAAGCAAAAGTATAACATCCATGATCGGGACGGTAGCGGGCGTCGGGATATCGGCAGTGCTTGCTGTTGTGTTTGGAAAGATAGCAGGCATTTCCGGCTATAATGTTTCAGATATTGAACAGCTTGAGTATGTGGGACAGATGACAAATGTGAGAATAGGGGAACTGCTTTATGCAGGGATCCTGATTTCTGCGCTGGGCGCGGTTATGGACGTTGCGATGTCCGTTGCATCCACGATCAGTGAGATACATTTCAGAAACCCGCAGCTGAGCCGGAAAGAACTTTTCACTTCCGGAATACGTGTCGGAAAAGATATGATGGGAACAATGTCCAATACACTGATACTGGCTTTTACGGGAAGTTCTATCAACACGCTTGTGTTTATGTATGTTTATGGGTATGGTATTGTCCAGATCACCAATATGTACTCAATCGGAATTGAGATCATACAGGGAATCGCATCCACTATGGGAGTGATCCTTACAGTACCTATTGTATCTGTGATCAGTGCGTGGCATCTCAAATGGAATAAAGAAGAAAAAGAAAGAAAATAATGTATTAAAGAGAGCGGCTGTATATTTGTACAGCCGCCGGTTTGTATTATAATTCCTGTTTAGTACTGCCTTCGATCAGGTCATTATATGTAATTTCCAGTACTTCGCAGAGGGCTTTTAATTCGATATCAGTCACATACCGTTTATTTGTTTCAATGCGTGTGATGACATTTTTATCAATATCATATCCGTTCAACTGAAGTTTGTACGCAAGCAGCCGTTGAGAGTACTTGCGCTGTCTGCGGTATTCGATCAGGTTTTTACTGATCAGGTTCTTTTCTCCTGTATTTTTCTTTGGTTTTGGCATGATTTTGCTCCTTTTCTCTTATGAGTGTCTCGATTTCTGCACCGTTTTCCTTGATTTTATATAAAATGAACAGTATAATCGGTTGTAAAAGTGAGACAAAAAGGAGCAGATATGGCAAAAAGCAACAAACTGAAGAAATGTCTTATGTTTATTGGGGCTGCTGCTGTATGTTTTTTACTTTTCGCAGTTGTTCCGGTATTATATAAATGTTATAAATATAACTATTCCGGTATACCGGACGCAGTAAGCAGTACGACTGTCGGTTTGGAATGCAGACTGACTGTTACAGCTAATGCTTCACGTATTGAAGACAGGAAGGCATTTGCCGATGAGATATTCGGGATGTGCCGCTCAAATTCGTTCCAGACCGTCAGGCTCTCGACAGATGTGACAGGCTGGCCTACCATGCTGGATGTGACTGTCTATCTGCACCGATATGATATCGGACGCAGTGAGCCTGAAATGAGGATACGTTATATTCCGCCGGATAACAGAGGGGAATATAATATCAGGGACGACGGGGATAAATACCGGATAATTATTGAATGACACGGTTCGGTCATTCCGGTGATTTCTGCCGGCTTAATTGTTTTGGCCAAAATCACATTTTTTTATTATCTTCTTCATAATTCCGTCACAAATATCTTTTATCTTATGTAGTGTAAAAAGAAAAAGATCCAATAAGGACGCAGGAGGAAAAGAGGAATAGTATTATGAGTGAACAATTTTATGATGATAATAATAAAGAGAATAAGAACAATGAGTATCATTTTACCGGCAAACAGCTGAATCAGGTATCGCAGGATGCCGCATCACAGAACACGGTGTCGGGAAACAGCGCAGGACAGGGCAGTGCGGCTCAGAACAGCACAGAATCATCACAGCACAATCAGGAAAAAGGGGCCGCATATCAGAACAGTACATATTACGGAACATACCAGAATGCAGGAGGTCAGAATCCGGGCAGCCAGAATAACGGTATTCACAACGGCGGACCTCATGGCGGAACATCAGGCCATGCAAAGAAGGCAAAGAAGCCGATGACAACCGGAAAGAAATGGGCAGCTGTTGTATCGATGGCACTGGTATTCGGACTGATAGCAGGCGGCACAATGTTCGGCGTGAATTCACTGGGCAGCTACATTACAGGAAACGGCAGAGGCAGCAATACACAGCTGGCACAGACACAGACGACGGGCAGCAGCGGTTCAGAGTCGGATTCTTCCTCCGAGAGCGGAACCGGAACAGTTGCTTCTGTTGCTGAAAATGCAATGCCGTCATTGGTTACCATTTCTACTATGTCAGTTGAAGAAATGAGAAACTTCTTCGGCGGGACACAGCAGTATGAGGTACAGGGCGCCGGAACCGGCGTTATTGTGGGACAGAATGACAAAGAACTTCTGATCGCTACTAACAATCATGTGGTCGAGGGAGCGACAAGTCTTTCCGTAGGTTTTATTGATGAACAGAGTGTAGAAGGACAGGTAAAAGGAACAGATGTTGACAATGACCTTGCAGTTGTTGCTGTAAAGCTTTCCGATATCCCGGATGATACAATGAATCAGATCAAGGTTGCTACAGTAGGTGATTCTGATGATCTGAAGCTGGGTGATCAGGTTGTTGCGATCGGTAATGCACTCGGTTACGGGCAGTCTGTAACAAGCGGATATGTAAGTGCGCTTGACCGTGACCTGACTCTGACAGATGAGAGCGGAAACACAATTACTTCTACAGGATTGATCCAGACAGATGCAGCGATCAATTCAGGAAACAGCGGCGGCGCTCTTCTGAATATGAAAGGTGAGCTGATCGGTATTAATGAAGCAAAAAGTTCAAGTACATCCACAGGAGCATCTGTAGATAATATTGGATTTGCAATTCCGATCGATAAGGCTCAGAGCAGTCTTCAGGAAATGATGAATCTTGAGACAAGAGAGAAAGTAGATGCAAGTCAGGCTTCCTATATGGGTATCCAGGGACAGGATGTATCCACTGAGGCAAGTGAGCTTTACGGTGTTCCGGAAGGAGCTGTAGTTGTAGAAGTTGTAGACGGAAGCCCGGCAGATAAAGCCGGAATCCAGCAGGGCGACATCATTACCGAACTGGATGGACGTACAGTAAGCAGCATGTCACAGTTGCAGGATACACTTCAGTATTATGCGGCAGGCGAGAAAGTCGATGTGGTAGTACAGCGTTCAGGAGATAACGGTTATGAAGCGCAGACGCTGAGTATTACTCTCGGATCTGCGGCAGATGCACAGAAGTAAATAAAATAAAAAGACTCAGAGGCAGCGGAAACAATTCCGCTGCCTTTGTTATGTCCGGAATCTTTTAGAATTTTAGGAATCAGCTCTTGACAGAGAAACGGTATTTCCTGCATGATGGAGAAAGATACATACAGGACAGGAGCAGATACAGATGAATGCTTTACAGCAGACAAAAGTACAGATGACAGAAAAAAACGGACGTGAAAGGATGAAATACCGGCTTGCGGATGCGATGAAGCAGTGCATGGCAAAGCTGCCGGTTGAAAAGATCACAGTGAAGGAGATTGCTGAAGAATGCGGAACTACACGGCAGACATTTTACCGCAATTTTAAAGACAAATATGATCTGATCAACTGGTATTTCGACAAGATCCTTCTGGAGTCCTTTGAACATATGGGGGAAGGCAGGACAGTTTATGAGGGACTGGTAAACAAGTTTTATTATATTGAGGATGAAAAGCTGTTTTTTAAGGCAGCGTTTAAAAACGATGCACAGAATAACCTGCGCGAGCATGATTTTCATTTGATCTTAAGGTTCTATACGGAACGGATCGAGGGAAAGACCGGAAGAAAGATAACAGAGCATATGCGTTTCCTTCTGGAAATGTACTGTCAGGGCTCAATTTACATGACAGTCCAGTGGGTTCTGGGGAGGATTAAAGCCACACCGGAACAGATGGCAGGAGCACTGGTGGATGCAATGCCTGCAGAGCTTGACAAATTGTTTCGGCAGCTTGAACTTCTTTAGAGACAGGATGCAAAACAGATGGGAAGAGTGACAGATATGCCTTTTTGTAACTTTCTATTTTCTTTCAGGATTGTTAAACTATAGACATAAAAAGCCGGACAGATCCGGAAAAGAAAAGGAGATTGATAATAATGGCAAACAGAATTATGCTCAATGAGACATCCTATCACGGAGCGGGGGCGATACAGGAGATTGCCACTGAGGCAAAGGCGAGAGCGTATAAAAAAGCTTTCGTATGCTCTGATCCCGACCTGATTAAATTTGGAGTTACGAAGAAAGTGACAGATGTTCTTGACAATGCGGGACTTGCTTATGAAATTTATTCAGATATCAAGGCAAATCCTACGATCGAGAATGTACAGCATGGAGTTCAGGCGTTCAAAGACGCGGGAGCAGATTACATTGTAGCGATCGGCGGAGGATCCTCCATGGATACGGCAAAAGCCATCGGAATCATTATCGCCAATCCTGAATTTGAAGATGTGAGAAGCCTTGAGGGAACAGCGCCGACAAAGAAACCGTGCGTGCCGATCATCGCAGTGCCGACCACGGCAGGTACAGCAGCTGAGGTTACGATCAACTATGTGATCACAGATGTGGAGAAGAAGAGAAAATTCGTGTGCGTGGATCCTCATGATATGCCGGTCATTGCAGTAGTAGATCCGGATATGATGTCCTCGATGCCGAAAGGACTTACGGCATCGACAGGAATGGATGCCCTGACTCACGCAATCGAGGGATATACAACCAAAGCTGCATGGGAGATGACAGATATGTTCCATCTCAAAGCCATCGAAATCATCAGCAGATCCTTGAGAAGCGCAGTTGCCAATGAAAAAGAAGGACGCGACGGCATGGCACTCGGACAGTATATTGCCGGTATGGGATTCTCAAACGTGGGTCTCGGAATCGCACACTCCATGGCTCATACTCTGGGTGCTGTATACGACACACCGCACGGCGTTGCCTGCGCGATGATGCTTCCGATCGTTATGGAATATAATGCGGACTGCACAGGAGAAAAATACCGTGAGATCGCAAGAGCGATGGGAGTAAAAGGCGTAGATGATATGTCAGTGGAAGAATACAGAAAAGCCGCCATCGATGCAGTGCGCCAGCTCTCTGTTGATGTGGGAATTCCGACCAAACTGGAGGCAATCAAAGAGGACGACCTGCAGTTTCTTGCAGAGTCCGCATACGCTGATGCGTGCGCGCCGGGCAACCCGAAAGACGCAAGTGTAGAAGACCTGAAAGAACTCTTCCGCAAAATCATGTAATATGTGCGTCTGTCTGAGAATGTATTGAACGCATATATGTAAAAAATACGGGGTGAGGAACAGAAAATTTATACAATAATTTCTGCTCTTCATCCCGTAATATTTGTGTACTATTTGTCTTATAGAAATCGCTGGTTTTCTACAGCGGCTCTACAGCTGTATTTTCAGAGAATATCCATTTAGATTCCCGTTTTTAAACTGTATTTCCATATAATCCGGATATACGCTTCCATCATCAAGGATGCCTCCGGCATAATGATCCAGATATGAAAGGAGGATCTTGATATCGTTCTGCGCCGTTACAGAGATAGTCATTTCAGAAGATAATTCGTCATAGTAGACTACCGCAGTATCGGAGAGACGGGGAATCAGCTCATCACAGCGGCTAACCTCCTCTGTACTTCCAGCCGGATAGAGTGTGATCGACGATACGTCTTCGGGATTAATTTCAGTGTGCAGGGTATACCCGTATTCTTCAAGCAGAGCAAGCGTGTTTGTATATTCCGGATAGATATAAAGCTGAGGAACAAAAGAATTTCCATCGCCATAGTAAGAAAAACCGGTGGTATCATACGTGATCATGCCGTCATCTGTAACAGTTCCGTACTCTGCCAGGAGTGGATTCAGGAAACTTACTTCAAGTTCGCCCAGAGGATTGCTGTCTATAAACGTATCTGCACTGGCGTTGAGTACGTCCGTCTCATAGGCATCCAAAAGAGCTTTTTTCTGTTCTTTGTCAAGCTTCAACTCCTCTGCTGTTTTGTAAATATCAGACAGAGCGATTGTGGAAACCGTATCTTTATCTATCTCAAAGATCGGGAAGATTCGCTCTCTGTACTCTCTGCTTTCCAGCAGTTCTCTTAATACATCGACTGTATCACTGTATCTGAGGGCATACTGCCTGTTAATAACGCGTCCGTTCGAAAGCTTGTAGCGGAACAGAGCTGAGAAGCAGGATTCATCAGTACCTATGTCATCGGAATCATCATTTTCAGCTTCAGGATATGAAGACAGAAGCGCCTGCGGAATGTCGTCCGTATCATAAACATTTTTCGGAGTCAATCCATTTTTCAGGTTGTCGATTCCAGACTGGGCAAGTGTATAAAGTGCAGCGGTCATATCCTCTGGAGCAAAGTATCCGGAAGAGGGACCTGTTCCGTGTTCTGATTCCGGATAAGTAAAATAGTTCAGGAATGTATCCGGACAAAAGCTGATGCTCTCAATGTCTTCCTCATCAGGAATGTATGTATCATAGCCGATTACGTCGAACTGGAAAAAACAGAGTACGGCCAGGACTCCTATGATTGATAAGAGCGATGATTTCCAGCTTTTTATCAATAGCCTCAGATCCATTGTATATATGAAATCAATTACGGCACAGATGATCACTGCAGCCAGCAGGCTCAGCAGAGGAAGCCATTTGTTGCCGTCCAGCATCATCAGATCCTGTATTACCAGACTGACAAACAGTGCCGAAGGAATGCAGATAAGGACTTTGATCACCGGGGCAATGACGGGGAAAGCTATGGCTGTCCCGGAAGCTTCTGACGGATAAATCCGATAGATCAGCACCGCGGCGGCGATGAACAGAACCGACATAAGGATAGCGGCAGCAGGAAAAGCGAATCCGAGCATTCCGGAACTGCTCTGATCGATCAGCGCTGAAAACAACCCAAGAGGGGACAGATATCTCGCCAGTTTCTCCGGGAGAGGAGTGCTCTCGTTGTAAAATGTACTATAAAATGCATTTTCCATTGCGGAGATCAGCATAAGCATAAGGAACGGATATACGATCACAGCCATTGATGCCAGCAGACCGGTTACAGTACGTCCGGTCAGCATGACAGCTAAGACACTGGCATTATACAGCACAAGAAACGCCAATAAGCCGCCGATCGCGGCTTCTGTGGAGCGCCCGATAAGAGCCACGGTCATACCTTTGCTCACAGCTCCTGCTGCAATGGTCAGGATGCAGCAGACCACATATGGGATGAGTACGATCAGCAGGCCGGACAGGTAGGTTGTTCCAAACCACATTGTGCGTTTTACAGGCAGAGAGTGAAAGAAATCTGTCTTTTCTTTTGAATGGATGTAGCTGAAACCGCTCAGAGCAGAAAGGACTGCCAGTACTGCGATCGCGGCTGCAAGATAGCTCTGTGTGCCGCCGTTGAGCAGTCCGGGAAAATAAAGGATCAGATCTGATGTGCGGTCTGTGTAGGTGCTCAGGTAGAGTATCGTATATACGGGCATCAGGAGAAAGAAGAGAATGCATGAAAGTGCAGCAAGCCATCCTCTGTGCCTGATGTCCGAGCGGATCAATTTAATGTAAGAAGAAATCTTTGATGTCATAACCAGCCACCTCCGTTTCACTGATAAATATTTCTTCGAGAGTAAGAGGCAGAACCTCGATAAAGAGCGGATCCTGCGCTTCTGCAATACGCATAACTTCCGCACGTTCCCCGCGTACGGTAAGTGTGAGGAGCGATCCTGTGCGCTCCGATTTTATTACAGGAAGACTGCGCAGGAGCTCCTGCTCCCGGAGAGGATCCTGAATAACGCACTGCAGTTTGCAGATCTTGCTGCGGACCTGATCTATGTCTTCCGTGAGAAGGAGCTTTCCCTGATGGAGCAGGCCGATGCTGTCGCAGAAATCTTCCAGCTCCCGCAGATTATGGGAAGCAATGACAGGGGTAAAGTCCCTGTTGACCATCTCTGCGGCAATAAGACTTTTTACCGCCTGACGGACAACGGGATCAAGCCCGTCAAATGTCTCGTCACAGAGCAGATATGTTGTCCCGGTACACAGCCCGAGAAGGATAGAAACCTGCTTTTTCATGCCTTTTGAAAATGAGTTTATCTTGCGTTTCATATCCAGATGAAAGATGCCGGTCAGAGAATCAAATTGCTTTCTGTTAAAGGCCGGGTATACTGCTGCATAGTAGTCGCGCATTTCCCTGAGATCTGCGTTCTGGAAATAGTACGGCGTGTCGGAGAGAAAGCAGATCTGCGATTTGATCTCCGGGTTTTCGTATACAGGCTTCCCGTCTACCAGAAGCTCCCCGCCATCCGGCCGGATGACGCCGCTGATCATGCGCAGAAGCGTGCTTTTTCCGGCTCCATTAGAGCCGATCAGGCCGAATACCATACCGTCGCGTATTATACCGGTTATGTGGTCAACAGCGTGAATATCGTTGAACGTTTTGTTAAGATTTTTCAGTTCGATCATTTTGTTTCCCCCTCTCGGTACAGACGGTCAAGGACAGCGTTGTATTCCGGACGCGTGATTCCCAGTTCCCTGCCCCGTCTGATCAGTTCTTCTGTCTCTTCCAGCAGGAGCTGTTTCTCTTTGTCAGCCAATGCCGCAGTATCTGCAACATAATTTCCCCGTCCCTTTACCGGATAGATGTAGCCCTGCGCTTCCAGCAGCGAGAATGCTTTCTGTATCGTATTGGGGTTGATAGAAAGCTCCATGGCCAGCGAGCGGACGGAGGGCATCCGGCTTCCGGGCGGAAGCGCGCCCTTTAGGATCAGCGCCTGAAAACGCCCGGCAATCTGTTCGTAAAGGGGAAGTTTGCTCTGATAATCAATGGTGATCATAGTTTCCCTCTTCTCTGAATTTGGATAACTGTTTATAGTGTATTAGTATTATTAGTACACTTTGAATATACCATAAGTATATAATTAAGTCAATCGAAGAGAGAGAAAGACTTGTACATCCGGAAAATAAGTGCTATTATAACCGTGTTCTGTATTTCGGAAGCCTGAAAAGGCAGAATATATATAAGAAACAGACAGAATAAGCGGAAAGAATTAAATACGGAAAGGAAACGAAAGAACGTGACCTATAGAGAAGCAAGGGTATATTTGGACGAAATGTCGAAATACGGAAGTGTACTTGGCTTGGAGACGATTCGAGGTCTGTTGCGTGAACTTGGGAATCCCCAGGATGATTTGAAGTTCATACATATTGCAGGAACGAATGGCAAGGGATCTGTGCTTGCATACACTTCGATGATATTGAGTGAGGCAGGATACAGGATCGGGCGGTATGTTTCACCGACAGTGGTTTCCTATCTGGAGCGGATACAGGTTGACGCGGAATGGATATCAGAAGAGGATTTCGCCGAACTGACAGAGAAAGTGAGAAACGCTATTGCCCGGCTTGAGGCCGCAGGGGAGACTCTCCCTACGGTCTTTGAGATAGAGACGGCAATAGCGTTTTTATATTTTAAGAAAGTGAAATGTGATCTGGTGGTGCTGGAGGCAGGTCTTGGAGGCGAACTGGATGCAACCAATATCATCCGGAATACAGTCTGCGCGGTATTTGCCAGTATCAGCCGGGATCATCTGGGCATACTGGGGAACACTCTGGAGGAAATTACAGAAAACAAAGCCGGAATTATAAAGCCGGACTGCGCGGTGATTTCGGCGCAGCAGAAAGACAGCGTGTCCTGTATTTTAAGAAGCAGGGCGGAGAAATATGGATGCAGTTATGTTCAGGCAGAACCGGAGCTGGCAAATGTGGAAAAGGAAGATTATCATGGCATTTACTTTTCCTATAAAGAATTTCAGACACTGCATACGGTCATGGCAGGGAAGAACCAGATTGGAAATGCGGTAACAGCGCTGGAAGTGATTCGTACGCTCCGACAGCTCAGATATAAGATTTCGGGTGATGCCGTAAAGAGAGGAATGGAGCGGACACAGTGGCCGGGACGGTTCAGCTGTATCGGAGAAGCCCCTGTATTTATCCTGGACGGAGCTCATAACGAAGATGCCGCGCTCAAGCTGAAAGAGTCTGTGGAAGCATATTTCCCCGGCCGCAGGCTGATCGGCATTATGGGAGTGTTCAGGGATAAAGAGTATGAGAAGATAGCTCAGACTATGGGACCGCTTATGTCGGTGGTCTACGCGGTGGATCTTCCGGATGAAAAGAGAGGGCTCCCGGCGGAAGAGCTTGCGGAGGTGCTTGACAAATACTGTCCCTGTGTGAAACGGCCGGAGGTATCTGGGCGGCAGCAAGCGGTGGACAGTGCGGTTCAGGCGGCGCTTTTAGAGGCGGGGAAGGAAGATGTGATACTGGCATTCGGATCCCTGTCCTATCTTCACTGGGTGAAGGATGCATATGATAAAGCTGTCTGGTAAACCGTACATAATATAGATATCGGCAGTGAAACAGGAAACAGGTCAGAAAACCGGCAGCGCAGCGCCGGCAGAGGAAAGAGGAGTAAGAGATGATCGATCATGAGAAGATAGAACAGGCAGTGAGACTTTTCCTTGAGGGAATCGGGGAGGATGTCTTGCGGGAGGGCTTGATAGATACACCGGACCGTATCGCGAGGATGTGCGAGGAACTGTACGGCGGCATGGAAGAAGACGCTGAAGTACATCTGTCAAAGACATTTTCCGTTGACAGCAGTGAGATGGTGATAGAAAGAGACATTACCTTCTATTCTACATGCGAACATCATATCCTGCCGTTTTACGGGAAAGCGCATATCGCCTATATTCCGGACGGAAAGGTTGTGGGGCTGAGTAAACTTGCAAGGACAGTGGAAGTGTTCGCCAGAAGACTGCAGCTGCAGGAGCAGCTTACCGGTCAGATCGCGGACGCACTGATGGAATATATGCAGCCGAAAGGCGCGCTTGTGATGGTGGAAGCAGAGCATATGTGTATGACTATGCGCGGAATCAAGAAACCGGGCAGCAGGACGGTGACGATGGCGAAGCGGGGCGTGTTCGAGAGTGATCCGGCTTTGGAGGAGCGGTTCTTCCGTCTGCTGAATGCAGGGGCACTTCGCTAGTTACAGCCGGTAAACTGCTGAGAGGAACAGATTATGGAGAAAATGAAACGGGTGAACGCGATCCTGAAAGCTCCGCTGTACCGCAGATGCTATGCACGTCTGGAAGAGCTGGAAAAAGAAAGGATATTCTGCTGTCACCAGATGCCTCATCTGCTGGATGTGGCAAGGATCGCATATATTTTAAATATGGAACGGGATCTCGGGTTCGGGAAAGAAGTGATCTATGCGGCCGCTGTCTTACACGATATCGGAAAATATGCCCAGTATGAGGACGGGACGCCCCACGAACAGTCGGGAGAGAAAATTGCCTCGGAGATACTGGATTCGCTTCCCGATGACGCAGCGTTTTCCGAGGAGGAGAAACGCATGATCCTGACAGCCATCCGCGGACATCGGAAACTGAGAGCGGACGCAGAACCGCTGGAAAGACTGCTTTATACAAGCGACAAGGCGTCACGGATGTGCTTTGCATGCCCGGCAGAGAGCGAATGTGACTGGAGCGCGGACAAGAAAAATATGGAATTGGAAATATAGATTAGAAAATGAGAAACAGGGAGATAACACAATGAGAATCGGCAGCAGGGAATTTGACACAGAACATCAGACATACATTATGGGAATCCTGAATGTGACGCCGGATTCATTTTCCGATGGGGGAAAGTACAGCCGGATCGAGGCGGCGCTTGCCCACGCTGAGGAGATGATCCGGGACGGAGCGGATATTATCGATGTGGGAGGAGAGTCCACACGTCCGGGTCATATACAGATCACGGATGAGGAAGAGATCGCAAGAGTTGTGCCGGTCATAGAAGCTTTAAAGGCGCGGTTTGATACGCCGGTCTCCGTTGATACATACAAGAGCGCAGTAGCGCGGGAAGCACTGCAAGCGGGGGCGGATCTGGTCAATGATATCAGGGGTCTCAAATACGATCCCGAGATGGCTCATGTTATCGCAGCGAGCGGCGCGGCGTGCTGTCTGATGCACAACCGGGACAACACAGATTACGGACAGTTTATCCCGGAATTTCTGGACGATATGAGAGAGTGCGTCAGACTGGCAGATGCGGCAGGCATTGCGCGGGATAAGATCATCCTCGATCCGGGGGTGGGATTCGGCAAAACATATGAGATGAATCTGGAGATCATCAGCCGGCTTGAAGTGATGCATGAGCTGGGACTCCCGATCCTGCTCGGCACCTCGAGAAAATCCGTGATCGGACTGACACTTGACCTGCCGCCGGCAGAGCGGGAGGAGGGGACTCTGGTGACTACGGTCTACGGGGTACAGAAAGGATGCGCCTTTGTGCGGGTGCACGATGTGGAGAAAAACAAAAGAGCGGTCAGGATGACCCGGGCACTGATGGAGCATCGCTCAATATAATCCGGTCAGCCGGACAAAAAGCACAGACAACAGGAGCGGGAAGGGGTAGAAGTATGGATAAAATAAAGATCAAGGATCTGGAAGTATTTGCAAATCACGGCGTATTCCCCGAGGAGAACACGCTGGGGCAGAAGTTTATCGTGTCTGCCGATCTATACACGGATACAAGAAAAGCGGGAAAAACAGACGATCTGACCGCTTCCATCCATTATGGAGAAGTAAGTGCATTCATTGAAATGTGGCTGAAAAAGCATACATACAAGCTTCTGGAAAGTGCGGCGGAGAATCTGGCGGAAGAGCTCCTTCTGAAATATCCGATAATGCGGGCAATACGGCTGGAGATCAAGAAACCGTGGGCGCCCATCCGGCTTCCGCTCAAGACTGTGAGCGTGGAGATCGAGCGGGCGAAACATACTGCATACATTGCTATGGGTTCCAATATGGGCGACCGGGAGAAGTATATTAAAGACGCAGTGAAGATGCTGGATTCCGTCAGGGGATGCACAGTAAAGAGAGTATCGGATCTGATCGAGACGCCGCCCTATGGTGTGACGGATCAGGATGATTTTCTTAACGGATGTCTGGAGCTTGAGACGCTCCTGACGCCCCGGGAACTTTTGGCTGAGCTGAACCGGATCGAAGCGGAAGCTGGCCGTGAGCGCATCGTTCACTGGGGGCCTCGGACGCTGGATCTGGATATCATTTTCTATGACGATATAACCGTTCAGGAAAAAGACTTGTGCATCCCCCATGTGGAGATGCACAAGAGAAAATTTGTGCTGGAGCCTCTGGCTCAGATCGCTCCGTACAAACGGCATCCGGTGTACGGAAAGACCGTGACAGAGATGCTGGGAGAGCTTACTCTGTAACTTTCACATATAATGCCGGTGAGCCTGCGGCTGCTTCACCGAAGCCAAAATACTGCATATACGCACTGCCCAGACAGTCATTGTCTGCAACATAGACAGAGGTACATTCAATCTCTTCTCCGGGATGAATGGTGGTAAACAGTTCGTCTGTCCCTCCATTATTCGGAGCACTCTGATAGAATGGAAAACCGTCGGTTGTAAGTCTTTTCCAGCTTTCCTGCGCCGGGAAGGATTTATCCCTGGGATTGGAAAGTGTGTAAGTCCCGTCGCCATTTTCTTCAAGATGCCGCAGGAAAGGAGAGAGATAGGCGTCCTGTGCCGTGTCTCCGGTATTGCGGATCTTTGTTGTCACGATGATGAAAGAAGCTTCCGCGCTTTCCGTCTGCTGACTGCCTGCGTCCGTAAAACGTTCGTGGGGCTTTAAAGAACCGTCCTCATTCACGTATTCCGTCAGTGACGAATAGGTGTCCCGTATAAAATTCTCTTTCGGGAATTCATCTGGGGGCAGGGTATCAGTGACCTGGATATCAACAGCCTGATACTCGATTCCTTGATCGTATATGGTGCCATCGATCTTCATCACGTCATTCAGCCCGCGGATGGAATCATCGGTGATACCGGAAGATGCTTTTTTAATTTCATTCTCGATCCGTTGATTCTCTTCGTTTATCGCTGCGATCTCTTCTTCTGTCGGATAGGGGACTGTGGTGTCGAGGACTTCGATGTCCAGCCCTTCTGCTACTTTTACCGCTTCATCATCTGCCAGGCCGGGACCGCTCAGCCATACATGTACAGCATAACCCCATTCTTCGTTGAATACAAAGATGTCCTGTATGGTTTCCTTACTGTCGATATAGTATCCATCATTAGAGAAAATATCTATGCTCATCCCCCGGATATCGACTGACTCAATAAGACTGTCTTCGTTAAATATGGGGAGCGGATCCTCCTGTGTCTGAGACATCTTGTAGAGCTCGGATGCATTGTACGGGATGACCGACATGGCGCCTTCTGTCTCCTCGTTGTACCACCGGCCCTCTTCCAGATAGACATACCCTTCCGGAATATAAGCCGGCGTAACCCGGATCTCATGAGCTTCTTTTTCTGAAGGGTCAATATTGAGAGAATATGTGAGTTTATCATCTTTTTGTGTAAGCTGCGCATTGAAGAACTGTCCCGCCGCGTAGACTGTCACTCCGAGACCTGCGATCAGAGCGGCCGCTGCGGCGATCGTCACCCATGCCTTTTTCTTTCGTTTATGAACTCTGCGGGATCTGTTCTCGTCTGTGAGCCCGAGATTCCGATAGGTGTCGTTGATCTTCTGCTCGACAGGATCAGGAATTTCTACATTGCTCTTTAAGATCCGTTCCATTTCTTCCTGTGAATAGATCCGTTTCATAATTCGTCCTCCTTTCTAATTCTGATGAACGGCTTCCTGTCCGGTCCAGATTTCCTTAAATTTACTGCGACCTCTGGAAAGCCGTGTCTTTACTGTGTTTTCTTCCATATCGAGGAGCTGGGCAATCTCACTGATCTTAAACCCTTCTCCATAGTATAGAAGGAGTATTGTCCGGTATTTTTCATCGAGGGAATTCATAAGCTCATTGAATTCAGAAGTGTCCAGCTCGCGGCTTACTTCTCCGTATTCTGGGAATTCACTGACTGGATGTTCCAGTTTGTTCTTCCGGATGATATCGATGCATTTGTTGATCAGGATACGGGTCAGCCATGTGCGGAAATATTCAGCCTCTGCCAGATGACTGATCGACCTGTAGCAGGTTTCGATTGTATCCTGGATGGCATCCGCGATATCTTCATCGCTGGTGAAATAAGACCGGGCGATTTTGTACATGCTCTGTTTATGCATGTCCATCAGCCTGACAAATGCCCGGGCATCACCCTGCTGTGCTTTTATGACAAGATATTTCAGAGAGATCCCCTCCTTTCCTTCTGCCGGGTACATAGGATGCTTCCTCCTCTCCGGTATCGGTTGTAAAACTGCGGCACCGCATTTGTTATCTGTAACTGTTACATACATTAGACGAAGTAAGAGGCTGAAAAGTTTCATGCTGAACTGTTATATTTTATCATTGTTTGTAAATGAATTGTGTGGATATTCAGGTGCTCCTCTGGTAAAATATTGACAATAGAGAAAAATACTTAATTATGAGAGATATGTACGGAAAAAAGAAAATGACAGGAGGGTAACAGAATGCAGGTCATTGATTTTAAAGACGCCAGATGCCGACACTGCTACAAATGTGTCCGCCACTGTGCAGTGAAAGCCATATCGGTGCGGGACGAGCAGGCACGTATCATGGTGGATCACTGCATCAACTGCGGGCGCTGTCTTGAAGTCTGTCCTCAGAATGCAAAGACATTTGCAAGTGATATGGAGCGGGTGAAGGGATATCTGGAACAGGGCGATAAGACGATCATATCCATTGCCCCGTCTTATGCCGGAGTGCTGGATTTCGACCGGCCGGGGCAGATCGTGGACGCGCTGCAGAAGCTTGGATTTTATGAGGTGCGGGAGACGGCGGAAGGAGCGGCTCTTGTGACCAATGAATATAAGAAACTGGTACGGGAACAGAAGATGCCGAATATCATCACCACCTGCTGCCCCAGCGTAAATGACCTGATTGAGAAATACTATCCGGACTGCGCGAAACTGATGGCGCCGGTAGTCTCCCCTATGATCGCTCACGGACGTTACATTAAAAAGCTGTACGGCCCTGATGTGAAAGTTGTCTTTCTCGGACCATGCATCGCGAAGAAGCAGGAAGCGATCGGAGACGAGAGAGTGAGGGGAGCCATTGATGCGATCCTGACTTTTGAGGAACTGGCCCTGTGGCTGAAAGAGTCGGGGATCGACCTTCATTCCTGCGAGGATAAGCCGATGGGCAATCCGGATCCGAAGATCAACCGCCTGTACCCTGTGAGCGGCGGCGTGATCCAGTCGGTGATCACCGAGGAGGAAGCGGACGGATATCACAAGGTATTTGTAGACGGACTGGAAAACTGCATGGAGATGCTGGAATGCCTGAGAAAAGGGGAGCTGGACCACTGTTTCATCGAGGCAAATGTTTGCGAGGGCGGCTGTGCGAAAGGCCCTGCATCTGCGCACTGGAGCACATCCTATGTGAAGACAAAAGTAAAGATTGAAAATGTAGTCTCCTACAAGGCGGCACGGGATCTGCCGGAGATGAGCGCGGAAGAGATGTATAAGAAGTTTGGTGACCGCAGTATTTCCGACCTGCAGCCGTCCGAAGAACAGATCACAAGGATCCTGCGCTCCACCGGAAAATATACGCCGGAAGATGAATTAAACTGCGGTGCCTGCGGGTATTCTACCTGCCGGGAGAAAGCTGTGGCTGTATTTCAGGGAAAGGCGGAGCTGTCTATGTGTATGCCTTATGCTCTGGCGCAGGCGGAGTCCATGTCAAACGTAGTTATGGACGTGACTCCCAATATGATCTTTGTCATCGGAAATGATATGAAGATCCTGGACTGTAACGGGAAAGGGCAGGAGCTGCTCGGCGTGGGACATGAAGAAGCGGTCCAGAGATATATTTTTGAATTTATCGAGACAGAGGATATAGAAAATGTTTTGCTGACAAGAGAGCCCGTTCTGCGCAAAAAGGTGAAACTGAATAAGGAAACCATTGTCGCGGAAGAGACGATCGTATACATAGAGAAACTGGACGCGGTCCTTGTCATGTTCCGGGATGTTACGCGGGAGGAAAAAGTGAAAGAGCAGCGTTACAACCTGAAAGTTGAGACTGTGGAGATGGCACAGAAGGTCATTGAGAAGCAGATGATGGTAGCACAGGAAATCGCGGGACTTCTCGGAGAGACGACCGCGGAGACAAAAGTGACCCTTACAAAGCTGAGAGATTCGATCCTGAATGATGAAGAATAGCGCCGCAGAGATACAGAAGATACGAAAGATAGTGCAGACGATATGGCGTGGAAGAGAGGTGGAAATATATGTCAGGCGTGAGCATTGACGTGGCGTGGAAGAGTCTGAATAAATACAAGGAAGAATTGTGCGGTGACAAGGTGGAAATCCTGAAGACAGAGGATTCGGATATTCTGATCCTTGCCGACGGCATGGGGAGTGGTGTGAAGGCAAATATACTGGCTACACTGACATCCAAGATCCTCGGCACGATGCTTCAGGAGGGTGCACAGATCGAATCATGTGTGGAGACGATCGCAAAGACACTTCCTGTCTGTAAGGTGAGAAAAGTGGCCTATGCGACATTCTCCATCCTGCAGATCTTCCATAATGGGAATGCCTATCTCGCGGAATTTGACAATCCGTCCTGTGTATTTATCCGCGATGGGAAAATCGTAAAATATCCA
This sequence comes from uncultured Lachnoclostridium sp., assembly GCA_946499505.1. Lineage (GTDB taxonomy): Bacteria > Bacillota > Clostridia > Lachnospirales > Lachnospiraceae > Mediterraneibacter. Next base: position 39,770 of record CAMMSL010000016.1, read on the forward strand.
TATGAGATGCGGGACATCGGCGGGAAGAAAATTCATGAATACCGATTCGCAGTAAAGAAGAATGACTGCTTTGTGCTGATGAGTGACGGCGTTATCTATGCAGGCGCAGGCTCTATCCTGAACCTGCAGGGCTGGACGTGGGACGCCATGGCGGAGTATACGCTGAAATGTACGAAAAAGACTCTCTCAGCATCGCGGCTGGCAGTGATGCTGAGCCAGGCATGTGATGAGCTGTATGAGGAGAGGCCGGGAGACGATACGACGGTAGTGGTGGCAAGAGTCATCGAGCGCCGGGTAGTCAATATATTTACCGGACCGCCGAAAAACAAAGAGGACGATGAACGTCTGATGCATGACTTTATGCACTCGGAAGGAAAGAAAGTAGTGGCAGGAGGGACAAGTGCAAATATTGCCGCGCGGGAGCTCGGCAGAGAGATCACGACGAAAGTCGACAGCCGGGATCCTGATGTGCCGCCTATGGCGGTGATTGAAGGAATCGACCTTGTGACAGAGGGAGTGCTGACTCTGGGGAAGAGCCTGAAGCTCCTGAAAAAATACGCAAGAGATGAGTTTGATGAAGAATTTTTTGACGAACTGGATGCAGATAACGGCGCGTCCCGTCTGGCAAAACTTCTCATCGAAGAGTGTACGGAGCTGAACCTCTTCGTCGGAACAGCAATAAATGAAGCCCACAAAGAATCCGAGCTGAACTTCGATCTGAGCATGAGACAGAATCTGGTGGATCAGCTCATAAGGACAGCAGAAGAGCTGGGGAAACACGTAAAAGTGAGGTACTATTAAAATTTGTCTTTCAGGCAGAAACGGTGTCCGCCGGAAGGTATGTATTGCTCGCGCACACGCTCTCGCTCGGTCGCAGCGCAGCGGCACATAAGAGCGCAAAAGACGCGCTCTAAGTGCCGGCCCTGCTCCAACGGTGTGTACACAATACCTATCTCCCCGCTGTCCATCTCACACAGATATCTCCAACCTATTCCCGTCTGTTTTCGGAAATCATTTAATCATCCAGTCTCCCCGGAAAACACGAAGATTACACTGGACGTAGCCCTCTATTCGGTGTAGAATTATAGCATATTCAAAGAAAGGAGATAACATTATGCGATCGATTTCTTATGTTATCACCGACAGGGTGGGGATCCATGCAAGACCTGCCGGAATCGTCGTGAAAGCGGCGCAGAAATACCAGTCGGAGATCCTTGTTCACAGAGGAGAAAAGCAGGCTGACGCGAAGAAACTGATGCAGCTTATGTCGCTGGGCGCAAAGGGCGGCGAAGAGATCAGTGTGACTGCAGAGGGACCGGATGAAGAAGAGGCCTGCGCCGCGATGGAAAAAGTTTTGAAAGAAAATCTGTAAGGAGTTACAGAAAATACAGGAGGATGTTATGGGGAATATTTGGCATGATATCAGTGAGGATCGTATTTTCCCGACGGACTTTATCTCTGTGATCGAGATTTCCAAGGGAAGCAAGAAAAAATATGAGCTGGATAAGGAGACAGGGCTTATTATTCTGGACAGGGTTCTGTACACATCTACACATTATCCGATGAATTATGGTTTTATTCCGCGTACACTGGGCGATGACGGTGACCCGCTGGATGTGCTGGTTATGTGTTCGGAGCCGCTGGAGCCATTGACTCTTGTCAGATGTTATCCGATCGGCGTCATGAAGATGACGGACGGCGGAGCAGGGGACGAAAAGGTGATCGCGATTCCGTGGGCGGATCCGACTTATGAGGCTTATACGGACATTTCAGAACTGCCGAAACATATTTTTGACGAGATTCGGCATTTCTTCAGTGTATATAAAGATCTGGAGGGTAAAAAGACAGCGGTAAACGAGTTTGAGGGCGCGCTTGGAGCTGTGCAGGTTATCGGAGAATGCATTGACAGATATAAGGAGAAATACGGTACATCCGATGCACCGGCGGAGGAGAGAGGCGAAGAAAATTAGCCGCTGGCATCAGCAGACATCGGAGATTACATATGAAATGAAAGGAGAGACATCATTATGGAAAAATTCAGCGATAATATCAAAAAGGTAATACTGGCAGGGATCGGGGCTGTGGCTGTCACAGCAGAGAAGTCAAAGGATCTCCTGGACGAAATGGTAGAGAAAGGCGAACTGACGGTAGAGCAGGGCAAGGTACTCAACGAGGAACTGAAGCACAACATCAAGCAGAAGGTACAGGAGACGACAGCAAAACAAGAAGAGGATAAGTCTTCTGTATCTGACAGCGATATCTCAAATCTGCTCAGCAGAATGACTCCGGAGCAGATCGAGGCACTCAAAGAACAGCTGGCAGAGAAAGAAGCAGCAGGAGAAGATAAAGACGAATGAGTAAGATAGAGCCGATCGAATACAATTCGAGACTGCGGGAGATTACGGCTGTACTGAGAAAGCATAATATTACGCGGGGAGTCACTCCGAAGAAGCTGCGGGCCATCCTTGAGGATCTGGGACCGACGTTTATCAAACTGGGGCAGATCATGTCCATGCATTCGGACATCCTGCCGAAACGGTACTGTGATGAACTGATGCGGCTGCGCTCGGAAGTGACTCCGATGCCGTTTGAAGAAGTGATCTCTGTGATTGAAGGGTCCTATGGCCGCTCGTGGAAGAGAGTATTTTCTTCCATAGAAGAGAAGCCACAGGGCTCTGCTTCTATTGCTCAGGTACACCGGGCAGTTCTCAGAAGCGGAGAAGATGTAGTCGTAAAAGTCCAGCGCAAAGGGATCTATGAGAAGATGGCGAGAGATATCGACCTTCTGCATAAGGCAGTAAAGCTGATGCCGCCGATCAGTATCAAGGGGATGGCGGATCTGGACCTCGTGCTGGATGAAATGTGGTCTGTGACAAGGGATGAGATGAATTTCCTCACAGAAGCGGCAAATATGGAAGAGTTTGCCCGAAGGAATAAGGAAGTCAGCTTTGTGGGCACGCCGGTCCTTTACCAGCAGTATACGACAGTCAATGTATTGGTCATGGAATATATAGACGGATTCGGGATTGACGACAAGGAAGCGCTTCTTGAGCACGGATATGATCTGAAAGAAATCGGAAGCAAGCTGGTGGATAACTATATCAAGCAGGTCATGGACGATGGTTTCTTCCATGCGGATCCACATTCCGGCAATGTAAAGATCAGGGACGGCAAGATCATCTGGATCGATATGGGAATGATGGGGCGCCTGACAGAGCATGACCGTGAGATGATCGGAAAAGCGGTGCAGGGAGTGGCTTTAAGCGATGTCGGTCTGATCGAGCAGGCAGTGCTCGCTATCGGTGAATTCAAAGAGCGTCCGGATCAGAGAAAGCTTTATGAAGACATTGAGGGGCTTCTCATGAAATACGGCAATACCGAACTGGGACAGATCAATATCGCGGCAGTTATGACAGACCTGATGGATGTTATGAAAAATAATAAGATCAAGATGCCTCACGGACTTACGATGCTGGCACGGGGATTGACGCACATGGAAGGCGTGCTTGCGGATATCGCGCCGGATATCAATATGGTGGAGATCGCCACGGCTCATATGTCGGGAGAATTTTTCCGTAATATTGACTTTAAAAAAGAACTGAAAAACAGCGGAAAGAGTGTGCTCAGATCCTTTAGAAAAGCACTGGATATCCCGTCCATGGTTTCTGATATGATGAGCGGGTATCTGAAAGGTCAGGCAAAAGTAAATCTGGATCTGCAGGTGACAGATGAGCTGGCACAGCTGCTGCGGCGGCTGGTGCGCAATATCGTCATGGGACTGTGGGTGATGGCGCTTCTTATAAGTTCCAGCATCATCTGCACCACCGATATGACGCCGAAAATTCTCGGAATTCCGGCATTGGGCGCATTCGGGTATATGATGGCGTTTCTCATCATGATGTATGTGTTTATCAGACATGTTCTTACGCGAAAGAAATAAAAAGGAAATGAAAGAAACTATGAAGAAAAGAAAAAATCCCATTACAGAGAGCTTCGGCTATGCATTTGAAGGAATCTGGACAGGAATCCGCAATGAGCGGAATATGAAGATACACTGCCTTGCCATTATTTTCGTTACTCTGGCAGGAACATTGTTTCAGATCACCGCCACGCAGTGGTGCATCTGTCTTCTCCTGTTTGCCCTTGTGGCGGCTCTGGAACTGGTGAATACTGCGATCGAAGCAGTGGTGGATCTTGTGACGGAAGAGAAAAAGCCGCTGGCGAAGATTGCAAAAGATACGGCTGCGGGAGCAGTGCTGTTTGCCGCGATCATTTCAGTGATCATCGGCTGTATCATATTTCTTCCATATGTATTGGAACTGCTGGGCAAGATATGGTACAATATCTAAGCGGGTATGCCGTCCGGCGCGTATCCGGATTACTGACAGATAAGCGGTATATCACAGATAGATAGAAAAGCGGCACAGAGAAAGGAAAGACAGAAAATGAGCGATAACACTACAACAGTCACAAAGCAGGAGACGCTTTCGGCTCTCAAAAATCCGGGAGAACTCTATGTTGTTATGTCAGCAGTGACAAAGCTTCCCTTTGTGAAATGTGATGATGAGACATACGATGATGAAATATTTCTGTATTACAGAGTAGAAGATGCAAAGGAAAAAGCACAGGAACTTTTAAAAGAAAAATATCTGACTGTGGTTGCAAAACTGGAAGATAAACAGCTTCTCCCGTTCTACACAAGTTTATATACTATGGGAGTGAACTGTCTCGCCGTAAATTACGGTACAGATACGCAGATCAGCATCCAGCTCTCTGATCTGGTTGTGAGAAAGAATCCGGATCAGCTTCCGGATGGAAAGAAGATCCTTGAGAATCCGGCTCTGCAGCTGACAGCGATCTATTTCATGCAGGAGATGCGCCGGCAGGAGAAACCTCAGCCGACGGGAGAGCTGAAAGAGCTTCAGGAGGAGCTGCTTGCCCATTACAGTAAAGGCTCCTTTATTGTTGCCATGCAGGAAGACAGGCAGATTCCTGTTCTGAAACTGAAAAACGGGGATATCTATCAGCCTATCTTCACAGACCTGCTGGAGTTTCAGAAATTTTCCAAAGGAAAGAAAATGCGTATGGCAGTCATTCCTGCGGCAAAGATCCCGGATGTTCTGGTCGGTGACGCAAAAGGCGTAGTGATCAATCCTTTGAGTGTTAATGTCCAGCTTCAGGTGGCAAAGAGAAAGAGGCCGGAAGCTGCTGCAGCTAAACCGGAAGCCGAACCGGTTAAACCGGAAGCTGATGCTTAGGAAAGATGCCCTGAACTATATAATGTACAAAGAGAGGCCCCGTATGCGGCCTCTTCTTCATTTTGTACGAGTGTAAGAGGCATACGAAAACGTTCTTCAAGTATTTTCTGAAAGGCAGGATTCTTTCTTACGGCATTTCCGGAAGCGGTAAGTTTTATTTTGCCCGTGCCGGTGCCTGTCTCGATCAGGCGGTAAAGTTCATATAGTTCTTCGGCCATCCCGTTTAAGACGCCTCGTATCATGGCTACAGGATGGAAATTGTTGATCCGGATACCGGTGATGCAGCCTGTATCCTCCGGATTGCTTCGGGTTCCTGCAAATGTTGTCCGTACCCGCCATGCATCATCCTCTTTGTCATGCGTTTCCAGCAGTTTTTTCATAATATCATACTGCGGCGCATCGGGTGCCCCGGCAGCAACGGCATATTCCCGGAAGAATTCTTCCAATGAGGCATAGGCAGAGCCGCCGCAGACCGCTGCACCTGCAAGCAGGTACGATGAATCAGTCAGCGGACGGGTTTCAATTCCCGGGATTTCTATATATTGTCTGGACATTACGGAGACCTGGGAGCCGGTTCCTGCGTTGACAAGAACGGTATTCGCTCTGTCGGTAACAGAGCCGAGAAAACTGGCCTGATTGTCACCGATGGAGACGCAGAACGGAATGCCTTTGTAATTACCGAGAATTGAAAAGTTTTTCGTTACTTCCGGGAGAAACGCCGGATCTGCTCCGGCATCTGCTATCTTTTCCCGCATAAATTTCAGCTTTTCAACGTCGAACATCCCCATGCCTGCAGCCTGACTGATATGGACCAGAGGCGTTTTCCGTCCAGTGAGGATCATACCCAGATAATCTCCAATCGTGCAGAAAGAAGATGCATCTGCCGGAACTATTCCTTCTCTGACATTGTATAAATGGGTGACCAGTCCATAGCCCGGTGCGGCCTTTATGTTTGTGCCTTCCGATAAAATCCGGCAGATGCTTCTGCCGTTGAACGCCGGCAGAGCACCGCGCCCGTCCTGCCATGTATAGAGCGGGCTGACAGCATGACCGCAGGAGTTGATATAGACGATGCCGTGCATCTGGCTTGTGATCCCGATGGCGGCGATATCGCTGTATGTATCAAGGATCTCATTGAGCACGGGACGGATCCGGCTTAAGATCACTTCTGTATCCTGAATCCTTTCCCAGGGATTTCCTGTCTGTATAAAACTGTCGTTGGCAATAGTATAATTCCGTATAACTGACAGCGTGTCTCTGTCCGTCACTGCAAAGCTGAGTGAAGTAGTTCCGATATCGATTCCGATGATTTTCATTTTATAAACCTCTTTTTATCTGATGTTACTTGTTATATCTATTTTAGAACGAACAGCCGGCTGTGAAAATAGAAATTTATAACTGTGTCTCAATTATCAGAAATTGGATGGGCTGAACAGCCAGAATTCATACCGGTTCAGATTGTAATTCTCTTTTGGGATTGCTATAATGTAAACAGCGACGCAGATCTTCATAAGGACAGGAGGAGAGACATGTCAATAGCAGTATACATAAGAAAAGAATATTTCCGTGCTGTCACGATCAAAGATAAGAGCGCACATATATTGGAGTTTCAATACCGCCCTCAGACAGTCGATGTGTTTGAAGAGGGATATCAGGTATTTCACATGGAATATATTCTTGAGAGCAAAACAAAAGCGGAAATCATGGAATACTATCTTACAGACTTTGCTCTGCGGGGCAAAGGATATGGAACTGTGTGCATGAATGAGATTGCGGATCAGCTGGGTAAAAAAGGTGTTACGCTGATCACTGCGCCCACAGGTTATGAACTGGCGCCGCTTGGCTATACCGGCCCGGACCAGTATCATGAACTGATGGCAGGTTTTTATGAGAAAACCGGATTTTCCATCAGCGGAGACGGAGATATTGCGATGAAGATCTTGGAAGAATAATGATTTCACGGAAACATTGTAGAAAAAAGAGAATCTTGTTATACTGATCGGTGTATGGCGGAGTTTTTCCGCTGTGCACCGATCTGTCTGTTAAAGGAGGGCTTATGTATAAGATACTTATCGTGGAAGACGACCTGCCCATGGCGCAGGCGATACAGAAAGAGATGAAGATGTGGGGCAACGAGGCGGAATATGTGCAGGATTTCCAGAACGTGCTGACAACATTTACGTCATATGATCCGCATCTGGTGCTCATGGATATTACACTGCCGTTCTACAACGGCTATCACTGGTGCAGCGAGATCCGGAAGATTTCCAATGTGCCGATCATATTTATCTCCTCGGCGGCGGATAATATGAACATCATCATGGCGGTCAATATGGGCGGCGACGACTTTGTGGCAAAGCCCTTTGACTTGAGCGTGCTGACTGCGAAAGTACAGGCGGTGCTCAGAAGGACCTATGATCTGGCGGGAAAGATTCCTGTACTGGAACACAGAGGAGCGATACTGAACCTGTATGATACGACGCTCACATTTGACGGGAAGAAGATCGATCTGACGAAAAATGAATTCCGTATCCTTCAGACTCTGATGGAAAACAAGGGCAGACTGGTGAGCAGGGATACGCTCATGACGAAGCTGTGGGAGACGGATAATTATATTGAAGAGAATACATTGACGGTCAATATTGCGCGATTGAGAAAGAAACTTGAGAAAGCAGGGCTTACGGATTTTATTACGACCAAAGTGGGCGAGGGATACATCATCACAAAGGACGCAGAGGGGAGATGAGAAAATGAAACAGTTTTTCAGATATCTCTATGACTGCCGCTATGTGTGGCTTTGGGCGGTGATAAGCGGAGCGGTATTTGCAGGCATATTTGCCCTGTACGGGATCCGGATGGAAGCGGTGTGGTATCCGCTTCTTTTATCTGCCTTGTTCGGAGTGCTTTTTTTAGTTCTGGGATTTTTGAAATACAGACGGAAACATACCGAGCTGGAGCGGCTGCATCCCGGAGAGACGCCGTGCGCTGAGTATCTTCCCCGGGCAGACAGCCTGACGGAGAGAGATTATCAGGCTCTTGTGCTCCGGGAAGAGGAGGCAAACCGGGCGAGGAAAGAAGCATGGGACAGCGCCCGGAACGATATGAATGATTACTATGCCGTGTGGGTGCATCAGATCAAGGCGCCGATCGCTGTTATGCGCGTCATGCTCCAGCAGGAGGATACACAGGAGAACAGAGAACTGTCGGCAGAGTTGTTCCGCATTGAACAGTACGCTGAGATGGCTCTTTACTATATCCGGCTTGGCGAAGGGGCTTCTGATCTGGTCATTCAGGAGTATGAGCTTGACGATATCGTCCGGAAGGCGGTGCGGAAATATGCAGGACAGTTTATCCGCAGGAAGATACGGCTTGTATATAATGGAACGGATGAACGGGTGGTGACGGACGAGAAATGGCTCTCTTTCATTATCGAACAGCTTCTGTCCAATGCGGTTAAGTATACTCCGGAGGGAGGAACCGTCACCATATCGGCGGATGACAGGAAGCAGCTTTCTGTTACGGATACAGGAATCGGCATTTCACCGGAAGATCTTCCGAGAATCTTTGAAAAGGGATATACCGGATACAATGGGCGGCTGGATAAGAAGTCTACCGGGATCGGACTGTACCTGTGCAGGACTGCGGCGGATAAGCTGGGGCACAGGCTGCGGGCGCAGTCGCAGCCGGGAAAGGGAAGCAGGTTTGTTGTTGATCTGGAGACATATCCCTTACAGGCGGAGTAGGCGGCACTTCTTTCACGGAGTCCGTCCGTTCACCCGCGCCGCCTGTGGATTCGTAAAACCGTACCTGCGGTACTAGCTGCCGCATATGCGGCTGTTTTGCTCATCATACGGCGCTCCCTGCACACAGGAACAGGCACAGCTTCTTGTGCGAGCACAAAGCTGTGCCTGTTCCTGTGTGCGTGAGCTGGTGGGTGACAATATTGTCACATGGAACGGCTGGAATGTCACAGGATTCGATGTCGGCATTCCGGCCGGTTTTGCTATACTGAGTCCAGAAAACATGAAGGAGGTCAGTTTTATGACTGTTTTGGAAGTTAAAAACTTGAAGAAAATATACCGCACCCGGTTTGGCGGGACTCAGGTGCAGGCTCTCTCCTGTGTGAATTTTTCTGTGGAGGAAGGAGAGTATGTGGCGATCATGGGTGAGAGCGGAAGTGGTAAGACAACGCTTTTAAACATGCTGGCGGCTCTGGATAAGCCGACGGAAGGAGAGGTCTATCTGGACGGTAAACCGCTTTCCGCCATCAAGGATAAGAATCTCTCGGAGTTCAGGCGGGATAACCTTGGATTTGTATTTCAGGAGTTCAACCTTCTCGATACATTTAATGTAAAGGATAATATCCTCCTGCCGCTTGTGCTCAAAGGGGAGACATATAAAGAGATGACAAAAAAGCTTATGCCTATCGCCAAAGAGCTGGGGATTGCATCCTTGCTGGAGAAGTACCCTTATGAGATTTCCGGAGGGCAGAAACAGAGAGTGGCGGCTGCAAGGGCACTGATCACCGATCCGCGGATCATTCTTGCCGATGAGCCGACAGGAGCCCTTGATTCCCGGTCAACGGACGAACTTCTGGCACTTTTTGCAAAGATCAACCAGAAAGGCCAGACGATCCTTATGGTGACCCACTCGGTCAAGGCTGCCAGCAAAGCGGGACGGGTTCTCTTTATCCGTGACGGAGAAGTGTACCATCAGGTCTACAGGGGAAATATGTCGGATGAACAGCTCTATCAGAAGATATCTGACACGCTTACAATACTGGCGACAGGTGGTGACAGACGATGAAGGGCGGATTCTATATCAGACTGGCAAAAGACGGGATCATGAAGAACAGAAAGCTTTACTTCCCGTATATCCTCACCTGTATCTGCATGATCATGATGTTCTATATCATTTACTATCTCGGGTTTTCCGCTGACTTTACATCGGTGCGGGGAGGAGATATGCTCCAGTCATTTCTTATGCTGGGTGTGTTTGTTATTGCAATTTTTTCGCTGATCTTTCTTTATTATACGAATTCGTTTTTGATCCGCAGACGGAAGAAAGAGTTCGGCCTTTACAATATTCTCGGGATGGGGAAGAGAAATCTTGTCAAGATCCTTGTGTGGGAGAATATATTGACAGCAGCGCTTTCCATCGTGTCCGGCCTCCTTTTGGGGATTGTTTTTTCCAAGCTGGCAGAACTTGCCGCGCTCCGTATTCTGGGCGGAAAGACGGGATTTGCGATCAGGGTAGAGCCGAAGCCGGTCATAGTAACGGCAGTTCTTTTCCTGGGGATTTTTCTTCTTATCATGCTGCGGATGATATTTTATATCTTCCGGCTTCGTCCGGTAGAGATGTTAAAGAGTGAAAACGTAGGTGAAAAACCGCCGAAAGCTAACTGGATTCTGGCGCTTATAGGAGTGGCGCTGCTGGCCGGGGCGTATTATCTGGCGGTGGCAGTTATCGATCCCCTGTCAGCAATGCTCATGTTCTTTATCGCAGTGGTCATGGTGATCATCGCCACATATCTGCTCTTTATATCCGGATCTGTAGCGCTTTGCAAACTGCTCCAGAAGAATAAGAAATATTACTATAAAACAAAACATTTTGTCTCCCTTTCATCTATGATCTATCGTATGAAAAGGAACGGAGCAGGTCTTGCGTCAATTTGTATTCTCTCTACTATGGTGCTTGTTACGCTGTCGTCTACGGTGTGTCTGTATGCACAGACTGAGGACGGGATCCAGAAGAGATATCCGCATGATATTACGATGGAGCTTACTTCGGATGATTACAGCGAGACAGAGCCATATAAAGAGATTGTTTCTGAAGTGCTTTCCGAATACGGGGAGGAAGCGGAAAATGTGGAAGATTTCCATATGTACAGCATAGCGGGATTTCAGTATGGCGATGAGTTCAGGCTGAGCATGGCGGATTATTCTGAGACGGGCGCTGGTGATATAGAATCCATCAGGAGTATCTATATGATAGATCTTGAAGCTTATAACCGTCTTACAGGAGAAAATCGGGAAATGGCGGACGATGAATTCCTTCTCTATCCGTTTAAGGCGGACTACGATTATAATACGATATCGATCACAGGCTGCGGCACATGGAATGTAGAACTGCTGGAGCAGCAGCCTTTCCCTGTGGGAGCGGCACAGGCCAATGCCGAGGGTTCATATTTTATTGTGGCGAAAGATTTGTCAGTGATACAGCGGATCGAGGAGTACAGAAACTCGCTTGCGCAAGAGGATGACAGTCTGTTAGCCACCTATATCGAAGAAAGTTACGGCTTTGACCTGGCCTGTGATGATGAGAAACAGACGGAGATCTATAATACGATCCTGGAGCGGATCGGAGCTCTGACCAGTCAGGAGAATGGTGTGGAATATCCGCATTATTTTATCGACTCTAAGGCAGGCGGAAGGATAGATTATATCGCGATCAACGGCGGGCTTTTCTTCCTGGGCGTACTTCTTGGCGCGGTATTCCTTTTTGGTACGGTGCTGATCATGTATTATAAGCAGATATCGGAGGGGTATGAGGATCAGGATCGTTTCGATATCCTGATGAAAGTGGGAATGACCCGGAAAGAAGTAAAGCAGAGCATCAACTCGCAGGTGCTGACAGTATTCTTCCTGCCGCTGATCACCGCCGGAGTCCATCTTGCTTTCGCATATCCTCTGATCTCGAAGATCCTGCTCCTTATGTCGGCGACGGAGGAGAGCCTTTTGATCCTTGTAACGGTATGCTGCTATCTGGTGTTTGGCCTGTTCTACGTGCTTGTATACGTTATCACATCGAAAGGATACTATACAATTGTCAGCGGAAAAGAAAAATAATAGAAATTTTACAAAAATAAACCAAAAATGCTGTTCAATTTGTGCATAATGATGATATAATCTAACTGTGAATAAAAGACTGGGATTTGTGCGGCAGCTGCGAATTCCCGGTACGATAAATACAGCGCCCATGCAGCGCTTCGCAGGGAGGAGTGACACATATGATGCAGCATACGATCATCACGATAGGCAGACAGTTTGGAAGCGGCGGACACGAGATTGGAAACAGGCTGGCGGAGAGACTTGATATTCCGCTTTATGACCACAATCTGATCCGCATGGCAGCACAGGAGCTGCGTATCAGTAATGAAGACGCAACAAAGGTGGACGAGACGATACTGGGAAGATTCCTTTCAGCTTATGCATCAAGCAGTCTGGAATATCGCGTATTTATGAACAGTGATGAAGCCGGAAAGACGCTGACAGACAGGGTATACGAGAGGCAGTCGGCTATCATCCGTAAACTTGCGGAGGAAGGACCGGGAATCTTCGTGGGGAGATGCGCAGACTATGTTCTCGGAGATTATACAAACTGTATCAATACATTTATCTATGCATATAAAGAAGACCGGATCCGCCGGATCATGAAGCTTTATAAGCTGGATGAAAAACAGGCGGCCGATAAGATCAGAAAGACAGACCGAGACAGGAAAAACTATTATGAGGCGCGCACAAAAAGAGAATGGGGCGGCATAGACGCCAACAGTATGATGTTCAATGCGAGTCTGCTTGGAATAGACGGAGTGGTGGATGCTCTGGAGGCAATCTACCGGAAGTGGGAGACGCGCGAGTGACAGATGAGAAGTAGAAAAGGAGAGACGAGAAACTGTACGTGTAAGGTTTTCCTGCCTCTCCTTTTTCTGCGTCCACAGTTCAGCCCGCGCCATTCGCGAAGCCGCACTATCGTGCTTACCGCGGCTACGCCGCATCTTTGCTCATAAACGGGCGCTCAGCTCATCTGATTGCCAGACGCCAGATTCTTATGCAAGCATAAATCTGTTTCCTGACAACAGATGGCTGAACTGTTGGCTTAAAACCGAGTGTGCTCGATTTTTTTGTTGATTAGTGTCGTACACCTGTGTTATAATCATGTGGCATATTATAGTAAAGTATGGAATGGAAGGGAATGGATATGAGCTTTATATCGTATTTAATCAACGGATTAAGTCTTGGAAGTGTCTATGCGATCATCGCTCTCGGCTATACCATGGTTTATGGTATTGCGAAAATGCTGAATTTCGCGCACGGTGATGTCATCATGATCGGTGCTTATATGGCACTGCTTGCTATGTCGCAGGCAGGTCTTTCTCCGGTCATCGCGGTGTTGATCGCAATCGTAGTATGTACTGTGCTTGGTGTTGTGATCGAGAGGATCGCATACAAACCACTGAGAAATGCAGCTTCATCGCTGTCAGTTCTTATCACTGCCATCGGTGTCAGCTATCTGCTGCAGAATATTGCGCTGCTTGCCTTTGGCTCTAACGCAAAGACTTTCCCGTCAGTTATCAAGTGGAGCGGGATTACGCTGGCCGGAGGGCAGCTCAGTATCTCAGGCGTGACGATCGTGACGATCGGAGTCTGCATTGTCATTATGATCGTGCTTGTGGCATTTGTGCAGAAGTCAAAACCTGGTCAGGCGATGCGTGCTGTATCTGAGGATAAAGGCGCCGCACAGCTTATGGGAATCAATGTAAACGGAACAATCGCCCTGACATTTGCTATTGGTTCTGCCCTGGCAGCAATCGCAGGTGTCCTGTACTGTTCAGCTTATCCGAGCGTGACACCGTATACCGGAGCGATGCCGGGTATCAAGGCGTTTGTGGCGGCAGTATTCGGCGGTATCGGTTCGATCCCGGGCGCGTTTATCGGCGGACTTCTCCTTGGAATCATCGAGATCTTCGGAAGAGCCTATATTACATCTCAGATGGCGGACGCCCTGGTATTTGCAGTGCTCATCATCGTACTTTTAGTGAAACCTACGGGACTTTTAGGCAAGAAGATTCAGGAGAAAGTGTAGGTGGATGGTATGTTGAAGAAAATGAACAAAAATACAAAAAGTAATCTAATCACATATGGCATGGTGATCATTGCTTTTGTTATTATGCAGACGCTGATCGCTACGGGAAGTGTTTCCAGTCTTCTGGAAGGTATCATGGTGCCAATCTGTATCTATGTGATCATGGCGGTATCTCTGAATCTTGTAGTAGGCATCCTCGGCGAACTGAGCCTCGGGCATGCGGGATTCATGTGTGTGGGAGCATTTTCAAGTGCATTTTTCTCAAAATGCATGAAAGATGTGATTGAAAACGGAATTCTGCGCTTTTTGCTTGCAATGCTGATTGGTATCGCCGTGGCGGCAGTTTTCGGTATCATCATCGGTATCCCTGTGCTCCGCTTAAAAGGAGACTACCTGGCCATTGTTACACTTGCTTTCGGCGAGATCATCAAGAACCTTGTCAACGTACTGTTTATCGGTAAAGATTCCAACGGATTCCATTTCTCCACAAAAGATGTGATGGATCTGAATATGGAACCGGATGGGACCGTTATTGTAAACGGACCTCAGGGAATCACGGGTACACCGCAGGATTCTACATTTGTGATTGGTTTTATCATGATCCTGATCACATTGTTTATTGTGCTCAACATGATCAATTCCAGAGACGGACGCGCGATCATGGCAATCCGCGATAACCGGATTGCGGCAGAGTCCGTGGGAATCAATATCACAAAATATAAACTGATGGCGTTTACTGTTTCAGCGGCACTGGCCGGAGGTGCAGGCGTGCTCTATGCGCATAACCTGTCCACCCTGACAGCGAACACGAACAATTTCGGATATAACCAGTCTATCATGATCCTTGTATTTGTTGTGCTGGGCGGTATCGGAAATATCAGAGGCTCGATTATTGCGGCAGTGATCCTGACACTTCTTCCGGAGTTGTTGAGAGGCCTGCAGGATTATCGTATGCTGATCTACGCGATCGTGCTGATTGCAATGATGCTCTTTAACTGGGCGCCGAAAGCAATCGAGTGGAGAGAAAAACATCTCTCTTTCTTTAGAAAGAAAAAGGAGGCTGTGAAATAATGGCATTACTGGAAGTAAAAAATCTGGGTATTTCATTCGGCGGTCTCCGTGCGGTGAATGCATTTGATATTTCAATTGAGAAAGAAGAACTTTACGGGCTGATCGGTCCTAACGGAGCCGGAAAGACAACGGTTTTTAACCTGCTGACAGGAGTGTACAAACCGGACACGGGAAAAGTGATCCTGGACGGAAAAGATATCACAGGGAAAAAGACTATTGATATCAGCAAGGCCGGTATCGCGAGAACATTCCAGAATATCCGACTCTTTAAAGACCTGAGTGTTCTGGATAATGTAAAGGTGGGGCTCCACAATAAACATCATTATTCCACGATCGAGGGGATCCTGCGTCTCCCGAGATACAGAAAAGTGGAAAAAGAAATGGATGAGCAGGCTATGGAGCTGCTGAAAGTATTTAATCTGGAAGAAGCCGCGCATAGAAAAGCGTCGAATCTTCCCTATGGACAGCAGAGACGTCTGGAGATCGCAAGAGCACTGGCGACGGAGCCGAAGCTTCTGCTTCTGGACGAACCGGCCGCCGGAATGAATCCGAACGAGACCGGGGAGCTGATGGACATGATCCGTTTTGTGCGTGAGAAATTCCACATGACGATCCTTCTGATCGAACATGATATGAAACTGGTAAGCGGAATCTGCGAGGAACTGACAGTGCTTAACTTTGGTGAAGTACTCTGTCAGGGCAGCACATCGGATGTACTGAACGATCCGCAGGTCATCACAGCATATCTTGGAGAATAGGAGGAAACTGGTTATGGCAATGCTTGAAGTCAAAGATCTGGAAGTATATTACGGAGTTATCCAGGCAATCAAAGGCATTTCATTTGAGGTAAATAAAGGAGAGGTCATTGCATTGATCGGCGCCAATGGTGCGGGGAAAACAACAACTCTCCATACGATCACAGGGCTTCTTTCCCCAAAGAAAGGTCATGTGATCTTTGAGGGAAAAGATATCACGAAAGTGCCTGCACACAAGATCGTTTCCATGGGAATGGCACATGTCCCGGAAGGAAGGCGTGTGTTTGCCGAGCTGAGTGTGTATGAGAATCTGAAGATGGGGGCTTACACACGAAAAGATAAGAATGAGATTGAAGAGAGCCTGGCGAATGTGTACAAACGTTTCCCGCGTCTGGAAGAGAGAAAGAACCAGATGGCAGGAACCCTGAGCGGTGGTGAGCAGCAGATGCTTGCCATGGGGCGTGCGCTCATGTCAAAGCCGAAGATTATCCTGATGGATGAACCGTCCATGGGACTTTCACCGATTCTGGTCAATGAAATCTTTGACATTATCCGCGCTGTAAGTGAAAGTGGGACTACAGTCCTCCTCGTGGAGCAGAACGCGAAAAAGGCTCTTGCAATTGCAGACAGAGCCTACGTACTTGAGACGGGTAAGATCGTGCTCGAAGGAAATGCAAAAGATCTGCTGGAAGACGATTCGATCAAGAAAGCATATCTGGGCGAGTAAGTTTTGAATACACATGAGTGTTTATGATTAGAGGAGGTGCAGCTTTATGAAAAATATTGTCATTACGATCTCGAGACAGTACGGAAGCGGGGGAAAGACGATTGGTGCAATGCTTGCGAAAGATCTGGGGATTAACTGCTACAGCCGTGAGATCCTGCGGATGGCATCGGAGGACAGCGGCATCAATGAGCGCCTTTTCGGCATGTCAGATGAGAAAATCCGCCATGCAGGCTGGTTCCGTATCCTGAACCGTCCTTACGATGGAGAACTCCTTCCGCCGGAAGACAAAGGCTTTACGTCGGACGACAATCTGTTTAACTATCAGGCCAAGATCATCAAAGATCTAGCTACGAAGGAATCCTGTATCATTATCGGAAGATGTGCTGACTATGTGCTTCAGGACTATCCGAATGTAATGAGCGTATTCATCCATGCAGATAAAAAGTTCTGCCTGGAAAGAGCCATGGAACGGCACAGCATGACAGAGAAAGAAATGCAGAAGTTCATTGAGAAGACCGATGCATATAGAGGAGATTTCTACCGCTATCACACAGGACATGAGTGGGCAGATGCGAGAAACTATGATCTGTGCCTGGACAGTGGAAAACTCGGATTTGAGAAATGTGTGGAAGAGATCAAGGCATATAAGAAGATCCGCTTTGGAGAGTAGGATTTGTGTCTGCCGGGAAGACTGCGGTGAATATAACGTACGAAGATCGATCGGATACAGTGGGGTGGCTCCCGTAAGGTTCATCAAAAGGGCTGTATCCGATTGATTTTCTATCTTCATCCAGCCAGAAGTACCTCTCCGGTAATCACGAAATTTATAGAAAAGTGTTCGAAAGTGTGAACTTTGTCGACAAAGCTCCGGCCTCTTCCTGTTTGTATAAGTATTTGTTGGAAAGATGACGCTGCGGCTGAGAATATGTGTACTGACTGGATGATACAGCAGAAAAAGAAGATACTGCATAAGCTATGCAGTATCTTCTTTTTCTGCGTCTGTTATTCGATCAGTATATCTTTACTTTTACTACTGCAGCGCATCTGTTCGACAAATATGAATTCCCATTTTTGTGTAAATTTACTTGAATTATCTATCATATATTTATAAGATAGAATCATGACACTGTGTTCAGTAAAAACAGGAAATGAGGGCGGAAGAATGGAAAAGACGGGAAAGTTCAGGAAGATCCTGTACATAGCGGCGGGCTGTCTGGCGGCGCTTGTGCTTGTATACCTGGGGATTGCTTTCTACTTCAGGAGTCATTATCTTTTTCATACAGAGATAAACGGGCATGACGTTTCGGGAAAAACGGTGCAGCAGGCGGAACAGATGCTGAAAGATGCTGTCGGACAGTTTGAGATGGAACTGATAGAAGTTGATGGCAGCAGAGAGAACATTGCAGGGGCAGATATCGGACTGAAATATGAAAGCGCGGAAAACCTGGAGAAAAACCTGAGCGGACAGAAATATATATTATGGCCTGAAGCTTTTTTCAGAAATAATACGGATGAGGTAAAAATAGAGGTATCTTATGATGCGGATATGCTGACAGAGAAAGTTGACTCGCTGCATGCTGTTACGGGCGAGCAGACTCCGCCTGTCTCAGCTTATCCCAAGTTTGACGGGGAGCAGTATGTGATCGAGCCGGAGCAGTACGGCACGGCTGTCCAGAGAGATGTCCTGGAAGAGAAGATTGCGTCAGCGATCGAAAATCTTCAGGACTCCCTTGATCTTGAAGCGGAGAAATGTTATGCGGAACCGCCATATACAGCTGCTTCTGCGGAAGTGCAGGCGGCATGTGACCAGATGAACCAGTACTGTAAGGCTAAGATCATTTATCCGATGACAGAAGAAGTGGTAGTGGATGCTTCTGTTATCTCAGGATGGCTTTCTGTGGATGATAAGATGCAGGTTACGATCAGCGAGGATGCAGTCAGGCAGTGGCTGGAAGAGTTCGGTGATAAATATGACACAACGGGAACAACCAGGACCTTTACGACGCCCGCCGGAAGAGAGACGACGGTAAATGGTGGAACATACGGATGGTCGATCAACGAGATCGCAGAGTATGATGTGATCGTGGATGCGATCAAAAACGGGAAGATGCTGGAAAGAGAGCCGGAATATTATATCGGAGGAACAGCGGCGTCACATGCCATGCCTGACTGGGGAAACACTTATGTAGATGTTGATTTGAGTGCGCAGCATATGTGGTATGTGGTGGACGGCAGTATCGCATTGGAGACAGATGTGGTGACCGGTCAGCCGATTCCCGAGAGGATTACGCCAGAGGGCACCTATTCAATACTGGAAAAGGGGAGAAATCAGGTACTGACCGGTGCTACAGATCCGGCCACGGGGGAACCTTCATATCGAACACCGGTGAGCTATTGGATGCGAGTGACATGGAGCGGGATTGGTCTTCATGATGCCACATGGCAGTCTGCATTCGGCGGTACCTTGAATCAGACGCCGGGAATCGGTTCCCACGGCTGTATCAATATGCCTCTGGATCAGGCAGCGGCGCTGTATGATATGCTGGAAGTGGGAACTCCGGTTGTGATCCATTACTAAGACAAGACAGTGATTTATCAAAAGAGAAAAGGCGGAGTGAATTTCACTCCGCCTTTTGGTATGCCATACGTTCACTGCCGTCTTCTGTATAGATGATCCCGCAGTATGTAAAACCGTTTTTATCGAGAAGGTGCTGCATGATCCGGTTATCCCTGTGAGTATCGATCTTCAAGTTGCGGCACTGTTCAAATGCCCAGTTCAGGCAGAATGAAGCGGCGCCTTTTACGGTCCCGTTTGAAGTAATGCGGTGTACGACGCCGTATGGGCGTTCATTGAGCCATTCGCCGCTGTAGATCCGCCGATAGGTATCGTCAGGACCCTTTTTATAATAAAATGTAGCAATGATCTGCCCATGCTCTTCACATACATAGGAACATCCGGACTCAATATCTGCTGCAATCAGGGCCTTTTTAGGATAAGTCTGTCCCCATTGGGAGGGATTGCCGTGACCGGCCATGAAAAGACGGGCATTTTCATACATTTTTATAAGTAATTCCAGCTCATCTGGATGGGATTTTCGGATTTTCATATTAATTTTACTGCCTTTCCGATTGATATAAATTTACGTCTATGCAGAAAGTACGGCAGATGTATCTGGGGGACTGCCGGTATCTGCTCTTTCGAAGTATTATAACAGAATGTGAAAATAGTATCAATCCACTAATAAGGGTACTTGAAAAAAATATATATACAAGATGTTGGGAGCCGTTCCGTTTTTGTATAAAATTAAATACACAGGCAAAAACGATAACTATTATCATAATAAAGCTTGCATTTTTACATCTGTGATGATATACTAGCGCATGTCAATAAGAGATTTAAAGGTTTCAGAGGAGGTTTTCAGAAAATGGCAAAAGCAAATTTTGACCAGTGGGAAGGTTTTGGCGGACATCTCTGGAAAGAGGAAGTCAATGTGCGCGATTTTATTCAGCACAACTATACTCAGTATGACGGAGATGAGTCTTTCCTTGCAGGTCCCACAGAGGCGACAAATAAACTTTGGGGAGAGCTTTCCAAACTTCAGAAAGAGGAGCGTGCAAAAGGCGGCGTTCTTGATATGGAGACTGAAGTAGTTTCAGGCCTGACAGCTTATGGCCCGGGATATATCAATGAAGATATGAAAGATCTGGAGCAGGTTGTAGGACTTCAGACAGATAAACCGCTTAAGAGAGCATTCATGCCGTATGGCGGAATCAAGATGGCAGAGCAGGCGTGCACAACTTACGGATATACTCCGAGTGAAAAACTGCATGAAATCTTTACAAAATATCATAAAACACACAATCAGGCTGTATTTGATATCTATACACCTGAGATGAAAAAAGCGCGTCACAATAAGATCATCACAGGACTTCCGGATACATACGGGAGAGGACGTATCGTAGGCGACTACCGCCGTGTGGCTCTCTACGGTATCGATTACC
>CAMMSL010000017.1 GCA_946499505.1 uncultured Lachnoclostridium sp.
TGCTGCACTCCTGTTTCTTCATCAAAATAATAATACAGTCCATCTATCTTCTGCACCCCCTTTACTATTGCCGCATCTGATCCGCAATAGTAATATGTGCTTCCAAACGATAACCATCCTACTCGCAGTCCACCATCAGGCATTGTATAATACTCGCGGCCTTTTATCGTGTGCCATCCTGCTGTCCTTGCCTGCTGCACTCCTGTTTCTTCATCAAAATAATAATACAGTCCATCTATCTTCTGCAAACCTTTTACTATTGCCGCATCTGATCCGCAATAGTAATATGTGCTTCCAAATGATAACCACCCTACTCGTAATGTTCCATCCGGCATCGCATAATATTTTTCACCATCCACTTCTATCCAGGTACTCTTTCGGCATATACCGTCATCTCCAAAATAGTATTTTTGCCCATTTATTGTTTTGAATCCGGTCTGCATAATACCATTTTGATAATAATACAGATTTCCATTTTCTTCATGCCAATAAGAATTTGAATATTTAAAATCAAAATTCAAATCAACATTACCGCTAATTCCCGGTACACTTCCAGTAGATGTACTTTGCCACATTGAATAATTGCCACTATATGTACACACATAATTATATTGTGCCACCCATTTATCCCATCTTGAAAAGCGGCTGTCTGTCAAATAATTTGTAAACCAATTAGTGTTTGCATAGATTCCCACATCATATCCTGCACCTGAAATGATATTACAGAAAGTCTCTGCAATGTCCCCCAGAGCTTTCGCACCCAAGCTGGCCTGATTGTAGCTTCCCCCTTCATTTTCCAGATCATAAAATACCGGATAACTCAGTTTATAGCCACTAATCAGCCGAAGAACATGTTCTGCCTCACTCTTCGCCGCTTCCGGCGTCATCGCATATGAATATAAATATACTCCAAAAGGGATTCCTAATCTTACACATTCTTTTACATTTCGTTCCCAATACAAATCATCCTGGCTGGTATAATTCTGACCATATCCACATCTGATAATGGCAAACTTTACATCAGAATCCTTCACCTTTTCCCAATCAATAACTCCATTATGCTCGCTAACATCAATACCTTTAGCAATCGCGCCCTCTATTACCTGTCCACGATTATTTACATAATGACCATCTACAAAACTCCAGGCATCGCCGGAAAAAAGAGAAATTCCATTTTCAATCGGCGGTGTCCAAACACCCTCTGTATAACGCCAACTGTTCTCTTTCAGCTCTCCCTGATCAGTTATATCATCTTCGTTAGTATCGTCTGATAATGGCTCTTTATTTGACTCCTGTTGCTGGGGAGCAATTGCTTTATCTGTGTTTTCTTGTAACTCCTCCCCGTCTTCTGTCAGTTCCTCTTCATCTGTACTTCCATCTGTCTGCTCAGATGAAATCTCTTGATTTTCGTCTGGTTGAATCTCGCTGTCAGCTTCATTTGATTGTTCATCCTTATCTACAGTATCTTCCTGAAAATCTGAGTTGTTATCATTCTCCGCTGCAACAGAAGTGATATCACCCATCAGGCTATTTGAAAAAAATAAACATGCAGCCAGAAAAAATGCGACTAATCTCTTTTTCATATTTCATCCTCCCTTTTTTAATTCTAATATCTTTTTAGCCTTAGGAATAATTTTCCACTTATTAAAGATAAACGCCCCCAGATAACATCCTGCCACACAACACCAAAACTGTAAAGTAACAATAAATGTTAACCAGCTTGTAGCCTCTGCTCTAGGCATAAAAAATATATTCTGCAAACAAGCAAGTATTAAAGTGCTCAGCAATATTTTTCTTCCGAAAGAATACACCATGAGTATTAGAAGGCTTCCCAAAAGCAGGCTAAATACTATTACTCCAATCCAGCCGAAATCTGTCATAACCTCTAATAAATAACTCGAACCTCTTCCTCGTCCGGCTAAATAATCATCTTTCAAACTTAAATAAGACAAAGCATGCGATAAACTATTGCTATTTTTTGCATTAAAAACACTATTATATGATGTTAAGGGCTGCGTATTAAATAATTTCTGACCTATTGTTCCACGGTATAAATAATCTATGATCCCTCCAAACGTATAATTGCACGGGCAGAGGATCTTTAAACCGAGCATATATCCATATCCAATACACAAAACATCAAAAGAAACTCCCTGTCCATAAAAAAAATCTAGTATAGAACTAAAAACATTACCAACTTTCACATCCAGTCCACTTCTGAATGAAGCATATACCGTAAAAAAAACAAGCAATACAGGAGTTCCAATAAATATCAATATCTTTTCACATTTACCAACCCATCTTTTGCTATCACATAAATAATCTCGCAACAGAAAGTATACTAAACAGAAAAGAAGACTTAAAATAAAGGGGTTGCGTACGCCTATCAAAAGCGACGGAATTGTAGAAAGCACATAAAGAATCAACGAAAGCATCGCGCTACGCTTAGAAGGCAAAGTAGCTAAAAAAATACACAGACTATATTTCATAAATGAAGCAATAGTATGAATAATACCTGGCAGCTGACTCGTAAAATCAGTATAATAGCTCAAATAATTTCCAATCCCTATTACAAACAAAGGTTCTAACTGTTCAACCAAATAAAAAAGCATGGTAATATAAAAAATAACTTGAGAAATAAAACGCAGTTCTGCTGTCATTCCTTCTAAATAGCTGTTATATATACGATTACTATTTTTCTTAACTAAATAAACAGTTAAAAGATTTCCCAAAAACAATGCCGTTTCCGTCACTATCAATAAAGATAAAGCAAACCAAACATTTTCTTCTGCCTGTGATGCATTATTCCACCAATCCATTCCGCTTAACCAGCCAATCATTGGTCTACTAATTAAAAATGTAAAGATTGAAATCTGCATAAAGAAAAAAACAAACTGTTCTCTAAAATGCTTAATACTATAGGTTAAATTTGCTAGAAATGCTACTGTAATTCCTGCTATTGCCAAATTAAAATCAGAACAAAAGTATGCAAGCATCCAAATTACAATGCCAATCCCCAACATTCCACACTCCATATAAACTGTAGAAAATAACTTATTCTTCAAGAGATGTAATTTTATCATCATTCTTTTTTCCTCGTTTTCTCCAAAACGGCATCTTAATAATCCCAACCAAAGTACCAAATCCATACGCAATATGCAGCGATGAAAAAATTACTGGTAATAAAAAATACTGCCAATATTTTTTTTGTCCTTTTATCGCAAGGATTGACATTAATAAATTAATCAATATATATACTGTGCCAAGAGTTACTATCGGAAATATAAAACCAAATGCCGCTAAAACTCCAGTTCCAATCAATGCTAGTACAAACAACAGCGGAACGAAATGATAAAACGAAAAACATCTAAAACAAATTCCTAAAGTCAAACCTATCCAATAACCATTTCCATATTTCTGTTTTAACATCTCTCCCCAGGAATTACGTATATTCTGATATGATACAATTTCCGGATTATAGCAAATCCTATATCCCGCTTTTCGTATCCGATAATGCATCTCATTATCTTCTGTCCTCCCTAGCCTCTCATCAAACATGCCAGCCTTATCAAACACTTCTCTTCTATAAGCGCCATGAAATATGGATTTAACATATGTTTTTCGATGACTTTTTCTGTATGGTGCTATACTGCTTCCAAACATAGAAGATTCAGCAAGCAAAAGTGTGTGTCTCCACGGCGTATCATCTTCCGCAATATTTGGTCTTGGTCCCCCTGAAACATCCTCTCCTCCAATAATACACTCTACATTTTTTGAAACAAAATCATTTGGTATCATAGTGTGAGCATCAATCCGCATTATTATATCGCCTGCGGATGCTTTAATAGCTACATTCCAACCGGCTGCCTGGATTTTTTTTTGATTATCCAACACACAGACTCTTCGAAAATCTTTATTTTCTTCTGCAAACTTCTCCATTAATTCTCTTGTCTTGTCTGTAGACATAGCATTTACCAGAATTACTTCCATTTTTTCATGTGGATAATCCTGAGCTTTGATGTCTGAAAATAAAGATTTTATGGCTTTTTCTTCATTATAAGCAATAACACAAAAGGATACTAACATTATTTTTCCCCATATTAATAATAGCCAGGTTACAGACTATCTTCTAAACATTTTTTTCTAAAATAAACCCAGTATATTAAACCGGATATAATATAAACCCCGCCTGTTGCAATTCCTGCTCCCCAAATTCCCAACTGTGAAATAGCAATGTATGTTGCAATAAGATGAACTCCACAGGATCCTGCAGCCATAACCGCATTAAATTTGGCAATACCGATAGCTGGAAGAAAATTCATAGGGATCATTCTAAAACCTGCATTAATTGCATTAACAAACCAGAAAACTGTAGATAATGCAGTTGCATCAGCATATCTGCTTCCATAAACAACATTTATAATCAAAGGGCTGAAAACAGCTCCAACTATAGAAATGACTACTATAATTAATGCAGTTATAATTCCAACTCGTTTTGAGAGTTTCCATACATCTTTCTTATTCTCAGTCCGAGCGACTATAGTAAAATAATATACTATTATTGATTGCGTAACAAAAGACAACTGACTTGGTATCATAATTGCAATCTTATAGTTAGCAGTTATTGTTTCATTCCGAAGCAATTCATTAACTAATGTCATTTCATTAATTGGCATTATTAGCGAAAATAAATTTGACATCGTTAAAGAGATTGACATAATCATGAAATCAGATATTTCTTTACGCGTCAATCTTTTTGCGGTCGTTTTCTTTAAGTATTTATTTATAACAGATAACACTGTCAATATAGCGCATATTATTGCACAATATCTGGCTATTGCAATACCGTTTATCCCTATCGCAATTACAAATAACACACTAAATATAAATACTCCTGCTGTTTGAATAACAGCCGCCTTAGCATATGCCTGATTTTCGCCATGGGCCCTCAAATAACTTAAAATTGTATTTATAACATTATTTAAGATAGGATAAAATACTAATATATAAACTATATCTCTCGCTTCTGGAAATGGAATTATAGAAAAGGTGACATATGCAACAACTATCAACGATAGTACTGTTTCAAATAAAGTTCCATACTTCATAGCAAAAACAAAGTAAGCTTTATCTTCTTCCTGGCTTTTAGCTGCTGCACAATACTTTAATATGGATGATGTCATCCCCAATCCTGCAAACGATATTACATAATTATATAGATTATCAGCATATGTCAGGTAAGCATAATCATTTTTGTTGACCAAACGGACTATCACAATACTCGAAATAAAGGCAATCATTTTAACTAGCGTATTTCCAACAAAAATATGAAAAAAGCCACCTCGGAGCAACTCCCTTAACTTACTCTTTAGAATCTGGACCATTTCTGTATTCGACCTTTCAATTTCCTCTGCTGCGAATCAATTAAGTTTGCTATCCTTCCATTCTTTTCAAAACATATATATATACTAAATACTAAAGCCAAGGTGAAAATAATATCAAAACTATAGATAAAATCACAAAAACCGCCTTCTAGCATTAACCCTATTTTCGTAGTAAGTATTGCTAACAATGAAACAGTAGACGGTGTTTTTTTTAGGCGCAAAATAACATACATAAGTAAAGCTAAGATAAAAGCCACCCAGATAACAGAAAACACAACTCCACTACCACCCCAATTAGCATAAGCTTCTCCTGCAAAAAGTGTATTCATAACACCAGCCGATCCGTCATATACCTTTTCAGATCCATAAAAAGCCATTGTCAATTGGGAACTTCTCAAATACTCACTACTATCTTTCCCTAATAATTTTAAAATAGTAGGAGTAAAACTACGTCCGTTTAGAAAGCCGAATACATTTGGAAACAAATCAAAGCAGTATGCTAAGGTACCAACTTCTGTAAATAATGTTCTTCCCATGGGACCATTATAAATATCAAATATAGTTCCTGTAAACCCTTGCAGGAAATAGAAAACAACAATAATTCCCCCTAGTACAAAAGCCATACCTGCCATATATACAAATTTAATGCCACCTCTAAAATATATATATATGAGAATAAAAACGACAAAATAAAATACCAATGGTGACTTTTCAAACTTATATGTCTTCACAATTACAGAGGCAATAAACAATACTATTGATAATATAGCCCATCTTTTTGTTCGCATAGCAACAAAATAAGAAAAGCTGATATAGGATAACAAAGGAATTAGCATAAGTACTAGTATATTACTGATATATGGATGAATAAAATATGAAGCATTTATTCTAGCTCTTTCAAGTGCAAAATTAAAATCTGATGGTGAAAAAAACTGTTTTAATAGAGGAATATATCCTATATTAAATAAAAAACCAATCAATAAGAAAATACATATTACTGAAACAATAGCAAAACAGCCAAAGAAGAGGTCTTCTTTTCCTACTGTAATTCTTTTACTTAAATAAGCGGAATACTCCTTTTTTATATCTAATCTGAGAATTTTTTGAAAAAGCAATATCAATAAAGGGAGAAAAATCGCTATTAACCAAATCACAACTGCAGTTATAGAAGAACTTTTCTCTCTATTGAGAAGATAACTAAGTGTATAGTGTTCGTCCCATCCTAGCATAATTAAAGAAGCTCCTATAAAGGACTGTAGCATAAAAATATAGTATACGTATGAAATTATGTTTAATTTTCCTATGTTTAATGTCCCCGCCGCCTTTTTAAATAATATGGTGGATAAAACAAACACTATTATAATTAAGATAAGCATCAAATACCGTCTCCGTATTTATAAATTATATTGTTTTTCAAGTAAATACCGTTTTGTCTTTATGTCTCCATTTCTGAAATTTCCAATCATAAAATCTAATTGAGATCTGTCAAAATCATCATCAACGTAAATAGTATTAAATTCTGAAAGTTCAGACAAGACACTAACATTTTCAATCTGGGTTCCTCTAATATCCAAATACTGCAATTTCTGACATTGTTCAATTCCCTTCAAAGATGTAAACTGATTATATGATATAATAAGTTTTTCTAGATTAGGGCAACTCTGAAGTACCTCAAGATTATCTAAATAATTATCATCAATATGGAGTTCTTGCAACTGTTCCAAATCCCCCATATATCCCAGTTCTTGGAAAGAATTATCTCCCAGATCCAAAACTACAAGATTGTTCATTCTTTCTAAATGAGGAGTGACAGAAATCTTATTATCTGGAGCATATAAATAAGATAAATTTGGTGCATTAGCTAACTCATCAATGTTGATTAATCTATTGCCTTCAACACTGATAGTATTTAGGCCACTCATCTGCTCTATTCCCGAAGGTATTATACTGATATTATTCTGTTGGAGCATCAAAGTTTTTAGGTTACTCAATGAATACAATGGTGTAATATCTGTTATATTGTTGTCTTCTAATAAGAGTTGTTCCAAATTATTGCATGTGGATAATGGTGTTAAATCCGACACATTATTTCCTGTAAGATCCAAGGTAGTCAGCTTATCAAGCTTACCTAATACACTAATATCACTAATATTACAATGCCTTATAGATAGAGATTTTAAATTTGAAAAATAAACGAGATCCGATATATTTTCTAATTCATAATTATTCTCTATTATTAGACTTGAAACATCTTGTAACTCACTTAGTGTAAAATGCTCTTTCTTCAAAAGTACCTGAATTTCTTTTTCAAAAGACACATCCGAAAATTGAATATAACTGGTTGATTCTATTTCTCGAACCTTTACTGTGTAAATGCATGCTACTATAATTCCTACCATAAATAAGGTAATAAATACTGGTAAGATTATAATTTTAAAAGGATGTTTAGTCTCATACCGTTTAACTCGTTCTGAAAATCCTTTAAAATCTATTTTCATAATGTTAATTCCTTTCAAGGTGTCGACTTATTATTAACATCTTTAATGCATTGACAAACTTTCTCTATATCCTTTTCTTCCATATATGGATGTATAGGCAAAGAAAGTACTGTATCACATAAAGCTACAGTAACAGGGCATTCTTCATATATATTTAATCCAGAAAAAGCTAACTGTTTATGCATAGGCTTTGGATAATATATCATAGATGGGATATCTTCAGCCCTTAAAACTGATTGCAACTCATCTCTTGTTTTCTTATCTGGTAGTTGTATAGTATACTGAGCCCAACTAGAATAAAAACCTTCTTTCACAGTAGGCGTAGTTACTATTCCGTTTAACGATACATTGTACATATTCGCTACTCGATTTATTGCCGTTAATTCATAGTCTATTAATGCTTTAAATTTCACTTTCAATACTGCAGCTTGTAATGTATCTAGTCTTGAATTCCAACCTATTCTTACATTGTCATACTTAAAATCGCCCTTACCGTGTATACGAATTGATCTCAGATAATCTGCAGTATCATCGTCATTAGTAAAAACAGCTCCACCATCTCCATAACATCCTAACGGTTTTGCTGGAAAAAACGAAGTTGTTGCTGCATCACCAAAACTACATGCTCTTCTTTCAGCTATCATTCCGCCAAACCCTTGGGCTCCATCTTCCAATAGTAACAAATCATATTTATCTGCTATTTTCCTTAAATTAGGATAATCAGCAGGCTGTCCAAACAAATCTACTACAACAATTGCTTTTGGAATAAGCTTTCCTTCTTTTCGAACAGCTTCAATTGCTCTCTCTAAAGATTGCGCATCTGCATTAAAAGTGTCTCTACAAACATCATAGAAAACAGGAGTGGCTCCTGCAAATGAAACAATTTCACCCGATGAAAAAAAAGTAAAATCTGGGACAAACACTGCATCGCCAGCTTTTATATTCCACGCCATCATCATCATCGATAAGGCATCTGTCCCATTCGCACAGGTAATGCAATGCTTCATTCCTGTGTAATCTGCCAACTCTTTCTCTAACTCTTCTACCTGCTTGCCACTGATAAAATTACAGTCTGTTACAACTTCAAAAATGGCTTTATCAATATCTTTTTTCAGCGCTTGATATTGCGCTTTCAAATCACGAAACTGCATTTCACAACACCTCTACTCTTTTATCTGCCTGATTTTCGTATTTCCGACCACACCTAGGGCATACATCATCATGCAGTACTTCACCGCATTCACACACCCAGCCAATCTGTCTTGCTGGAATTCCGGCCATCAAAGCATAATCAGGAACATCTTTTGTTACTACAGCACCTGCTGCAATCATTGCCCATTTACCAATTGTATGCCCGCATACAATTGTAGCATTTGCTCCTACTGTAGCTCCCTCTTTTAAAACCGTCTTCTTATATCCGGCACTTCCTTTTGGATATTTAGCTCGCGGAGTCAAATCATTGGTAAAAACCATTGAAGGACCACAAAAAACGTAGTCCCCCAATTCAACGCCTTCATATATTGATACATTATTCTGTACTTTTACGCCATTTCCAATCTTTACATTATTGGAAACATTGACATTCTGTCCGAAAGAACAGTTTTCACCGATCTGGGCACCGCTCTGTATATGGCAAAAATGCCAGATTTTTGTTCCAGCTCCTATTTTCACGTTATCATCTACATAACTGCTCTCATGTACAAAATAGTTTTCCATTAAAACTCTCCTGTCATATCGACACTAGCAAAATCATCCAATGGTAACTTTACTGCTCTGCCTTCTTTCTGACTCTTATAAATAGCCAGCACTAATTCCAAAGCATTACGTCCGGCATATGCATCCACATAAGGCTGACGATCCTTTTGAATTGCTTCTATCACATCTGCATAAAGACTTGTATGGCCATTTCCGTATACATTGCTTGTCTGCTCTTCCAGTCCTTTATTAGACTGATCCGCTTCTGTTTCATCTGCAAAGTTCCAGACATCGATGTTATTAGTCGATTTTCCGCCTAGCTTAACCGTACCTTTTTCTCCAAAAAGATATAATGTTTCTTCAAGATTCTGCGGATATACGTTTGTCGTTCCCTCTATTGTTGCAACTGCACCGTTTTTAAATTTCACAACAGCCATACCGATATCCTCGGCTTCAAGATAATCATGGAACTGCTGCTTTGTAACGCCGTATACTTCATCAATCTCATTTCCCATCATCCAGCGTAAAAGATCGATACCATGAATACATTGATTCATAAGAGCACCGCCATCCTGAGCCCATGTCCCACGCCATGGAGCCTGGGTATAATAATCTTTATTCCGATTCCATCTAACATGAATAGAACCGTGCGATAGCTTGCCAAAACGACCTGCTTCCAAAGCCTTTCTCATCTCCTGAACCGCAATATTGAATCTGTTCTGGTGACAAGCTGACACTTTCACATGTTTTTTCTCTGAAAGTTCAATAATCTTATTGGCATCCGCTATACTCATAGCCATAGGTTTTTCAATAATAACATTAATGCCATGCTCAATGCAATATAAAGCAATCTCTGCATGAAGCCCACTTTCTGTAGCAATGCCGACCAATTCAAGATCATTTTCTTCAATCATCTTTTTATAATCCGTATATCGTTTGATAGAAGCATTTTTCTCCAATCCATGTTTTGAAAGGACATTTTCAATATGTTCCGGCACTACGTCACATGCCGCAACAAACTCCAGATTGTTGTTTATAACAGCTTTCACATGATTTGTAGAAATTCTTCCACATCCGATTAATGCATACTTCATAACTCTTTCTCCTATAATACCTCAATATTCTCTCTATTCTTGATGTTTTTCATAACATTTTTTGTATCAAAAATCTCATCCGCATTTTTCTGTATCATATCGTAATCTACATTTGAATGTGCTGTTGTAATCATAATCAAATCATAGGAGGCAATAATCTCCGGATTAATTTCAGAAATCCCCTGATATTTTTGTCCTTTATACTTATACTCTGCTATCCATGGATCATAAAAATCAACTTCCGCCTTTTCACGTTTAAGTACCTCAATGACGCGTAATGCCGGACTTTCTCTATAATCATCAATATCTTGCTTATATGCAACTCCCAATACAAGAACTCTAGAGCCATTCATAGCCTTTTTCTTTTTATTCAGTATTTTACTTGCACGCTCCACGCAATACTCTGGCATTTTATCATTAATAATCATAGAACTCTCAATCATTGATGTATGGAAGCCATATTCACGTGCTTTCCATGTAAGATAATATGGATCAAGAGGGATACAATGGCCGCCGAGTCCCGGTCCTGGATAGAAGGCTTGGAAACCATATGGTTTTGTCTTTGCTGCATCAATAACTTCCCACATACTGATTCCCATTTTCTGGCAAAGCATAGTGAGTTCATTGATAAGGCCAATATTTATATTACGGTAAGTATTTTCAAGAATTTTTTCCATCTCCGCAATTGCTGGACTGGACACTTCACATACTTCACCCTCGAGTACCGCCCTATACATAGTTGCTATAACTTCTGTTGCGTCTTTTCCAATCGCACCTACAACCTTAGGAGTATTTTTTGTTTTATATATCAGGTTGCCTGGGTCTACACGTTCAGGAGAAAATCCAAGATAGAAATCCTCACCACACTTAAGACCTGATCCCTCTTCAAGAATAGGTTTGATAAGTTCTTCTGTTGTTCCTGGGTAAGTAGTTGACTCAAGTACTACCATGGTGCCTTTAGTAAGATACTTTGAAATAGATTCAGTGGAAGATCTTACATAACTTATATCTGGCTCCTGATGTGAATCTAACGGAGTAGGTACACAAATAGCTATGAAATCGACATCCTTTACAAAGCTAAAATCTGTTGTAGCTTTTAGCCTTCCTTCTGCTACAAGTCTTTTAAGGTCACTGTCAACGACATCCCCAATATAGTTATGGCCCTCATTAACCATTTTAACTTTTTCAGGCTGCACATCGAATCCTATAGTCTTAAAACCAGCTTTCGCTTTTTCCACAGCGAGTGGAAGCCCCACGTAACCAAGACCCACAACTCCTACTACAATACTTTTGTCAGAAATTTTCTTCAACAATTCTTCTTTCATATTTATTCTCCTTTCAAATCTTTAACAACTTTTAAAGCTCTCTCTTCCCAAGTATTTTTCATCAAACAAGTTACAGAGTTTTTATGTTTTTCTAGTAAAATATCCTGATCTTCATTTATCCGTTCAAGCAATTCTATCATAGAATAGTCATCGTAATCAATACAAAATCCATTATCCCATTTTTGAACAAATTTTCCCGCTTCCATTCCTCCTGTTGCTATAACAGGAGTTACAAATCCTAAATATTCAAAAAGCTTTATTGGCATAGAAAAACTCATATATTTACTTATGGGGAAATAACAACAACACAAATCAGACTTCATATAATATTTTTTTAGGTGTTCTCCTGATTCATGTATAATCTTAACTCTTTCATTTAAAAAAGGAGTATACTTACTTTTAACCTTTTCCCATTCTTCTTTTCTAGCACAAACAGTCAAATATGCATTGTTTGTGTGAAAAACTGCATTAAAAACTTCTGTCAAATCATAGATTCCACTCACACCACCAACATAAAAAATATTTAGCGGTCCTTCTTTCCGACTTTTAAAATATTTATTTCTTTGTTCTACAATATCACCATTGTACACAGCACCTGGTGGTAACAGATCGACTTTTTTAATTTTATACTTATTAAGCAAAGGAGCCATCTGTCCTGATGGTAGATACAAAACATCTACAATCTTTTCATATTTTTTTAGGTCATACTTATAAAATGGAATTGTAACCATTCTTTTTGGAAGGGATACCTTAGATTTATAATCCTCAAATTTCCAATGTATATCTCTATAAAAAAGGCCTATTCTTATATTATTTCTTTTGCAGTAAGTTAGAAAACTAAAATCTAACCTTGGAAAAAGTGGCAAATGTTTTTTTTCGGTCAATAAAGTAGGCATCGTACTAGATTCTGAATAGACAAAATCATATTTTTTACCCTTTTTTATTTCTGCCTTTATCCTATCAATCTGTTTCTTACGTGTACTCCCATATCCCATCACAATATCAACATTATAACCTATTGATTTGAACGCATCTATCATTTTAGGGGGCCGCACATGTGATCCAGATTTAGCATCGGGATCGATATAATTAGGCACATGAAAAATGCACCATTTTTCAGCAATCATTTTGTTCACACTCCTAAATATCTTTATTTATCTCTGTGTATAACTCATTTAACAAACAAACCTCCTTGCCGCAGGTATTTTTAGCAAAGTACTTCTCATTCTTCCGAAATTTATTTGAGATTTTATCGCATATTCCTTCCAAAGAAATATCACATTTCTCATTACTGATATATGTTACATTTTCAAAGCCAGAAAACACTTCTCTACACACAGGAATATCTGATGTTATCAGGGGAATTCCAAAAGTTGCCATTTCGCAAGCCATTACTCCCTGAGCATCTGTTCTTGTCGGCATGAGTGCACATCTTGATGCATTAAGTAAACTTATAATTTCTTTGTGATTCAAATTTTTATTTTCTACAATTAAGTTTTCTGGTTTGCTTCTATACCTAAAATAGTCTCCTTTTCCAATCAAATAGAAACTTTTATTCGGATTATTGTATGCTAGCCTAACTATAATATCGACACCATATTTCGAACCATCGAGATTACTTCTGACACTCACAAAATCATACTTTTTTTTATAGTCTTTTTTGTACGACTCTGTTTCAAACACAGAACCTATACAGTTATAGATAATTGAATATCTATTTTTCAATTCGTTTTCTGATAATTTAATCCACTTTTTAAATTCATCAAACATCCATTGACTAACAAATACAAACCATGACTTTTCCAAACACTTTAGAAAAACCTTTTTCCAAAATTTCAATTTATAAATATCATAAATATCCTTTACCGTTTCTTTAATAAAATTACTGTCTTTAACATAGTCATATGGCTTCGGATAGATTTTCGAACAGCGAAGAACTTCATGCCCATGAAAAAAGAACAGAAATTTAGGGAATTTAGTGCCATATTTTTTTATGAACTTGTAATGGTACCGTATATTTGCTGCATGTAAAATCAAAATATCATAAGACTGATTATTATACCTATTCTGATAATGTTCCAGCCCAAATACCTTTATTCCGTCAATTTCATATTCTTGGCAAGTACTAAAATTCAAAACCTCAACTTCAATTCCTTTCTGGATATAATACAAGTTACGTGTATGAACATAGTACATATTCTTGCTTCCATCCAGTTCAGGATATGCTGTCGCTAAAACTAATACTCTCATAATAAGTCTCCTTATAATACATTTTTCAGAATATCAATTATTCTTTCCGAAGCATGTCCATCGCCATACGGATTTGATGCATTGCTCATTTTTCTATACTCCTCTTTATCTGTTAGTAACTTATTAAACTCCTCATAAATAACTTCTTCAGAAGTTCCAACAAGCTTGAGAGTGCCGGCTTCAATTCCTTCTGGTCTCTCAGTTGTATCTCTCATTACTAATACCGGTTTTCCCAAAGACGGCGCCTCTTCCTGAATACCCCCACTATCAGTTAATATTAAAAATGATCTTGCCAAAAAATTATGAAAATCGATAACTTCCAATGGGTCAATAATTTTTATTCTGTCGTGTCCTGCTAAAATATCATTAGCTGCCTGCCGAACTGCGGGATTCATATGAATAGGATAAACAACCTTTATATCCTCATGCTCACAAACAATTCTTTTTATAGCTCTAAACATACTATGCAGTGGCTTTCCGAGATTCTCTCTCCTATGTGCAGTAAGCATTATAAGCCTGCTGTCTTTCGCCCAATCCAAAATAGGATGACTGTAATCCTCCCTAACAGTTGTCTTTAAAGCATCTATAGCAGTATTTCCCGTCACATATATATTATTGGGGTTTTTACCTTCATTAAGTAAGTTCTGTTTTGCTCTTTCTGTCGGAGCAAAATGACATTTTGCAATTAATCCTACTGCCTGTCTGTTAAATTCCTCAGGATACGGCGAATAAATATTATAAGTCCTCAAGCCAGCCTCTACATGCCCCACTGGGATCTGAAGATAATAGCAAGCTAACGCTGTCACAAATGTCGTTGACGTATCTCCATGAACAAGAACAATATCTGGTTTCCACTCATCTAACACTTCTTTTATTCGCTCCAGTATATTAACCGTAACATCAAAAAGAGTCTGCTTGTCTTTCATAATAGCCAAATTATAATCTGGCTCTACTCCAAATGCATCTAATACTTGATCTAACATTTGCTTATGTTGTCCAGTCACACAAACAGAGACACAAAAACTATTATCTAATTTTATCGCTTTAATAAGCGGACACATTTTTATCGCTTCTGGCCTTGTTCCAAAAACAACCATTACTCTTTTCACAATTAGTACACCTCATCTATTCATCTATAATATAGTTATACGTGCTTTTGAATTTTTCCTACTGTATACAGCGCTAATGCTTTAATAAATATTTTTTCACTTAGATTCGACTACTTTCTGAAGAATAATTTCAATTTTAGTAGCCAGATTCTTATAATCAAACATTTTCCCGCATTCTCGCGAATTACGACAATACTGCTCATATTCTTTTTTGTCCATATTTACAAATTTCAATATAGCATTTTTATATGCTTCGCCATCTGCAAACCTTCTGGTTATGCCAAGATGATACTTCTTTATCAAATCATATTTCACCGGAAGATTACACAATATAGGTTTACTACTAGCCATATATTCAAAAAGTTTATTCCAACTGCACCCATATTTGTTAAGAGCAGCCGCTCTTACATTAATAACATTTAAATCCGAATGACTCAATATAAAAGGAATATATTTTTTTTCTACTCGGCCTTTAAACTTAACATTTAAATTATTTGCATTACATTCTTCTTCCAGCTTTTTTTTCTCTGTCCCATCGCCATAAATCAAAATCTGTATACTCTTATCATCCTTAAGATATCTAGCAGCATCAACTAGTGTTCCAAGATTATTAACCTGCCTGATTGAACCAACATAAATCACTTTAAACGTAGAATCATTCATCAAATCCGGATCCTCAATCTGATACTTTTTATAATTCTCCTCAAACTCCTCCAAGTCCACGCCATTATTTACATGATTCACTTTTTTGAGATCTACAACTTTATCCCAACCCTTATCACAAATGTATTCTTTTCCGCCCTCCATGGTAAAAATAAGCTGATCCGCCTTTTTATAGATCCATTTTTCCAATTGGTATAATATTTGTATAACAGGATTTTTTCTCGATATTTTGTTGTACTCGACAATAGATTCCGGCCAAAGATCCCTCACTTCCACAACTACCGGTATTTTATACTTTCTTCCAAATCTTAAGGCAAAAAAGGCCACGAAAAGATCAGGAGAGGACGTATAGATCACATCCGGCTTCTGCTTTTTATAAAACAACTTCATCGCCTTCCATGTCTTAAAAGGGAGATCCATCATGTTGACCACTCTATCCATGCCATTTCCCTTATAGTCCCTGCTCCTGACAAATGTATACTCTACCCCGTCTTCCATCTCTTCGCGATAAAGAGACCTGTCCTTTATCATATTGATATCTGTATTATGAATCTTGCTGGAAGTGAAAATCTTTACAGTATGGCCTTTTTTCTGCAGATATTTTGAAAAATAATAATGTCTTACCAGCCCTCCCATACTCGGTGGTATAGCGTAATGATTCACAATCCATATATTCATTGGGGTTACTCCTTCACTACTTGATTACAGCTATAACTGTTGCTGCCATTGTTTTTATATCCTGTATGAAACTGAATTTCTTGATTGACTCAAGATTATATTTCATCTTTTCTGGCAGGATTGTCTCTATATATACTTGATCCGCATCATCCGCAGATTCCAGAAGCTTTTCTTCATCCTTATACTCAATACTGGCAAGAGATGTAACTCCCGCAGGAAGAAGAAGAGTCGCTTTCATTTCATTCGTATAATGAGACACATACTTCTCAACTTCAGGTCTCGTTCCCACAAAAGTCATATCTCCGGTCAGAATATTGAGAAGCTGCGGAAGCTCATCCAGTCTGCATCCCCTCAATTTCTTTCCAATATTCGTCACTCTTGCATCACCTTTTGTGGTAACCTGAGTCCCGATCTTATCCGCATTATTGACCATAGTACGGAATTTAAAGATACGGAAAGTCTTTCCATACCTTGTCACTCTGACCTGACGAAAAAAGACAGGTCCCTTGGAATCTGTCTTGATCAAAACACTCAGCACTAACAGAACCGGCGAAAGGACAATGAGCAGCAGACTCGCAATTATTATATCAAAAATACGTTTAAGAATCAAACTTCCGGTATGTCTTTTTAATATATCATAGTAAGTTCTGACTTCCGGAACCTGCATATCCGGCGGAAGATCTTCCCACTTTTTCATTGTTCCTTATTCCTCGTTCAAAGATTTTCTGAATGTATCAATCACATAGTCCACTTCTTCATCACTTAACTTTGTGTGAAGAGGAAGTGTGATCTCATTGTCATACATTGCATAAGCATTAGGATAATCTTTAATATCGAAACCAAGATCCTTATATGCCGTCAACAAAGGCAACGGTTTATAATGAACATTTGTTGCAACACCGGCTTCAGCCATCTTGATTATAATTTTATTACATTCCTCTCTTGTTTTCCCGTTTAGACGTACAAGATATAAATGACCGCTTGATGAAAAATCGTCTCCGTAATGCTTCAGTACTCTTACATCCAGATCTGCAAGTCCTTCATTATACTTCTCAATAATCTCTTTTCTACGCTTAAGCAGCTCTGGATACCGCTTTAACTGTACAATACCGATAGACGCCATAATATCTGTCATATTACATTTGAAATAAGGCGCAACAATATCATATTCCCATGCTCCGAGCTGGGTTTTTGCCAGTGCATCTTTCGACTGTCCATGAAGAGAAAGAAGCATAAGCTGGTTATATATTGCGTCATTATCCACACCTTCGATATCTCTCCATACAAGTGCGCCACCCTCAGCTGTTGTAAGATTTTTAACAGCATGGAAAGAAAAGCTGGTAAAATCAGCTATCTCTCCGCAATGTTTTCCATTTCTCATTGCACCAAATGCATGAGCCCCATCAGCAGCCACTGCTATTCTTCCGATTTTAGATTGGATTTCATTATCGGCATGGAACAGAGCGCGTTTTCTTTCCACGATATCGAATATTTTTTTATAATCACAGATTACCCCGCCCAGATCTACCGGGATTATTGCCTTTGTTCTCTCCGTAATTGCCTGTTCAAGCAAATTGTAGTCCATTTCATAGGAATCCGGCCGTACATCGACAAGGACAAGCTTCGCGCCAACATGACAGACAACGCTTGCTGAAGCAGTATAGGTATATGCTGTTGTGATCACCTCATCTCCCGGTCCGATTCCCAGAACTCTAAGCGCCATTTCTGCACATGCCGTAGCCGAATTCAGGCATACAGCCCTGCTGGTATGACAATATTCAGCGATCTGCTTTTCGAACGCTTTTGTCTTAGGCCCTGTTGTAATCCATCCGCTTTTTAAAGTATCAACAACTTCTTCTATCTCTTCATCCGTTATATCCGGAGGGGAGAAAGCAATATGCATGTTTTTCATTTTATTTATCCTCCATTACCGGTTTTTCATGACTTGCTTTTCCAAGGCTGAGCAATTCCTTGTACATTTCTTCATCACGTTTCTTGTCTTCAGGCTTAATCTGATATGTCGGAACAATATTCGATACAATCTCTTTCACATCCCGGCTCTCATTTGCCGCAGCTTCTTCGAGAATCCTGAGCTGGCTTAAAAAATGTACCTCATTAAATTCCAATGGCTTTCCTATATAGATCAAGTTATTTGCCGTCTTCTGAAGTCCTTCTTCCTTGGTCAGTATTTCTTCATACAGTTTTTCGCCCGGTCTTAATCCAGTATATACAATATCCATATCCACACCTAATGTATATCCCGACAGTCGAATCAGATTTTTGGCAAGATCAGCGATTTTGACCGGCTCACCCATATCCAGGACGAATATCTCACCGCCGTGTGCCAAAGCACCTGCTTCCATGACAAGGGAGACTGCCTCAGGAATCGTCATGAAATAACGAATAATATCAGGATGTGTAACTGTAACAGGACCGCCTTCAGCCATCTGCTTCTTGAATAGTGGAATGACACTTCCATTGCTCCCAAGAACGTTACCAAAACGTACAGCAACAAACTCTGTATTGGAATACCGGCTGAATGTCTGAATAATCATTTCACAGAGACGCTTTGAAGCTCCCATGATATTTGTCGGATTGACAGCCTTATCGGTAGAGATCAGCACAAATTTCTTCACACCGTATTTATCTGCTGCTCTTGCTGTCTTATAGGTTCCAAACACATTATTTTTTATCGCTTCATTCGGACTGTCTTCCATCAAAGGCACATGTTTATGTGCAGCTGCATGATACACTACATCCGGACGGTACAGATCCATAACACTCTCGATTCTGCTCGTATTACGCACCGAACCGATCAGCACTTCCAACTTCAATGCCGGATATTTTTTCTTTAATTCCTGCTGGATATCATAAGCATTATTTTCATAGATATCAAATATAATAAGCATACGCGGGCTGTGCGCCGCAACCTGTCGGCAAAGCTCACTGCCGATAGACCCACCGCCGCCTGTCACAAGCACTACTTTGTTCCTCACATATCCGGCAATGCTGTCTATATCAATTTTGACAGTATCGCGTCCAAGGAGGTCTTCAATTGAAACTTCACGAAGTTTCGATACGCTGACTTCTTCATTAATAAGCTGGTAAACTCCGGGCAACACTTTCAGTTTGCAGTCTGTCTCATTACATATCCGCAGGATCTCTCTCGTATCTTTCGGACTGGCAGAAGGGATTGCCAGAATAATTTCATCCACATTATATTTCTTTGCGCACTCTTTGATCTGTGTCCGATCACCAACGATGCGCACACCGCGGATATACTTGCCTTTTTTCGATGGATTATCATCAATCACACAAACCACATTACGATTCAGATGTCTGCTTGTCTTCATTTCGGTAATGATAATATTTCCAGCTTCACCGGCACCGATCACCATAGTATTAACCGGACGTTTCCCGGATCTTTCCATTCCTCTTTTAAGCCCATGAAGGATTCTGTAGGAGAACCTGGTAGCTAACGTTGTCATGGTCAAGAAGAAAAAATAAAATATATGGAAGCTTCTTGGTATCGGCAGATAAAGGAAGCTCATACCAAACGCCTGAAATGCCGTCGACAAAATACTCGCACCTACGATCAACGCGGCTTCATGCAAGCTGGCATAAGACCATACCCGATTGTAAAGATTCAGCACTAGAAAAATAACGAGAGTCGTCACTACATTAATGATAATATAAGAATTCAGGCTTGTCATATATTCCCCAGGCACCTGATTATAGTAGACATTGTCAACCTTAAATCTTATGATCAAAGAAATATACGCGTCAAAGACAATAGTAATTATATCTACAAGAAAAAGAAGTATCATTCTTGCTCTGGATGTTTTAAGACTAAATATATTTTTCATAATATCCTCTCCGGTCAGTAATGTTACAAAATATTACATCTTTTTTACATACTTTTATATAATATCAAATTCTGACTTATTATACAACTCTTATACTCGTATTTCTACATTTATCTTATAAAAAATTCAATTAATTTATACACAAAAAGGAAGACAGAATCTCTTCTATCTTCCTTTACATCAATCAATTTAACGATTCCCCGTCTTCCAGCTGGCCGCCTTCTTCAACCACATTCGTCAGATCTATAATCTCTTCAAGGCTGCTGTCATCCGGATACGTTACATACAGAAGCTGATCAGGAGCAGAATAGCAGTAATCCTGCCCGCCCTCTCCACTTAATGCTACGGACTGGATCGACCATTTTGCATTTGTCCGGAGCTGATCTCTGATCAGTGCATTCAGCTGTGACTGCGTTACATTTGTCTCCACGTCCTTGCTCACCTGATTCATGATAGTTCCTGCTTTCAGCAGCATTGTAGGAGAAATCATTTTCTTCAGCATAGCCGTGATAACTGCCTGCTGATTCTTACCGCGCTGATTATCGCCGTCTTCCAGATTCTGTCTCTCCCTGCTGAAGGCCAGCGCCTGTCGGCCATCAAAATGATTAGTACCTTTCTGGACATCCATTACATATTCGGAATCTTCACTTGTCGTGAATGCATACTCCGACTCTACGTCAACACCGCCGAGAATATCCACAATATCAATCAACGAAGTAAAATTCAGCCTTACGTAATAATTAATATCTGTCTCATACAATTTGCCCAATGTTGCCATGGAGGTTTCTATTCCATATACACCCGCATGCGTCAGTTTATCCATTGCGCCCTGTCGTACATCAGGCCCGTAAAGCGGAACATAGGAATCTCTCGGTGTTGTGATCAGCAGGATTTCATGCGTTGTCGGGTTGACAACAGCAATAATATTAACGTCGCTTCGACTTGTCTCAGACACCTCACCATACGTATCGATTCCACTAATATATACGGTAAATGGCTCTTTTGTAAGTGTGTCGTCAGTTCCGCCGTCCAGATCAAGTTCTGTCTCGATGGACATTTCATAAATAATACGGATATTATCACTAAATCCTTCCACAGCATCGTCCATAAGCTGCGTATAAGCCTCATTATAGATGATTGCCTGAACGTCACCATCGATCAGCGACTGTGCCTGCGCCTGTACAGAATCGCACTCCGTAAGGGTAAGATCCGTTCCTAATTCCTCCTGTAGATTGTTGACCGCTGTCTGTATATTATCGCCGCCCTGCTGGAACTGCACGCCGAAATTATATCCAACTGTATCCTCGATCGTCTCAGCAGAATCTTCAGCCAAAACAGCGACAGCCATCTTATCCACACGGGTATTTCCTCCAGTGATCAGAGAAAGCATGTTATTGGCCTGAGCGATATTGTAAGCGCCAAATACCAGGACACAGGTCATGAGCAGGCTGAAAATCTTCCCGCCAGTCCCGCGCTTTTTTCTTACCGCCTGTGTTGTAAACGAAATACACCACAGGAAAAACAATACCGCCGCAACAAGTGCAAGGTAATTCAATGGCAGCATATTGAGCAGCATGACCACGATCATAAAAACAATGCTCACTACCGCTTGAACTACCAGACAAAATGAACCAAACCTGTTCGTTGCAGTTCTTTCGGAATATCTCCTTGTATTTCTACCGTTACGCCCGGTACTTTCCACCGATCTGCGTTTTTTTGCCATTGTCAAAATTCCTTTACTGTTTTTTTCTCGTATATGTACTCATATCAGCTATCTGTACAATACAGAAGGATAGACCCCGTCTGCTATGAGTCTTCCAACCGCACTCATTACCGCTTCCTTATCTTCCTTATATGTTACTCCGAACCACTGATCATGAGACTCCAAAACACGGACGTCAAGTTTACCTTTCTCCAGAAGATTGCCGATAATCGTCGGAAGCAGATACTCGGCTTTCAAATCATCCGCCCTGGTGTCCTCAAGGAATTCATCAAATCCGCTCTCCAGAATTTCTATAAACTTCGGAGTCAATCCCCACATATTCATTGAGACCGGAGAATCCGGATCAAGCTCTTCTATTTCGCCGCCTGTTCTGACAACTGCCTTATCCCCGTCTTTTTCAATATTATGTGTTTCTGTGATGCCGGCAAGCATTCCATTCGGATCAACCTTGCAGATTCCCCTCGTCACTCCGCCGTTATCGCTAAGTGTATTTTTCAATACGAAGCTGACCATACAGATTTGCATTTTATCAGTATCTTCCATACTTGTCAAATAGGAGTAAGCTTCCCTGAATGCATCTTTCCCATAATAGTCGTCTGCATTGATCACCAGGAACGGAGAGTCCACTACATCTTTACAGCACAGGATAGCCTGTCCAGTCCCCCATGGTTTTGTTCTTCCGGTAAACTTTTCTCTGTATTTCTGAGGGATATCATCAATTTCCTGATATGCATATGCAACTTCGATCTGTTTCTCGATCCGGTTGCCGATCACCTCTTTGAAATCCTTCTCCAAATCCTTCCGGATCACAAATACGACTTTGTCAAATCCCGCTTCGATCGCATCATAGATTGAATAATCCATGATGATCTCACCGTTTGGTCCGACAGGAGCCAACTGTTTGATTCCCCCTCCAAACCGGCTGCCAATCCCCGCTGCCATAATGACAAGTGTAGCTTTACTCATTGTTTTTTCCTCCTGAATTAAAATTCATC
The DNA here is from genome assembly GCA_946499505.1 of uncultured Lachnoclostridium sp. Lineage (GTDB taxonomy): Bacteria > Bacillota > Clostridia > Lachnospirales > Lachnospiraceae > Mediterraneibacter. The sequence goes on from CAMMSL010000017.1 coordinate 23,281, forward strand.
TTTCGGTTACTCTCCCAGCCCGTCTTCTACGAGCTGTACCATCTCTTTCAATGCCGCATCTTCATCCGGTCCTTCGCAGACGATCTCAATCTCGTCTCCACTCTTAATGCATGCCCCCAGCACGCTTAAAACACTTTTTGCATTCGCAGTCACATCTTCATGTTTTGTCTTTTTGAGGACCGTGATCTTACTTTTAAACTGCATGGCAGTCTTACAGAAAAGTCCGGCCGGCCTGAGATGGAGGCCGGTTGGGTTCTTGATCTTCACCTTGCCGTTTACCATACTATATCCACTCCTTGTATTTCTTCGTTCTGTCTGATTTTCTTTCCACATCTATTCCTGAGCAGAAGAATTTCCAGAGTCTCCCCCGCCGGACGAATTGTCGGTTGAGCCCTGCCCGGACGAACTGCCGGAACCTGTCTGGTTCTCTGTCTCTCTTTCCTCTTTGTTCTCCAGTGTCAGCTGTACTGTCACATCAGAAGTCAGTGTGATCCCCTCGGGTAGTTTAACGGTCACCGGTACATCATATGTTCCCGCTGTCGTATATCTTCCCATATCCACCGATACGGCATTAGAGACATCCAGTACATCCAGTTTGCTCTGATCTCCGCTGAATGTAAGCGTGATTTCTGCATCCGGTTCATAACTCACAGTCAGATTATCGGACAGATTGTTTATAATGATCGAACTTACCATGAAGTCGATCGTCCGTGTACCTTTCTCCTCTATCATTGCTGTTACGGTAATATTCCCTGTACTTTCATCTACAAGACTTACTCCGTCCGGCAGAAATGACGAGATATTCACCGTCTGTTCAACAGGAGCCTGTGCCCCGGTTATATCGATCACAGAAGACGGAATCGTGATGCTCTCCACATCAGCTATCACATCACTCTTTCCACAGATCTGCACATTCTCCGGTTCGCATGTCCAGCCGGTATATTGATATCCGTCTGCCGGGGTTCCCGATATTTCTACTGTCACAGGCACACTCTTTTTCCTCAGGACTTCAATAGATACTGTAAGTCCGTCATCTCCCAGATTGTTTTCTAATTGATTCTGGTTGAGGATATTATTATTTGCATCGTACAGAACGAGTTCTGCTGCCTTTTCTTCATCCTGCGATATCCCTTCTACATCAACTGACGCAACAGCCCTGTCAATCTGGTCGAGTACGGACTCAGGTCCTGTGATCGTCACGTTTTCCGGGTGAACGGTCATATTTCCGATAATATACCCGTCGCGTTCCACACCGTCTTTCTCCGCAGTCAAAGCAAGGACTTTTCTTCCTGATTTTTCGCGCTGGATCTGAAGATTCCTCGGCACAGCTTCTGCCGATTCATATCGGCCACTGTACTCAGGAATAGATATGCTGATCGGCACGAGGCCAGTACTTGTATCCATCTCCTTAATGTCCGCTGTTGCCAAAATATCGCCCGCTGACAGGCGCTGACGCACTTCACGGTTCGCATAGACTACTACATTTACTTTCTGCTCTCCGACCACCTGATACACATCGCCCGCGGATGTGATAATGTCGTCATTGACGATCGTAACCGGAACATCAGTAAAAGTACGGCTTGAGACCGGATTGTCCAGATTCACTACGATCAGCCATAAAAAAGCCGAAAAAACAAACGCTATGATCTTCAGGCCCAGATTAGTTGTAAGCTTAAATTTCTTCATTTTCTGCGCCATCCTTTCCGTATAGAGAATCTCTTCTTTGGCTCCGTATTCCTATACTGAATCTGGCTCAGCTTTTCGCGCAGTTCTTCCCGCTTGATCCCGCGTGTGAGAGTGCCTCCCATCGCAACCGACACAAGTCCGGTCTCCTCCGATACAACGATGACAAGCGCATCGCACACCTCACTCATTCCCAGTGCTGCTCTGTGCCTTGTACCAAGGTCTTTACTGATACTCATATTATCTGACAAGGGCAGATAACAGGTCGCTGAAGTGATCCGGTTCCCGCGGATGATCACCGCTCCGTCATGAAGCGGTGTATTATGTTCGAATATATTGATCAGTACCTGTGAGGACACCTTACAGTCCAGTTCGATCCCGGTCATCTCATACTCGTTGAGCCGGATTGCCTGTTCGACCACGATAAGGGCTCCCGTACATACATTTCCCATCGCATAGCAGGCGGATACAATACTATCCGCCGTCATATCGGAAAACCGCTCGTTATCTTTGCCTTTATCGAACAGATTGATATTACTGAGCAGATTTTTCTCGCCCAGTTTTTCCAGTGCCCGCCGGAGTTCCGGCTGAAATACTACAATTGCCGCAATTGCCAGGACATTGATGGACTGTGCGGCCAAATAAAGGATCGTATGCATCTGGAAGATCCATGCAAGCAGGATGAATGCACCCAGCATGATAATACCTCTAAGGAGCATCCATGCTTTCGTATTCTTGATCCAGAGCATAATCTCATATAAGATCACCGTAATGATCAGTATTTCAACGACATCTTTAACCTCAATAGTCGGGAAATACATGTCTCCTGTATAGTTGCCTATGAAATTCTTCAGCCAGTCTATCATTACTGTTATGTCACCGCCTTATTTACTCGGTCTTTCCTTTCTCCTTGTCAAGACCCAGTTCTTTGCTCAGACTTCTCGTAAGAAGTATTTCCTCTGTATTTGTATTTCCAGTTTCTTCTGATGATTTTTCCTCGTTTTTCTGAGGCTTGCTCCCGGTAATATGTTTCACTTCCTTCTCAGGGGCGGAAACGCCGACTTTGGGGACTGCCTTGACATAATAATAGTATTCATCATCCTCAAACTGTATATTCTCAGTTCTGGAATAATCCACCGAGAAGAAAAGGAATTCCAAGACAAGTCCGACCAAGATTCCGAGGCCTGCACTGACAACGATCGATACATAGGAAACCCCTGTGTCCAGCGCCATATTTCCCGCTGCCGCTATGATCACACAGACGGCCGCACCCGCTGCGGATGCGATTTTCCATGCATGGTCAACCGCCCGTGTACGCACCAGATTCACCACAAGAATGCCCACAACTACCGCCGCTGCCATCAGCCACATTTCCCTGCTCGTCAAAACCTGCTTTGTAAAGCTCATCAGACTGTTGATCATCGCGTCTGCGTCTGCGTTCCTGAGCGCTGTTGCAGAATCCTTGACAAAGTCTACCATATAATATGCGATCACACCGCAGCAGGCAGGAACGATCCATACCGGTGTTCCCATAAGACCGAAAACCACCGGGACCACAAACGGTATCTTCAAGCCGAACGCCAATGCAGAAAGGAGGACAAGCCATGCCTTCTTTGGCGTAAAACGGAAATAAAAAATATACATTATCAGAAAAATGATCAGCGACACAACTGCGATCGGAAGTGATAATGAATAGAAATGAACAAGAATCAGCACTGCCGCCGCCGTGACCATTATGATCATCGGGAAAAATGTACAGATTACCGCCAGGCCCACAGTACAGAAAACGGAAGAAGCCATTTTCATAAAACCTATGTTTGCATTGATCAGTCCGAAGAGGACCAGACCCAGTATAAGCTGCAGCGCTTTCAGGATATACGTAGAATACTTTGCATATATCTCCTGCAGTTTTTCTCTCCAAACTAATAACGTACTCATGATCTGTATTTCTCCTTTTTAAGATTCATTTTCTCCAGACGGGAAAGATCCCGCATGTACCGCTTCATTCTCTGTTTTGCCCTTATATGTTTCTTTCTGTAAAATGAACCGGCTCCAATTCCGTATATGATGAGGAGAGACAGATATAATCCGAGAATAATAGCCGCAAGGATCAGGAGTTTCATGATCGTGATCCCCTCCATCAGGCTATCGCCACCGGCCAGGAAGAGAAGGGCGACCACCAGGAAGAATCCCACTGTTATCCAGATCAACGTGATCCATGTGTTCAGGCTTGAATAATCTTTTTGATAATAACCTGTGATCTTTATATCTTCTTCGCCATATCTTTTCTCATAGATTGCGGCTCTCGTCATCAGACGGACTTTTCTTTTATCAATCATAACGCTTTTATATGTCCTTCCTATGTACTGACACACTCTATTTCAGTCCATTATGTTTTAGTATATCATATAGTCAGACACCTTGTCCAATGCTTATAGTCAAAAAGTAAACATTTTGAGCACCTGCTTTTTTGAGCATTTTTGCCGCCCGCTCCAGGGTTGCTCCAGTCGTATAGATATCATCTATAAGAGCTACGTTTTTCCGGGGATTCCACGCGCCGGATACTGCGAAAGCGCCCTTGAGATTTGCCTGCCGTTCCCTTTTCCCCAGACTTTTCTGCGGGGATGTCTTTTTCACCCGGAACAGCACGTCTGTACGTACAGGTATGCCGGTTGCGGCACCAAGTTCACGGGCCAGGATTTCCGCCTGGTTAAATCCCCGTTTTCTTCTTCGCGAACGGTGCAGCGGCACCGGTATGATCTCATCAATCTGCCAGAGCCGGAGTTGGTCCGCATAGCGCCCGGCCAGTTCCCTCGCAAATATCTTTCCGAAATTTCGTCTGTTATGATATTTAAATCTGTACAGTGCGCCTGCCACGGGTTCTCTGTGCAGCCAGAGATTTCGGCCGCAGGTTATGTAAGATTTCCGGCCGCTGCAGTCCTCGCAGAACTCCCGTGAATCATCTCTCACCGGCTTTCCGCATCTCATACAGCGCGGTCCGCTGATATAGACAGCCTTTGCCCTGCATCTGTCACAAATCCCGTCTGGTGATATTCGTCCGCAGAACGGGCATACCGGCGGATAGAGCAGATTGAGTATCTCTTCTGCCGCTCTGCTCAGGAAATACCCTGATACTCTCTGATCCGTTCGGCGAGACTTGTATATCTTTCCTGTTCGTTTTTGTTTTGTATCATTTCCTGAAATACTGTATCACTCCCCACGATCGTAAGGCATTTTTTTGCTCTGGTAACCGCTGTATACAAAAGATTCCTCGTATAGAGGAGTCTTGGTCCTGGCAGTAACGGGATGATGACAGCCGGATACTCGCTCCCCTGGGATTTGTGCACTGTAATAGCATAGGCAAGTTCCAGTTCCTCTGTCATGTCGTATCCGTATTTTACTTTTCTCGCCTCGTCGAACTCCACTTCGATTGTCTCTGTATAATCATTGATCTCTGTGATCACACCCATATCCCCATTGAAGATTCCGGTACCACTGTCCACAGTCAATCCAAACTTTGTCGTTATCTCCCATTCAAGCTGGTAGTTATTCTTGATCTGCATCACTTTATCGCCTTCCCGGAAGAGTCGCCCGTTGATTTCCTTTTCATTCTTCTTCGGATCTTCGGGATTCAGATATCTCTGCAGGATCGTATTCAGTCGTTCCACACCCAGAAGTCCCTTTCTTGTCGGCGTCATGACCTGTATCTCATTCGGAGCCGCCTGCACATACTTCGGCAGCTTCTTCTGGATCAGCATGATCGTGATCCCGATGATCGTATCTGCATCCTGACGCTTCAGGAAAAAGAAATCCCTGCTTTTATTGTCAAGGATGACTGGTTCCCCTGCATTGATCTTATGGGCATTGACCACGATATCGCTTTCTCCGGCCTGACGAAAGATCCTGGTCAATGTAACGACAGAAAATTTTTCCGATGCAATAATGTCTTTTAACACGCTGCCCGGACCTACAGACGGAAGCTGGTCCACATCTCCCACCAGAATCAGGCGGGTCCCCGGAACAACCGCGCACAGAAGCGCATGCATCAGCGGAAGATCCACCATGGACATCTCATCGATAATGATCACATCCGCTTCCAGCGGATTCTGACGATTTCTCAGAAAACCGCCCACACTATCTTCTTCTTCAGGATTGACATTTACTTCCAGCAGTCGGTGGATCGTCTGTGCTTCATATCCGGTAGCCTCTGTCATTCGTTTAGCCGCACGTCCGGTAGGTGCAGCCAGAAGAATACTCATTCCTTCGCTGTCAAAAAAACGGATCATCGTGTTGATCGTCGTCGTCTTTCCTGTTCCCGGTCCTCCGGTCAGAATAAGAAGGCCATGTTTAATAGACTCGATCACGGCCCTGTGCTGCATGGGATCCAGTTCAATCTGTTCCGCCTGTTCCACTTTGGAAAGCCGTCGTTCCATCATATCTTCCGGCATCTCACAGTTGATATCCAGATCATGGAGCATCTTTGCGGTATTAAGTTCCAGATAATAATAGTGAGACGGATAGATCCTTATCTCTCCGTTTTCTTCTTTCATTACCGTTTTTTTCTCTATGCACAGATCCATGATATGTTTCTCTATGTTGTGGATTTCCACCCCCAGAAGCGCGCCTGCTCTCTTCATCAAAAGATCCTGAGGCAGGTATACATGCCCCTCGCTGACCGCCTGCTGTAATGTGTAAAATAATCCGCTTTTGATCCGGTAATCAGAATCGGTATGTATTCCGATGCGGGCTGCGATCTCATCCGCAGTCTTGAATCCGACGCCCTCGATATTATCAGCAAGCTGGTAAGGGTTCTCTTCCAGAACTTTGTATACACGCATACCATAATACTGATAGATCTTTGCCGCCAGTTTCGTGGAAATCCCATATTTCTGGAGATAGATCATGGCTTTACGCATATCCTTCTTTTCTTCCATCTGCGCTGCGATTTCTCTGGCTTTCCGTTCACTGATCCCCTTGATCTCAGCCAGTCTCTCCGGCTCTTCCTCGATGATCCGGAACGTGTCTTTTTTAAATTTCTTCACGATCCTCCCTGCCAGAGCAGCTCCCACGCCTTTGATTGCTCCGGATCCCAGATATCGCTCAATGGATACAAGATCTTCCGGCTCTTTCACGATGTGAGACACAACCTTCAGCTGTGTGCCGTATACATTATGATTCACATATTCCCCGGTCAGCTCAAGCATTTCCCCTTCATTGATAAAGTTAAAATTTCCCACACAGGTCACTTCTCCATCGTCATTTTCCAGGTGAAAAACCGTATAACCATTTTCCTCATTGCGGAACACAATATGCTCCACATAGCCTGTAACTGTTTCCAAAATCTTATCCTTTCTCTCAGTACCATACGATCGCATAAGGGAATTTAATTTCCTTATCCGGTCAGCGCGATACCACGGGCGTATCACGCAAGAACAGGGATGTGCCTTTACTGCTCACATCCCTGCTGAATAACCGTTTAGAAATCCTTTCTGCCGCTCATGAATTCTACGAACTCACCTGTACCGATGGCCACGACTTTCATCGGGTCTTCGGCAGTCATCGTATTGATTCCCGTCTTTTCCTCGATCAGTTCTTCAAGACCGCGCAACAGTGCTCCGCCGCCAGTCAGGACAATTCCCCGATCCAGAATATCCGCTGACAATTCCGGCGGGGTCTGCTCCAATACGGAGATGACCGCTTCGACGATCTGGCTGGTGGCCTCCCTCAAGGCCTCCTCTGTCTCGGAAGAAGTCACTGTGACAGTCTTTGGCAATCCGGTCACCAGATTTCTTCCTCTCACTTCTATCGTCTCCTCCTCAACAAGAGGATACGTAGTACCGATCTTTATCTTGATATCCTCTGCGGTCCTCTCACCGATCAGAAGATTATGTTTCTTACGCATGTAGCGGACGATTGCCTCGTCAAAATCATCTCCCGCAACCTTGATGGATGTATTCACCACCGTACCGCCCAGAGAAATAACGGCAATATCCGAGGTTCCGCCACCGATATCTACTATCATATTCCCGCACGGTTTTGCAATGTCGATCCCGGCGCCGATCGCTGCAGCAACCGGTTCCTCGATCAAATGTACTTCTCTTGCTCCCGCTGCAAATGTTGCTTCTTCCACAGCTTTCTTCTCAACCTCGGTCACACCACTGGGTACGCAGATACTGATCCGTGGCTTCTTAAACGTACGTCTTCCCAGGGCCTTCTGTACAAAATATTTGATCATTTTCTCGGTCACTGTATAATCCGAAATTACCCCCTGACGCAGCGGCCTTACCGCCACAATATTTCCAGGAGTTCTTCCAAGCATCAGGCGGGCTTCCTCGCCGATTGCCTTTATCTCATTTGTATCTCTGTCAAACGCAACGACAGAGGGCTCTTTGAGTACAACGCCCTTGCCGTGGACATATACCAGCACACTGGCAGTTCCGAGATCGATCCCGATATCTACTGACATATTCAATTCTCCCTTCCAAATCTTTATACTCTTTCCCGCGAAACCGCTCTGCACAGTATTATCTCTACATAAAATCATCTGTAGAGACTATTCGATACCGCACAGGCTTCCTGTATCTTACTCCCTGTCGGGTTCCTCTTAGAATTATCTGTAACACGGAATACAGGCAGGTTCCCTCCTCCTGCCTGTCCGCAATATTCAGTATAATAGACTTTCAAAAAAATGGAAAGCCCTTTTTCGGATTTTATTTTCTTTTCAGCATTTCATCTATATATTTCCCTGTATAGGACTTTTCATTCGCCGCCACTTCTTCGGGTGTGCCGCAGGCAACAACAGTTCCTCCCCGGTCTCCGCCCTCAGGCCCGATATCAATAATATAATCCGCCGTCTTGATCACATCCAGATTATGTTCGATGACGATCACCGTATTGCCGTCGCCCGAAAGCCTGCGCAGTATTTCTGTCAGTTTATGAACATCGGCAAAATGAAGTCCTGTGGTAGGCTCATCCAGAATATAGACTGTCTTGCCTGTACTTCGCTTGCTCAATTCCGCCGCCAGTTTGATCCTCTGTGCCTCTCCTCCCGAGAGTTCTGTAGAAGGCTGTCCCAGACGGATATAGGACAGGCCGACATCATAGAGCGTCTGCATTTTCCTGCGGATACTGGGCACATGGTCAAAGAACTCAAGCGCCTCTTCTACTGTCATATTGAGCACATCATAGATGGATTTTCCTTTGTACTTGACCTCCAGCGTTTCACGGTTGTAACGCTTTCCGCCGCACACTTCACACGGCACATAAACATCCGGCAGAAAATGCATCTCGATTTTCAGGATACCGTCGCCGGCGCACGCTTCGCACCGTCCGCCTTTTACGTTAAAGCTGAACCTGCCCTTCTTATATCCCCTCGCCTTGGCATCCGGCGTTGCGGCAAAGAGATCCCGGATCAGATCAAACACGCCGGTATACGTCGCCGGATTGGATCTGGGCGTGCGTCCGATGGGCGACTGATCAATGTTGATCACCTTGTCCACCTTATCAAGCCCCTCGATTTTCCTGTGTTTTCCCGGGATCGTCCGCGCGTGGTTGAGATCTCTGGCCAGCCTTTTGTAGAGGATCTCATTTACAAGTGAACTCTTTCCGGAACCGGATACACCGGTTACACATGTCATCACGCCAAGAGGAAATGCCACATCAATATTTTTCAGATTATTTTCTCTTGCTCCGATTACTTTCAGCCATCCCGCCGGCTTCTTTCTCTCGTCAGGCACCGGAATTTTGATTTTTCCGGAAAGGTATGCTCCTGTCACGGACTTCTCGTTTTTCATGATTTCCTGTGCCGTACCCACAGCCACCACTTCGCCGCCGTGCTCTCCTGCTCCCGGTCCGATATCTACTATATAATCTGCAGCCAGCATCGTGTCCTCGTCATGTTCCACCACGATCAGCGAATTTCCCAGATCTCTTAAATGTTTGAGCGTAGCCAGCAGCTTATCATTATCCCTCTGATGAAGTCCGATACTCGGCTCATCCAGAATATACGCCACGCCTACCAGCCCGGAGCCGATCTGTGTGGCAAGGCGGATACGCTGCGCCTCGCCGCCTGATAAAGTTCCCGTGGCGCGCGCCAGTGTAAGGTAATCCAGACCTACATCCATCAGGAACTGGATCCTTGCCCGTATTTCTTTTAAGATCTGCCCGCCGATCAGCATCTGTGTATCATTCAGTTTCAGATCTTTTAAAAACTGCTGCAGCTTCTCGATCGAAAGAGCTGTCACTTCGGCAATATTTTTGTCTCCCACAGTTACCGCAAGGGCTCCCGGCTTCAGCCTCTGGCCTTTGCAGGCAGAACATGGAGTAATGTTCATAAATGTCTCATACTCTGCCTTCATTGTCTCCGAACCGGTTTCCCGGTATCTGCGCTCCACATTTTTGATCAGTCCTTCAAAAGCGACATCATAGACGCCTTCGCCCCGTTGTCCTTTGTAAAATACTTTTACACTCTTTCCATTTGTACCGTGTATAAGGATATCATGTATTTTCTTCGGGTATTTTTCAAACGGTGTATCCAGATCAAAATGATACTCTTTGCAGAGCGCGTCCAGTATCGCCCGTGTAAAACTGGACTTGTCCGTACAGGACTGCCATCCCAGAACGGCAATTGCGCCTTCATTAATAGAAAGGGACGGATCCGGGATCATCAGTTCCTCCGCGAACTCCATCTTGTACCCGAGTCCGAAACACTCCGGACAGGCTCCGAACGGATTATTGAAAGAAAAGCTCCGCGGTTCAATCTCCTCAATACTGATCCCGCAGTCCGGACAGGAAAAGCTCTGACTGAAATTCATTGGTTCCCCGTCGATCACATCTACTATCAACAGCCCCTCAGCCAGATGGAGCACGCTCTCCACGGAATCTGTCAGACGTTTCTCAATTCCCGGGCGCACGATCAGACGGTCTACGATTATCTCGATATTGTGCTTAATATTTTTATCAAGCGAGATGTCCTCAGACAGCTCGTACATATTTCCGTCTATGCGCACCCGGACATAGCCGCTTTTCTTTGCGCGCTCCAAAAGCTTGGCGTGTGTTCCCTTGCGCCCGCGCACCACAGGCGCCAGCAGCTGGATCCTCGTCCGCTCCGGCAGCGCCATGATCTGGTCTACCATCTGGTCTACAGTCTGCTTGGCAATCTCCCTGCCGCACTTCGGACAGTGAGGGATGCCAACTCTGGCGTATAGGAGTCGGAAATAGTCATAGATCTCCGTCACGGTTCCCACGGTAGAACGGGGATTGTGGTTTGTCGATTTCTGATCGATGGAGATAGCCGGCGACAGTCCTTCGATACTCTCAACATCCGGTTTCTCCATCTGTCCAAGGAACTGCCGGGCGTAGGAGGACAGCGATTCCATGTAGCGTCTCTGCCCTTCCGCGTAGATCGTGTCAAAGGCCAGAGATGATTTTCCAGAACCGCTTAATCCCGTCAGTACGACCAGCTCGTTACGCGGGATATCCACATCTATATTTTTCAGATTATTCTCATTTGCACCCCGGATCCTGATATATTTCCGGGCATCCATCTTTGTTCCCATGTATCTTTATCATTTCCTTCCTGTATATCATTTATCATAACAATTCAGCGTGATCAGCAATGCTCACGGCGTTACGGCTTTACCGATGACGCAGGCCAAGCTGTTTTATTCCATATCGTTGAGCATCTTCTTCAGATCGACCAGCTTATCACGCAGCTCTGCCGCAGCCTCGAAATTCAGCTCCGCCGCGGCTTTCTTCATCTGTTTTGTCATATCTTTGATTAGTTTTTCCAATTCTTTTGCGCTCATGGATTCCGGATCTTTCTCCATGCGCAGCTCTTCCGCCGCGACTTTCTTTGATATACTGATCAGATCGCGCACGGATTTCTTGATCGTCTGCGGAGTAATACCGTGTTCTTCATTATATTTCATCTGAATCTCACGGCGGCGCCTCGTCTCATCAATGGCCATCTGCATAGAGTCCGTGATCGTATCCGCATACATGATAACATGCCCCTCTGCATTTCGCGCGGCACGCCCGATCGTCTGGATCAGGGATGTCTCCGAACGCAGGAAGCCTTCTTTGTCCGCATCAAGGATCGCCACAAGTGTGATCTCCGGGATATCAAGCCCCTCACGAAGAAGGTTGATCCCCACAAGCACATCAAATACATCCAGACGCATATCGCGGATAATCTCTGTACGTTCCAGTGTATCCACATCGGAATGCAAATATTTCACCCGGATGCCCACTTCACGCATATAATCCGTAAGATCCTCTGCCATGCGCTTTGTCAGTGTTGTAACAAGAACTTTATTTTTCTTGGAGACCTCTTTGTTGATCTCGCCGATCAGATCATCGATCTGTCCCTCGACCGGACGTACAGACACCTCCGGATCGAGAAGCCCTGTCGGCCGGATCACCTGCTCTGCCCGCAGGAGTTCGTGTTCTTCCTCATACGGTCCCGGCGTAGCCGATACAAACAGGACCTGATTAATCTTACTCTCAAATTCTTCAAAATTCAAGGGACGGTTATCCTTCGCGGAAGGCAGACGGAACCCGTAATCCACCAGCGTGCTCTTTCTCGACTGGTCACCGTGGTACATGCCTCCGATCTGAGGGATCGTCTTGTGGGACTCATCGATCATCATAATGAAATCATCCGGGAAATAATCAATCAGTGTATACGGCGGCTGTCCCGGCGCAAGCCCTGCCAGATGGCGGGAATAATTCTCGATTCCCGAGCAGAATCCCGTCTCTTTGAGCATCTCGATATCAAAATTTGTCCGTTCTGCAATACGCTGTGCTTCCAGAAGCTTGTCCTGCCGCTTGAATTCTTTCACGCGCTCGTCCAGCTCTTCCTCGATATCATGTACTGCCCTCTTTATATTCTCTTTATCCACAACATAATGGGAAGCAGGGAAGATTGCCACATGCTTTAATTCATCCTTTACTTCTCCTGTCAGAATATCAATCTCCGTGATCCGGTCCACCTCATCGCCGAAGAATTCGATCCGGATCGCCGTCTCACTCTCATATGCCGGTATAATCTCCAGCACGTCGCCGCGCACGCGGAACGTACCGCGGTGAAAATCCATATCATTTCTGTCGTACTGGATCTCGATCAGTTTCGCCATCACTTCATCCCTGTCTTTTATCATGCCCGGGCGCAGGGAAATCACCATGTTCTGATAGTCCACCGGGTTACCCAGGCCATAGATACAGGATACACTGGCAACGATGATCACATCCCGCCGTTCCGTCAGCGCCATGGTGGCGGAAAGACGGAGCTTGTCTATCTCGTCGTTGATCGATGAATCCTTGGCAATGTAAGTGTCCGAGGATGGGACGTAGGCCTCCGGCTGGTAGTAGTCGTAGTAACTGACAAAGTACTCTACGGCATTGTTCGGGAAGAATTCTTTGAACTCGCCATAAAGCTGCGCCGCCAGAGTCTTATTGTGCGCGATGATCAATGTTGGTTTATTTAATTGCTGGATGACATTTGCCATCGTGAAGGTTTTACCTGAGCCGGTGACGCCGAGAAGGGTTTGGCACTGATTTCCTTCTTGAAAGCCTTTGACCAGCTGCTCGATAGCCTGGGGCTGGTCGCCGGTGGGTTTGTATTCTGATACTAATTCAAAGTGATCCATGACTATTCTTACTCCTCTTCGTGACAGATTTTCTTCGCATAATCCTGCAATTCAGCTTCTGTATGAAAACCGGCATCTTCCGCTACATCAGAGAAGGCTTTTTCAACATTCTGAAATGCCATAGTCACTCTATTTTGATGTCTGATATCTTCCCTCACCCGCATCAAAACTTTCCCCAGCAGATTTTGCCCTTTCCATTTATCAATGCAAAGCCCGTTCTCATCTTTCATAGAAAGACCAATTCCCCAGATTCGATCTTTTACAGCGCATTCCGCGATTGTATCTTCACCTGTCTGCTCCAGTTTTTCCGCAAGCTCAGGATTCTGACGGAATTTTTCAAGCAAGCCCCTGTAAACAATTTCTTCTCTCGTCTTTATCCAGACATTATCATCAAAATGCCTAACCGTTCTGCCTAATGCTTTTATTTCTGCCACATTATCTGTCTGTAAAATTTTTTTCGCTGTTTCCTGATCTTGAAACAGCAATGCCTTTTCATGCATCATATACTGCTCCATTGAAGAAAAGGTAACGCCAGCAACTGTAAATTCAGATAAATACCAGTTACTCAAATATCCATTCTCTTCTTCTGGATTATGAAAACAGATCATATTTCTTTCCTCCCATAACTATCAGCAGCTTGACGGCACATTAAGTCCACATTGCTCTCCCACTTTACAGACAGCCACCTGCAGATCAAGATCATGCAGTCCCAGATATCCTTCAAACATAAATTCAACTGGAAGGAGTTTAACAACTTCTTTGCTAGGCATTTTATATATCCATTGAAACAATGCATAAAATTGTCCTATCCAATTTGGAGCGAATCCTCCTGCTGTTTTTCCCAGCTTCGGTTCATATTTATCATTTTCCCGGAAGTAAGTATATAACGTTTCCGCATCCATTGTGCAGACATAAGCCTGTCCTTCATCTATCATTGCCCTTGTATGGCTTTTCATATATGATTCTATAAAATCCGCCACATCAATTCCGGGACAATGTTCTTCTGCATATTCAAATAATTTTCCTTGATTTTCAACAACTTCTTCCAAGTAGCTTTTACTGAACACTTCCATGATCTTACCCCTTATATTAATTTGCTGAACACGTTTTCAATCTTATTTTTATCTGAATTGATCAAAGCATACATTGCCTCTCTTGCTGTTCTGTCACGCTGTGTATATTGCGGATTCACCCTATTATACTCAATTTCCTGTAATGCAGAATACTCTTCTCTGAGATGTTGAAATGCTTTTTCTGTCTTTAAGCAATACTGAATTCCCAAATCTCCCAGTTTTAATAGCTCTGGCAAGATATCAAGATCTACTTCATCCCGAACAAAACACTTGGCAATATAAAAATATGACGCATTTGCACGCCAGCCTTTGATCACGTCATATCCTACTGTAGACACCTGATATTTTTGAATGAATTTAGGCGCTAATACTCTATATCTTCGCCCTGTGTCTGCATCCCGGTGTTTCATAAGCTCTGCAAGCCACGAAAGTATATCGTATTTTTCAAAATCTAATGTCTTTAAATTGCTGGTGTCCAGTACAAATTTATGTACCCAGCCATTCTTTTCGATCGGATTGCAAACAGACCATTCGGATGCTAATACTGGACTCTCAGTCAGGTAAAATCCTTTTCCGTAATCATGCTTGTCATTTCCCAATCCGTATGTTGGTTTTATTTGCTTGTTAGGGCTTCCATGATATAAAACAAGTTCATTTATCTTGCTCTTCATCCATCTCTCTCCTTCATATTTTCTATGTTTACTTTAGCTATTTTCAATTAAATCAGGCTGCATAATTTCATATCGTTCACTATTTACTAGGGATATATCATGAAGTGAAATATGGACACTTTTGTCATATTTCTTTTTTAGTTCTTTTGCAAAGTTAATAAAATAATCTTTCTGTGTTTCATACGTTTCTACAGAAAGCAGCTCATTACCTGCTGAAGTCAAAAAAAATGCGTTATACTCTACCTTAATTTCCTGTTCAGAATTATTTTTCATCATAATAATTAAACTTCTTGAGGTATCAATAATACTGTTATAACCGCCCTTAGGCACGGTATACCATCTTTTAGATGAATCTAAATTAATAACTCCTAATTCGCTAAGCCTCAATTGTTCTTTCCAGTTAATTCTTGCTTCTGTATCTTCTCCTTGTAAAATACAACCATTAAATTGAATACTACATAGTTTTTCAAACAAATAAAAATCCTTTGAAGTCATATTTTTTAGAACATCCAATGTCTTATAACTAAAACTATCTGGCTCGGACATTTCTTTTGCCAGTACCTTTGCCCATATACCTTGCATATATTCATCAGATGTATTTTTCGCCTTTTCAAAATATACATTTATCCAATCTATTTTTGTATAAGTACCTAAATTAATTTTATTTTCACGAATAATTCTACTCGTTTCATGTATGATATTGTATAAATTTTCATTTGTTTTTTGTTCAAATTGTTCATACGCTTTTTTCAAACTAACTTCAAAGTTAGATGCCGTAAGTGCTGCTAAAGCGGTCACATCACAACCATTATTAATAATATCTCTTCCCGCCTTCTGGGACCAATCCTGTCCGTTATCATCAAACATTTTTGTATCGCTAAAAGAATTTTTATTCTTTTGGCATTGGCTATATGCAGAACCCCCAAGAAATAAAGCAACAACACTAGCTATACAACTAATTAATGCTAATAAAGTATCAAAGTTAAACCCTTGGAAAAAATTCTGTACTTCTATCGGCATATGTATTTACCCTCTTTCTCTTATGTTATAAAACTGATTTTTATTCAATATGATAATATATATTATTCATTATGTGATTAATCAATTTGCTCTTTCCTATTACGAATTTTTCCTACAAAAAGTCACAAAATCATTTTGTCCGTCTAGTATCATCCAGTCCGTTTAGTCCTGTTCTGTCCACAAAATCTGGACGAAACAGCACGAAAAACCACCAGATATACCTCTTTTTCCGGCTCCGGCACACTAGGAGACGAAATACTCTACGGCATTGTTGGGGAAAAATTCCTTGAACTCGCCGTAGAGCTGTGCCGCCAGAGTCTTATTGTGTGCGATGATCAATGTAGGTTTATTTAATTGCTGGATGACGTTTGCCATAGTGAAGGTTTTACCGGAGCCGGTGACACCGAGAAGTGTCTCGCACTGGTTACCTTCCTGGAAACCTTTGACCAGCTGCTCTATAGCCTGGGGCTGGTCGCCGGTGGGTTTGTATTCTGATACTAATTCAAAATGGTCCATAGTAATCTCTCCTTTGCTACTTTTGACATGTTCAATATACACTATTTTTCATGAGAACAATTCCTCTTCAGCCCTGTCTCTCAATTCATCCCATTTTCGTACCAAAAGCTCATAACACTCTTTCCTACTTTTTATATCTTGCAATTCTTTTTTCGTAATATGCAGAATATACTTTCCATTTACGACCAGACGTTCTATTTCATCCTGGGCATTCTGACTGATTCCATTTACCGTAAATAAAAATGTTGTTTTATTGCCTTTCAATTCCGAAATGTGAGACAAGCCCCGAATTACTTCGATTCCCACCTTAGCCTTCCAGTTTTTGCATTCTACTAAAATGTACGCTCCCATTTCCCATAACTTTTGATCGTAGGAAATATTTACAACACTCAAATCAATTTCCTGTGCTATCGTCCTCACGCGTCTGCCGCTGATTCTTAAACCGTCAATCTGCTCAAGAAAATATTCGACAGCTTCTTCCCATTTCAGTCCCTTCTGATATGCTCCCTGTGTTTCAGCGTCTCGAATCTTATGTGCCAGTTCTTGCCGGTCAAAACCAGCCTCCCCTTTTGTCATATTCTCTTCACGCATCGAGATCTTCATCTTTTTGCAAATGTAGGGCAAATATACATACCTGCTGTTTAAAAGTCTCCACAGATCTCTGGAAATCACCGGTAAATCTTCTCCTTCCAGATATTTTTGCATTTCTGTGACCGTAACAGCCAACGCCTCATAATATGTATTTTTATCTACACACGTAGATTCTACCGCTTCTACATCACATATATTTTCTTCAAGAAATGCGAGAAATCGTTCATACGCCTTACGCAATTCTCCGGTATCCCACTGCCCTTTCCGTAATGCCGCGGCATACAGAAAAACTTTATGCCAATCCTGGTATATTTCCAGGGGATAAAAATATTTGCCATGAGAGTAAATCGGATTATTTACTATGCTGTCTATATCACCGATCCAGAATTGTCCTATATCCCTCACATCAATTCTTTCCCGCATATAAGGCACTGCTGAATTTAATGACAGTTTCATTCCTCCCTCCAAAACAGCAATCCACTCAAACGTGTTCCTGTCAGGATACACACCGATAATCTTTCTTCCGCTCATATCAGCTAACTGAAACGACCGGGTCATGATCTGTTTTCCATAGATTGCCGGCTGTTCATAAGAACACCATGTTTCGATAACATCGTTGATCAAAAGATACGTTTCATCTTTCTCATTCTTACCGGCCCAGAAACAGCACATCTCCCATTCATCATTATCCGACACATATTTTCGCGGGAATTTTACTATATTCTCCGCAAAAATAGACTCTTGTACTAATCTATCAAAAGCAGCTCCCGTCTGATCAAAGCAGTCATCTCCTGTTATCTCAATATACTCGCCTCTGAGGATTCTCTCAAAGTTTCCCTTTATCTGAACCTGTATGATATCAGCTATCTTCTCAACTTTATCTTTTATCCCCAAAACCGCATATAAGACAATGTCATGCTCTTGTTCCAGTAATTCTTTTGACCGCTCATAAAAATCGAACGCATTTTGATATGTATCGATCTGCTGCACTGCAATTTGATCGTCAAACAAATTCCCTATTAAACATAAATATAAAGCGCCAGCGCTGCATATTGTATCCATATGGTCCTTCCTAACAAATATAAATCTGATATTAGCATTATAATTTCTGTGCAAGAAACTGCTCGAAAGATTCCAGAGCCTCTTCCTGACTATACGGTTGTTCATCCCAGTCCAAAATCATATCCTCAAAGCTTTCCTTTGAGACTGTATTTCTGGGCAGGAAGATATTCCGGCTCCAAATCTGCTTCTGCTCTTCTTCATCAAATTCCATAATTTCTTCCAACACGCTGTAAAGCTCTGTTTGGGCATTATTTTCCATGTCCTCAAAGAGCCGCAGCGTAACGCCCAGCATACGGGATGTTTTGTCCCGTATTGTACCATTGGAATACCCTCTCCAGATATCATAATTATATAGTTCTAATGTTTCATCGTACTCTTCGTCCAGCTCGGACAGTATCGTCCAATACCTGCGGTAATCTGAATATTTTCCAACCGCATTTAACAGCTTTACCTTTACGTTTTCAATCTGTTCTTCACGCTTCATGCTGTACCTCAGTCTGACATTTACATATTTGTTTCCATAATATTTCTAATTTTTCATAAATCCCAAGTTTTTCAAGCAGAGCACTTGCTTCCAACTCTCGGAGTGTAATAATCTGTTCTTTTTCTTCAAGAATTCCTTCTCTTTTTAAAAGCAGGACCTGATCCTCCGAAAAATCAGGTGTAAGTGTATCCAGCAGATCAGTATCAAGATCGATCTCCAGAATGGCAAATGACAGATCTCCGGTACATCCACCGCCCGTAAGTTCGTAATCTTCCAGCTCATAGTACATATCAAGATAATCGATCAGAGCCTTTGTCCATGGCTTTCCATCCTTCGCTATCCTGTTATACAGATCATGCATTACCGGAACGAATATGTATTCCTCATAGCACTGCGGCTCCAACAATTTCAAGGTCTTCCAGAACAGCCAATCCTCATCTGGAATGTTCTGTTTTATGATCTGACCTCGTATGGAAAGATAATAATCCGTAATTTCATTGGCACTCAGTACCTGAACTGTCATTTGTACGCAAAATGATAAAAGCTCGTTTGACAGCCTGTACCAGTGATGTTGATTGACCAATATATGCGCATCAGTCATTCTCTCCAAAAGGTTTTCATTTTCAAAAAGTATATCCGGACACGCTTTTTCCACTTCTGTCACAGACCATATTTTCTTGTTTTCTTTCCCACCCTCTAATCTGGTTACAAATTCAAGGAATACATCTTTATCCAGAACACTCTTTTCTTCTATATACCGGGTGATCCCCCTGAGGATTTCCGCAGTTTCTTCCGGAAGTTCCCCGGCAGACATTATAAATGCCTCTAGAAATTTCAAAGACTCTTCATCATACAGAAAACTGTCCCAGAATATATTTCCTTCAGCATATACATGTTTCAGGATCTTTTTTACTTTCGGGGAGGTCATCCTCAGTTCAATCCATTGCTCCGTATCTTCTACCCATGTCGGTAAAATGGAGTCCAAAAAGTTTTCCTTAAAATCACTATGTATAGCCTCTGCGCTCTGTTCTTTCCTTTCATGATTCGGCTCTTCGAATTCGTCTGTTTCTTCCGGTACTGTCACCCACGTATCATATAATTCTAATTTCTTTTTTAATTCTTGGGACATTTGCAGACCATATTTGTCATAAGCATCCACACATCGAAAATTCTGATAGGTAAATTCATCACTGTCCCCTGTCACGGCAGCCAGACAAAGCTCAGCTTCATAATATTTTTCTAGGTAATCCGAAATCTGTTTCCGATGATTTTCCACATATTCTTTCCAAATGTCTGGCAAAGCCCGTTTGATCTGTATATCACTGACGACCTCACGATTCTGCATCGCACTGTTAAAATATACATCCAACATCCATGAAGCCTTTTTGCAAATCCCCTTTCGATATGCTGCAACGATAACCTCAGGAAGCATCTGCAGATCTTCTGAAAGAATCAGTTCAGGATAATGTACAATTCCGTCCATAATCGATAAGAAGAGGCGGTTCAATTCCGTTTTCATCTTTTCGCCGCAGCCATCTTTGTACATTAAAATCAGTTGAAATAGCCTTCCAAAGCCTGTATCCTTTTCAGAAATAGGATCAGAACCGATTGCCTTCACGGTTTTCTCATAAACCTCAGCATATATCAAGTTCGACGCACTAGACTCATCAAGTACTTTCAGGTATTCCACGTACTGTGCATAATATTGACAGCAACTAATCAAAAACGAGTGATATTTTTCAAAATCTTCTTTGAGCAGAGTGAGCAGGAAATCTTTCGCAGACGGATTCTGATAAGTAACTGTCATCTGGCCGGCATTGTTTTCTTTACACAGATCTGTTCTGAGCACTGTCTTTTCCAGTTCAATGACTGCATCTGAAAAACCTTTCCGCTCAAATGCATTTTCCTGTGTTTTTATCAGCTCAGTATAGCTTTTCTCCAAAAACTCTATTTCTACCGGCATTGGGAATACAAGTGTTAACACATATAACATCTTTGCCTCTTGTGACAGATCATGAAAAATCTTTTTCCAAAAGTCACGAGGGCACTCGATATACTTATCAAGCTTCTCTACACACTCATCCGGTGATATGTCCGGAGTAATAGATTTTGTAAACAGTTCTATCACACGGGGATTATAATTGGGCGAATGGATCACCTTGGAATAATTACTCTGTAATTTCCTGGTCTGTTCCCACGTCAAGCGTGAATTCTTCAGATGCCCGTAATAAATCTTCAGCCTATCTGTGTCTGAATACTGCTTGATCCTGCATTCAAGCTTATATTCTTCTACCATGCGGCGGAGTTCTTCATTCTGCTCAAGTCCCTGCTCCATGATATATTCTCTCGTAGTCATGACAAGCAGGCAATCCTTATTTGTGCGGACATAATCAATAAATGTCACTAATTCCCCGGCTTTCTTTCCACTGCCGAATCTGTCAAATCCGCTGCTCCCCCAGAAGTCATCGTATAGGATGACCTTCTTCCCCTCTATTTCCAAAGCCGCATATAAATCTGTCACAGAAGATACAAATACAAATGCGCGGAAATGATATTTTGCAAAGTAGTATAGCGAGAGCTGTTCTGCAAGAGTTGTTTTGCCGACTCCCGGCTCCCCGGAAATAATAATAACCCTGTTCTTTTTGAGATGCAAAGAAGCTTCTCTGAAAGCAGCAGTTTCAACAAATATATCTTTCTTCTTCACAGCCATTTCATAATGAATAACTGACTGATGAACAAGTGCACTGTTTGCCACTTCAAACATCTTTTTACGAAGTACATTTGTGCTCGGGATCCACAACTGATAATATTTATCTTCTACTTCCCGGTATTTCTTTTGCCCAAGCAGATTATTGAAATCACTTTTCATTAAAATATCATCCGGATTAATGATATATGGGGACATAATCTGATACACTTTCTCCTTGGTATCTTGCCGGAGGTCATCTGATACAGCCAGAATGTAGCGATCTACCCGCTTTCCCATTTCTCTCAGCTTATCCATTTTTCTCTTTTCTTCATGCACCACGGTCAGGATCTTGCTATCACCATTTTTCAATCTCTTCGCCTGAAAAATGATCGTATATCCATCATTGGCTACAGACCTCCCATCTAACCCCATATCTCTGCCTTCCGCAAAAGACTCCAGAAAAATATTTTCTTTTATCTGCACAATATCTCTTGCAAAATCCTGAAATTCTCCCGGTGAAAATGAGTTGTTAAAATCATAAGACTTCAATTTGCCGCCTCCGCGTTATCCTAAGTACATTTTAATATGACCGCTTCACGTGTCCCAGCCACGCCCTGCCCAGAGAACAAATGTTCTTTCATCATTCTATCTTATATTATATCTGGTGTCAATTCTGCTTTTATAGGTTATGCTTTTGAGATCGTGATTCCTTCTTAAAACGATTTGTTCCCTGTACGTGCCATGCCCCATCATCTAAAGCAAAAATAAGACACAGAGCATTCTCGGTCTCTGTGTCCTATTCTCTTCGTCCGTTTTTAACCACTTTTTCTGCTTGTCCCTGCCTTTATATTCCGGCACGAGATTCATGTGCGGATCTCCGGCGGATACTCCACTCCCTCCGGCAGCGGATCCCACTCATTTAACCCCAGCTGCTGTTTGAACATGGCCTGCTCCAGTGTCAGATGAGGCTCATCTTCTTCCAGATATTCTATCAGTTCATCGAGTCCTTCCCGCGTCACGTTGTTGACCATGAAGATACGCTCGCATCCTGCATTGATCAGCCATTGTCTGACCATGGGAATATTGGCATAAGGAGAATCAATCTTTGTGATAATGCCAATCAGCGGGCGCTGGATAAACGCACGGCTGCTGTCCCCGAACAAGTTAAACGGCTCGTCCGCAGCCTGAACGATAGCCACCACATCTGCTTCAAATGAAAAGCATGCCAGACCGACGCTGAATCGTTTCGACTCGGCATATTCGCCCGGAGAATCGATGGTATCGTCTTCTGTATTGGTATATTGCGTTTTTATGTAATGAAGTTCTTCCCCTTTGAGCGCCTGTGTCAGAGAAGTCTTTCCCGCTTCACTTCTGCCCATCAGAAATAACTTTTTCATCTTGTCACCTTCTAACTTCTGTGAATCTCACAGGTTTTAAATCCAAGCACTTCGTCGAAGAACCAGACAACACCCTCAACTGCAGTCTGTACTTCGGCCAGCCCTCCGGTGATGATCAGGGAGCCGCAGAAACGATCCATAAACCCAATCTCCACATGCGCACTCTTCACCGCAGTATCTGCCGCTACCACAACTGCCTCCCACGGGGTAAAACGCATCAGGCCGATGGACTCGCCTGTATGATCCTCGCCCTCATGCACACCAATATGAAGCGCCAGATTCTGATAAATGCGTGTGTCGGACGGACTTATGACATGCGCCAGACACACTTCTTTTCCGGGTACGCGCACTCGTGTCATACGAAGCTTTTTCCCTTTCAGATGTTCGTAATCATCATGGAACAGCTTTTCCAGCAGTTCTTCTTTCGTCATTCGAGCCATGAATCCACTTCCTATCTCTTTGTGATGTTGCAGACTACATATCCCAGCGTATCATGGAAATACTCTACGATCTCCGTCAGAGCCGTCGTCACATCGGAAATCTCACCTGTGATGATCAGTGTTCCCGTAAAACGATCTGCAAATCCAAGATAGACATTTCCGCTCTTGACCGCAATATCTGATGCGATCACTGCTGATTCAGGCGGCGTCATATTCATAATGCCGATTGCTGACGAGCGGTAATCAAGCTGGGGATTCAGTCCCAGTTTCTGATATATGATCGGAGCCGGGCCTCCCATCACATGTGCAAATGTGATTTCCTTTCCTGCCACAGTCTCCTGTACGATTCTTATCTGTTCTCCATGATCATTAGCCATTGATAATTCCTCTCTCTCCTGTGTATCTGCTCTCTAAAGAGCAGTCTGCTCCACTAAAAATCATACTATTATGTGTGTCCTCTGTCAAGCTGATATACAACATCCTGTTATGTTTTCACTCTGCAGCATCTTGTTATCGCTTTATATCTTTTACAAGCTTCACAATACGGCTCGTACCGAGGCGGTCTGCCCCGAGCGCCAGAAATTTTTCCGCGTCTTCCAGAGATGAGATCCCGCCTGCTGCCTTGATCTTCACATTCGAACCCACATTTTCAGCAAACAGCTTTATATCTTCAAATGTGGCTCCGCCGCTGGAAAATCCGGTGGAAGTCTTGATATAATCTGCTCCGGCCTCCGTCACGATCTGGCACATTTTCACCTTTTCTTCATCCGTCAGCAGGCAGGTCTCTATTATGACTTTGAGGACCTTGTCTCCGCATGCTGCTTTCAATGTGCGGATCTCGTTTTCGATAAGATCATATTTTTTGTCTTTGAGCCATCCGATATTGATGACCATATCGATCTCATCCGCCCCGTTTGCAATGGCGTCCTTTGTCTCAAATTCCTTGACCGCTGTGGTCATATATCCGTTGGGGAATCCGATTACTGTGCAGACTGCTGTTTTTCCTCTCACATACTCGGTTGCCTGTTTTACATAACTCGGCGGAATACAAACCGATGCTGTGTGGTATGTAATTCCGTCATCGCAGATCTGTCGAATTTCCTCCCATGTAGCTGTCTGTGCCAAAAGCGTATGGTCTACGTGTGTCAAAATCTCATTTATCTCCATCATCCTCTACCTCGTTTCTTCTTTTACCGCCTTTTTACCTGTCCTTTTCCCGTTCGGAATGGATGAGTTCGCGGACAGCCTCCACCGCCACCTGAACTGCCATATCCGTATCGTGTACGACCGGATTATCCAATCCCAGTTTCTCCCGTTCCTGATTTGCAAGGACAAGGAAACAAGAGCCAACTCTCACTTTCAGACAGCTTGCAACTACAAACAGCGCTGCC
Organism: uncultured Lachnoclostridium sp.; assembly: GCA_946499505.1. Classification (GTDB taxonomy): domain Bacteria; phylum Bacillota; class Clostridia; order Lachnospirales; family Lachnospiraceae; genus Mediterraneibacter. The sequence goes on from CAMMSL010000017.1 coordinate 47,946, forward strand.
GACTCCATTTCTGAAGCAAGACATCCGAGACGTTTCCACGCCTCCCACTTATTCAGCAGTTCATAGCTTACCGGCTTTACTTCCGGCTCATGCTGCCCGTAAAAAGAATCCTTACACTGTACGACGCCTGTGTGATACGGGTAGCCTTTTTGCTCTGCCGCATCGACCAGGGCATTCGTCACTTTCAGATCCGGAACCGCAGGGAATTCGATGGGCGCATATTCCCGGCTTGTCCCTTCCATACGGATCGCGCCCGTGGCGATCACGATATCACCGCTCTTTACCTCCGGCTGCATTCCGCCGCACGTTCCGATCCTGACAAATGTATCTGCTCCGCAGCGGTACAGTTCTTCCATTGCGATCGAAGCAGACGGACCGCCAATCCCCGTGGACGTCACACTGACCTTTTCTCCGTCCAGTGTTCCGGTATATGTAATAAATTCCCGATTGTCGGCGATCAGGACAGGATTATCAAAATATTTTGCAATCTTTGCACACCTCTTGGGTTTTCCCGGCATGATCACGTATCGTCCCACTTCTCCTTTTGCCACCTGTATATGGTACTGCCTGCTGGCATCTTCCGAATAATTCTTCATCCTGCGTCCTCCTCTCTTTTCAAGTCATTTACAGATCAGCGCTGTTTCTCTGCGCCTCATTACATACTTTGCCTATACCAGTATGGTATCACATTCCGGCACAAAATGCACCAGCGCTGTTGAAACCTTTTGGTTTAAAGTGAACAACCAGGACATCACTTCTTATGATGGTTCTTTTGCTTTACAATAAGTATAGTGAATCTTAGTGAGAAATATGGTAAATCTTAATGACGTCATGAAAAAACGCAGACTGACAACATGGCTTTTAACGATCGCAGCCATATTGACATTTACGGGCTGCACATCCGATACTTCAACGGATTCTTCGTCTATGCAGACGGATGGAACTCCCAGTGAAAGTTCCGCAGAATCCGACGGAACAAATCCAGCAGACACAGACAAGGCGGTGACAGATATGAATGACACAACAGTAACAAACGCAGCGCTCCCGGAAGAGCTCTCCCCCATTCCTCAGGAATATTTTTCCGAATCGGATCAGCCGGGTACTCTTGTGGAACTTGAATATGACACTTATGAGTCCATGACATATGCTCAGAAGGACGCAGTGCTCCATAAACGGGCGATCGTCTATCTCCCCTATAGATATTCTGAAGATACGGAGTATAATGTATTTTATCTGATGCACGGCGGCTGGAGCGATGAAACGACCTATCTGGGCACTCCGGATCATCCCAATGCATTCAAAAATGTACTGGACAACGCGATGGCTGACGGGAAGATTCTCCCCATGATCGTTGTATGTCCGACATATAACAATGAAAGCAATACAGACAGCTCCAGTTATTCACTTGCGCTTCAGCTCACGGATAATTACCACAACGAGATGATCAATGATCTCATTCCCGCCGTAGAGGGAACATACAGTACTTATGCTGACGACACCACTCCGGAAGGCATAAGCGCCTCCCGGGGCCACCGTACTTTCTGCGGTTTTTCTATGGGATCTGTCGCCACATGGCATACATTCCAGTACTGTCTTGACTATTTCCGCTATTTTCTGCCGTCCAGCGGGAACCTCACTTCCGACGGGGAATATATAGCGGATATCGTGCGGGATTCCGGCCATGAGTGGAATGATTTCTTCATTTTCGCAGCATCCGGCACAGATGATTTTGCATATTCCGCATTTAAGAACCAGATCGAAGCAATGGCAGATGTAGACGACGGTACATTCCGCTATGCTGACAATGAAAGAGAAGGTAATCTCTATTTCCTCGAACAGGACGGCGGCGTCCACAGCGGAGAGTACGCGATGAAGTATTTCTATAACGGACTTTGCTGGATCTGGCAGTAAAGAAAACCGAGTTCCCTTTTTTATGGGTTCTCGGCTTTCTTTCATCTTATTTCAACATTATTTCATCACGATATTTACAATCTTCTTCGGCACATAAATCTCTTTAACCACATTGCCTGTCAGCTTATCAGCAACAGCCTCTTTTCCTGCTGCGATCGCCTCGTCTTTTGTCGCATCGGCGGAAATGCTGATGACAGCTTTTGTCTTACCGTTGATCTGTACCGGAATCTCGATCTCGTCGTCCTTCATCTCGTTCTCATCGTAGGTCGGCCATCCTGCCTTGAAGACAGTCTCATTGTGCCCCAGCTGCTCCCACATTTCCTCTGCGAAATGCGGTGCAAACGGAGAGATGAGCACCGCAATGGTCTCCAGCGTCTCTTTATCGATACCGCCCTCTTTCTTGGCAACCTCGATGAACTTATTGTTGTACTCCATGAAACCGGATACAACAGTATTCAGGCTGAAGCTCTCCAGACGGCTTGTGATATCGTAAACCATCTTGTGACGGAGCTTGATCATTTCTTTTGTCGCCTTGATATCTTTGTCCTTGCTGTCCTGAAGCAGATTCCAGAGACGTTTCAGGAAACGGTTTACGCCGTCGATTCCGCGGTCATCCCACTCAGCATCCAGCTCCGGCGGTCCTACGAAGAGCTCGTACATTCTCAGGGAGTCGCAGCCGTAATCACGTACAAGATCATCCGGAGAAACTACATTTCCCTTGGACTTGCTCATCTTGATACCGTTCTTTCCTGTGATCATGCCCTGATTGAACAGCTTGTGGAACGGCTCGTCAAAGTCGATCACTCCGATATCATACAGGAACTTTGTATAGAATCTGGAGTACAGAAGATGCAGTACCGCGTGCTCCACGCCTCCGATATACATATCTACCGGCAGGTATTTGTCTGCCTTCTCTCTGGAAACCAGTTCTTTATCATTGTGATTGTCCACGTAGCGCAGGAAGTACCATGAAGATCCTGCCCACTGAGGCATCGTGTTTGTCTCTCTCTTGGCCGGTTTTCCGCACTTCGGGCACTTGCAGTTCACCCACTCGTCGATTGCGGCAAGCGGTGACTCTCCGGTTCCTGTCGGTTCATAAGAATCCACATCCGGCAGGCGGAGCGGCAGTTCTTCCTCCGGTACAGGCACACATCCGCAGTCCGGACAGTGCACGATCGGGATCGGCTCGCCCCAGTAACGCTGGCGGGAGAATACCCAGTCGCGGAGTTTGTAGTTAACAGTCGCACGTCCGATGCCGCGCTCCTCGATAATGTGCGGAGCTTCTTTTTTCAGGACAGCGGATTCCATGCCGTTCCACTCACCGGAATTGATCATTGTTCCGGCAGCCTCTGTATAAGCCTCTGTCATATTCTCGATCTCTTTGCCGTCTTTTGCGATGACCTGAATGATCGGAATATCAAATTTCTTTGCAAACTCAAAGTCACGGTCGTCATGAGCCGGCACACACATGATAGCTCCTGTACCGTAATCGGCAAGTACATAATCGGACAGCCAGATCGGCGTCTTGGCGCCGTTTAACGGGTTGATCGCATAGCTTCCCGTAAATACGCCGGTCTTCTCTTTATCCTGCATACGGTCTACATTTGACTTCATAGATGCTTCGTAGATGTATTTCTCTACCGCGTCTTTTGTCTCCGGTGTAGCGAGAGATTTTGCAAGAGCATGCTCCGGTGCAAGTACCATAAATGTTGCGCCGTAGAGCGTATCCGGTCTTGTGGTGTACACCGTGATCTTCTCATCTCTTCCCTCAACCGGGAAATCAACCTCTGCACCGTATGATTTTCCGATCCAGTCTGTCTGCATCTTCTTAACCTTCTCCGGCCAGTCCAGCTTGTCGAGGTCATTTAACAGACGGTCTGCATATTTTGTAATGCGGAGCATCCACTGGCGGAGGTTCTTCTTCGTCACTTCCGCGCCGCAGCGCTCACATTTGCCGTTTACAACTTCCTCGTTCGCAAGGCCTGTCTTACAGGACGGACACCAGTTGATCGGGAATTCCTTCTCATATGCAAGACCTGCCTTGAACATTTTTACGAAAATCCACTGTGTCCACTTGTAGAAATTCGGATCTGTTGTATTTACTTCCATATCCCAGTCATAAAGCGCTGCGATATCGTTGATCTGTCTCTTGATATTTGCTACGTTCTCAGCAGTGGATTTTGCCGGGTGAACGCCCATCTTGATGGCATAGTTCTCAGCCGGGAGTCCGAAAGCATCCCATCCCATCGGATGAATGATATAGTAGCCCTGCTGAAGTTTATAACGGCTCCACACATCGGAGATCACATAGCCTCTCCAGTGTCCCACATGAAGTCCGTTTCCTGACGGATACGGGAACATATCGAGGCAGTAATATTTCTCCTTCTCTTTGCCATTGTCATCCACTTTCGGATTGACCGGATTCTCTTCCCATCTCTCACGCCATTTTTTCTCAATTGCTCTGTGGTTGTACACGATCTTTGTACCCATCTGACGATTCCTCTCTTTCTTCTCTTACTGAATGTCCGCCTGAAGACTGTTCTGATCATTCATTTTAACCGGACGCATAGAAAAAGCCTTTTCTTCTCATTTTACAAAGAGACGAAAAGGCTTTATTTCCGTGGTACCACTCTTATTCATCTGCCTGGGGGCAGATGCACTCATTGATTCTGTAACGGGAATTCCCGCTTCCGGCTGCCTGTGTCACTCGATGAGGTTCTTACAAGTTCACCGAAAGAACTCCAAGATGAGTTCAGAGTTTACGCTGCTGCCTCACACCTCCCGGCAGCTCTCTGGAAACGATACTCTCCTACTACTTCTCTTCTTTGTCTTTGCAATATACTCAATTATTATAGAAAGAACCTTAAAATAAGTCAAGGGAATTTTACACTCCTCTTTTGACTTTTGGCTCCCACAGAATTATTTCACCACTCTCCATACTTTTCTTCACATCAATGATCCGCTGATTGGACGATCCGCGGAACACCAGCCTGATGTCCTTCAGTGCTTCCACGAATCTTCCGTCCACAAGCACATCTATCATGGACAGCATTTCGTCCGTATACTCACATCTTGCTCGGCTTTCGCTGAGCAGTTCTTTGTCATAGAGATAGCCGGTATAACACCAGATGTTTTTCTCTGGGTACTGCTCTCTCACTTTTCTTAAGAGCTGTACGAGCACCTGCTGATTCTGAGGTTCAAAAGGCTCTCCTCCGAGCAGTGACAGCCCGTTTACATATTCCGGTGAAAGAGCATCCAGAATCTCCCGCTCTGTCTCATCTGTATATTCCTTGCCATAACCGAAATCCCATGTATCCTGATTAAAGCATCCCGGACAGTGATGGGTACAGCCGGAAACGAAGAGGGAGACTCTGACTCCCTCTCCGTTGGCGATATCGCATTTTTTAATTTCTCCGTAATACATATTTTCTCCTGTTGCCGCACATTCACTATGCGGGCATACATCCGTCTCCTGACACAAGATGTCTGAACTGTTATTACAAGTGCAGGACTCTCTCCTTAATTTCCTGCGTCCTGCCCTGATTCCAGAACTGGGTTCCGATATAACCGCAGGTACGTCTCGCCACGTTCAATTTATCCTGATCCCTGTTTCCGCAGTGCGGGCACTCCCATTCCAGCTTGCCGTCTTCTGTCGTCACGATCTGGATCTCTCCGTCGTATCCGCACACCTGACAGTAATCACTCTTCGTGTTCAGCTCCGCATACATGATATTGTCATAAATGAACCGCATCACCTGAAGCACTGCCGGTATATTATCCTGCATATTCGGTACTTCCACATAGCTGATCGCACCGCCTGTGGAGAGCGCCTGGAACTGGGACTCGAATTTCAGCTTGGAGAATGCATCGATTTCTTCCGTGACATGCACGTGATAGCTGTTTGTGATATAGCTCTTATCTGTCACGCCCGGCACAATGCCGAATCTCTTCTGCAGGCATTTTGCAAATTTGTAGGTCGTACTCTCGATCGGTGATCCGTAGATGCTGAATCCGATATTCGTCTCTTCTTTCCACTTGTCACATGCCTCGTTCATATGTTTCATGACATCCAGTGCAAACGGCGTTGCTTCCGGATCAGTGTGGGATTTGCCTGTCATGTACTTCACACACTCATACAGCCCTGCATAACCAAGAGAGATCGTGGAATATCCGCCGTAGAGCAGTTTATCGATAGTCTCTCCTTTTTCCAGACGTGCCAATGCACCGTACTGCCAGAGGATCGGCGCCGCATCCGACAGCGTCCCTTTCAGTCTGTTGTGTCTGCACATCAGAGCGCGGTAACACAGATCCAGTCTGTCGTCAAAGATCTTCCAGAATTTCTCCATGTCTCCGCCTGAAGAAAGCGCTACATCTACAAGATTGATCGTCACAACGCCCTGATTGAAACGTCCGTAGAATTTATACTCGCCATTCTCATCTTTCCAGGGGCTCAATGCACTTCTGCAGCCCATCACAGGGAAACAGTTGCCTTCTTTGAGTTCTTTCATCTTCTTCTCGGAAATATAATCCGGTACAAGACGTTTTGATGTACATTTTGCGGCAAGCTCAGTCAGATAATAGTACGGTGTTCCCTCATCTACATTATCTTCCTCAAGCACATAGATCAGTTTCGGGAACGCCGGGGTCACCCAGACGCCCGCCTCGTTCTTCACGCCCTGATAACGCTGCTTGAGCGTCTCTTCGATGATCATTGCAAGGTCTTTTTTCTCTGCCTCGGTCTTTGCCTCATTCAGATACATGAACACGGTGAGGAACGGAGCCTGTCCGTTTGTCGTCATCAGTGTGATGACCTGATATTCGATAGTCTGTACACCTTTTGTGATCTCTTTTTTCAGACGTCCTTCCACGATCTCATTGAGCTGATCCGCCGGACAGTCAAAACCGATCACACGCATCTCTTCTTCCACTTCTGCGCGGATCTTGTCTCTTGAAACCTGCACAAACGGCGCCAGATGCGCAAGAGAAATACTCTGTCCGCCATACTGGTTGCTGGCTACCTGTGCGATGATCTGTGTTGCGATATTACATGCAGTAGAGAAGCTGTGAGGCTTCTCGATCATAGTGCCGCTGATGACAGTGCCATTCTGCAGCATATCCTCCAGATTTACCAGATCACAGTTGTGCATGTGCTGTGCATAATAGTCCGAATCATGGAAATGGATGATTCCCTGTTTGTCTGCCTCCACGATATCTTCCGGAAGAAGCATCCTCTGAGTAAGATCTCGGCTTACTTCTCCTGCCATATAGTCTCTCTGCACGCTGTTGACCGCCGGATTCTTATTCGAATTTTCCTGTTTCACGTCCTCATTATTACACTCGATCAGGGAAAGGATTCTGTTATCTGTCGTGTTTGCCTTGCGGACAAGCGAACGTTTATAACGGTATCTCACATATCTCCTTGCAAGATCAAAAGCCCCCGTCGCCATGATCTGATTTTCCACCATATCCTGTATCTCCTCAACGGATACGGCGCGGTTCAGTTTATTGCACTTGAATTCTACGAATTCAGCGATATCATCAATCTGAGCATCCGTCAGGCTTCTGCTCTCAGACTTTGTATCCGCTTTTGTGACCGCCCTTATGATTTTTTTAATGTCGAATGCTTCTTCAGAACCATTTCTTTTAATAATCTTCATTCTGCCCTCTCCTTAATTGTCTCTATTCAGAACAGTCCCCACATCCGCCCGGCGGTTCTTCCTGTAAGGTCTATATATCTGTCTGAAATTCATTCTAATACAAAATATAGTGTAATGCAATCCCCAAAACACATTATCATGTATTTTCAGAACAACACCGCTTTCTCTGGTGATTAGCAGGAAAAAGAAATCATTTTATATTTTTGTAATGACAACAGGATTGCTGTCCTTGAATATTCTGTTATTTTCAGAAAATAAAAAAGAACAGTCTGTACTCAGCTGTGCTGAATAAAGACTGTCCCTACCGATATAGTAAATCTTTTACCGAACCTGTTTACTTCATTGTCTTCAGCCTTGCAAAATAATCTTTTGACTCCCTGACGACGACTCCATTCAGTGCCAGCAGCGCTACAAGATTCGGGAACGCCATCAGCGCGTTAAATACATCTGCGATATTCCATACCGCTGCCACTGTCATATACGGGCCAATAAAGACTGCCACAATATACAGCCATCTGTATCCTTTTACAACAGATTTATTTCTGTTAAAAAGATACTCTACACACCGCTCCCCGTAGTAGTTCCATCCGAGGATCGTCGTAAATGCGAAGAACACAAGACAGATCATCAGAGAGAATGTTGCAACCTGCGGCGGGAACGGAAGCCCCTTCTGAAATGCATCCATAGTGATCTCCACGCCTTCCAGATCCGGATTCATCCATGATCCTGCAATCACGACAGAAATACCTGTCATCGTACAGATCACAATTGTATCGATGAATGTTCCTGTCATGGATACCAGCCCCTGACGCGCCGGTTCTTTCGTCACAGCAGCCGCAGCCGCGATCGGCGCACTACCAAGTCCGGATTCATTGGAAAAGATACCTCTGGCAATACCCTGCTGCATAGCGACTACCATACTTCCCATAGCTCCGCCTGCGAGCGCACTTCCTGTAAATGCGGATTTCACAATAGAGACAACCGCCGCCGGAACAGCCGTAATATTAGTAAAGATAATGATCAGTCCGAGCACCACATAGAGAATTGCCATAAACGGCACAACAATCTCAGATACTTTAGCGATTCTCTTAATCCCACCGATTACAACAAGACCGACACACAGTGTCAGTATGATACAAGTGATCACAGTACTCCATGAATACGTCCTTCCAAACAGCGATACCACGTTATTTGTGTTCGGATCAAAGAAGTTCGTCACGGCAGATGAAATACTGTTCACCTGAGTAAATGTACCGATTCCGAACAGTCCCACGCATGCTCCGAAGAACGCGAAAATCTTTGCCAGCCATTTCCATTTCTTTCCCATACCGTTCTCAATGTAGTAGAACGGTCCTCCCAGAATATGGCCGTCCTCGTCCACTGTACGATACTTGATCGCCAGAAGTCCTTCCGCATATTTCGTAGCCATTCCGAGAAATGCAGCCACGATCATCCAGAACAGCGCTCCCGGTCCTCCGGCCGCAAGTGCAGTCGCCACACCGGCAATATTTCCGGTTCCGATCGTCGCGGACAGTGCGGTACACAGTGCCCCGAAACTGGTCACTTCCCCGTGTCCTTCTTCTTCATTTTTGATCATGAATTTGAATGCTTTGCCGAGATGCCTTACCTGTAAAAGCCCCAGCCTGACTGTGAGTAGAAATCCTGTAAACAGGATAAGAAGAATCAGCGGCAGCCCCCACACAGCGCCCTGAACTACAGTAATGATTTTGTTGATCTGCTCCAACATTCCTTTATACCTCCATCCTTTTGCCTGAGAGACTCACGTTTTCGCTCCGCTTTTCATTTTAAAAACGGCTCAGCGACAACGCTTACACCTTCGGCGCTCTTTTCCAGACCTTCCAGCTCATTCAGCCTGGGAAAAGAAAAGAGACTCTCCTGAGTATTTTTCTTTCGTGATTTAACACGATAAATTAAACAATAGCACTATTATAAAATAAATGCAAGAATAAATTTAGATTTTTCGTACCGACTCAGGAAAGGAAAATCGTTTGAAAAGGGAGCAGATACGG